>CAJYIX010000044.1 GCA_913775315.1 uncultured Sphingomonas sp. | reverse complement strand
GGTCGCGCTCGACCGGCAGGCCGACGCCATTGTCGGCGATCGACAGCGTGACGCGGCCGTTCGCCTTGGCCAGCGCCATCACCACCTCGCCCTGCGGAAGGTCGTCCGCGGGCGGGCGCGCCTCGATCGCCTCGGCGGCGTTTTTGATAATGTTGGTCAGCGCCTGGCCGATCTGGCGCCGGTCGCAGACGAGGCTGACGGGCTGATCCGCGTCGGCATCGAGGCGGAAGGCGACGCCCGGATGACCGACCTCGTGCAGGAACATCGACTGGCGTGCGATATCGACCAGCGACTCGCGCCGGAACACGGGCTTAGGCATCCGCGCAAAGGACGAGAACTCGTCGACCATCCGGCGCAGGTCGCCAACCTGGCGAACGATCGTCTCGGTCAGGCGCGAGAAGGTGGTGTCGCTCGGCTCGATATTCTTGCCGTACCGCCGCTGGAGGCGTTCAGCCGCGAGCTGGATCGGGGTGAGCGGGTTCTTGATCTCGTGCGCGATGCGGCGGGCGACGTCGGCCCAGGCGGCACGCCGCTGGTCGGCGAGCTGCTGGGTGATATCGTCGAACGTCAGGATCGGCCCGGCGGCTTCGCGCGTGATCTTGACCGCCAGCGTCCGCGGCTCACCGCCGCGCGCGACCTGTACCACCGCCTCGCGCTGATCGCTGGCGAGCAGCGCGTCGAGCTCCGGCGCGACGTCGACCAGCGGGCGGCCGATCGCATCGCCTTCGCCCACCTGAAGCAGGTTGGCGGCCGAGCTGTTGAGCAGACGCACGGTTCGCCCCGCCCCGATCGAGACGACGCCCGCCGACACGCCGGACATGACCGCCTCGATCAGCGCACGGCGGCTTTCGGATTCAGCGTTGGCCGCGACCAGCGCGCCGGTTTGTTCCTTCAGCCGCTCGGTCATGGTGTTGAACGCGCTGGCAAGCGTGCCGACCTCGTCCATCCGCTTCGGCTGGCTGACGCGCGCATCGAAATTGCCGCCGGCGACGCCGCGCGCGGCATCGACCAGGTCGTTGACCGGGCGCACGAGGCGATCGGCGATGGCGAGCGCCGCGAACACCGCCAGCCCGACGATGAACAGCGAAATGCCGAGCAGCGCGAGGTTGAAGCGCAGTTGCAGCGAACGTGACCGCTCGCGCAGCGCGCGGTAATCGGCCACGACGCCCTCGGCGCGCTGCTTGCGCTGCATCAACTCCTTGGCGCCGACGACGCGGCTCGATGCGACGAGATATTGCGTGCCCGGCACCGGCGCGATCGACTGCACCCGCTCGCCGCTGACGATCACCACGCTGGGCTTGCCCGCCAGCACCGCGCGGGCGTCGGCGACGCGGATGCTGCTTGCGAGCCCGCGCTCATACGGGTCGAGCAGCGCGAAGGTCAGGATCTCGCCCTTGGGCGACACGCCAAAGATGATCGATTCGGCCAGGCTGCGCTGGAGGACGCTCTGCGCATAGGTACCGACGAACTCGGTCGTGTCGAAGCCGTAGCCGCTCGACAGGAGGTTCGCGACATCCTTGCCAACGGCGACATTCTCGCCATCGACCCATCGCGTCATCTCGACATAGGATTCGTTGGCAAGCGTCGCCGCCCGCTCGATCATGTCCTTCGCGCGGTCGGAATACCAGAACTCGACGCCATATTGGAACAGCATCGACGCGACGATCGTGACCAGAATCATCGGTACGCTGGCAAGGACCGAAAACAGCGCGACAAGCCGGACGTGGAGCCGCCCCTGCCCGCCCGCCGCCGTCGCCATCGCCCGCTTGATCGCGATCCGCCGGCCGATCAGCACCAACAGCGCCACCGCGGGGACGAGGTTGGCGACCATCAGCAGCGCCACCAGCGGCGGCGTCAGCGGGCGCGGCGATGTCGGGTCGGCGGTGATCGTGAAATAGGTCGCGATGCCGATCGCCACCGCCAGCGCGAGCACGCCGAGTTCGACCAGCGGCGTCACGCTAAGGCGCTTGCGCGGTTCGGTATTCAGCACGTCGGGAACGGCAACAGCCTCCATCGTTGCAAGCGTACAACGTCGCCGTTGCTTGGAAAACACATTCTTTGGGTCATTTGGTCGCTACCCGCTCACGGCTCGCCGAGTGGGATCGATGCCGAGCGTGTCGAGCCGCTTGCGCAGCGTGTTGCGGTTGATGCCGAGGATACGTGCCGCGCGAAGCTGGTTCTGGCCGCAGCGGGCAAGCACCGCCTCGATCAGCGGCCGCTCGACCTCCGAGATGATGCGTTCGTAGAGGCTGCCGTCCTCGAACGCCTGCGGCGTCTCGCGCGCCATCCGATCAAGCCGCGCGGCGACCGCGGCGGACAGGTCAGGATCGACCTCGCCCGCCACGACGGGCGGACCGCCCTTGCCCAGATTCGCGCGGATTTCCTCAGCGTCGATCGTCGCATCGCGGCCGAGTGCAGCGGCGCGGCGCATCAGGTTTTCCAGCTCGCGGACGTTACCCGGCCAGTCGTGACCCTCGAGCAGCGCGAGCGCGCCTTTGTCGATGCCCTTGCGCGGCAGGCCGCTCTCGGCGGCGCGGTCGAGAAAGTGCCGCGCCAGCAGCCCCACGTCCTGCCGCCGTTCGCGCAAGGGTGGCAGGCTGATCGGAACCACGTTGAGGCGGTAGAACAGGTCCTCGCGAAACGCCCCCTGCTGGACGGAGGCGGTCAGGTCCTTGTTGGTCGCCGCGACGATGCGAACGTCGGCGCGAATCGTGCGCGCGCCGCCCACTGTCGTGAACTCGCCCGACTGGAGCACGCGGAGCAGCCGCGTCTGCGCCTCCATCGGCATGTCCCCGATCTCGTCGAGAAAGAGGGTGCCGCCCGCCGCCTGCTCGAACCGCCCCGCCATTCGCGCCGCCGCGCCGGTGAATGCGCCGCGCTCATGCCCGAACAATTCGGCCTCGATCAGCTCGCGCGGGATCGCGGCCATGTTGATCGCGACGAACGGCGCCGCGCGGCGCGGGCCGAGCTCGTGGATCGCGCGCGCGACCAGCTCCTTGCCGGTGCCGGATTCGCCGGAGATCAAGACGGTCAGGTCGTTCGCGACGACGCGCGCGATGACGCGGTACACCTCCTGCATCGCCGGCGACCGGCCGATCAGCAGGCCGCCGCCCTCCTCCGCCGGGCCGAGGTCGATGGGCCGCGCCGCGCTTCTGGCCAGCGCGCCCTGCACCGCGTCGGTGAGCGCAGCAAGATCGAAGGGCTTGGGCAGATAGTCGAACGCCCCCGCCTCGGTCGCGCGCACCGCGGTGGTCAGCGTGTTCTGCGCCGACAGGACGATGACAGGCAGCCCCGGATAATCGACGGTCAGCGACGTCACGACGTCGAGGCCGTTGCCGTCGGGCAGGATCACGTCGGTGACGAGCACGTCGGGCAGTCCGCGAGCGATCTCCGCCCGCAACTGCGCGACGGACGCGACGGTATCGACCCGGTGCCCCGCGCGCCGCAGCGCCTGTGCGACCACGGTACGGATCGCCGCGTCGTCGTCGCAGACCAGGATGCTGCCGATCCGCCCCTCGATCACGCGTCCGCCCGCGGCAACAGGATACGCAGCACCGTCCATTCAGGCTCTCCCTCCCGCGCATAGGCGACGATCCCGCCCATGTCGCGCACCAGCTTGTCGACCAGCGGCAGGCCCAGCCCCTGCCCCTCGGGCTTGCCCGACACGAACGGTTCGAACAGATGCTCGGCGATGTCGGCGGGCGCACCGGGGCCGTTGTCGAGCACGCAAATCTCGATCGGCAGCTTCTGGCGCGGGCGCCCCGGCGCGGCGCTGGCCGACATGCCGTGACGATAGGCGGTGGCAATCTGGATGCGCGGATCGGGATGCCCGGCCAGCGCCTCCGCCGCGTTCTTCATCAGGTTGACCATGACCTGCACGAACCGGTCGCCGTCGATCAGCACCGCGGGCAGCGAGGGGTCGAATCGCTCCTCGATCGCGACGCCGCGCGCAAAGCCCGCCTGCGCGACGCGCTTGGCATGCGCGAGCAGCGGATAGATGTTGGCCGCTTCCAGCACCGGCGCACGGGTGTCGGTGAAATCTTGCATCCGGTCGATCAGCGCGGCGATGCGGTCGACTTCGGTCGTGATGAGTTCGGTCAGCTCGCGCTCGCCGCCGGCATCGCCTAGAAGCTGCGCGGCGCCGCGGATACCCGATAGCGGGTTCTTGATTTCGTGCGCCAGCATCGCCGCCGCACCCATCGCCGCTCGAGCGCCGCCGCGATCACCGATTCCGTGCCGCCGGCCAGCGACCGCATCATGAAGCGTGATGACGCGCCAGCCCTGTTCGGGCAGCAGCGCCTCTGCCATGTCGACGCGCAGCCGGTGCCCGCGCCGCGTCACAATCTCCGTATCGACGAGCGCCAGCCCGCCGCGGTCGCGATTGCGGACATAATCGAGCGGCAGGTCGAGTACCTGCGTCAGCCCCAGCCCGCGCATCGACCGCTCGGACTGGTTGAGCAAGAGCTCGCAGGCGCCATTGGCAAAGACGATGCCATCGCCCGCATCGAGCACCAGCACCGCCACGGGCAGCGCCGCGAACAGCTCCGCCGCGCTCGGCCCACTGCCCGCTGTCAGCCCGCCCTCGATCAGGCTGCCGCGCGCGAACGCCACGGCGCGTAGAACTCGGCGAGCATCGCCTTGACGACATTCGGATCGGGCTGCTGGTTCACGCGGTTGCGGAACTCGGCCGATCCGGTCAGGCCGCGCGTGTACCAGCCGATATGCTTGCGCGCCATGTTGACGCCGGTCTCGGTGCCATAGTGAGAGAGCATCATGTCGTAATGCTCGGCGATCAACTCGTACTGCGCCTCGATCGACGGGTCGGCGACCTGCCGCCCGGTCGCGAAATGCTGCATCACCTGGCCGAGCAGCCATGGCTTCCCATAGGCGCCGCGCCCGATCATCACGCCGTCCGCGCCCGATTGCGCGAGCGCAGTCTCGGCATCTTCGATCGAGCAGATATCGCCGTTGACGATGACGGGCAGGCTCACAGCGTCCTTCACCCGGCGGACGAACGCCCAGTCGGCTTTGCCCTTGTACATCTGGTTGCGGGTGCGGCCGTGGACGGTGATGAGCTGCGCGCCCAGATCCTGCGCGATGCGCGCGAGTTCGGGGGCGTTGAGGCTGCTGTGGTCCCAGCCCATCCGCATCTTGACGGTGACCGGCACCTTCACCGCCTTGACCACCGCGTCGATCAGGCTGGCGGCAAGCGGCAGGTCGCGCATCAGCGCCGAGCCCGCATCGCCGTTCACCACCTTCTTGACCGGACAGCCCATGTTGATGTCGATGATCGCCGCGCCGCGATCCTCGTTGAGCTTCGCCGCCTCGGCCATTTCCTTAGGGCTACAACCGGCAAGCTGCATCGACACCGGCTCCTCGACCGGGTCCCAAGCCGCCTTCTGCAGCGACTGACGCGTCTCGCGGATCATCGCCTGGCTGGCGATCATCTCGGTCACGTTGAGGCCCGAGCCGAAACGGCGCACCAGTTTGCGGAACGGCAGGTCGGTGACGCCGGTCATCGGCGCGAGGATCACGGGGCTGTCGATCCGCACCGGACCGATCTGGATGGGCGAAAGCTGGGTCATGAAAACTGCCTGAAAAACAGGCAGCCCCTACCCCAAGGGCCCGCGACTGGCAAGGCTGGCGGGTGTCGCGCGATTGGGCTAGGCGCGCGTCGATGGATCGCCTCAAGACCGCCGCCCTCATCGTCGCCGCCGGACAGGGCACGCGTGCCGGCGGCCCGAAGCAGTTCCGCACGCTCGGCGGACGGCCGATGCTCGCGTGGAGCCACGCGGCGCTGTCGGCGCACCCGGCGATCGACCATGTTCTCGTCGCGATCGCGAGCGGACAGGAAGGCGAGCTTGCCGCGGCGCTTGGCGATGTGCCCTTCGTCATCGGCGGCGCGACGCGGCGCGGGTCGGTCCGCGCGGGCCTCGACAGGCTCGCGGCCGAGGGGATCGAGCGCGTCCTCGTTCACGACGCCGCCCGCCCCTTCGTCCCCGCGGCCGTCGTCGACGCGCTGGTCGCGGCGCTGGACGGTGACGCCGGTGCGACCCCCGCCATCGCCGTCGCCGACACGCTGGCGCGTGGGATCGAGGTACTGGGCGACACCGTGCCGCGCGACGGCCTCGTCCGTATCCAGACGCCGCAGGCATTCCGCCTCGCCGACCTGATCGCTGCGCACGATGCCTGGCCCGCCGATGCCGAGGCGACCGACGATGCGCAGATGCTGCGCGCCGCCGGCGACACCGTGGCGCTCGTCGAAGGAAGCCCGATGCTCGACAAGATCACCTACCCCGCCGATTTCGCGTCTGCCGAGGCGCGGCTGGCTGGCACGCTGGTCAGCCGGAGCGCCACCGGCTTCGACGTGCACCGGCTTGAGGCGGGTGAGGAACTCTGGCTCGGCGGCATCCTGGTCCCGCATGACAAGGGGCTGTCGGGGCACAGCGACGCCGACGTGGCGCTCCATGCGATCACCGACGCGCTGCTCGGCACGATCGGCGCGGGCGACATCGGCCAGCACTTCCCGCCAAGCGACCCGCAGTGGAAGGGTGCCCGCTCCGACCAGTTTCTCGCCCACGCCGCCGGGCTGGTCCGTGCGGCGGGTGGGATCGTCGATTTCGTCGACCTCACCCTGATGTGCGAAGCGCCGAAGATCGGCCCGCACCGTGAGACGATGCGCGCGCGGATCGCCGAAATCTTGCAGCTTCCCGTCGCCCACGTTAGCGTCAAGGCAACGACGACCGAACGGCTGGGCTTCACCGGCCGCGGCGAGGGGATCGCGGCACAGGCGTGCGCGACGATCCGTATTTCGGGACAGGCATGATGACGAAAAAGCTCTCGCCGCTGGTGCGCGGCGCACTGGCGCTCGCCGCGCTGGCGGCCCCCGCGGCGGCGATCGCGCAGACCAACGCGTGCCTCACCCCGCGTGAGGGTGAGGCGGTGCTGCTGTATCTCGCTCCCGACCTGCTCGCCCAGGCGACGCGGACCTGCGCGCCGGTCCTCGGCGCGAGCGCGTACCTGCGCCGCAACCCCGACCTCGGCCGACGCTACATGGATGCAAGCGCCGACGCCTGGCCGACCGCCCGCGCCGGCATCGCGAAGGTCGCCGGGCCCGACGTGGCGCCGCTGCTCGACAGCGCCTTCGCCGCGCCCGCCGTGTCGTCGCTGGTCGCGCCGCTGGTCGCGCAGGAGATCAAGGCCGCCGACTGTCCGCAGATCGACCGCATCCTGTCGCTCGTCGCGCCGCTGCCGCCGCAGAACATCGCCGGGATCGCCGTCGCGTTCCTGCAACTCGCCAACGATCGCGATCGAAAGGCGGGCCGCCGCTCGCCGCTGCCGATTTGCACCAACGGAGCGCGCTGAGCGCCATGGACACCCTGCTTCCCCCCGACCTCGTCACCCTCGCCCGCCGCGTGGTCGAGGAAAACCGCGCCCGCGGGCGCAGCGTCGCACTGGCCGAAAGCTGCACCGGCGGCCTCGTCGCCGCGGCGCTGACCGAGATTCCGGGCTCGTCCGACGTGCTAGACGCCGGATTCGTCACCTATTCGAACGAAGCGAAGATGAAGACGCTGGGCGTCAGCCTCGACGTGCTCGAAACCTTCGGCGCGGTGTCGATCGCGGTGGCGTGGCGGATGGCGCAGGGGGCGCTGGAGAAGTCGGGCGCGGATGTGGCGGTGGCGATCACCGGCATCGCCGGCCCCGGCGGCGGCAGCGAGAAGAAGCCGGTCGGCACCGTCGTCTTCGCCCGCGCGATCCGCGGCGCCGATCCGCAGGACGTGCACGCAGACTCGCGCGTGTTCGAGAATAACGGCCGCGCCGGTATCCGGCTTCAGGCGGCGTCGTGCGCGCTCGACCTGCTGCTGCCCGGATCGCCTGCGCCCGAGGCATAGAGCGTCGCCGCGCGCTCCTCGAACGCGCCGATCATCTTGCGCAGCGCTCGGTCGAACACCTGGCCCGCCAGCATCTCGAACATCCGGCTCTTGAACTGGAAATCGACCGCGAAGTCGACGAGGCAACCGCCCTTGCCGTCCGGCCGGAAGCCCCAGTCGTTGTGGAGGTACTTGAGCGGCCCGTCGACATATTCGACGCGGATCTTCTCCGGCCGCACCTTCTGGACGCGCGAGGTGAAGCTTTCGCGCAGCCCTTTGAAGCCGACGATCATATCGGCGACCATTTCGGTCTCGCTGTCCGACCGCACGCGGATCGCGCTGACCCAGGGCAGGAACTCGGCATAGCGGCCGACATCGGCCACCATGTCGTACATCTGGTCGGGGCTGTAGGGCAGCGCCCGCGTCTCGCTGTGCTTGGGCATCAGCGGGCGCGGGCGAGCTTCGCCTCGCGATTGGCGCGCAGCCGCTCGAAATCGTCGCCCGCGTGATAGCTCGACCGTGTGAGCGGCGAGGAGGCGACCAGCAGGAAGCCCTTGGCCCGCGCGATCGCGGCATAGGCGTCGAACGCCTGCGGCGTCACGAAATCCTCGACCTTGGCATGGCGCGGGGTGGGCTGAAGATACTGGCCCATCGTCAGGAAATCGACATCGGCCGAGCGCATGTCGTCCATCACCTGATGCACCTCCAGCCGCTGTTCGCCGAGGCCGAGCATGATCCCCGATTTGGTGAAGATCGACGGATCGTGCCGCTTCACGCTCTCGAGCAGGCGTAGAGAGGCATAGTAGCGCGCGCCCGGTCGGATTGTGGGATAGAGCCTGGGCACGGTCTCGAGGTTGTGGTTGTACACGTCGGGCCGCGCCGCGACGATCGCCTCGACCGCCGCCTCCGCCTTGTTGCGGAAGTCGGGGGTCAGGATCTCGATCGTCGTCGTCGGGTTCGATGCGCGGATCGCCTCGATCACCTTGACGAACTGGCTGGCGCCGCCATCGGGCAGGTCGTCGCGATCGACCGAGGTGATGACGATGTGGTTGAGGCCCATCTGTGCCGCGGCATCGGCGACGTTCTGCGGCTCCATCCGGTCGACCGCACGCGGCATGCCCGTCTTTACGTTGCAGAAGGCACAGGCGCGCGTGCACGTGTCGCCGAGGATCATGACGGTCGCGTGCTTCTTCGACCAGCATTCGCCGATATTCGGGCACGCCGCTTCTTCGCAGACGGTCGTCAGGCTTTTCGAGCGCATCAGCTCGCGCGTCGCGGCAAACCCGGCCGAAGTCGGGGCCTTGACGCGAATCCAGTCGGGCTTGCGCGTGCGGGGCGCGCGGGGGGCGAGCACGGGGCTGTCGGTCATCGCGCCCAAATAGAGCCGGACGCCGCCGGAAACAATCGGGCCGGACACGATTTGACACAAAGCGTTCGTTGCCCGGCAAAACGCCGGTCCCTAGCTAGCGTCCACCCTATTCACCCCTGTCGGGAGGCCAAATGACCTACTTCAACGACCTGATCGACGGTTATCACCGCTTCCGCACCTCCGACCTGCGCCGCCAGCGCGAGCGTTGGGAGGAACTGCGCGAGAAGCAGGAGCCCAAGGTGATGATCATCGCCTGCTCCGACAGCCGCGTCGAACCGGCGCAGATCTTCGACACGATGCCGGGCGAGATCTTCGTCGTGCGCAACGTCGCGGCGCTGGTGCCGCCGTGCGAGACGGGCGGCGGGCGTCACGGCGTCTCCGCCGCGCTGGAGTTCGCGGTAACGAAGCTCAAGGTCGAGGAAATCGTCGTGATGGGTCACGGCGCGTGTGGCGGCTGCGCCGCGGCGCTGTCCAACGTCTTCAAGGATGCCGAGCCCGGCGAGGGCGGCTTCGTCCGCGACTGGGTCAGCATCCTCGACAACGCGCGCGAGAAGGTGAAGGCGAGCCACGGCGACGGCCCCGAGGCGAGCCGCGAGATGGAGTATGAGGCGGTCCGCACGTCGATCGCCAATCTCGACACCTTCCCCTTCGTCCAGAAGGCCAAGGCGGCGGGCGAGCTCAAGGTCCACGGCGCCTATTTCGCGATCATGGACGGCGAACTCCACGTGCTGGGCGAGGACGGCAAGTTCCACTTCCCGCAGCCGGTGCAGGTCGAGACCGAAAACGCCTGACGGAAAAGGCCGCCGGATGCGTCTTGCAACCGGCGGCCCCTGACTTCCCTCGCGCCCCCTCCCCCCCAACATCGGGGCGCAATCCTCGAACGGCGTGCCGCGCGACAGCGGGCACGCCGTTTTTTTTGTTCAGGCCGCGGGCTTCGTCCCCGGTGCCTCGACGATCCGGATGCCCAGCTCGCGAAGCTGCTTGGCCGTGACCGCCGAGGGGGCGTTCATCATCAGGTCCTCGGCCTTCTGCGTCATCGGGAAGGTGATGACCTCGCGAATGTTCGGCTCATCGGCCAGCAGCATGACGATCCGGTCGACGCCCGGCGCCGACCCGCCATGCGGCGGCGCGCCGCACTTGAACGCGTTGATCATGCCCGAGAAATTGGCGTCGACCTCGGCCTGCGAATAGCCGGCGATCTCGAACGCCTTGTACATGATCTCGGGCTTGTGGTTCCGGATCGCGCCCGACGACAGCTCCACGCCGTTGCAGACGATGTCGTACTGATAGGCGAGGATATCGAGCGGGTCCTTGCCCTCCAGCGCCTCCATCTCCCCCTGCGGCATCGAGAAGGGGTTGTGGCTGAAGTCGACCTTCTTGGCGTCCTCGTCATATTCGAACATCGGGAAGTCGACGATCCAGCAGAACTCGAACCGGTTCTGGTCGATCAGATTGAGCTGCTCGGCGACGCGCGTGCGCGCAAGGCCGGCGAGCTTCGCCGCCTGTCCTTCCTTGCCAGCAGCAAAGAACACGCCGTCGTTGTCGCCGAGGCCGAGCGCGGCGATCAGCTTCGCGGTCGCTTCCTCGCCATGGTTCTTGGCGATCGGGCCGCCGGGGACGCCGTCCTTGATGTTGATGTAGCCGAGGCCCGAATAGCCCTCGCCGCGCGCCCAGTTATTCATGTCGTCGAAGAACTTGCGGCTACCCGCGCCCGCGCCCGGCGCCGGGATCGCGCGAATAACGCTGCCGCCCTCGACCAGGCTGGCGAAGATGCCGAAGCCCGAGCCGTGGAAGTGATCGGTCACGTCGACGATCTCGATCGGGTTGCGCAGGTCGGGCTTGTCATTGCCGTACTTGAGCATCGATTCGCGGTACGGGATGCGCTTGAACGGCCGCGCCGACACGGTGCGGCCCTTGCCCTGCCAGTCGGCGAACTCCTCGAACACGCCGTGCAGCACCGGCTCGATCGCGGCGAACACGTCCTCCTGCGTGACGAAGCTCATCTCGAAATCGAGCTGATAGAATTCGCCCGGCGAGCGGTCGGCGCGCGCATCCTCGTCGCGGAAGCAGGGCGCGATCTGGAAATAACGGTCGAAGCCGGCGACCATCAGGAGCTGCTTGAACATCTGCGGCGCCTGGGGCAGCGCATAGAACTTGCCCGGATGGACGCGGCTGGGGACCAGATAGTCGCGCGCGCCCTCGGGGCTCGATGCGGTCAGAATCGGCGTCTGGAACTCGGTAAAGCCCTGATCGATCATCCGCTTGCGAAGCGAGGCGATGACGCTGGCGCGCAGCATGATGTTGGCGTGCACCTTCTCGCGGCGCAGGTCGACGAAGCGATAGCGAAGGCGGATATCCTCCGGATATTCGTTGTCGCTCGCGACCGGCATCGGCAGGTCGTGGGCCATCGACTGGACCACCGCGTCGGTCGCGCGGATCTCGACCGCGCCGGTCGGCAGATTGGGGTTCACCGCCTCCGCCGCGCGCGCCACCACCTTGCCGGTGATCGTCACGACCGATTCGCTCCGCAGCGATTCGATGACCGCGAACACCGGGCCGTCGACCTCGGTCACGATCTGGGTGATGCCGTAATGGTCGCGCAGGTCGACGAAGACGAGGTCGCCATGGTCGCGCTTCTTGTGCACCCAGCCCGACAGGCGGACTTCCTGGCCGACATCGGTGTCGCGAAGGGCGCCGCAATGGTGCGTGCGATAGGCGTGCATGGTCGTTGCTCTTTCGGTTCAGCGCGAAACGGGATGGTCGCCGCGCATCCGGTCCCTTCCCCTCTTTGTCAACCCGCGCGACTGGTTCTATGGGGGGGCGATGCACATACACGGACTTATCGAGGACAATGCCGCCCTCGCCAATCTCTGCACCCGGCTCGCCAATTCGCCCTTCGTCGCGGTGGATACCGAGTTCATGCGCGAGAACAGCTACTGGCCCGAGCTCTGCCTGATCCAGATCGCCGACGAGAACGAAGCCGCGGCGATCGACCCGATGCAGCCGGGGATCGACCTCAAGCCGCTGCTCGACCTGCTCACCGAGAACGAGGACGTGCTCAAGGTCTTCCACGCGGGCGGGCAGGATATCGAGATCATCTACAACCTCACCGGCAAGACCCCGCACCCGCTGTTCGACACACAAGTCGCGGCAATGGCGCTGGGTCAGGGGGAGCAGATCGGCTATTCGAACCTCGTCGACAGCTATCTGGGCATCACTGTCGACAAGGGCGCACGCTTTACCGACTGGTCGCGCCGGCCGCTCGATGCGCGCCAGATCGACTATGCGATCGCCGACGTGACGCACTTGTCCAAGATCTTCCCGCGGATGCTCGACAAGCTGCGCCGCACCGGCCGCGGCCTGTGGCTGGACGAGGAGATGGAGCGGCTGGCGAACCCCGCAAACTATTTCAACGATCCCGACGAAGCGTGGCAGCGCGTCCGCATCAACAGCCGCAAGCCCGAGGTGCTCGGGCGGCTGAAGGCGCTGGCCCGCTGGCGCGAACTGGAGGCACAGGGCAAGGACCTGCCGCGCGGGCGGATCGTTAAGGACGAGACGATCGCCGACCTCGCCGCCAATCCGCCGAAGAAGCAGGGTGACCTTGCCCGCGTCCGCGGTCTGTCGGCGACATGGGGCGGCAACGACATCGGCGGCCGGCTGATGGTCGCGCTGGAGAGCGCCAAGCCGATGCGCAGCGACGAGCTGCCCGCGCGCGACGATCGCAAGCCCGGCATGGGCAAGGACGGCGCGCTGGTCGCCGACCTCCTCAAGCTACTCCTCAAGATTCGCGCCAAGGAGATCAATGTCGCCGCGCGCCTGCTCGCGCGGTCGGACGACCTCGAGGCGCTGGCGGCGGGACAGCGCGGCGACCTCGCTGTGCTGAACGGCTGGCGCTACGAGCAGTTCGGCCGCGATGCGGTGGCGCTGGTCGAGGGGCGGCTGGGCTTCGCAGTCAAGAACGGCAAGCTCAAGATGACGCGCACCGAAGAGCCGGCCGACGATGCCGCCGAGGAAGAGGAAGCCGCATGATCCGCTTCATCCCCATTGTTCTGCTGGCGGTCGCCGCCTGCACACAGACGCCCGCACCCGCCACGGCAGATCCGGCGAGCGGCGCCCAGTGCGACGCGACGCCGGTCCAGAATCTGATCGGCCAGCCCGACGACCCCGCCACCGTCGATCGCGCCAAGGCCGCGTCGGGCGCACGCACCGTTCGCCGCTACGAAACCGGCTCGGCGCTGACGATGGACTTCCGCCCCGACCGCCTGAACGTCGAGGTCGATGCCGGGGGGAAGATCGTCAAGCTGTCCTGCGGCTGAGGCGTCAGATGACCCCGGTGTGCTGGAGGAGGATCGCGGTGCCGATCCCCGCCAGTACGACGCCGCCGACGATCCCGGCATAATTGCCGAGATACGGCCCCACGCGCTTGCCCAGCATCACGCCGCCGGTGGCGACGAGGGAGGTGACGCCGCCGATGACGATGCACGCCACCGCGATGTTGACGTCCATCAGCGCCAGCGTGACGCCGACGGCGGCCGCGTCGATGCTGGTGGCAAGCGCGGTCAGCATCAGCCGGAAGTAGTTGGTCTCGCTCGCGGCGGGCGCCGCTTCGGCGGCCTCACCATCGCGAAGGCTCTGCACGATCATGTGCCCGCCGATGACCGCCAGCAGCACGAACGACACCCAATGGTCCCAGTCGGCGATCCAGTCATTGACCAGATAGCCGAGCAGCCAGCCCGCCGCCGGGGTCAGCGCCTCGAAGAAGCCGAACACCGCACCGACGCGAAGCGCGTCGCGCCACCGCGTCCGCGGCGCCTGCGCTCCCTTGCCGAGCGCGGCGGCAAAGGCGTCGACCGAAAGGCTGGCGCCGAGCGCGCCGAGCGTGAGGATACCGGGCATGTGACAAATCCTGGGGGCCGGTGACGAACGACAGCGACCGACCTTGGCCCAAAGCGGACCGGCGCTGCCGTTGGTCTCGTCGGGCGGCCTCAAACCGCTGCTGCCGCCACGATCCCATGGATCGAGCTTGTTGACGACAGCCCCGCTGGTACGGGTGACTACTCCCCAAGGGTTGCAGGCCATCTAGGCCAGCTAGGTAATCGGATCAACCCGTTCCGATTTAATCGACGCCGGGGTTTGCCGGAAACCGCGCTCGTGCCAGCGCAAAGGTTCGCCGCGCCGGTTCCGCTCCCGCCGCCGCCGCGCTCGTTCCGACCCAGCGCCAGTGCCATGGCTCCCACTTCACCTGCTGCCTGTTGCCCGCGGGGAAGCTCAGTTCGAAGCCATAGCGCGCGGCGTTCGCCAGCAGCCACTTGCCCATGTCGGTCGCGGCGAAGCACGCGTCGGCATCGGGGCACCCGCCGCGGTCACGTGTGCCGAAATCGATGACATACCCCGTCGCATGCTCGCTATGCCCCGGCGGGGCGGAGGCCCAGGCGCGGTCGGCAAACCCCTGCGACCGCCCCGACAGGATGCCGGCGCAAAAGGTCCGCTCCTGGAACGCGACGCTGCGCTGGCAGGAAACCGCGCGCAGCTTGCCCGCCACGCGCGAATCGGTATCGGCGGCGGCGATCAGGCGCTGAAGATCGGGCAGCATCGCCGGATGCACCCGGCACCCGCTGTCGCCGAGCGAGGCGGGCGCCGGGACCAGAGCACTTGCGGGCATCTCGGGATAGGGAAAGTGGTTGAGCATCCGCCCGTCCGGCCCCGGCGACACGACCCCGCGCCCGCACAGCGCCATCGGCGGGCGCGCAGCGGCGACCAGCACCGGCGGCGGCGCGGCGGGCAGCGGCGTCATCGGTGCTGGGGCCGCGACCGTCACCGCGGGTGCGGGTTTCGCGACCGGCGCGCAGCCGGCGAGCGCGAGCAGCGCCCCCTCCCCGACCAGCGCCGCCCATGCTAGGCGCGGGGCCATGAACCGTCCCGACCTAGCAACCTGCGTCCTCTTCATCGACGGTGAAGCGCTGATCCTCGACAAGCCCGCCGGGCTGCCCGTCGACGAACCGCGCGACCGATCGCCAAGCGTTGCCGCGATGCTCGATGACCTGACCTTCGGCTTCAAACGTGCGCCCCTTCCCGTCCACCGGCTCGACCGCGACACCAGCGGCTGCCTTCTGCTCTCGCGCAACCCCAAGGCACACAAGCGGTTCCAGCAAACCTTCGAAAGCGGTCTTGTGGCGAAGCGGTATCTGGCCGTGCTCGTCGGCGTGCCGGGCGATGAACGCGGCACGATCGACATGGCGCTGGGCAAGGTATCGACCGCGGAAACCGGCTGGCGAATCGTCCCCGATCCGCGCGGAAAGCGTGCCGTCACGCACTGGGAAGTGATCCGCGCAGAGGGCGACCGCACGCTCGTCGCCTTCACCCCCGAAACCGGCCGCACGCATCAGATTCGCGTTCACGCCGCCAGCGGCCTCGGCTTGCCCATCGTCGGCGATCCGCATTACGGCCGGGCCGAGCGCGGCGGGATGCTGCTCCACGCGCAGCGCCTGTCGCTGCCGCGCGAGGGCAAGGCGCCGATCGAGGCCGAGGCCCCCCTGCCCGATCGATTCGCCGCCGCCGGCTTCGGCGAGGGCTGACTACCGATGCAACTGCCCGACTTCGAAGCCTGGGCGATCTTCGCCTGCGTGGTCGAGCAGCGGTCGTTCAGTGGCGCGGCACAGGCGCTGGGGATCAGCAAGGCCACGGTGTCGAAGGCGATCAGCCGGCTGGAGGCGCGGCTGGGCACAGCCCTTTTCCACCGCACCTCGCGCCGGCTGACGCTGACCGACAGTGGGCGCTCTCTCGCCGAACACGCGCAACGCATCCTCGCCGAAGGCCAGGCGGCGGAGGAAACCGCGCTCGAAAGCGCGCGTGCGCCCACCGGCCTCGTCCGCGTCGCCGCGCCAATGACCTTCGGCGTCCGCCACGTCGCGCCCGCGATCGCCGATTTCATGGCCGCGCATCCGGGGATCGAGGTCGAGCTGGCGCTGTCCGATTCGCGGGTCGACATCGTCGCCGAGGGGATCGACATCGCGCTGCGCATTGCCGACCTTCCCGACAGCTCGCTGCGCGCGCGGCGGCTGTCTGCCGTCACCGCGCATGTCGTCGCCGCCCCCGCCTATCTAGCGCGTGCGGGCACGCCGACACACCCGGCGCAACTCGCCGAACATGCGTGCTTCAGTTACACCAACCTGCCGAACGCCACCTGGCTGTTCCAAGGGCCGGGCGGCGAAACCGCGGCGGTGCGCGCCGCCGGGCCGCTGATGACCAATAATGGGGAAGCGATGCTGCCCGCGCTCGTCGCAGGGCTCGGCATCGCGCGGCTGCCCGACTTCATCGTCGATCGCGAGCTTGCCTCGGGCGCGCTGGTCGCGATCCTGCCCGAATGGCGGGCGCCCCCCGTGGCGCTGCACCTGCTGACCCCGCCAAGCCACCGCCGGCCCGCGCGCGTCGAATTGTTGATCGGCTGGCTGACCGAACGCTTCCGTAACGTTTGCGAACGAGAAGGTAAGCACGCCGACTCGCGGATTGCCGCGCCTTAGCGAGAAATTAACCTTTTGGCTTCAGAGCTGTTTAGGTTAATGCTGAAGTCCAGCGAGCGGCCGGCCAAAGGGGGCAGTGCGCATCTCGCCACAGGGACAGGGGATCCGGCCGATGCGCGTGTTGCTGATCGAGGACGAGCCTACCACTGCCAAGGCGATCGAGCTGATGCTCGCGACCGAAGGCTTCAATGTCTATTCGACCGATCTTGGCGAAGAGGGCTTGGACCTTGGCAAGCTCTATGACTACGACATCATTCTACTCGACCTGAACCTGCCCGACATGCACGGCTACGACGTGCTCAAAAAGCTGCGCGTCGCCCGCGTGCAGACGCCGGTGCTGATCCTGTCGGGTGTCGCCGAAATGGATTCGAAGGTGCGCAGCTTCGGCTTCGGCGCCGACGATTACGTGACCAAGCCCTTCCACCGCGAGGAACTGATCGCGCGCATCCACGCCGTCGTCCGCCGTTCAAAGGGCCATTCGCAGTCGGTCATCAAGACGGGCAAGCTGGCGGTCAACCTCGACGCCAAGACGGTCGAGGTCGATGGCGCCCGCGTCCATCTGACCGGCAAGGAATATGCGATGCTGGAGCTGCTCTCGCTGCGCAAGGGCACGACGCTCACCAAGGAAATGTTCCTCAACCACCTTTATGGCGGGATGGACGAGCCCGAGCTCAAGATCATCGACGTGTTCATCTGCAAGCTGCGCAAGAAGCTGTCGATGGCGACCGAGGGCGACAATTACATCGAGACGGTCTGGGGCCGTGGCTATGTGCTGCGCGATCCCGAAGAAGTGCACGAGGCACAGGTCGCCTGACCTTCTGACAACCGACGAGCTTCCCCGAGCGGGGGAAACGGGGAACGGCGCCGGTTCGGGGGATCCGGCGCCGTTTCTGTTGTGACGGCAGCGGCTTGTTAACGGCTGATCGCTAAGGCTGGCCCCCATTGTGGAGGCAGCGCTGTACCATTCACCGATCGAGCGGGATCAGGCGGCGGAGGCGCCCGTGTCGGCGCTAATGACGACGCTGGCCGACCTCGATGCGACGCAGGGCAAGGCATGGGACGACTGTGTTGCCTACGCCGCAGAGCCCAATCCCTTCGCCGAACGCTGGTTCCTGATGGCCTCGGCCCGGCATCTGGGTGACGGCGGCGCCGTCCGCGCGGTCGCGGCGTTTCGGGGCGAGGTCTTGGTCGGGCTGATGCCGCTTGGCATCGAGCCGCGCTATTACCGCATCCCGGTGCCGACGCTGACCAATTGGGTCCACGCCAATGCGTTTCTCGGCATGCCGCTGCTGCGTGCCGGGGAAGAGGCGGCGGCGATGGCGGCGATGCTCGCCTGCCTCGATAGGACACCCGGCCTGCCCCCGCTCCTCCACCTGACCGCGATCGTCGAGGATGGCGCCGCGCACCGGGCGCTCACCGCGGTTGCCGACCGCCCGATCGCGACCGTGATGCGCCACGAGCGTGCGCTGCTAGCCAGCGACATTTCGCCTACCGCCTATTACGAAGCAACGGTGCGAAAGAAGAAGCGCAAGGAATTGAAGCGGCTCGCCAATCGCCTCGCCGAACTGGGCACGGTCGTGACGACGCGGCTTTCCCCCGGCGAAGACCTTGGCGAGTGGATCGACGCCTTCCTCGCGCTCGAAGCTTCGGGCTGGAAGGGCCGCGAAGGGTCGGCGCTTGGCAGCGACACAGCCAAGCGCGGCTTCTTCGCCCAGGCGCTGGCGGGTGCCCGCGAGGCCGGACGCCTCGAGATCCTGCGCATGACGGTTGGTGAGCGCACGATCGCGATGCTCGTCAACTTCCTCTGCCCGCCGGGCAGCGCCTCGTTCAAGATCGCTTACGACGAGGACTATGCACGCTTCTCGCCCGGCGTCCTGATCCAGATCGAGAATTACGGCATCCTCGATGCCCCCTTCATCGACTGGATGGACAGCTGCGCCGCGGCCAACCACCCGATGATCGACAGCCTGTGGGCGGAGCGGCGCGGCATCGTCCGCCTGACGCTCCCCATCGGCGGCGCGCGCGGGCGCCTCGCCTTCGCCGCCGCACGCGCGGTCGAGCGCGGCTGGGCCGCGATCAAGGCACGGCGCACTCCTTCGCATCCCCAGCCACGGAACGACGACGATGACGCAGATCTTTGACGACGGCGCGCGGGCGACCTTTGACGCGCTCTATCCCGAAACCGCCGGCAAGCTGACGCATAGCCTTGTCGGGCACAAGCTGTTCGACCTCGAATCCCTCGTCGGCCTTGCGCAGCGGATGCGGCCGGTCGATGTCGAGCAGAACCTCGCCGACCTTCCGATCGGTGTTGATCCCGACACAGTGCGCGACAACGGCCTCTCCTTCGCCGACACGATCCGGTCGATCGAGGAAAACGGGTCTTGGATGGTGCTAAAGTTCGTCGAGCAGGATGCGGCGTACAAGGCGCTGATGGACGAGGTGCTGGACGAAATCGCGCCGCTTGCCGCGCCCTCGACCGGCCCGATGCTGAAGCGCGAGGCATTCATCTTCGTCTCGTCGCCGGGCGCGGTGACGCCGTTCCACTTCGACCCTGAGCACAACATCCTGCTGCAACTGCGCGGGACCAAGACGATGACCATCTTCGACCCCGCCGACCACGACGTGGTGAAGCCGGAGGCGCACGAAGCGTTCCACCGCGGCGCGCACCGCAACCTGCCCTTCCGCGAGGAGATCAAGGATCGCGGCCAGCCGATCACGATCGTCCCGGGCGAGGCGATCTACGTGCCCGTCAAGGCGCCGCACTGGGTGCAGAACGGGCCGGCGACGTCGGTGTCCTTCTCGATCACGTGGCGCTCAGAATGGAGCTACCGCGAGCAGTACGCGCACAATCTCAACGCGATGATGCGTGACGTCGGCCTGTCGCCGACGGCGCCGAAGCGGTATCCGTCGCAGAATCTCGCCAAGTCGACGGCGTACCGCGCGATCGCAAAAGCGCGGCGTGTGGTGGGTATCGACAAGTAGAAGCGTCCGTCATCCAGCGAAGGCTGGGATCGCTTTCCACGCGCTGCGCCCCTGCGGCTCACGATCCCAGCTTTCGCTGTGATGACCGCGATAGTGGGAGTGAGTTCAGGCAGCCGCAAACCGCGCCAGCCCCGCCTCCAAATCGGCGATCAGGTCGCCCGTATCCTCCAGCCCGATCTGGAGCCGGATCATCGGCCCCTCGGCTTCCCACCGCGTGACGGAGCGATAGTGCTGCGGGTCGATCGGCAGCGCGAGGCTCTCATACCCGCCCCAGCTATAGCCGATACCGAAATGCGCGAGCCCGTCGATCATCGCGACGCGGCCCGCGTCGCTGCCGCCCTTCAGGACAACGCTGAACAGCCCGGACGCGCCGGAAAAGTCGCGGTGGAAGACCTCATGCCCCGGACAATCGGGCAGTGCGGGGTGGAGCACCCGCGCCACTTCCGGCCGTCCCTTCAGCCACTCGGCGATGGCGAGTGCCGATCGCCCCTGTTCGTCGAGCCGCAGCTTCATCGTACGCAGGCCCCGGCTGCCCAGCCACGCATCGTCGGGACTGACGCACTGGCCGAGCTGATAGGTTGCAGTCCTTAACGCCTCGAACCGCCCCGGCCCCGCCGTCACTGAACCCAGCATCACGTCCGAATGGCCCACGACGTACTTGGTGCAGGCGAGGATCGTGTAATCCACCCCGCGCCCGATCGCGGGGAATAGCAGCGGCGTCGCCCAAGTGTTGTCGAGCAGCGTGACGATCCCTCGCGCCTTCGCCGCGGCGACGACCGCCGGCACGTCCTGCACCTCGAACGTCAGGCTGCCGGGGCTTTCCATGAAGATCGCGCGCGTCGCCGGGCCGATCAACTCTGCGATCCCCGCCCCCACCAAAGGATCGTAGAAGCGCGTCGCGATCCCCATCCGCTTGAGGATGCCGTTGCCGAGCGAGCGCGTGGGATCATAGGCGCTGTCGGGGATCAGCACCTCGTCACCGGGCGATAGCACCGCCAGCAGCGCCGTCGCGATCGCCGCGACGCCGGAGGGATAGAGCAGCGTTCCCTCCGCCCCCGGTTCGAGGTCGTTCAGCGCGTCGGCGAGGCTCCACTGCGTGGGCGTCCCCCGCCGGCCGTAGAACAGGCGATGCGTCGTATCGCGCTGCACATTGGCGCGCAGGTCGGCGACGTCTTCGTACAGGATGGTCGAAGCGCGCCAGACCGGCGGGTTGACGATCCCCTGCGTCCAATCCTCGCGCCGACCGCCCTGCACCACACGGGTAGCGTCGGCGATCGGGGCGGCGGGGTCGCGGGGTTTGGTCATGCTGGTGCCGTAGCGTGACCGGTCGGCCCGAACAATTCCTCCCCGGCCCGGGGAGGATATTGCTTACCCGGTCGCCTTCGGCGTATCCTTGTCCGCGCCCCATTCGGACCAGCTGCCGTCGTAGAGCGCCGCCTTCTGCCCCAAGAGGTGCAGCGCGAAGGCGAGGACCGAGGCGGTGACGCCCGAGCCGCAGGTGGTGACGATGGGCCTTTCCACATCGACTCCCGCCGCCTCGAACGCGGCGCGCAGGTCGTCCTTCGACTTGTAGGTGCCGTCGGCGTTGAACAGCCGCGCGATCGGCACGTTCGACGACCCGGGAATGTGGCCCGAGGCCATCCCCGCGCGCGGCTCCGGCTCCTCGCCCGAGAAGCGCGAGGCGGAGCGGGCGTCGACCACCTGTTCGGCCTTGCTGTCCACATTCGCTTTCATGTCCGACAGGCTGCGCACGGCGCTGCGGTCGTCCCAGACGGTGAAGTGGCGATGGCGCAGCGTCTCGCGCCCGCTCTCTGTGGGCCGCCCCTCGGCCAGCCATTTGGCGAGGCCACCGTCGAGGATTGCGACATCGTGCGCGCCGAAGGTCTTGAGCATGAACCACGCGCGCGCCGCGGTCTTGTAGGGCGAGTTGTCGTAAAGGACGATGCGGCTGCCGTCGCCCAGGCCCAGCGACTGCATCCGGCTGGCGAACTTTTCCGCGGCGGGCAGCATCATCGGCAGGTCGCTCGACGTATCGCGCACATCCTCCAGGTCAAGAAAGACCGCGCCCGGGATATGCGCCTTCTCGTAATCGGCGGCGGCGTCGCCCTGCCCCGCCATGAACCAGGTCGCATCGACGACACGCAGGTCACTCGCACCCAGTTCCCCGGCGAGCCATTCGGTCGAAACGAGCGAATCCATGACAGTCCTCCCTTGTGATTTGTCCTGAGCCTACGAAGAAGCGCGGCCCCCGCCAAGCGTCCTGAGGTAGGAGGCGGCCTGCTTTCGGACGGATTTCTGCGTCTTTTCGTCCATCCGGTCCCAATTCCGGTACGGCATGGCCAGCCGCTGGTTGTTGCCGAGCTTAGTCCGGTTTCGCGCCAGAAAGTCCCAGTAGAGCGCGTTGAAGGGACAGGCGTCGTCGCCTTCGCGCTTCTTCACGTCATACCGGCATTTTCCGCAATAATCGGACATGCGATTGATGTAGGCGCCGGACGACATGTACGGCTTCGACGCGAGCAGCCCGCCGTCGCCGAACTGGCTCATGCCGAGCGTATTGGGCGCCTCCACCCATTCATAGGCGTCGGCATAGACCTCCAAGTACCAGCGCTGAACCTGCTCGGGATCGGCACCGATCAGCAGTGCGTAATTGCCTGTCACCATCAGCCGCTGGATATGATGGGCGTAGGCATGGTCGATCGTTCCGCCGATCGCCTCGGCCATGCAGTGCATGTCGGTCTCGCCCGTCCAGTAGAAGTCGGGCAGGTCGCGCTTGGCATTGAGGAAATTGCGCGACGTATAGTCCGGCCCCTCGCGCCAGTAGATGCCGCGCACGAACTCGCGCCAGCCGATGATCTGGCGGATGAAACCCTCGGTCGCGTTGAGCGGCGCCTTGCCCGCACGATACGCCTTTTCGACCGCCTGGCAGAGCTCGAGCGGATCGAGCAGCCCGGCGTTGAGATAGGGCGACAGGATCGCATGCCACAGATACGGCTCGCCGGTTACCATCGCGTCCTGATAGTCGCCGAACTGCGGCAGGTGGTGCTTGATGAAATGCGCCTGCTGTTTCAGCGCATCCTCCCGCGTCACCGCGAAGCCGAACTCGTCCAGCCGGCCGACATGATTGTCGAACCGTGCCTTGACGAGCTTCAGCACATCTTTGGTAATCTTGTCCGGCTCGAACGACAGCGGCGCGGCGGGCCGCACCTTGGCCGGCGGCGGCTTGCGGTTTTCGGCGTCGTAGTTCCACTGCCCGCCCTCGGGCTTGGCGCCGTCCATCAAGAGCCCGGTCTTGCGCCGCATCTCGCGATAGAAGAACTCCATGCGCAGCGACTTGCGATCGGCGGCCCAGGCCTCGAACTCGGCATGGGTAGCGACGAAGCGGGTGTCTGGACGTATCTCGACCTCGCAGTTGAAACGGTCGGCCCAGCTTTCGAGCATCGCTCGCACGCGCCACTCGCCTGCCTCGGTCACGACGATACGGTCGGGCTTCACCCGCTCGACCGCGCGCGCGACCTCGGCAGAGAAGCTGCCTTCGTTCTCGGGATCGTCGAGCTTCACATAATCGACCGTCCATCCGGCCGCGCGCAGCCGCTCGGCATGATGGCGCATGGCGGAGAACAGGAACGCTATCTTCCGGACGTGGTGGCGGACATAGGTCGCCTCCTCCCCCACCTCCATCATCAGGATGCGCGCGTCGCCTTTGTCGATGCCCTGCAGCGACGAGAGATTGTCCGAAAGCTGGTCGCCCAGCACGGGGATCAGAACCGTCAAATCTTCCCTCCGTCGCGCGGCCGACTATATGGCCGTCCCATGACCCCGAAGCATCTCGGCCAGACCAGCGCCCTGCCCGCCAATCCCGACGAAGCGGTACTGGATTATGTTCCCAATCCGCGACCCGGGTCCTTGTACTGTGTCCGCTTCGCCGCGCCCGAGTTCACCTCGCTCTGCCCGGTGACGGCGCAGCCCGACTTCGCGCATCTCGTCATCGACTATGCCCCGGCGGAGACGATCGTCGAATCGAAGTCGCTGAAGCTCTTTCTAGGGAGCTTTCGCAATCATGCGGCGTTTCATGAGGACTGCACCGTCGGCATCGGCGAGCGGCTGTTCCGCGAGATGAGCCCGCGCTGGCTTCGGATCGGCGGCTACTGGTACCCGCGCGGCGGCATTCCGATCGACGTGTTCTGGCAGTCGGGACCGTCGCCGGAAGGGCTCTGGGTCCCCGATCAGGGCGTTGCCGGCTATCGCGGACGCGGGTGAGCGGCCCTGAACAACCGGTGAACTAAACCACGTTGCGTTGCAGCATTCTTGCAACCATATTTCGTTCAAGTCGTTTGGAGGTCGATGCTTCGGACCGATCCGGTCCCTGTTGCACATGCGAAAGGTAAGCTCATGTCGACGCTTGAGGGAGCGAAGGCGCCTGCGATCAACCACCTGGCGCTGATCGGCAACTATCTGCCCCGCCAGTGCGGTCTCGCGACGTTCACCACGCATTGTCATCAGGCGATGATCGCGCGCTATCCCGACCTCAAGGTCGATGTATACGCGATGGACGACCACCCCGGTCGCTACGCCTATCCCGATGCGGTGACGGCGACGATCCCGCAGACCGACCTGTCCGCCTATCTTGCGACCGCGCGACGGATCGAGGCATCGGGCGCGCAGGTCCTGTGGGTCCAGCACGAGTACGGCATTTTCGGCGGGTCGGCGGGCGACCATCTGCTAGCACTGCTCGACCGCACGTCGCTGCCTGTCATCGTCACGCTGCACACCATCCTCGAGCGCCCGAG
This sequence comes from uncultured Sphingomonas sp., assembly GCA_913775315.1. Classification (GTDB taxonomy): domain Bacteria; phylum Pseudomonadota; class Alphaproteobacteria; order Sphingomonadales; family Sphingomonadaceae; genus Sphingomonas. The sequence continues at coordinate 7,086 of CAJYIX010000044.1, read as the reverse complement.
CGCCGAGGAGCGGCGGGTGATGGAGGCGTTGCTCCGCCGCGCGAGCAAAGTGATGGTCATGGCCGAGAAGGGTCGCGAAATCCTGACGCGAGTGCACGGCGCCGACGCGCGCCGCATCGTCACCATTCCGCATGGCGTGCCCGACCGTGCATTCCTCGTCCCCGACAGCATGAAGCCGCGCTTCGGGTGGGAGGGGCGCAAGGTCATCTTCACCTTCGGCCTGCTCGCGCCGAACAAGGGCATCGAGACGATGATCGCGGCGATGCCGGAGATCGTGAAGGCCGAACCGCGCGCGCATTACGTGGTGCTCGGCGCCACCCACCCCAACCTCGTCGCGCATGAGGGTGAGGCATATCGCGAACGCCTGATCGCGCAGGCGGCCGAACTCGGTGTCGCCGACCATGTCGAACTGATCGACGGGTTCGCCGAGGAACCCGAGCTGCTCGACTATCTCCAGGCCGCCGACCTCTACGCGACCCCCTATCACAACCCCGCGCAGATCACGTCTGGCACGCTCAGCTTCGCGGTCGGCATGGGCAAGCCGGTCGTCTCGACGCCCTATGTCCATGCGACCGAAATCCTCGCCGACGGGCACGGAATCCTCGTCGACTTCGGCGACGTTGCCGGCTTCGCCAAGGCAATCGGCGGGTTGCTGGCTGACGATGGCGAGCGGATGGCGCTGGCGACGCGTGCCTATGCGCGTGGCCGCACGATGCTGTGGCCGTGCCTGGCCGAGGGGATCATGAAGGCGGCCGAGCAGATCGTCACCGCCCGCCCCGCGCGCATCACCGGCAGCGCGAGCGAGACCGCGCCGCTCCGCCCCGACCTCGCCGCGGTAGAGCGGATGAGCGACGCGACGGGAATGCTCCAGCACTCGATCTATTCAATCCCCGATCGCCGGCACGGCTATTGCATCGACGACAATGCCCGCGCGCTCATCCTGATGTGCCGGATCGATCCGCTCGACGACGTGACGCGCGACAAGTGGACGAGCATCTATGCCTCGTTCGTCCAGTACGCCTGGAACCCCGACAAGCGGCGTTTCCGCAACTTCATGCGCTTCGACCGAGTCTGGTGCGAGGACGAAGGATCGGAGGATTCGAACGGCCGCGCGCTTTGGGCGCTCGGCGTCACCGCGACCGAGGCGCGCGAGCAGAAGCATCGCGACTGGGCGGCGGCGATGTTCGACCAGACCGCCAGCCTCGCCTTTGACCTCGGCAGCCCGCGGGCGCAGGCGTTCGCGATGCTGGGCGCCGCGGCGATGCGCGACGGCTTCCCCGACCATCCGATCGCGACGCGCATCCTCGAAACCTTCGGCGAACAGCTTGTCGCGCTGTGCGAGGCGAATCGCCGCCCGGACTGGCAGTGGTTCGAGATCGTCCTCGCCTATGACAATGCGCGCCTGCCCGAGGCGCTGATCCGCGCGGGTCAGGCGCTCGGTCGGCAGGATCTCGTCGATTGCGGGATCGAGACGCTCGAATGGATCGTCTCGCGCCAGACGTCGCCCGCGGGCAATTTCCGCGCGGTGGGCACCGAGAGCTTCGGCCGCGAATATGCCGAACCGCTGCCGTTCGACCAGCAGCCGCTGGAAGCGCAGGCAACGGTCGAGGCCTGCGCCGCCGCGTTCGAGGCGACCGGCGAGAAGCGCTGGTTCAACGAGGCGATGAAGGCGTATCGCTGGTATCTGGGCGGCAACGACCTCGACCTTCCGCTGGCGACGCCGCAGGATGGCGGTTGCTTCGACGGGCTCCAGCCCACCGGTCTCAACCGGAACCAGGGGGCGGAGTCGATTTTGGCGCTGCAATTGGCCAATTGCGCCATTTCCGGGCTTTCAAAGGCGGCGGCAAATCTGGCAGACCCGCCGCGCATCGTCGTCGCTTAGAACAATCGGGTCGTAGAGCGGCGGCCTTACGGGGGGCTTGAATGCTCGAATTGGAAACCCACGCGCTGCGGCTGCATGCCGATCCTTCGCGCGTGGTCGTGCGTCCGTTTCATATCGCGTGGCAGTCGAACGGATCGGCCCCCAGCCGCACCGAGCGGCTGGTCCATGCCGTCCTTCAGATGTCGCCGATCGAGGCGCGGCAGCAGCTCAACACCGTGCTCAAGGATTTCGAGGCGCGGCACTGGCAGACGCGGCGCGTCTTCATGACCCGCTACGACCAGATCGAGGATCTGCTGAAGCTCGACGGCGCGGCGATCTCGGACGAGAAACGGCAACTGATCGGCGCCTATTTCTGCCACGAATACAGCTATGCCGCCGCCGCGCTGATGAACCCGAGCGCCGTCCCGCATTTCGACCAGTCCGGAATGCCGCCGGGCAGCCTGCGCATCCTCATGTCGCTGCGCGCGGTCGGCGAAGGGCATATCAGCTCGGTCGCGTTCCGAGAGGGGATCATCACCGACCAAAACGAGCTGATCCTGGCGCCCGAGCCGCCCTTCGCCACCGCCGTCGACCGCGAGGGCGCGGACGAGCACGGCATTCCCGAGGGCGAGGTGACGGTTCATCGCCATCGCGATTCGACGCTGTCGGGCACGGTGATCTTCCCGATCACCCGCGCACAGTCGAACGGGCTGGAGGACATGCGCCTCGTCCACTTCACGCACGACGACGGCAGCACCGAGTGGCTCGGCACCTACACCGCCTATAACGGCTCGGTCATCCAGTCGGAGATGCTGCGTACCCGCGACTTCCGCGCATTCGACCTCGTGCCGATGACCGGCTCGGCCGCGCGGAACAAGGGCATGGGCCTGTTCCCGCGCAAGATCGGCGGCAAGTACATGATGATCGGCCGGCAGGACGGCGAGAACCTGTTCCTGATCCAGTCCGACACGCTGACGCACTGGGACGAGGGCGAGCTATTGCTGAAGCCCCACTATCCGTGGGAACTCGTCCAGATCGGCAATTGCGGTCCGCCGATCGAGATCGACGAGGGCTGGCTGCTGCTCACCCACGGCGTCGGCGCGATGCGGAAGTATTCGATCGGCGCGGTGCTGCTCGACAAGGACGATCCGTCGAAGGTGATCGGCCGCACGCGCGAGCCGCTATTGGCCGCGGCGGATCAGGATCGCGAGGGATATGTCCCGAACGTCGTTTATTCGTGCGGTGCGATCCGCCACGGCGACCGGCTGTTCATCCCCTATGGCGTCGCCGACAGCTCGGTCGCGTTCGCCTTCGTGACGATCAGCTCGATGCTGAAGATGATGGACTGACAGAGTCGGCGCGCGGATCGGCTCCGCGCGCCGCCTTCAGAACGGCAGCAATTCCGGTCCGCCCGGAAACATCAGATCCTCGGTCCAGTCGGCGCCGACCAGCATCGTCAGCACAACGAACGCGATCAGCGACAGGTCGAACAGCGCGACACCGGCCCAGGCGACGAACGGATGGAACGGCCCCACCCGGTCGTAACCGTCGCGGGTGGTGCGGGCGCGGCGATGCTCCATCACTTGGCGAGCGCCGCCTGCGCCGCCGCCAACCGCGCGATCGGCACGCGATAGGGGCTGGCCGACACGTAATCGAGCCCGACCTTCTCGCAGAACGCGATCGAGGCGGGGTCGCCGCCATGTTCGCCGCAAATGCCGAGCTTGATCTCGGGCCGCGTCTTTCGCCCGCGCTCGGCAGCCAGCTCGACCAGCTCGCCGACACCCTCGACGTCGATGCTGATGAACGGATCGCGGGCATAGATGCCCTTCTCGACGTAGACGCCGAGGAACCGCGCCGCATCGTCGCGGCTGACACCCAGCGTCGTCTGGGTGAGGTCGTTGGTCCCGAAGCTGAAGAACTCGCCCACTTCGGCGATCTCACCCGCACGAAGGGCCGCACGCGGGAGCTCGATCATCGTGCCGACCAGATACACGATCCGCCGGCCCTTGTCGGCGAACACCGCCTCCGCCGCCTTGTCGACGACGGCCTTCATCAGCTCGAGCTCCTTGGCGGTCGCGACCAGCGGGATCATCACCTCGGGCACCGGCGCGGCGCCCGAACTCTCAGCGACCTCGACCGCCGCCTCGAAGATCGCGCGCGCCTGCATCTCGTAGATTTCGGGATAGGTGACGCCCAAGCGACACCCGCGATGGCCGAGCATCGGGTTGAACTCGTGCAACTCGCCCGCGCGCCGCTTCAGCGCCTCGACTTCCATGCCGGTCGCCTTGGCAACTTCCTCGAACTCCGCATCCTCGTGCGGCAGGAACTCGTGCAACGGTGGATCGAGCAGGCGGATCGTCACTGGCAGCCCCGCCATCACCGCGAAGATCTCGGCAAAGTCGGCGCGCTGTTCGGGCAGCAGCTTGTCGAGCGCGGCGCGCCGCCCCGCCTCGTCCGACGCCAGGATCATCTGGCGCACCGAGGTGATGCGGCTGGCGTCGAAGAACATATGCTCGGTCCGGCACAGGCCGATGCCCTCCGCCCCGAACTCGCGCGCGGTGCGGCAGTCGGCGGGCGTCTCGGCGTTGGTGCGCACCTTCAGCCGGCGGACCTTGTCGGCCCAGGCCATCAGCGTGCCGAAATCGCCGGCAAGCTCGGGCTGCACCGTCGGCACCGCGCCCAGCATCACCTCGCCGGTCGAACCGTCGATCGTCAGCACCTCGCCCGCCTTCACCTCGCGGTCGCCGACACGCATCACGCCGTCCTTGCCCTTGATCGACAGGCTGCCCGCGCCGGAGACGCAAGGGCGGCCCATGCCACGCGCGACCACCGCCGCGTGGCTGGTCATGCCGCCGCGCGCGGTCAGGATGCCCTTCGCCGCGTGCATGCCGTGAATGTCCTCCGGGCTGGTCTCGACGCGCACCAGGATCACATCCTCGCCCGCCGCCGCCATCTTTTCGGCGGTGTCGGCGTCGAACACGACCTTGCCGGAGGCAGCGCCCGGGCTGGCGGGCAGGCCCTTGGTCAGCACGTCGCGGGTTGCATCGGGGTCGAGCGTCGGATGGAGCAGCTGGTCGAGCGCCGACGGGTCGACGCGCGCCACCGCCTGCTCCTCGGTGATCAGGCCTTCGCTCGCCATGTCGACCGCGATCTTCAGCGCAGCCTTCGCCGTCCGCTTGCCGCTCCTCGTCTGGAGCATCCAGAGCTTGGCGCGCTCGACGGTGAACTCGATGTCCTGCATGTCGCGATAATGGCGCTCCAGCGTGTCGAACACGCCGGCAAGCTCGCCGTACACCTCGGGCATTGCCTCTTCCATCGACAGCGGCTTGGCCCCCGCCGCTTCCCGCGCCGCGCGGGTCAGGTATTGCGGCGTGCGGATGCCCGCGACCACGTCCTCGCCCTGCGCATTGATGAGGAACTCGCCGTAATAGCCGTTCTCGCCGGTCGAGGGATCGCGGGTGAAGGCGACGCCCGTGGCCGAGGTGTCGCCCATGTTGCCGAACACCATCGCCTGCACGTTGACCGCGGTGCCCCAGTCGCCGGGGATGTCGTTCAGGCGGCGATAGACCTTCGCCCGCTCCGACTGCCACGACCCGAACACCGCGCCGACCGCACCCCAGAGCTGGTCGTGCACGTCCTGCGGGAAGGGCTTGTCCCACAGTTCCTCGACCAGGCCCTTATACTCAGCGACCAGCGCCTTCAGGTCCTCGGCGGTCAGGTCGGTGTCGAGGAAATAGCCGCGATCCTCCTTGGCCACCTCCAGCGCTTCCTCGAACCGGTCGTGGTCGAGGCCGAGGACCACGTCGGCATACATCTGGATGAAGCGCCGATAGCTGTCCCAGGCGAAGCGCGGATCATCCGACACGCGCGCCAGCCCCTCGACCGTCTGGTCGTTGAGGCCGAGGTTGAGGACCGTATCCATCATCCCCGGCATCGACACGCGCGCGCCCGATCGGACCGATACGAGCAGCGGGTTGGCAGGATCGCCGAACGTTTTGCCCGTCACGCCCTCGATATGCGCGATCCCCTCGGCCACTTCGACACGCACGCTGTCGGGGAAGGTCTGCCCCTCCTCGTAATAGCGCGTGCACATCGCGGTCGAGATGGTGAAGCCCGGCGGCACCGGCAGGCCGATCGACGCCATTTCAGCGAGGTTCGCGCCCTTGCCGCCCAGCAGGAACTTGTCCCCCTTGCCGCCATCCGACACGCCGCCGCCGAAGCGATAGACGTATTGCGGTTCGGTGCCCTGGTTCGCCATCACGTATCCCCGCCTTCCGGTCTTTGCATAGGTATGCGCTGCATTGCAGCGGCGGCGGAGCGAAGTCCACTCCGACTAAAGTCGCCTACCCCTCGATCTTCGAGAAATCGGCCACCCGATGCACCGCCGCCCGCATCCGCGCGAGCAGTACCAGCCGCGCCTGCCGCTTGGCCGGATCGGCATCGTTGACCGTCACTGTCTCGAAGAACGCGTCGATCGGCGCGCGCAGGGTCGCAAGCGCAGCCATCGCGCCCTCGAAATCCTCCGCCTCGATCGCCGCCGCCGCCCGCGGTTCCGCCACGTCGAGCGCCGCGATCAGCGCGGCTTCGGCGGGTTCGTGCGCGGGGGTGCCGGCGGGCGCTGACGCCTCGGCCAGCGGGTCCTCCTCGCCGGTCTGCGGGATCGTGCCGTTCGACAGATCGGCCGCGATCACCGCCCGCTCCTCGGGCAACCGCGCCGGCTCTTCGCCGAACGGCGCAGTCCGGTCGGCCATGTCGGTGAGCGACGGCGCGGGGGCCTGTGACGCAGCGGCGTCCTTCCACCCCTCCTTTTTGAGGATATTCGCCGCCCGCTTGTACCCGGCGAGCAGGTTCGCCCCCTCGCCCGTCGTCACAAACGCCTGAAGCGCATGCACCCGCGCGAGCAGGCGGACGAGATCGTCCTCCCCGCCCAGCGCAAAAACCGCGTCGATCAGGTCGTGGCGAACGCCGGCCTCACGCTGCTGGACCTTGAGGCGGTCGACACAAAATGCCGTTACCTGATCGACAACCTTCGCCTGTCCTTCGATGAGCCCATCATTCTCGCTGATCGCGATCTGGTCGGCACCGTCCGAAGCAGCGATTTGCAAAGCGGCTCGACCCAAAGACATTACGTCTTCGTAGACGCGCGGCTGCGTGCAGACGATCTCAATTGCCTTGGACAGCAACGAACCGATCGATGTCCGAAGCTTGTTTCCAAGAATGATGCT
>CAJYIX010000043.1 GCA_913775315.1 uncultured Sphingomonas sp. | reverse complement strand
ACTGGAGTTCAGACGTGTGCTCTTCCGATCTGCTTTCGCTACCACGCTGCGCGCCGCGGCACCGCGCGGATCGAGCGGATCTGGGCACGCGCGCGCGGGCCGCTCGGCCTCGGCACGTGGCAGCGGTCACGGCCCGCCGACATTGCCGTGCGCGTCACCCCCGACATCGCCGGGGTGCGCGAGACGGCGATGCGCCAGCGCCTGAACGGCCCGCAATTCGGCCAGCGGATGCGGATCGAGGCGGGCGAGGGTCAGGAGTTTCAGGCGCTTACCGGCTTCCAGCCCGGCATGGCCCGCCGCACGATCGACTGGAAGGCATCGGCCCGCCACGCCGCGCTCCTCGCGCGCGAATACCGGACCGAGCGCGACAATCCGATCGTCCTCGCCGTGGATGCCGGGCGCATGATGGCGGAGCCGGTCGGCGGCGTTCCCCGCGTGGACCGCGCGGTATCGGCGGCGCTGCTGGCGGCGTTCGTCGCGCTCAAGTCGGGCGACCGCGCGCGGCTCTTCGCCTTCGATTCCAAACCGCGCGTCGATTCGGGCAGCGTCAGCGGCCCGCGCGCCTTTGCCCGCCTGCACGCTCACGCCGCCGAGATCGACTACGGGGCGGAGGAAACCAATTTCACGCTCGGCCTGACGGTCCTCGACCAGCGGCTCGACCGGCGCTCGCTTATCGTCCTGTTCACCGAGTTCTCCGACCCGACCGCGGCCGAGCTGATGCTCGCCGCCGCGGGCCGCTTGCTGCGCCGTCACCGCCTGTTGTTCGTGCTGTTCCATGACGAGGAGCTGATCGCCTATATCGACGCGCGCCCCGAAACCGCCGACGACTTGACCCGCGCCAATGTCGCGGCGACGCTACTGCGCGAACGGCGGATCGTCGTCGAACGGCTGAAGCGACAGGGCATCGACGTGATCGAGGCAGCGCCCGGCGACGCCCCGCTCGCGCTGGTCGAACGCTACCTCCAGATGCGCGAGCGGCCATGACCGAGGCGATCTTCACACCCGACCATTTCCGTGCCGAGCGCGAGGGCGACTGGGCCCGGCTCGAAATCCTGTTGGGCCGCGTCGAGAAGGGGTCGGCGCGCAAGCTGACCGAGGCCGAGCTCGTCGAATTGCCGCGTCTCTATCGCGCGACGCTGTCGGCGCTGTCGATCGCGCGCGAAACCTCGCTCGACGCCGACCTGATCGGCTATCTCGAGCAGCTCTCGTCGCGCGCCTATTTCCTCCTCTATTCGGCGCGCGAGCCCTGGGGCCGCGCAGTCGCCCGCTTCTTCGCTCGCGACTGGCCGGTCGCGGTTCGCGGCATAGTGCCGGAGATTTTGCTCGCCCTGCTGCTGTTCCTCGCCTCTGCCGCGGCGGGATACGCGCTGATCCTTGCCGATCCGGGCTGGTTCGATGCGATCGTGCCGCCCGGCCTTGCCAACGGGCGCAATCCGCAGGCGGGGGTGCAGTTCCTGCGCGGCACGCTCTACGACGCGCCGGGCGAGGGCGGGCTGGAAGTCTTTGCAACCGCGCTGTTCACGCACAACGCGCAGATATCGATCCTTGTCTTCGCGCTCGGCTTCGCGTTCGGGGTGCCGACGATGCTGCTGCTCGCGTCGAACGGCGCGCTGCTGGGGGCGTTCTATGCGGTCTATCTTCCCAAGGGGCTTGGCTGGGGGCTGACCGGCTGGTTGATGATCCATGGCACGACCGAGCTGTCCGCGATCATCGTCTCGGCCGCGGCGGGCTTCCATATCGGCCGCGCCGTCGCGTTTCCGGGGGAGCGCAACCGGCTGTCGGCGGCGAAGGCGGCGGGCGAGCGCGCGGCGCTGGTCATGATCGGCGTCGTCGTCATGCTGCTCGTCGCCGGGCTGCTCGAGGGGTTCGGCCGGCAGCTCGTCCGCACCGACGACGGGCGGTTCGCGATCGCCGCGGCGATGCTGGCGCTCTGGACCGCCTATTTCGCGTTCGGGGGGCGGCGTCGTGGCTCGCCGCGCTAAGGTCGGCCTCGCCCGCCGGCTGGTGACGCCCGAGGGCGTGGCGCTCGACCTGCGCCTCGCCAGTGCCGGCGCTCGCGCGGGCGCGTTCGTTCTCGACGCGCTCCTGATGCTCGGGATCCTCATCGGCGTGTCGCTGGCGCTGGTCGCGTTCCATGTCGGCTTCGGCGCGGTGCTCGGCAATTTTCTGGTCGTCATCTGGCTGCTCGGCTTCTTTCTCCTTCGCAATTTCTACTTCATCCTCGGCGAGAGCAGCGGCCGCGCGGCGACGCTGGGCAAGCGGGTGATGAAACTTCGCGTCGTCGCCCGCGACGGCGGGCGGCTGACCGGCGGCGCGATCGTTGCGCGCAACCTGATGCGCGAGATCGAGGTGTTCCTCCCCCTCACCTTTCTCGCCTATTCCAGCGCGCAGGGGATCGCCGATCAGTGGACCGCGGCGCTGGGGCTCGGCTGGACAGCGCTGTTCCTGTTCTTCCCCTTGTTCAACCGCGACCGGCTTCGCGCGGGCGACCTCATCGCCGGCACTTGGGTGATCGAGACCGGGCGGCGGCGGATCGGTGCCGACCTGATGGCGAAGGGGGCTGACCGGCGCATCGACTTCGCCCCGGCCGAGCTCGAGGTGTACGGCCAGTACGAGCTCCAACGTCTCGAGGACGTGCTTCGCCGCGGCGACGCGAGCGCGATGGCGGCGGTTGCCGACGCGATCCGCGCCAAGATCGGCCGCTATGACGAGCCCGGCGATCAGGCGTTTCTCGACGCCTATTACCGGGCGCTGCGCCGCCACCTCGAACGGCGGCTGCTGTTCGGGCGGCGCAAGCGCGACAAGTTCGACGCCACCTGACCGCCTTATCAACACGGGGGCCAGCCGCTATCTAGGCGGCTCTATCGTATCGGGAGGGTGGATTGCCGGATCGTCTGAAGAAGCTGTTGCTCGCGCTTGGCCTTGCCGCATCGCCCACCGCGCTGTCGGCGCAAACGGCTCCGGCACCCGCACCCGCCGCGCAGCCAGCGACGGTCGATGCCGACCCCGCCTTGTGGGTGGTCAAGGACGCCGACACGACGATCTATCTGTTCGGGACGATCCACGTCCTGAAACCCGGCCTTAGCTGGTTCGACGAGGGCGTGAAGAAGGCCTTCGACGAGAGTCAGGAAGTCGTGCTGGAAATGGTGATGCCCGATCCGCAGGCGATGACCGCGCTGATCCAGCGGCTGGCGATCACCACCGGCGGCCCTGCACTCCCCGACAAGCTCGCACCCGATAAGAAGGCGGCGTATCTGAAGGCGCTGTCGGACCTTGGCCTGCCGGCCAACGCGTTCGACCGCACCGATCCGTGGTTCGCGTCGACCAACCTGTCGCTCCTGCCGCTCATCAAGCTCGGCTATGATCCCGCCGCGGGTGCGGAGGCGAAGATCACCGAAGCGGCCAAGACCGCGCGCAAGACGGTGACGGGACTGGAAACCGCCGAACAGCAGCTCGGCTATTTCGAGAGCATGTCGGATGCGGCGCAGATTTCGCTCCTCAACTCGACCGTCGCCGAACTGCCCAAGATGCAGCCGATGATCGAGAACATGGTCGCGGCCTGGGCCGCGGGCGATCCCGACAAGCTCGGCGCGATCATGAACGAGGGGCTGACCGACACGCCGGAGGTCGCCAAGATCCTGCTGACCGACCGCAACCAGCGCTGGGCCGACTGGATCGATACGCGGCTGGAAAAGCCCGGCACGGTCTTCGTCGCGGTCGGTGCGGGGCATCTGGCGGGCAAGGACAGCGTGATTGCGGACCTAGAGAAGAAGAAGCTGAAGGTGACGCGGGTCAGGTATTGAGCCCGCCGACATGCCCGATCCGCTGGACGCCACGCTGGCGATGCTGGCGTCGGTTACGGCGTCGCTTAGTGAACCATGGTGGTTGATCGGCAGCGCGGCCGCCCGACTGCATGGCGTAACGGTTGAGCCGATCGGCGATGTCGATGTTCTGCTCGGCGCCGCCGATGCCGACCGGGTGTTCGCCACGCTGGGATTACCGCTCGTGGCGGGCTCAAATCATCCGACGTTTCGGTCTCGCCGCTTTGGGCGCTGGACACGGCCGCCGCTGGTGGTCGAGTTCATGGCTGGGTTCGAGCATCGATCTGGCGGCATTTGGCAGCCGGTCCTGCCGAGTTCGCGAACGCGGATCGATCGACCGGGCGGCCCGATCTTCATGCCCGATCGCAACGAACTGATCGCTATCCTGCGACGCTTCGACCGGCCGAAAGACCGGAAGCGGGCTGACGCGCTAAAACGTCTGCCTGCCTGAGGCGCGCGATCGCCTGTTCTAGGCACGAAAAAGGGCCGGAGGCGAACCTCCGGCCCTTTTCTGTTTGGTCGGACCGGCGCGGCGGAGCCGCGCCGTCGGTCGGGTGGGCGTGCCCACCTGCCGGCCGATCCGATGCGTGTCCGCGGCGAGCCTCGCTCGCCGCGGCCGCATTCGGATCAGAAGTCCATGCCGCCCATGCCGCCGCCGGGCATCGCCGGCATCGCGGGCTTGTCGTCGGGCAGCTCGGCGACCGTCGCTTCGGTCGTGATGAGCAGGCCGGCGACCGAGGCCGCGTTCTGGAGCGCGGTGCGCACGACCTTGGTCGGGTCGATCACGCCGGCCTGAACCAGGTTCTCGTACGTGTCGGTCGACGCGTTGAAGCCGAACGAGGTGTCCTGCTGGTCGAGCAGCTTGCCCGACACCACCGCGCCGTCATGGCCGGCGTTGCTGGCGATCTGGCGAACCAGCGCGGTCAGCGACTTGCGGACGATGTCGATGCCGCGGGTCTGGTCCTCGTTCGCACCCGTCATGCCGTCGAGCGCACGCGTGCCGTAGAGCAGCGCCGTGCCGCCGCCGGGGACGATGCCCTCTTCGACCGCCGCGCGCGTGGCGTGCAGCGCGTCGTCGACGCGGTCCTTGCGCTCCTTGACCTCGACCTCGGTCGCGCCGCCGACCTTGATGACGGCAACGCCGCCCGCAAGCTTGGCCAGACGCTCCTGCAGCTTCTCGCGGTCATAGTCCGAGGTCGTGACCTCGATCTGCTGACGGATCGCCTCGGTGCGGCCCTTGATCGCATCGGCTTCACCGGCGCCATCGACGATGGTGGTGTTGTCCTTGTCGATCGTGACGCGCTTGGCGGTGCCGAGCATGCCGAGCGTGACGCTCTCGAGCTTGATGCCGAGATCCTCGCTGACGACTTCGCCCTTGGTCAGGATCGCGATGTCCTCAAGCATCGCCTTGCGACGATCGCCGAAGCCCGGCGCCTTGACGGCCGCGACCTTCAGGCCGCCGCGCAGCTTGTTGACGACCAGCGTGGCGAGAGCCTCGCCCTCGATGTCCTCGGCGATGATGAGCAGCGGGCGACCCGACTGCACGACCGCCTCAAGCACCGGCAGCATCGACTGCAGGTTCGAGAGCTTCTTCTCGTGGATCAGGATGTACGGATCGGCGAGCTCGACCGACATCTTCTCGGGGTTGGTGATGAAGTAGGGCGACAGGTAGCCGCGGTCGAACTGCATGCCCTCGACGACGTCCAGCTCGAACTCGAGACCCTTGGCCTCCTCGACGGTGATGACGCCTTCCTTGCCGACCTTCTCCATCGCCTCGGCGATCTTCTCGCCGACTTCGCGGTCGCCGTTGGCCGAGATGATGCCGACCTGCGCGACTTCCGACGAGCCCGAGACGGGCTTCGAGCGCGCCTTGACGTCCGCGACGACCTTCTCGACCGCCAGGTCGATGCCGCGCTTCAGGTCCATCGGGTTCATGCCGGCCGCGACCGACTTCATGCCCTCGCGGACGATCGCCTGAGCCAGGACCGTCGCGGTCGTCGTGCCGTCACCGGCGACGTCGTTGGTCTTCGAGGCCACTTCGCGCACCATCTGCGCGCCCATGTTCTCGAACTTGTCCTTGAGCTCGATCTCCTTGGCGACGGTGACGCCGTCCTTGGTGATGCGCGGCGCGCCGAAGCTCTTGTCGATGACGACGTTGCGGCCCTTCGGCCCCAGCGTGACCTTGACCGCGTCGGCGAGGATGTCGACGCCGCGCAGGATGCGCTCACGCGCGTCGCGGCTGAATTTCACGTCCTTGGCTGCCATGTGGCTACCCTTTCAGTTGAAGTTTGAAACAGGAAAGAAGGAGAAGGCCTTACGCCTCGACGATGCCGAGGATGTCGCTTTCCTTCATGATGAGCAGGTCTTCGCCGCCCACCTTGACCTCGGTGCCCGACCACTTGCCGAACAGGATGCGGTCGCCAGCCTTCACGTCGAGCGGGCTGATCTCGCCCTTGTCGTTCTTGGCACCCGCACCGGCGGCCACGACCTCGCCCTCCTGGGGCTTTTCCTTGGCAGTGTCGGGGATGATGATACCACCGGCCGTCTTTTCCTCGGCCTCGACGCGGCGGACCAGCACGCGGTCGTGCAGCGGACGAAAGTTCATGCGCCTTCCTTTCAAGCGAATGATTGAGTCTGCTTAGCACTCACCACTCGCGAGTGCTAACGGGCCGGGATATGTTCCGCGCGGGGCCGGTCGTCAAGCAGCGGCAGCGACAAAAATTGCACGCGCTGTGTTACGTCCACAAGACGGCGTTGCCTGTCTCGGGCCGATGCTCTAGCGCCATGAGACCGGACGAAGGAGAATTGCGACGTGAAGCTGGTACGGGCCGCCTGGAAGCTCCTGGTCGGGATCAAGGACGCGCTCGTCCTTCTCTTCATGCTCCTGTTCTTCGCCGCGCTGTTCGCGGCGCTGACCGCGCGGCCCAACCCAGCGACGGTCACCGACGGCGCGCTGGTCGTGACTTTGCAGGGCCAGTTGGTCGAACAGCCGGAGGAGACCGATCCGTTCGCCGGGCTGGCGGGCGGGCAGATGGCCAAGCAGACGCGGCTGCGCGACGTGATCCGCGCGCTCGACCTCGCCAAGACCGATGCCAAGGTGAAGGCCGTCGTCCTCGACATGGACAGCTTTACCGGCGGCTATCCCGCCGTCGTCGCGCAGGCGGCCGAAGCCGTCGCCGCGGTGCGTGCGACGGGCAAGCCCGTGCTCGCCTATGCGCTCGGCTATACCGATGCCGGATACCTGATCGCCGCCAATGCCAGCGAGATCTGGGCGCATCCGCTGGTCGGCACCGCGTTCATGGGGCCGGGCGGGTCTCAGCTCTATTACAAGGGCCTGATCGACAAGCTGGGCGTCAACGCACACATCTATCGCGTCGGCACGTACAAGTCAGCGGTCGAGCCCTATATGCGCGCCGACCAGTCGCCCGCCGCGCGCGCCGCGAACCAGGCGCTATACGGCGCGATCCTGTCGCGCTGGCAGGAGCTGGTGACGAAGGCACGGCCCAAGGCGCGCGTGGCCGACTTCCTCGCCCGGCCCGCCGACATGATCCGCGCCGCGGGCGGCGACATGAGCCGCGCGAACCTCGCCGCCGGCATCCTCGACAAGACCGGCGACAAGATCGCGTTCGGCAAGCGGGTGGCCGAACTGGTCGGCGCGCCGTCGGGCAAGCCGGCGGGCAGCTTCAACACGATCAAGATCGCCGACTATCTCGCCGCCAATCCGCTGCCGACCACCGGCGACGCGATCGGCGTCGTCACGATCGCGGGCGAGATCGTCGATGGCGAGGCGGGGCCGGGTCGCGCCGGCGGCGACACGATCGCGCGCCTCGTCCTCAAGGGTCTGGCCGAAAAGAAGCTCAAGGCCCTCGTCGTCCGCGTCGATTCGCCCGGCGGATCGGTGCTGGCGTCGGAGACGATCCGCCAGGCGATCCTTCAGGCCAAGGCGCAGGGCCTGCCCGTCATCGTGTCGATGAGCGGGCTCGCCGCCTCGGGCGGCTACTGGGTGTCGACCCCCGCCGACATGATCTTTGCCGAACCCAACACGATCACCGGATCGATCGGCGTGTTCGGCGTCATCCCGACGTTCGAGAATGCGCTGTCGAAGATCGGCGTAACCGCGGACGGCGTGCGCACCACGCCGCTGTCGGGCCAGCCCGACGTGTTCGGCGGGACGACGCCGGAGTTCGACACGATCCTGCAAAGCTCGATCGAGGACATCTATCGCCGCTTCGTCGGCGTCGTCTCCGCCTCGCGCAAGCTGCCGCCCGCGCGGGTGAACGAGATCGGCCAGGGCCGTGTCTGGGACGGCGGCACTGCGCGCCAGATCGGCCTCGTCGACCGGTTCGGCGGCCTCAAGGAGGCGATCGCCGAGGCGGCGCGCCGCGCGAAGCTCGACCCCGCCAAGGTCCGCACCGTCTATCTGGAGAAGGAACCCGGCTGGGCCGCGCAGATCGCCGAGGCGTGGCAGCGCGAGCAGGACCGCGACAAGGGCTCGGAAGAAGCGGCGCTCGGCAGCGACCTGTTCGCGCGGATCGCGGCCGATCGCCGCGCGTCGCTGGCGCAGGCGGCGGGCGACGTGCGCCGGATGCTGTCGGGCCAGTCGGTGCAGGCCCGCTGCCTCGAATGCGCCGGTTTCGCGCCCGCCGATCCGCGCGGCGCCGACCGGGCGCTCGCCGACCTGATGCTCGCGCGGGTGCTGCCGTGATCGCGATCCGCGCGGCCGAACCCGCAGACGCCGCCGCGATCGCGGCGATCTACGCGCCGTTCGTCCTGTCGGGCACGGTCAGCTTCGAGAGCGAGGCACCCGACGCGCGCGCGATGCGCAGCCGGATGGCGACGGGCGACGGCATGTTCCCCTGGCTCGTCGCCACCAACGGCGATGCCGAGGGCGGCGGCGTGCTCGGCTATGCCTATGCCTCGCGGTTCCGGGACCGGCCCGCTTATCACTGGACGGTCGAGACCTCGATCTATCTCGCGGGTGATGCGCAGCAGCGCGGGGTCGGGCGGCTGCTGTACGAGGCGCTGCTCGACACGCTGCGCGCGCAGGGCTTCGTCCATGCGATCGGCACGATCTCATTGCCCAACGATGCCTCGATCAAGCTCCACGAGCAGGTCGGCTTCCGCCGCGCGGGCGTAATCCGGGAGGCGGGGTTCAAGTTCGGCCGCTGGATCGACATCGGCTTCTGGCAATGCGAGCTGGCACAAGCCGAAAACCCGCCCAAGCCGGTGCGGTCATTCGGCGAGGTCGGCGTCGTTCGCGACTGACGCGGCCGGGCCTATCGCCCGCGATAGGTCGGCAGGCCGAGCTTCATCCGGATCGCCGCGGCGCGCAGGCCGAAGCCCGCCCCCGCCGCGATCAGCGACACCGCGAAGCCCTGAAACCCCATCAGCCGCATGCCCACATAGAGCGCGGATGCGAGCGCCGCAGCGGTGACGTAGAGCTCCGGCCGCATCAGGATCGACGGTTCGCCCGCCAACACGTCGCGGATGATACCGCCGACGCACGCGGTCACCACCCCCATCAGGAACGCCGGCACCGGCGGCACGCCGAGGCCGTACGCCTTGGCCGCGCCGAACACCGCATAGGATGCAAGCCCGATCGCATCGAGCCAGTCGAGCCCCTGCCCCGCCCACCACCGCTCGGGCGTCACCCAGATGACGAGCGCGGCGCCGAGCACGATCAGCGCGATCCACGGGTCGACGATCCAGAAGACCGGCGCGCCGATCAGGAGGTCGCGCACCGTCCCCCCGCCGACCCCGGTGACGAGCGCGAAGAACGCCGCGGTCACGAACGTCTGCCGCGCGCGCGCCGCCGCGATCGCACCCGAAGCGGCGAACATCGCGATCCCGAACACGTCGAGGAATTGCAGGATCGGACCGGGGCTGATCGGCAGCGGCGTCATGTGTCGGAGCGCTAGGGCGGATGCGCCGGTCGGGCAAGGTAGAGCCCCAAATGTCATCCAAGCGAGGGCTATGATGACGGGAGGCGCGTTAACCTTAATTCGACCTGTGCATGCCAAAGCGGGCGCCATGGCCCTGTCGCTGCGCCACTGGCTGATCCTCGCGCTGATCCCAATCGGGCTGTATCTGGCGCTGTTCGATCCCGTGACGCTCGATCCGCGGGCGGTCGGCTGGCTGATCCGCGGGACCGACAATGGAGAGAATGCACTCGGCCTCCACGCCTTCCTGAACGATCCCGCCGGCGGCTGGTGGCCGTACACCACGCTGCTGGGCGCGCCCGAGGGGGTGACGTTGCTGTTCACCGACAGCAACCCGCTCGTCGCGCTGTTGCTTCGTCCGTTCGCCAGCTGGCTGCCCGCCGACTTCCAGTTCGTGGGGCCTTGGATCCTCGGCTGCCTACTCCTCCACGCCTTCTTTGCGGTGCTGTTGCTGCGCGATCATGCGCCGAACTTCGTGGCGCTCTGGTGCGGGACAGCGCTGCTCCTGCTCGTACCCACGCTCGCCAACCGCTTCATCCACGCCAATCTGATGGCGCACTGGCTGATCCTGTGGAGCTTGTGGCTGTTCCCCGAGCCCAAGCGGGCCGGCAACCTCGCCTCGTGGGCGGCGGTGATGCTGACCGCCGCGATGGTCCACAACTACCTTCTCCTGATGGTCGCGGCGATCTGGGCGAGCGCGATGCTCGAGCGGGTCATGGGCGCCGATTGGCCGACGCGCCTGCGCCTTGCCGCCGGGTCGCTGGCCATCCTGCTTGCCGTGGGGCTGATCGCGAAGGCGCACGGCGCGGGCGGCGATTTCGAGGTGACGGGCTCTTACGGCGCGTTCGCGATGAGCCTCGACGCGATTTGGAACCCGGCCAATCCCGGCTATTCGACCTTCCTGCCCGCCACGCCGCAGCGTCAGGGTCGCGGGTTCGAAGGGTTTCAGTATCTCGGCCTCGGCCTGTTGATCCTGATCCCCGCCGCGTTCGCGATCCGGGCGGTGCAGGGCACGCGCGGGTCGGACCTGCGCCGATTGGTCTGGCTGGTCCCCGCGCTGCTCGTCCTCACCACGCTCGCTATCACCCCGGCGGTCGATTTCGCGGGGCAGAAGCTCCTGCGCCTGCCGATCCCGCTGATGTTCGAGGCCCCGCTCGACATGGTGCGCGCTTCCGGCCGGCTGTTCTGGCCGGTCGCCTACGTGCTGGTGCTGGTGGCGATCCGCCTCACCTACCGGCTACGCCACGATCGCGCCACGCTGCTCCTCGCCAGCGTCACCGCGCTTCAGCTTCTCGACCTGTCGGGGCTGCTGCGCGCTGCACATGCTGCGAGCAGCGACCGGCGGCCGACCTATGTCCGCACCCCCTCGCCCCGGTGGGACCGGCTGATCGCCGCCGCCGACGACGTGACACTGGCGCCGGCAGAGGCAATCGCCGACCTCCAACTCTATCAGGAACTGGCGTGGCGCGCGGCCTCGGCGCGCAAGCCCGTCATCCATGTCTATGCCGCGCGGACCTCGCTCGCCACCCGCACGCGGCTGATGCACGCGGATCTCAACTTTTCGCACGGACGACTCAAGCCGAAGCGGCTCTACGTCCTGCTGCCCGGAACGCCGGTGCCCGAAGGTGCGCGCCGGCGGCTGGTACGCATCGACGGTCTCCGGGTTCTGGCACCCGAAACGCGCCAATAGGCGCAAACGCTGGCAATTTTATTGCTGCTGTGTTAAATGCGCCGCGACGGAGCGAAGATTCGCATCCGCCTCTCGGAGACGCACTCGAAATTTGGCCCGACATCGCTGTCCGTCAGCCGGCGTGCGCTACGCTGGTGCGACATGCGCCCCTATCGGGTCAAGGGTCCACGGAAAGGTTTGTAAGAATGGCTGCCAAGGCGCTGTCCTTCGACGTCGGTGATTATGTTGTTTACCCCAAGCATGGCGTCGGTCGCGTCATCGAGCTCCAACGACAGGAAATCGCGGGGATGCAGCTCGAACTGTACGTCCTTCGCTTTGAAAAGGAGCGCATGACGCTCCGCGTTCCCACGAACAAGGCCGAGAGCGTGGGCATGCGCAAGCTGTCCAGCGACAAGACGCTCAAGGAAGCGATGGAGACGCTGAAGGGCAAGCCCAAGGTCAAGCGCACCATGTGGTCGCGCCGCGCGCAGGAATATGAGGCGAAGATCAATTCGGGCGACCTCGTGTCGATCGCCGAGGTGGTCCGCGACCTGTTCCGCGCCGACGACCAGCCCGAGCAGAGCTATTCGGAGCGCCAGATCTTCGAAGCGGCCGCCAGCCGCCTCGCGCGCGAACTCGCTGCGATGGAAGAAGTGGACGAGCCGACCGCGCTCCAAAAGATCCTCGAGGTGCTGCGCAAGGCCGCTGCGATCTACAACAAGGACAAGGTCGAGGCCTGACCGGGGTCAGCCGACCGGAACGACGAGAAAGGGGGAGCGGGCGACCGCTTCCCCTTTTTTCTTGCACGGACGCGGCATGGGTGTATTATTTACATAATACAGATTGATCTTGAGGGAGGTCACCCATGCGCTTCAACGCCATCCTGCTCGCCATTCCGCTCGTCGCCTGCGGCAGCGGGTCCGCCATCGGCAGCAGCGACGCCGGTCCTCAGGGCGCGCGCAGCTTCGCCGCATCGGGCTTCACCCGCGTCGCCAACGCGGCCCCCGCGGACGTGCGCGTGACGACCGGCGGCGGGTTCGGCGTCAAGGCAAAGGGCGGCCAGAAGCTGCTCGACCGGCTGGAGATCGCGAACGAGAACGGTACGCTCCAGATCCGCGTGAAGAAAGCCGCTTGGGAATGGGGCAAGAGCCAGAAGGCGACGATAGAGATCACGATGCCTGAGATCGAGGGCGCGACCATCGCCGGCGCGGGCGGCATGACCATCGACCGCGGCACCGGCAATTTCACCGGCACCATCTCCGGCGCGGGCGACCTCACCGTCGGGCAGGTCGAGGGCGGCAATGTCAGCTTCGACGTCTCGGGCGCGGGCGATGTGGCCGCGGCGGGCACGGCGCAGACGCTGAACGCCAGCGTGTCGGGCGCCGGCTCGGTCCGCGCCAAGGACCTGCGCGTCCGCGCGGCCGAGGTGTCGGTCGCGGGCGCGGGCAGCGTCGATGCGACCGTCGACGGCGACGCGCGGGTGTCGATCGCCGGCGTCGGATCGGTCGATCTCGGCCCGCGCGCCAAGTGCAATGTCAGCAAGTCGGGCCTCGGCAGCGTCACCTGCGGTTGATGCCGCTTGCATCGGCGGCGGCGGCGGTGCGATCTAGCGCCATGCGCTATCGTGCCGTCGCCCTCGCCCTCGCCCTCACCCCCGCCGCGCTTCAGGCCGAGGAGCGGCGGGTGATGGTGACGAGCTTCGACCGCGTGCGCGTCGACGGGCCGTTCAGCGTGGACATCCGAAGCGGCGGCAGCCCCGGCGTCACCACCCGCGGCGAACCGCGCGCGCTCGACGGCGTCGAGATCCGCGTGGAGGACCGCACGCTCGTCATCCGGGCAAGCCCCAATGGCTGGGGCGGCTGGCCGGGCGACCGGACCGAGGCGGCGAGCGTCAGCGTCACCACCCCGCGCCTCGTCGACCTGCGCGTCAGCGGATCGGGCTCCGCCCGCGCCGACCGGCTTCAGGGACTGGAGGTCGGCGTCTCGCTCACCGGATCCGGCCGGGTCGAGGTCGCGCGGATCGAGGCCGACCGGCTGGAGGCGGTGCTCGCCGGATCGGGCGCGCTCACGCTGGGCGGCGCCGCGCGCAACGCCCGGCTCGCGAACACCGGCGTCGGCACGATCGAGGCCGAGGGCCTCGCCGTCCGCGACCTCACCCTCTCCTCCGAAAGCGCCGGCGACACCCGCGCGGCGGCAAGCGAGACGGCGAGCGTCGTGGCGACGGGGACCGGGAGCGCCATCGTCACGGGCAACGCCGCCTGCAAAAGCGCGGGGACGGCGCCGATCCGGTGTGGGCGTCAGTAGTAGTCGTAAAGTGAACGTCCGCTGCGGGCGGTTTACTGCCATTCATCCGGGTTTTCGTAACCATGCGTGTGATCGCCAGCACGCAGGTCGCTGCAATCATCAATGCTGTTCCGGAAAAGGAGCGATAGCGTCGATCGCGCCAAATCCATACTCGTTCGTCGACAGCGGGCCGTTCAACCACCAATCTATAGAAACGAGGGAGAGGGCACTACAGCACAGTGCCGCCCAAACCAACGACCGGCCGGCTAGCACTGCTGCCACAGACAACACACTCCAGAAAAAGAAAACGTTGAAGCCCCACGGTAGCGCCGATCGCGGGACAAAGAGAGGGCTCGCGAGAGCTGCACACCCAAGCGCGATAGCAATGGTGACATTGGTCACCTTAGGCATAATTGACCTCCGTTGCATTGCTTATCCTTAACGGACGTCGTCCGCTATTGGGCGAAGGCGGAATGGCCGCTTTCGGAATCGCCCGCAACCGGTCTCCGCGTCCGCTAGGGGCAGGTTAGCGGACATCCAACCGGTGAGGTAAAAGCGATTCATGGCGGATCGGACGATGCTCAATTTTGATTACGATGAAGCTCATGGGCAGGTGACGACTGCGGTGCTCGGTCGACGTGACGGAGCGGCGGGCTGGCATCGCGTCGCGGTGGTGATCAAAGACCGTGCCCTTATGCTGCGGGTTGATCCAGACACTGACGAGATCGCTGTAGGGCTTGCGGCCGCGCTGAGCATGAATAGCGGTTGGCTTGCCGTTGCCGAGTTGTCCGATTTCGTTGGATCAGAGTTGGGATGGTGCTGGGTAGGTCGAAACTATTGGGGCTACCTCGATATGTTCACGCTGTCATTCTCAGGTCTTGAGCCGCAACTGTGCTTCACGGGCGACGCAGCGACCATCAGCATAAGGCGCATTCTGCCAGTCTCGTGATGTCTGTGATTGAGCGAAAGCGGAAAGGCCGCTTTCTGGCATCGCTCCAGGCGACTCCGGCGTCCGCTTCGGGCAGGAAAGCGGAAGTTTTTCTAAACACCTTTCTCGTCCCAAACCGATCGTATGCGCTGGTCCGCTGCATTGAGAGCGGCGTCGCCCTCTTCGGTGTCACAGTCGCCCGAGAAATAGGCCACTGAGAGCGCGGCACGCTGTCCGTCGACCTTCCCAACTAGCTCCATCACGGCAATGGCTTCGATCCAGGAGAGAGGGGTGCAATCTATCAATGAGTTTGCACAGATAAGGACCGGATCAACCAGATCGTGCTCGAGGTTTGCGCGCCATTGAGCGACCAATGCTCGCTGTCGCTCCTTCGTTACCATCGCGCCCCTCGGCGGACGACATATCTCGTCCAAGACAGCGAACATTGCATTTAGAGAGATCATGCCGGCTTCAGCGATTAACGCCGTGCAACCGGCATGGTCGCTATAAGGCAGTTTACAGTCGATCTTTGCGTCAAAAGGCGCCTCTCGATCAAAGTCGTATAGTTTCATGCTGGAATTTTCTCACGGCTCCGCAACGTCCGCTATCGGGCGTAAGCTGACGTTCTCAACCCCTCACGCCGCCAGCGGGAACCGAAGTAACCGGCCCCCCGCCGCCACCAGCGCCTGTGCCGGCGCGCCGACCGTCCGCATCAGCTCGGGATGCGTCGCGTCCAGCCCGCCGGTGAGCGAACCGAACGCCGGCAGCACCAGCTTGGTCGCGGTCGCGACGAAGCAGCGGCGGGCGACCAGGCGCCCGCGCACAGCCACGCGGAGCTTGGGGTGCCAGTGGCCCGACAGTTCGGGGAGCGGCTCGTCCGGCTCGGCCTCGTGCCGCAGGATCAGGTCGCCGATCCGCGCCTCGGCCATCACCTCGCCACCGCAGCGGTCGGTCATGCCCGCGTCATGGTTGCCGGTGATCCAGACGAACCGCCGCGCCGCCGTCAGGGCGCGCAGCCCCGCCTGCACCTCGGCCGGCAAGCGATCGCAGCCGGCCGCGTCGTGGAAGCTGTCGCCCAAGCACCAGATCTCCGCCGGATCGCACGCCTCGACAACCGCCTCCAGCGCGGCGAGCGTCGCGAAGCTGTCATAGGGGGGGAGCATCTGGCCGTGCTTAGCGAACCAGCTCGCCTTCTCGAAATGCAGGTCGGCGACGAACAGCGCGCGACGCGCGGGCCAGAACAGCGCGCCCTCGGGCATCGCGGCAAACGCATGGCCGGCGAACGAAAACGGAACCATGGGGTCGCTATGCCGCGCGGAACCGCGGCCCGCAACGGGGTTAACGCACGACGCGCGCCGTCATGCCCGGCCGGACGACGTCACGCGGCAGCATGAAGCGCACCTCGCGATTGGGAAAGTCGATCCGCACCTGTCGAAACAGCTTCATCGCATCCATGCCGAGGAACAGCGCAGGCTTCTCGTCGAGGTTCAGGCGCTTGAACGGCGGCACGTCGGCGAACGCGACGGGCAGCGTGTTGACCTCGATCCCGCCGACGCTGACGCGGGGCACGATGCGATAGTCGGCGGTCAGCATCGCGCCGGTCACGCTCATGATACGGATCGGCGTGCCGGTCTTCACGCGGTTTTCGACCAGCTTCAGGAGTGCGGTGTTGCCGACGCTGACCGCGGTGCCGGTGTCGAGCACGACACTGATCCGTTTGCCCGCGAACCGTGCATCGGTGACGATCAGGCGGCCCATCACCGACTTGGCGACGACGACAATCTCGTCCGGGGCGGCGGCGCGCTGGCGGCGGCGCGATTTCTGCACGTGCATCACCCGGTCGTCGAAGTCGATCAGGAGCGCGTTGTTCGCGAGGCTGTCGAGTCCGACCAGCCCGTCGGCGCCCAGATGCGGCCCCTCGAGCTGCGGCGCATCGATCGCGATCCCGCGCGGGACGGCATCGATCTCGAGCGAGGGGATATGCGCGGTGGGTACGGGCACGACCCCGGTCATCGCCGCGACGTTGACGCGCGGTCCCGTCGCCAGCCTCAGCGCGGTCGCGACCTGCCGCGAGATCACCGTCCGCTCGGCGCCGGTGTCGATCACGAACTGGAACGGCCCCGCGCCGTTGACGCGGACGGGCACGCGCATCCGCTGCTCGTACTCGGCGAAGGCTAGGAGCTCGGCGGAGTCGACGGGCGTGACCGCCTCGGCGGCGGGCGGCGGTGGCAGGGGCGGCACCACCACCTGCGGATCGCGCGGCGCGGCCGGCTGGCCCGCGGCCAGCAACAGCGCGAGCGAGGCGCAGAGGTGCAGCATGCGCGCAGCATAGCACAGAGCGATGCGGCCCCCTAGCCGTCGCCCCTCCCCCCTCAATCCAGCCGCATCGCCTCGTGCGCCAGCGCCTCGGCCTCGATCAGCAGGTCGTCGTCTACCGTCCCCTGCGCCACCCGCTCACGGCCGATCAGCACCAGCACCGGCACGGCAAGCGGGCTCACCCGTTCCAGATCGACATGCACCATGGTGTCGGCGGCACGGTCGAGGAGCCCTGCCAGCCGCCCGACATCGGTCATCCGCGCCCGCGCATCCTCCCACGCGGCCTGCAGCAAGAGGTGCCCCGGCTCGTACTTGCGCAGCACGTCGTAGATGAGGTCGGTGGAGAAGGTGACCTGCTTGCCCGTCTTCTTCTTGCCCGGATGCTGCCGCTCGACCAGCCCGCCGATCACCGCCACTTCGCGGAATGCGCGCTTCAGCAGCGCGGAGTTCTGCACCCACTCGACGAACTCGTGCTCCAGAATGTCGGGCGAGAACAAGGCGGCCGGATCGTTGATCTTTTCGAGGCCATAGCAGGCGATGGCATAGTCGTTCGACACGAACCCCATCGGCTTGAGGCCGAGCGCCTCCATCCGCCGGGTGACGAGCATCCCCAGCGACTGGTGCGCGTTCCACCCCTCAAAGCTGTAGGCAACCATGTAATGCCGCCCCTCGCGCGGGAAGGTCTCGACGAGAAGCTGGTCGGGATTGGGCAGGACAGAGCGGCGATCCTGCACCTCAAGCCATTCGCGCACGTCGTCGGGGAAACGCGGCCACTCGGTCTTGTCGCACAGGAACGAGCGGACTCGGTGGGCGAGGTTCGTCGACAGCGGCATCCGCGCACCGACATAGGTGGGGATCCGCGCGGGCTTCGACGTCGCGCGCACCAGCAGGTCGAGCTGGTCGATCCGTTCCACCTCCAGCGCCATCCCGGCGAAGAAGAAGGTGTCGCCCGGCGACAGCGTGGCGGCGAAAAACTCCTCGACGGTGCCCAGCGTACGGCCGTTCTTGAAGCGGACGTTGAGGACGGGGGCATCTACGATGATGCCAGCGTTCAGCCGGTGCTGCGTGACGAAGCGCGGATGGCTGACCCGCCACAGCCCGTCCGGCCCCTTGGTCAGCCGCTTGAACCGGTCATAGGCGCGCAGGGCATAGCCACCATCGGCGATGAACTGGAGCACCCGCTCGAACGTCTCTTCGGTCAGCGCCGAATAGGGGAGCGCCGAGCGGACCTCCCCCAGCATCGCGTCGGTCGCGAACGGTTCGGCACAGGCGCAGGCCATCAGGTGCTGGGCGAGCACGTCGAGCGCGCCGGGACGGAAGATGTCGGGATCGAGCTCGCGCGCCTCGACGGCGTCCAGTGCCGCGCGCGCCTCCAGATATTCGAAGCGGTTGCCGGGGACGAGCACCGCCTCCGACGCCTCGTCCAGCCGGTGGTTGGCTCGGCCGATCCGCTGGAGCAGGCGCGACGACCCCTTGGGCGCGCCCATCTGGATCACGCAATCGACATCGCCCCAGTCGACGCCGAGGTCGAGGCTGGCGGTCGCGACCAGCGCGCGCAGGCGGCCGTCGGCCATCGCCCCCTCGACCTTGCGCCGCGCCTCGACCGCCAGGCTGCCGTGGTGGACGCCCATTGGCAGATTGTCGTCGTTGACCTTCCACAGGTCCTGAAAGATCAGCTCGGCGAGGCTGCGGGTATTGCAGAACACGATCGTGGTTCGATGCGCCTCGATCTCGCGCATCACCTGCGGCGCGGCATAGCGGCCCGAATGGCCCGACCAGGGCACGCGATCCTCGGGCAGCAGGATCGAGATATCGGGGTCGGCGCCCTTCTCGCCCTCCACCAGCGCCACCGTGTCGATGTCGCCGTCTGGCGCCAGCCAAGCGCGATAGCCATCGGCATCCGCCACCGTCGCCGACAGCGCGACGCGGCGCAGGTCCGGTGCGAACCGCTGAAGTCTGGCGAGGCACAGTGAGAGCAAGTCGCCGCGCTTGCCCGTGGCAAAGGCGTGGACCTCGTCGATCACCACCGTGCGCAGGTCGGCGAACATGATCGCCGCGTCGGGATAGCTCAGCAGTAGGCTGAGGGACTCCGGCGTCGTCAGGAGGATGTTGGGTGGCTTGGCCCGCTGCCGTGCCTTGCGGTCGCTAGGGGTGTCGCCCGTCCTCGCCTCGACCGTGATCGCCGCCCCCATCTCCTCGATCGGGGTCAGAAGGTTGCGGCGCACGTCGACCGCCAGCGCCTTCAAGGGCGAGATATAGAGCGTGTGCAGCCCCTCGCGCGGGGCCTCGATCAATTCGGTCAGCGTCGGCAGGAACCCCGCCAGCGTCTTGCCCGCGCCGGTCGTCGCGACGAGCAGCGCGTGGCGCCCCGCCCGCGCCGCCGCCAGCATGTCGAGCTGGTGCCGGCGCGGCCGCCAGCCGCGACCCGCGAACCAGCCCTCGATCATCGGCGGCAGCGGCGCGTTGGTTACGCCAGCCAGGGTATCCGCTCCCCCGTCCGGTCCGCCAGTTCGTATTTGCGCCGCTGCCGCGATTCGAGCGCGAGGTTGAACAGCGGTGTCGAGGCGCGGGCGAATGCGCCCGGCGTCATGCCGGTGAAATGGCGGAACTCGCGCACCTGATGCGACTGGTCGTAGAAACGCAGGCTCGCCAGCATCTCCTCGTCGGGCACGGCAATGCCGCGCACGGTCGCCGCCATGTCGAGGAAGCGCGCGCGGCGCAGCACCATCTTGGGGCTTAGGCCGAAGCTGGTCTGGATCCGGCGGTCGAGCGTGCGCGGCGTCACTGCGATCTCGCGCGCCAGATCTGCCACCGACCGCGTGGGGTCGATGTGGATGCGTTGGTCGAAGCGTTCGGCGACGCTGTCGATCTCGCCGGTGCCGAGCCGGATCCAGTCGCGCACAGCGGCATTCAACGCAGCGAAGGTGGCGTCGTGCGACCAAGGATCGTCCCCCGCCTGATCCAGCCGGTCGCCAACCGGGCCGACCAGCCGCTTCACCCGGTCGGCCAGGTCACGGTGATCAATGCCCGTCAGGCTGCGCCAGGCCCCTGGCAGAATCGCGAAGCCGCACATCGCGAACGCACCCTTCACCCGGCAGCGGAAGGGACGCGACTGCGCACCGAACAGCACCGACCCCTCATAGTCGCGCCATGCGCCATCCTCGAGCGTCGACCACTCCCCGGTCAGCAGGATGCGGATGAAACCGGTTTCACTGACGATGAAGTCTTCAAGTATCGCATCGTCGGGCTGATCGACGATCGTAATGAAGAGGCGTGCGATATGCCGCCGAAGATCCGGGTCGGGCGCCAGGTTGATCGAAACCGGATGCCCCCGTTTCGTCTGCCCCGTGCGCGCGACAAGCGGGCTGTTCATGGCCGGCGCGCTATCCCGATGAAATGCGACTGGCAACCGGCTGAATTTCAGCTGTTGTCCCGGGCGATGTCTTCGCGGTTCTGTTCATCGTACATGGCCTTGGTGGCGGCCTCGGTGCGCTCGATCTCGTGCCGGGTGGCGCCGCGGTTGCGTAGCATGGCCCAGACGATGACCAGCGCCAGCACGATCGGTCCGATCACCACCACCGCGCCCCAAATGCCGTTGTCGTCGAGGAACATCATCTCTCTCCGTCGTTCGGATCGCTGCCAACGCGCCGCATAAGTCTTTCGATCCGCTTGCGTCCGTACCCGGGGCGCCCCACATCGATCCGATGCCCGCACCCGGCCGCTGGATCGATCCCCGCCCCGAGGGCATCTACGTCCCCGCCGCCGACGCGTGGATCGATCCGTCGACGCCCAAGCCGCGCGCGCTCGTCACGCACGGCCATGCCGACCACGCGCGCGGCGGGCATGGCGAGGTGTGGGCAACGCCCGAGACACTGGCGATCATGGCCGCACGCTACGGCCCGCAGAACGGCGTGCCCGTGGCGTATGGGGAGAGCGTGACGATGGGGCTGGTCGATGTCGGCTTCGTCCCCGCCGGCCATGTGCTGGGCTCCGCGCAGATCGTCCTCGATCATGGCGGCGAGCGGGTGGTCGTGTCGGGCGATTACAAGCGCCGGCCCGATCCTACCTGCGCCGCGTTCCAGCCGGTGCCGTGCGACGTTTTCGTGACCGAGGCGACGTTCGGCCTACCCGTCTTTCGCCACCCCGAGACGACCGACGAACTCGCCAAGATCGACGCCGCATTGCTCGCCGAGCCCGACCGCTGCGTCCTGGTTGGCGCCTATGCGCTGGGTAAGGCGCAGCGGGTGATCCGCGAGCTTCGCGACATGGGCCACGGCCACCCCATCTTTCTGCACGGCGCGCTCCAGAAACTTTGCGATCTCTATGTCGAGCACGGCGTGGACCTCGGCGACCTGCGCCCCGCGATGGAGGCGACGAAGGACGATCTGCGCGGCCGCGTCGTGATGGCCCCGCCCTCCGCGCTCGGCGACCGCTGGTCGCGGCGGCTGCCCGATCCGATCACGGCGATGGCGAGCGGGTGGATGCGGGTGCGCCAGCGCGCGCGCCAGCGACAGGTCGAACTGCCGATCATCCTGTCCGACCATGCCGACTGGGACGAGCTCATCACGACGATCCGCGAGCTCGCCCCGCGCGAGGTGTGGGTGACCCACGGACGCGAGGATGCGCTCGTTCACTGGTGCGCGCTGCACCAGATCAAAGCACGCGCGCTCGATCTGGTCGGGTTCGAGGACGAGGACGACTGAGGCGCGCTCGTTCCGCGCGAAACCATGTTGCCCTCCCGCC
Organism: uncultured Sphingomonas sp.; assembly: GCA_913775315.1. Lineage (GTDB taxonomy): Bacteria > Pseudomonadota > Alphaproteobacteria > Sphingomonadales > Sphingomonadaceae > Sphingomonas. The sequence goes on along the minus strand of CAJYIX010000043.1, from coordinate 93,501 downwards.
GCCACCCGCATAGCCTCCCCGCAAAATCAGGAGGTTTGCTTGGCTCTTTCGCTTCGTCTCATGCTGTCCGCCGCCCTCGTCCTGCCGCTGGCCGCAACGGCGTCGGCCCAGCAAGCGACACCCGTCGCCGCCACGGCCGACGCCGAGGACGCCCGGCTCAACACGTTCCTCGACGCCGCCTTCGACGCCTCGACCGCGCTCAGCCCGGAGCAGGTCACCTCGCTCGGCGGCAAGGCGAATTACGACAAGCTCGACGATTATACCGGCGCGACCGGCGAAAAGCGGCTGCAGATGGCCGAGGCGACGCTGGCCGAGATGAAGCGACGCTTCGACCCGGCGAAACTGGGCGCGCAGGGCAAGCTCAGCTACCGCCTGTACGAATTTCAGGTCGCCAACCAGCGCCGCCAGTATCAGTGGCGCGACTACAGCTTCCCCGTCTCGACCAACGGCAGCCCGGCGGGCGAAATCCCCGTCTTCCTCATCAACAATCACAAGGTCGGCAGCGTCGCCGATGCCGAGGCCTATATCGCCCGCATCCGTGAAACCGAGCGCGTGATGCGCGAGGTTTCGGCAAAGATGCGCGCGCAGGCGGCCAAGGGGATCGTCCCGCCGCAGATGGTCTTCGCCCCCGCCCGCGCGGATGCGAAGAAGATCCTCGTCGGCGCGCCTTTCACCGCTGGCCCCGACAGCACGGTGATGGCCGACTTTGCGAAAAAGGTGGCCGCGCTCGACGCGCCCGCCGCCACGAAGGAAAAGCTGCTCGCCGACGCGCGCACCGCGCTCAACGGCCCGTTCAAAAGCGGCTACGACACGCTGTTCGCCGCGCTGGATGAGATCGAGGGCAAGGCCAAGGGCAATAACGGCGCGTGGAGCCTGCCCAACGGCGATGCCTATTACGCCGCGCGCCTCTACAACTTCACGACCACGGACCTGACCGCCGACCAGATCCACCAGCTCGGCCTGCGCCAGGTGGCGGCGATCCGGGCCGAGATGGACGCGATCCGCCGGCAGACAGGGTTCAAGGGCGACCTCAAGGCGTTCTTCGCCTTCATCCGCGACGACCCGCGCTTCAAGTATGAGAATAGCGAGGCGGGCAAGGAAGCCTATCTGAACGATGCGCGCGCGGTGATTGCCGAGGTGATGGGCAAGGCCCCGCAATATTTCAGCGTGCTGCCCAAGGCGCCGCTGGAGGTTCGCGCGGTCGAGAAGTGGCGCGAGGCGACCGCATCGACCGCCTTCTACAACCGCCCCGCCCCCGATGGCTCGCGGCCGGGCATCTTCTACGTCAACCTCGCCGACATGAGCCAGGTGCAAAAGGTCCAGAACTCCGGCATCGCGGTGCACGAGGGCGCGCCCGGCCACCATTTCCAGATCGCCCGCGCACAGGAGCTTACCGGCCTGCCCAAGTTCCGCAAATTGGGCGGCTACAGCGCCTATACCGAAGGGTGGGGCCTGTATACCGAGCGGCTGGCCGACGAGATGGGCGTCTACAAGGACCCGTATCAGCGGTTCGGGATGCTCTCGCTCCAGATGTGGCGCGCGATCCGGCTGGTCGTCGACACCGGCATGCATTCGAAGCGGTGGACGCGCGAGCAGGCGCAGCAATATTTCCGCGACAACTCGTCGCTGTCCGAAATCGACCTGAAGCGCGAGGTCGACCGTTATATGAACAATCCCGGCCAGGCGACGAGCTACATGGTCGGGCAATTGAAAATCGCCGAACTGCGCGAGCGTGCGAAGAAGGCGCTCGGCACCAAGTTCGACATCCGCGACTTCCATGAAGCGGTGCTGGCGAACGGCATGATGCCGCTCGAAGTGCTGGAGCAGGTGGTCGACGGGTATATTGCAGCGAAGAAGGCGTAATCGTCCTCGTCTCACTCACCCCGTGACCCCGGCGAAGGCCGGGGTCCAGTTACAGGCCGCTCCCGACTGGACCTCGGCCTTCGCCAGGGTGCGTCATTTGCTGGAAACCGCCCCCAGCCGCGCCGCCGCCCGCGCCGCCGCCCCGCGCACCGTCTCGTCCTCGTCCGCCAGCAGCGCCGTCACCGCGGGCAGCAGCGACGCATCCCCGCCATTCCCCGCCGCGATCAGCGCGTTGCGGACCATCCGCCCCCGCCCGATCCGCTTGATCGGCGACCCCGCGAACACCTGCCGGAACCCCGCATCGTCGAGCGCCAGCAATTCGCCGAGCGACGGCGCGACCAGTTCGGCGCGCGGCCAGAAGGCGCGGTTGGCCGCCGCCGCCGCGGCGAACTTGTTCCAGGGACAGACCGCGAGGCAGTCGTCGCAGCCATAGATGCGGTTGCCCATCGCGTCGGCGATCTCGTCGGGCACCGGCCCGGCATGCTCGATCGTCCAGTAGGAGATGCACCGCCGCGCATCGAGGCGATAGGGCACCGGAAACGCATCGGTCGGGCACGCGCGCTGGCACGCATCGCACGACCCGCAACGGTCGCGTCCCGCCCCCTCACCCGCCAATTCCAGCGTCGTGTAGATCGCGCCGAGGAACAGCCATGACCCATGCTCGCGGCTGACGAGGTTGGTGTGCTTGCCCTGCCACCCCAACCCCGCCGCCTCGGCCAGCGGCTTTTCCATGACGGGCGCGGTATCGACGAAGACCTTGAGGTCGCCCCCCGCCTCCGCCACCAGCCAGCGGCCGAGCGCCTTCAGCGCCTTCTTCACCACGTCGTGATAATCGGCCCCCTGCGCATAGACCGAGATGCGGCCGCGGTCGCCCGCGCCCTCCAGCGCCAGCGGATCGACCGCGGGGGCATAGCTCATGCCGAGCGCGATCACGCTCTTCACCTCCGGCCACAATCCGGCAGGACTTGCACGTTGCTCGGCGCGGCCCTCCATCCAGATCATGCTGCCATGGCAGCCCTCGGCCAGCCACTGGCGCAGCCGCTCGCCCGCCCGCGGCGCGGCGTCGGCGCGTGCAAAGCCGCAGGCGGCGAAACCGAGTTCGGCCGCCTTCTCCACAATCCGCGCTTCAATCGACTTGTCTATCGCCACGCCCGCCCGCTACCAGTTTCGCGGGCGTCGCGCGAATGGCGCGTGCCCGCGGGGGGATAGAGGTTGCAGGCACCCGAACTGGCGCTTCAGGCGCACGGGCTGGTCAAGCGGTTCGGCGACCGGCGCGTCGTCGACGGGATCGACATCGCCGTGCCCGCGGGCAGCATCTACGGCGTGCTCGGCCCGAACGGCGCGGGCAAGACGACGACGCTGCGCATGCTGCTCGGCATCCTTGAGCCCGATGAGGGGCATCGCACGCTCCTCGGCCACGCCCGCCCGCGCGAGGCGAGCGACCGCGTCGGCTATCTGCCCGAGGAGCGCGGGCTCTATCCCGGCATGAAGGCGCGCGAGGCGATCGCGTTCATGGGCGCGCTGCGCGGACTCGACTGGCGGACGGGGCGCAAGCGGGCGGAAGCGATGCTCGAGGAAGCGGGCCTAGGCCATGCGATCGACGAGAAGATCCGCAAGCTGTCCAAGGGCATGGCGCAGCTCGTCCAGCTGCTCGGATCGGTCGTCCACGAACCCGACTTCATCGTGCTGGACGAGCCGTTCTCGGGCCTCGACCCCGTCAACCAGAACCGGCTGGAGGCGCTGATCCATGCACAGCGCGACCGCGGCGCGACGATCCTGTTCTCGACGCACGTGATGGCCCATGCCGAGCGGCTGTGCGACCGGCTGACGATCATCGCGCGGGGCCGCGCCCGGTTCGAGGGGACCGTCGCCGATGCGCGCGGCACCCTGCCCTATCGCGCGCATTACGTGCCGCACCATGCGCATGAGGGGCTGGCCGCACTTCTCCCGCCCGACGCGGTGCGGGAGGGCGACGGCTTCCGCTTCGTCGTGCCGGACGAGGGGATCGAGCCGCTGCTCTCGCGCCTGCTCGCCGCCGGCCACGGCATTTCCGGCCTGTCGATCGAGCGGCCCAGCCTCCACGACGTGTTCGTCCGCATCGTCGGCCCCGACGCGCTGGAGGAGACGCCGGCATGAGCAACACCCGCCGCCTGATCCGCCAGACGCTGACCATCGCCCGCCGCGACTTCACCGCGACTGTGTTCACGCCGACGTTCCTGTTGTTCCTGTTCGCGCCGTTCCTGTTTATGGGGCTGTCGGCGGCGATCGGCGGCATGGGTGCGGCCAGCATCGCCGAGCGCGGCGAGCGGGCGCTGCGCATCGTCGCCCTCACCACGTCCGCCGACCGCGAGCTCCTGTTTGCCGGCGACCGCAACCTGCGCGCGATGTTCCGCGACCGCGACGCGCCGCCCGCGCTCGAACTGCCCGCCACCGCCGCCAATGACGAGCGCGCCGCCCGCGCGCAGCTCGACCGCCGCGATGCGCAGGTGACGGCGGTCCTCTACGGCCCGCTCGACCGGCCCACCGTGCTGCACGCGCCGATTGGCACGCGCTCCGCCGCGTATCTCGCGCAGCTAGCCGATCAGGGTATTCGCCTGCGCGAAACCGGCACCCGGCCGAAGAGCACCGTCCGCCTGGTCGAGGTCAAGCGCGCCCGCGCCGCCCCGCTCAGCAGCGACGAGGGTGGGTTCTTCGCGGTGTTCGCGCTGTTCTTCCTCACCCTGCTACTCGCCGGTCAGGTCGTCTCCTCGATGGCGGAGGAGCGCTCGAACAAGGTGATCGAGGTGCTGGCCGCTGCCGTCCCGCTCGAATCGGTGTTTCTCGGCAAGCTGATCGGCATGTTTGGGGTCGCGCTCACCTTCGTCGCCTTCTGGGGGACGATCGCCGCAAACGTCGCCAGCATCCTGCCCGGCAATGTCGGCGCGGCGCTGGCGGGGATGGCGCCCGCGCTCGGCTTTCCAACGTTCGCCCTGCTGTTCGTCGCCTATTTCACCATGGCCTATCTGCTGCTCGGTGCGGTCTTTCTCGGTGTCGGCGCGCAGGCATCGACCCCGCGCGAGATTCAGATGCTGTCGCTGCCCATCACGATCTTTCAGGTCGCGATGTTCGGCCTCGCCAGCGCCGCTGCGGCAAATCCCGGCGGCTGGGTGGCGACGGTGGCGACGGTGTTCCCGTTCAGCTCGCCCTTCGCGATGGCGGGCCGCGCAGCGAGCGCGCCCGCGCTGTGGCCGCATCTGCTCGCGCTCGCCTGGCAGCTCGGCTGGGTGGCGCTCACCGTCGCGATCGGCGCGCGGGCGTTCCGGCGCGGCGTGCTCCAGTCGGCGGGGCCGAAGCTCAAATGGTTCCGCCGCGCTGCTGTTGACACACCTGTAAGTTGAGGCATCCTCTTCGGCAAAAGACCGGAGAGGATCGATGGCTACCCTAGCGCCCGAATTGCGCCACGAGGTCGATGGGTTCGACGTCACCCGGCCCGAACTCTATCGCGACGATGCCTGGCACGAACCCTTCCGCGCGATCCGCGCCGCGGGCGGCATCCGGTGGACCGAGGGATCGGCGTTCGGCGACTTCTGGTCGGTCGCCAGCTATCGCCACATCGTCGAGGTCGAATCGCTCCCCGACCTCTATTCCTCCGCCGCCGGGATCGTTGTCGCCGATTTCGAGGAGGGCGACGTGCGCCTGCCGATGTTCATCGCGATGGACCGGCCAAGGCACACCGGCCAGCGCCGCACCGTCGCCCCCGCCTTTGCCCCCGGCGCGATGGCGCGGATGAAGGACGACATCGCCCGCCGGACGGGCGAACTGCTCGACACGCTGCCGGTCGGCGAACCCTTAGACTGGGTCGACTCCGTGTCGATCGAACTGACGACGCAGATGCTGGCGATCCTGTTCGACTTTCCCTGGGCCGACCGGCGCAAGCTCACCTTCTGGTCCGACTGGGCCGGCGATATCGAGGCGGTCCGCGATCCCGCGCGCAAGGCCGAGCGGCTCAGCCACCTCTACGAATGTGCCGCCGCGTTCACGACATTGTGGAACGACCGCTTCGGGGCGGAGCCGACGCCCGACCTCATCTCGATGATGATCCATTCGGACGCGATGCGCGAAATGGACAGCGAGGCGTTTCTCGGCAACCTGATCCTGCTGATCGTCGGCGGCAACGACACGACGCGCAACGCCATGAGCGCCTATGCCTATGGCCTCGACCGCTTCGAGGGCGAGCGCGCGAAACTGGAGCGCGAGCCTGCGCTCACCGCCAATGCGGTGCAGGAGATCATCCGCTGGCAAACCCCGCTCAGCCACATGCGCCGCACCGCAACGCGCGACACGATGCTTGACGGGCACCGCATCCGCGAGGGGGACAAGCTCGCGCTCTGGTACGTGTCGGCGAACCGGGACGAGGCGGTGTTCGAGGATGCCGACGCGATCCACGTAGACCGTCCGAACGCGCGCCGGCACTTGTCGTTCGGGCACGGCATCCATCGCTGTGTCGGTGCGAGACTGGCCGAGTTGCAGCTGTCGATCCTGATCGACGCGATGCGCGCGCGGCGGTTGCGCGCGCACGTCGCGGGTGAGCCGGAGCGCGTGCCCGCCTGCTTCGTCCATGGCTACCGGGCGCTGCCGGTCACGCTGGAGCGGTACTAGGCGGCGATCGCCCCATCGCCGGCACAGGCATCGCGCTCGGCCGCCACCGCAGCGGGGCGTGCGCGGCCCATCGTCCAGTTGCCCTGCATCCGCACCTTCGGATTGGGCGCGCACCAGATTTCGCCATTGGCGTCGAGCGCCGTCACCCAGATCAGATTGTGCTCGGGTCCATAGTCGATGACGGCGAAGGCGAGGCCGGGACCGCGCTCGAGCACATGGACGGGGATCGGCGGATCGAGTTGCTGGAACGACATGGGGTTATCCTCCGCGTACGAAGCGCACGCAGCCATGTTGCGGTTCCGCGCGCCGCCCCCACATAATCCTGATGTCGATCAGCGCCCCCGACCGCCGCGGCTTCCTGTCGAGTGCCGCGCTCGCCGTTCTCGCCACCGCCTGCGGCTCGCCGCCCTCGCGCGCGGCCGAACGCTTCCCCTTCAGCCTGAGCGAGGCGGAATGGCGCAAGCGCCTGTCGCCCGCCGCCTATGCCGTGCTGCGAGAGGCGGATACCGAGCGGCCATACAGCTCGGCCCTCAACAAGGAGAAGCGCAAGGGCATCTTCACCTGCGCGGGCTGTGACCTGCCGCTGTTTCTGTCCTCGACCAAGTTCGAGAGCGGCACCGGCTGGCCGAGCTTCTACGACGTGCGCAAGAATGCGGTGGTCGAGCGGGTGGACAATACGCTGGGGATGAAGCGAACGGAGGTGCTGTGCCGGCGTTGCGGCGGGCATCTGGGTCATGTGTTCGACGACGGGCCGCCGCCGACTGGGCTTCGCTACTGCATGAACGGCGTGGCGATGAAGTTCCGCCCCGCCTGATCGAGCCGTTTACTCGGCGATCACGACCGCGCTGTCGACCGCGGCCGGCGCGGCGCTGGCGATCGTCACGCGCGGCAGCTCACGTTCTGCGGGCGCGCCGTCGGCGTAGATGAAGCCATGCGCCGGGTTGCTGCTCGTGCCCAGCCCGCCGACCGGGCCGTACCACACGCGCACGTCGGTCCAGTCGTTGTTCGCCGACACGTCGACCGCGCGCACGTCGGTCTCGATCCCGCCGCGGCGCGACCAGTTGGCATGGGTGAGCAGCACTTCGCGATCGCTGACGACGCGCGACACCATCGCGACATGACCGAGCGGCATGCGGCGGCTGGAAGCGAGGGCGAGCACGGCGCCGACCTTCGGCGTGTTGCCGCGCGCATAATGGCCGGCGGCCTGGCTCCACCAGGTATTGGCATTGCCATGGATCTGGATGCCCGAGATCTTGCGGGCATAGGGAGCGCACTGCCAGAATTGCGCGAACGCCGGGGTCGCCGTCAGCAGGCAACACGCCACCATCGCGGCGAAACGCGCCGCCAGACCCATCGACTTCACTTGTGGAACCCCGCGTCCCGTTTCTGCCCGAGCGGGGATAAAGCAGGTAAGTTTCGGGCGCGGAAGAGCCGCAACCTGTCGAACCGATGAACGGTGAACCGGTAGCGGCGAATTGAGCAACCGAATCACGGCGTGCCGCAAAAGACGGCGGCAAGCCCACGAATCTGCGTACTTTAGGGTCAGCTTCACCGATCGTCGCAACGCGTGTTGCGTCGCACCACGATCCATGTTCCTCTGTCTGAAACGAAGCCGACCAAGTGGTTAAGGGGTGCGTTAACCATCTTGTCGTACGGTGAGGCGTGCATGTTGCGGGATGGGTGAAATAGCCATGGGTGCGCGATCGAAGCCGGCCGAAGGGGCCATGACGCTTTCGGAAATGAAGGAATTCGCCGGGTTCGCGGCGGCGACGCAACGCTATGTGCGCCGCTCGCTCGACATCGGCCTCGACCGCGACGACGCATTGTCGCGCTGGTCTCGGGACGTGGTCGAGGCGGCAAGCATCCGGGCACAGGCGCGGATGTACGACCGCCTGCCCGAACTGCGCGCGATGGTGCCCGACGACAACGGGCTCGACGCGGTCGAACCCTTCATGGCGCCGCTGGTCACCGTCTCCGCCTTCGACCTCGGCCAAGGGCGCCTGACGAGCTTTTCGGCCTATCGCTTCCTCTATGAGCGGTTGATCGGGGCGGAGGTGCGACCCTGGCTGCCCGCGGCCTTCTGTTCGGCGGCGGCGCTGCCGACGCTGCACCCCGACCTGCGCCGCCGGCTGCTCCAGTCGATCAGCGAGGCCGCGGCGACCGCCTCGGGCTGGTCGTCGCGCCAGCCGAGCTTCTATCCGGCGTGGGTGGAAAAGGTGGACTCGACCGCCCTGCCCAACTGATCGCGGCCGGCGGGTTCAGCCCGCCGAGCCGTCGAGGCGCGAGAGCAGGTCGAGGAGCGTGCGCCGCTCCACCGGCGTCAGCGGCGCGAGCAGTTCGTCCTCGTTGCCGCGGATGCGCTCGACACCCTGTTCGACCAGCACCTCGCCCGCCGGCGTCAGTTCGAGCGCGAAGGCACGGCGGTCACTTTCCGACACGCGCCGCTCGACCAGCCCGCGATCGACCAGTTCGTTGACCAGGCTGACCATGTTCGCGCGCTGGATGCCCAGCGCCTCACCCGCCGCGCCCTGACGGATGCCGGGATTGTCGTGAATGACGGTGAGCACGCCGAACAGCACCTGACGCATGCCCATCGGCCCGACCGTGTCGGCAAAGCCCGCGGCGAAGCGCTGGGAAGCGCGGCGCAGGAAATAGCCCGCGAAGCTGCCGAGCAGCGTCAGCCGCGTCGTCTCCACCTTGTCGTCCGCCGCGGCCATCGCGCTATTCCGCGGCCACCGCGTCGTTGGCAACCGCGTCGTTGGCGGCGGCATCGCCGACCGGCGTATCGGGCGCGAGCGGCTGGATCGCGGCATCGTTGGCCGCCGCATCGATCGAGGTGAGGTTGTCACCCGCATAGCTGCGCGCATCGCCTGTGCCGCCCGCATCCGCCTCGGCCATGTTCGCCGCCTGCTCGCCGCCGCTGCCGCATGCCGCCAGCAGCAGCAGGGGCGTCACCATCGACAGCTTCCGAACCAACGTGCGAACCCTCTCGGCATGGTGGTGGGCGGTGACGGGCTCGAACCGCCGACATCCTCGGTGTAAACGAGGCGCTCTACCAACTGAGCTAACCGCCCATGCTGCGCCGCTGGTTAGGCGAGCGGCATCCATGGGGCAAGTCCCCGTATCAGAAGGACCCCGGCACCTCGCGCTGCGACGGGCTGGGCCGATCCGGCGTGACCAGGCGGCGGCCAGCCGGCGCCGCGGTCCGCTCCGCACTGGCGCTCAGCGCCGCGGCGCCCGGCGCGATCGGCGTGCAGCTCTGCCCGGCGATGAAGCCGAGCGCGGTCCGTACCGACGCCTCTGCCGGGTCGCCGAGTGGGCGCGAGGAATCGTCGATCGCCTGGCACGTCGCCTTCAGATAGGGAGCGAGGCCGCCGTAATAGTCGCCCTGATTGTCGCGGTTGCGCACCGAAAAGGCGATGACGCGCAGCCGGTCGTCGCACTCGGCCTTGTCCAGCGCGATCTGGCCGACGGGCTTGCCATAGGTATTGGTGCCGATCAGCGCGACGTCGGCATTGAGATACGGGATCATCGCGTTGATGACGAGCTCGCTCGCCGACGCGGTTCCGCCGGTGCCGATGAACGCGATGCGCCGCGGCGTCACCGTCTCGGCAAGCTGGTTGAAATAGCGCGTCTCGTTCTCCGCGCTCTTTTCGGGGCGGAAGACGACCTTGCTCTGCACGTCGCTCGAAGAACGACCGCCGCCGATCAGGTCGCCCAGCACCCCCGCCACCGACAACAGCCCGCCGCCATTGTAGCGCAGGTCGATGATGAGGTCGCGGACGCCCTGCGCCTTGAACTGCGCGAACGCCGACTTCAGCGCGGGTTCGGCCGGATTGATGAAGGTGCGCAGGTTGACGTAGCCCACCTTGCCGTTCGGCCCGTCGAGCACACGCACGCCCGTGCGCGAGGATACGGGCGCGATGTCGTAATCGGCCTTGGCCAGGGTAACGTTGCGCGTGCCGGCGGCATCGGACACGCGCAGCACGCGCGTCACGCCGGGGTTCGAGGGACCGAGCGCGTTGTTGATCCCGCCCGTCCCCTCAGCGGCGATGATGTCGGACACGGTGCGCAGGTTCGACTCGCTCGTGCCGATCGCGAGGATCTCCGTCCCGCGATCCAGCCCGGCGGCGAGCGCCGGCGCGCCCTCGAACGCCTCGAGGATCCCCGCCCGGCGCGTGCTCGCATCGGCGCCCAGCCGGAAGCCGAAGCCCGCACTCGACCCGGAATTGTAGAAGGCGTTCTCCTCGGCGATCGAGGTGACGTAGGTGAAATACCGGTCACGCCCCTGCCCGCGCGCGGTCGCGGTCAGTGCGTCGGTCCAGTCGTCAAGGTTCGAATAGCTCGCCGGATTGGGCGCGGCGGGCAGCGTTTCGGGATAGAGATACCATTCGCGCATCTGCGCCAGCACCCAGTCCTGCCGCGACCGCAGCGAACAGGTGCCCGTCGCCGGCGGGCTGGCCGTAGGTGTTGGGGTGGGGGTAGGCGTCGGCGTGACGCTCGTCCCGCCGCCGACCGCCGTGGCACCGCCACCGCCACTGCCGCCGCAAGCTGACAGGAGGGCGACGATCGCGAGCGCGGCAGTGCTCCGCGCAAAGGACGGGTTACGCATGCGCCGCAGCATGACGCGAAAAATCGCCGCTGTCAGCGGGATTTATCGGGGGCGGACCGGACCGATCCGCCGCCCCCGATCGATCAGATGTGCAGCGCCTTGCCGTACGCCGACAGCACGCTCTCGTGCATCATTTCGGACAGCGTCGGATGCGGGAACACGGTCTGCATCAACTCGGCCTCGGTCGTCTCGAGCGTCTTGCCGACCGTATAGCCCTGGATCAGCTCGGTCACTTCCGCGCCGACCATGTGTGCGCCCAAGAGCTCGCCGGTCTTGGCGTCGAACACCGTCTTGATGAAGCCTTCCGCCTCGCCCAGCGCGATCGCCTTGCCGTTGCCGATGAAGGGGAAGTTGCCGACCTTCACCTCGTAACCCGCTTCCTTGGCCTTCGCCTCGGTCAGGCCGACGCTGGCGACCTGCGGATGGCAATAGGTGCAGCCGGGGATGTTGCGCACGTCCATCGCATGCGGGTGGACGTCCTTGTTGCCCAGCGCCTGCGCAATGCTCTCCGCGGCGATCACGCCCTCGTGGCTCGCCTTGTGCGCCAGCCACGGCGGCGCGGTAATGTCGCCGATTGCCCAGAGACCCTCGACATTGGTGCGGCACATCGGATCGGTAACCAGGAACCCGCGGTCGTTCACCTCGACCTTCAGCGCTTCCAGCCCCAGATTCTCGGTATTGGGGACGATGCCGATCGCGGTGATGACGTGGCTGAACGTCTCGGTCGTTTCCTTGCCCGCCTTGTCCTTGAGCTTGACCGAGACGCCGCCCTCACCGACCTTGATGTCGCTGACGCCCGCCTTGGTCAGGATGCGCATCCCCTGCTTGGTCAGCGACTTTTCGAGGAACGTCGACACGTCGGCGTCCTCGACCGGCACGATGCGGTCCATCATTTCGACGACCGTCGTCTCGGCGCCCATGTCGTTGTAGAAGCTGGCGAACTCGATCCCGATCGCGCCCGATCCGATGACGAGCAGCCTGGTCGGCATCTCGGTCGGCGTCATCGCGTGGCGATAGGTCCAGACGCGCTTGCCGTCGGCGGGCGTGCCCGGCAGGTCGCGCGCGCGCGCGCCGGTCGCCAGGATGATGTGCTTGGCGGTCAGCTCGGTCGTCTTGCCGTCCTTGTCGGTAACGCTGAGCTTGCCCTTACCCGTCAGCTTGCCCTCGCCCATGTGCACGGCGATCTTGTTCTTCTTCATCAGGTGCGTGACGCCCTGATTGAGCTGCTTGGCGACCCCGCGCGACCGCTTGACCACGGCGTCGAGGTCGGCGCTGATCTTCTCGGCCGCCAGCCCGTAATTCTTGGCGTGCTGCATGTAATGAAAGATCTCGGCCGAGCGCAGCAGCGCCTTGGTCGGGATGCAGCCCCAGTTGAGGCAGATGCCGCCCAAATTCTCGCGCTCGACGATCGCGGTCTTGAGCCCCAGCTGGCTCGCGCGGATCGCCGCGACATAGCCGCCGGGGCCGGAGCCGAGGACGATGAGGTCGTAGGTGTCAGCCATTCAAAGCTCCATGCTCTCCCTCCCCCCTTGCGGGGGAGGGCCGGGGAGAGGGGGTGGCGGCGGGGCCGGTTCGATGCCGGCCCCGTTGCCTTTCAGCGCCGTGAGGATGGCAGTCGCCAAGCCCTCGGCATTGTTCAGGATGTCGTCGTTCCAGAAGTGGAGGACGGTAAACGGCTGCGCGCGAAGCCACGCATCGCGCACGGCGTCATAAGCGTTGTCGGCGTGCTGGCTTCCGTCAGCCTCGACGATCAGTCGTCGTTCGAAGCAGACGAAATCGACGATGTAGCGACCGAGTGGTTGCTGGCGCTTCCATTTGGTCGCGGCGAAATGGTGAGCGCGCAGGAGGTGCCAGAGAGCACGCTCGGCTTCGGTTGGGGTTCGGCGCATCGAACGCACTCTTGCGAGCACGCCCCCTCTCCCTCCCACGCCTTCGGCGCGGGCCCCTCCCTCCCCCGCGAGGGCGGAGGGAAAAGAACGCACATCACCCCTCACCGATCACCCGCGGGCGCTTCTGCTCGTCCACCGCCACGAACACGAACTGCGCCTGCGTGACGCGGCACTGCTCCTCCTGATGGCGGTCGCGGCGCCAGGCTTCGACGGCGATCGTCATCGAGGTCCGGCCGACCTTCACCATCTCGCAGAACACCGACACCTCGTCGCCGACCGCGACGGGGGCGTGGAACTGCATTCCGTCCATCGCGACGGTGACCGCCCGCCCCTTGGAGAAGCGCGCGGCGACGAGGCCGGCGGCCATGTCCATCTGGCTCATCAGCCAGCCGCCGAAGATGTCGCCATACGCATTGGCATCGGCGGGCATCGTCGTGACGCGGAGCGCCGGTGCGCGGTCGGGCGGGGTCTCGCTCATTTCGTTTCTCCGCGGATCGCGCGCAGCACTGGGCGGATGCCGAGCAGCACCACGACCGCCGCCGATACATAGGTCACGAGCCAGATATTGGCCCGCCCGACCGGATAGGCCCATGCCGCCGCCCACCCGATCGCGAACGCCGCCAGCACGCCCGATGCGACGTAGAGCAATTCGACGACGACGCGATTGGCGGGCACGGCGGCGTTACCGTCAGGCGATCATACCCATCGGGTTCTCGACCAGCTCCTTGAACAGCTTCATCAGCTCGGCGCCGTCCGCGCCGTCGATCGCGCGGTGGTCGAAGCTGCCGGTCGCCGACATGACCGTCGCGACGCCCAGCGCGTCGTCGACGATATAGGGCCGCTTCTCGCCCGCGCCGATTGCCAGGATCATGCCCTGCGGCGGGTTGATGACCGCCTCGAACTGCTTGATCCCGAACATGCCCATATTGGACAGGCTGGCGGTGCCGCCCTGATACTGCTCGGGCTTGAGCTTGTTGTCCTTCGCGAGCGCGCCCAGCTCCTTCATCTCGGTCGAGATCTTGGACAGCGCCTTGTTTGCCGCGTCGCGCACGATCGGGGTGATGAGGCCGGTGGGCGTCGACACCGCCACCGACACGTCGGCGCGGTGGTAGCTGACGAGATCGTTGCCGAGGAAGGTGACGTTGCACTTCGGCGTCGCTTCCAGCGCCACGCCCAGCGCCTTGATGAGCATGTCGTTGACCGACAGCTTCACGCCGCGCTTCTCCAGCCCCTTGTTGAGCTCACCACGCAGCTTGAGCAGCGCATCGAGGCGGATGTCGACGGTCAGATAGATGTGCGGGATCGTCTGCTTCGCCTCGGTCAGGCGGCGGGCGATCGTCTTGCGGATGTTCGAGAGCTTGGCGACCTCGTGCGGGATCGACTCGTCGTACCAGACGGCCTTCGTCTCGGCGGTCGGCGCCGCACCCGTCGCGGGCACAGCGGCATCGGCCTTTGCCGCGGGCGCGGCTTCGCTCTTGGCGGCCGGGGCAGCGGCGGCACCGGGCTTCGCGCCCTCGACGTCCGCCTTGACGATCCGGCCGTTCGGGCCGCTGCCCGACACGCCCGACAGGTCGACACACTTTTCGGCAGCGATGCGGCGTGCCAGCGGGCTCGCCTTTACGCGATCGCCGTCGCTCCTGGCAGCGGGGGCAGGCGCAGGGGCAGGCTTTTCCTCAGCCTTGGGAGCCTCGGCCTTCGGTGCTTCGGCCTTCGGCGCCTCGGCCTTGGGCGCTTCCGCCTTCGGCGTCTCGACCGAACCGGCATCCTCGCCCTCTTCGGCCAGGATCGCGATGACCGTGCCGACCTTCACGCCGTCGGTTCCTTCGGCGACGGTGATCTTGGCGATCGTGCCCTCGTCGACCGCCTCGAACTCCATCGTCGCCTTGTCGGTCTCGATCTCGGCCATGATGTCGCCGGCCTTGACCGTGTCGCCTTCCTTCACGAGCCACTTGGCAAGCGTGCCCTCCTCCATCGTCGGCGAGAGTGCGGGCATCTTGAGTTCGATGGACATGGAAGGAATCCTGCCTGTTCGCTGGGGTTGAGGCCTCTTCGCCATCCGACCGCGCGGGGTCAAGGGCCGGCACGCGCGCATACGTATCTTGCGCTGGGCCGCGGACCGGGCCACCTCTGGTACATCGGGGGGAGAGGAACGGTCACATGCGCACCTATCTGGTGGTCATCGACGAAAGCCCGGAGGCGGAGATCGCGATGCGCTTCGCCGCGCGCCGTGCGGTCAAGACGGGCGGATCGGTCGAGATCCTCGCGCTCGTCCCCTCGACCGAGTTCGTCCAGTGGGGCGGCGTGATGGCGACGATGGAGGAGGAAGCGCGCCTGCATGCCGAGGCGCTGGTCGCGGGCGCGGCGGGCACGCTCCTGTCCGAATCGGGGCTTAAGCCCTCGATCACCGTGCGTCAGGGCGACGGGCCGAAGATCGTGCGGGAGATGATCGCGGCGAACCCCGAGATCGCCGCGCTGGTGCTCGGCGCGGCGGCGAGCGGCGCGCCGGGGCCGCTGGTCACCCATTTCGCGGGCACCGATGCAGGTGCGCTCCCCGTGCCGGTGATGATTATTCCCGGCAGCCTCGACCGCGACGGGATCGATCGTCTCAGTTGACACCGCGCGGATCGGCGGGTCCATTTGGCTGATGCGCAAGACCCTGATCCCCCTCGCCCTTCTCGCCGTCCCCGCCACCGCGCAGGAGGCGCCCTCGCCGCAACGGATGCGCGCCGACGTGCAGAAGATGGTAAGCTTCGGCACCCGCCATTCGGCCTCCACCACTACCGATCCGAAGCGCGGGATCGGTGGCGCGCGCAACTGGGTCGAGAGTGAATTCAAGGCGATCGGCAAGGCGTGCGGCGGCTGCCTCAAGACCGAGCGGATCGCGCGCAGCTTCACCGGCCCGCGCGCGCCGAACGGAGTCGAGATCGCCGACGTGCTCGGCATCCAGCCGGGGACCGAGGCCAACCGCGTCGTCATCATCATGGGCCATCTCGACAGCCGCAATTCCGACGTGATGGACGCGAGTGGCGAGGCGCCGGGGGCTAATGACGATGCCTCGGGCGTGGCGCTCGCGATCGAATCGGCGCGGCTTTTGTCCAAGTCGAAGCATCGCGCGACGATCGTCTATGCGGCGCTCTCGGGCGAGGAACAGGGGCTGTGGGGCGCGACATTGCTCGCCGAAACCGCGAAGCAGCGCGGCTGGATCGTCGATGCGGTCCTCAACAACGATATCGTCGGCAATACCGTGGGCCAGGACGGCCGCCGCGTCGCCGACCGCGTGCGTGTGTTTTCCGAGGGCATCCGCCAGGTCGAGACGATCGAGGAAGCCAAGAAACGGCGCGGCGACGGCGGCGAGGACGACGGTCCCAGCCGCGCGCTCGCCAAGGCGATCGATGCGACCGCCAAGGCGATGCCCGGCGCGCTCGACGTATTCGCCGTACGCCGCCCCGACCGCTTCGGCCGCGGCGGCGATCACGAGGCGTTCCTGCGCCTCGGCTACCCGGCGGTCCGCTTCACCGTGGGGGTCGAGAATTACGACCAGCAGCACCAGAATCTGCGCACCGAAAACGGCCGCGTCTATGGCGACACGATCGACAAGATGGACTTCGACTATGCAGCCAAGGTGACGGCGATCAACGTCGCAGTCGCCCGCCGCCTCGCCGACGCGCCCTCGGCCCCGACCGGGGTGAGCGTCGATGGCGCGCTCGGCGTCGATTCGGCGGTGAACTGGGCGGCGGTGCCGGGCGCCACCGGCTATCGCATCCACTGGCGCCGCAACGACGGACAGGACTGGACCGATCATGCCGACGTCGGCGCGGACGCGACGAGTTTCACGGCGAAGGGCGTGATCGTCGACGACACTTTCTTCGGCGTGTCCGCGCTGGCGGGCGGCGCGGAGAGCATCGTAACGTTCGCCGGTCGCGCAGCACCAAGCAAATAACCCACGTCACCCCGGACTTGATCCGGGGTCCCACTGCCTTCGCCGACGAGCGAGAAAGAAGAAGCGGGATCCCGGATCAGGTCCGGGATGACGAGGTGCGGTACTCCCGCGAAAGCGGGAGTCCAGGGTCGCGAACGCGACGCTGCTCGGCTTTGTGCTCCCGCTTTTGCGGGAGCACCGCGCATTACTCCGCCGCTTCTGCCTGCTCCTCGACAAACTCCGCCTCGGCGAGGAACCGCTCGGCATCTAGCGCGGCCATGCAGCCGGTGCCCGCGGCGGTGATCGCCTGGCGATAGACCTTGTCCATCACGTCGCCGCACGCGAACACGCCGGGCACGTCGGTGCGGGTCGAGCCCGTCTCGACCGCGATATAGCCGTCGTCGTCGAGCGCGACATGGCCGCGGAACAGCTCGGTCGCGGGGTGATGGCCGATCGCGACGAAGCCGCCATCGACGTCGAGCGTCGACAGTTCCCCCGTCACCGTGTCACGCAACTCGATCGCGACCAGCCCCGCGGTCCCGCCGCCGTCGACGAAGCGCACGACTTCCTTGTTCCAGAGCGTCGTGATCCGCTCGTTGGCGTACAGCCGCGCCTGCAGGATCTTTTCCGCGCGCAGGGTGTCGCGGCGGTGGATCAGCGTCACATCGGGCGAATGGTTGGTGAGGTACAGCGCCTCCTCGACCGCGGTGTTGCCGCCGCCGATCACCGCCACCTTCTTGCCGCGATAGAAGAAGCCGTCGCAGGTTGCGCAGGCGCTGACGCCCTTGCCCTTCAGCGCTTCCTCGCTGTCGAGGCCGAGCCACTTGGCCTGCGCACCCGTCGCGATGACCAACGTCTCGCCCTCGTACACGTCGCCGCCGTCGCCGATCAGGCGGAAGGGACGGCGGCTGAGATCGACCTCGACGATGGTGTCGTACATCAGGCGCGTGCCGACATGGACGGCCTGCGCCTCCATCTCGCCCATCAGCCACGGCCCCTGGATCACCTCGCGAAAGCCGGGATAATTCTCGACATCGGTGGTGGTCATCAGCTGGCCGCCGGGCTGGATCCCCTGCACGACGATCGGCTCCATGCCCGCGCGTGCGCCATAGATCGCAGCCGAAAGCCCGGCGGGGCCGGAGCCCAGGATCAGCATCTTGGTGGAGTGAGTCGCCATCATCGTCTCGCAAATCGGAAAGCCGCCCCGCTTAGGCGGCCGGGGATTGACTGACAACATCGGCATCGCCGGGCGCATTGCCAAGCGCGCGGCTGTGCCGCGATGCGCCATCCCGGTGCGCTTTTCGAAATTGCCGGCTGATAAACGACGATGATAAGCATTGCGCCCGACCGGCACTCGATTCGATCGTGTTGCAGCCTGCCGGATACGGAGCGCTTCGATGTCGAAAATGCTGTTCTTCGCGGCGGGACTTGCGCTCGTCGTTCTGCTTGTCTTTGCGGTCGGCAAGATGAACACGCGGGCGCGGACCAATGCACGGCGATCGCGGCGGGTGAAGACGATCGCGTTCGAACGCAGCTGGAACCAGTTCATGCGCCGCCACGACAAGCCCAAGCAGATCACCTATAGCAGCAAGGACCCGGCGCGCCGGGACTGATCCCGGAGAATTGCCGATGTCGCTTGCCCTTTCGCTGCTCGCCCTTGTTCAGGTCGCCGCCCCGGCACCCGCGCCCATGCCGGCCGCGCCCGCGACCCAGCGCATCGCGATCGACACCGACAAGGGCCGCTTCGTCGTCGCGGTCGAGACCCAGCGCGCGCCGATCACCGCCGCCAATTTCCTGAAATATGTCGACCAGAAGCGGCTCGACGGCATCACTTTCTACCGGACGGTCAAGGCGGGGGAGAAGTTCGGCTTCGTCCAGTTCGGCGTGCAGAACGATCCCAAGCGCGCCCTCCCGCCGATCAGGCACGAGCCGACGACGCAGACCGGGGTCCGCCACCTCGACGGCGCGATCAGCGTCGCGCGGTTCGAGCCGGGCAGCGCGCGGGGCGACTTCACGATCAGCGTCGGCGACCAGCCGAGCCTCGACGCCGATCCGACCAAGCCCGGCGACAATCTCGGCTATGCCGCGTTCGGTCGCGTGGTCGAGGGGATGGACGTGATCTACACGATCCTGAATGCGCCCACGCAGCCCGGTGGCCACTTCCCCGGCCAGATGATCGCGCAGCCGATCAAAATCATTCACGCGGCCCGGATCAAGTAAAGAGTTTACATAATTGCAAAGGGTATCCTGGTTGCGCCGACTTCATCACGTCAAATCCTGACCGATTCTATCGCTTCGTGACAATGCCGCCGATAATCCGGCGGCACCTTCACGAAACGAGACGTGCCATGACCCTTGCCCAGACCACCGCCGACGCCGCCCGCACCATCGCCGCCGCGGGTGCCCCCTGGGCTGCGATCGACGCACAGGCGGTCGCGCGGATGCGCCTCCAGAACCGCTTCCGCACCGGCCTCGACATCGCGCGCTACACCGCGAAGATTATGCGCGAGGACATGGCCGCGTACGACGCGGATCCGGCGCACTACACCCAGTCGCTCGGCTGCTGGCACGGCTTTATCGGGCAGCAGAAGCTGATCGCGATCAAGAAGCATTTCGGCACCACCAAGCGCCGCTACCTCTACCTCTCCGGCTGGATGATCGCCGCGCTGCGCAGCGAGTTCGGCCCCCTGCCCGACCAGTCGATGCACGAAAAGACGAGCGTCCCCGCGCTGATCGAGGAGCTCTACACCTTCCTGCGCCAGGCGGACGCGCGCGAATTGGGAGGCTTGTTCCGCGACCTCGACAAAGCGCGTGAGGCCGGCAACGCGATCGAGGAGCAGCGCATCCTCAACGCGATCGACAATCACGAGACGCACGTCGTCCCGATCATCGCCGATATCGATGCGGGCTTCGGCAATGCCGAGGCGACGTACCTCCTTGCCAAGAAGATGATCGAGGCGGGCGCCTGCGCGCTCCAGATCGAGAATCAGGTGTCGGACGAGAAGCAGTGCGGGCACCAGGACGGCAAGGTGACGGTCCCGCACGAGGATTTCCTGCAAAAGATCCGCGCGATCCGCTATGCCTTCCTCGAACTCGGCATCGACGACGGCATCATCGTCGCCCGCACCGACTCGCTCGGCGCCGGCCTGACCAAACAGATCGCCTTTTCCAAGGAGCCCGGCGACCTCGGCGACCAGTATAACCGCTTCCTCGATTGCGAGCCGGTGGATGCCGCCAGCCTGAACGGCGACGTCGTCATCAACCGAGACGGCCAGTTGATGCGGCCGAAGCGCCTGCCCTCGAACCTTTATCAGTTCCGCGCGGGCACCGGCGAGGATCGCTGCGTCCTCGACTGCATCACCAGCCTTCAGAACGGCGCCGACCTGCTCTGGATCGAGACCGAGAAGCCGCATATCGAGCAGATCGCCGGCATGGTCGACCGCATCCGCGAAGTCGTCCCCGACGCCAAGCTCGTCTACAACAACTCGCCGAGCTTCAACTGGACGCTAAACTTCCGCCAACAGGTGTTCGACGCCTGGGCGGGCGAGAGCCGCGACGTGTCGGCGTACGACCGCGCCCGCCTGATGAGCGTGGACTACGACGGCACCGAGCTGGCGGCGGAGGCGGACGAGCGCATCCGCACCTTCCAGCGCGATGCCGCGGCGCGCGCGGGCATCTTCCATCACCTCATTACGCTGCCGACCTATCACACCGCCGCGCTGTCGACCGACAATCTCGCCAAGGAGTATTTTGGCGAGGCTGGGATGCTCGGCTATGTCGCGGGCGTGCAGCGCAAGGAGATCCGCGAGGGGATCGCCTGCGTCAAACACCAGAATATGTCGGGCAGCGACATCGGCGATGACCATAAGGAATATTTCGCCGGAGAGGCCGCGCTGAAGGCCGGCGGCGTCCACAATACGATGAACCAGTTCGCCGCCTGACGCGGCATCCCGTTCCTGGGGAGGAAGGCAGCCCGTCTCGCGTTCGCGCGGGGCGGGCTGTTCCCATGCTTGCCAGCCGCAGCGGCCGCGCGCACGGTGGCGGCAATGACTGCCTTACCCAGCCGCATCCTCGCCTGACGTGGCGACCGTCGAAATCCAGGGCCTGACCAAGCGCTTCGGCGCGGTGACGGTACTCGAGCCCACCGACCTCACGATCGCCGATGGCGAGTTCGCGGTGATCGTCGGCCCGTCGGGCTGCGGCAAGTCGACGCTATTGCGGATGATCGCCGGCCTCGAAGTGCCGAGCGCGGGGCGCGTGCTGATCGACGGGTGTGACGTGACCGACGCGGCGCCGGCCGACCGGGGGCTCGCCATGGTCTTCCAGTCCTATGCGCTCTACCCGCATCTGTCGGTCGCCGAGAACATCGCCTTTCCCCTGAAGGTCCAGCGCCGCCCCCGCGCCGAGATTGCTGCACGCGTCGCCGACGTCGCCGGTACGCTTGAGCTGGGCGCGCTGCTCGACCGCCGCCCCGCCGCCTTATCGGGCGGGCAGCGCCAGCGCGTGTCGATCGCCCGCGCGATCGTGCGCGAGCCCAAGGTGCTGCTGCTCGACGAACCCTTGTCGAACCTCGATGCCGAGCTGCGCGTGCGGATGCGGCACGAATTCGCGCGGCTGCACGGGCGGCTCGGCGCGACGATGATCTACGTCACCCACGATCAGCTCGAGGCGATGACGCTCGCCAACCGCATCGTCGTGATGGGCGGCGGCCGGGTGGAACAGGTGGGCGCCCCGCTCGACCTCTATGCCCGCCCCGCCAACCTTGCGGTCGCGCGGGCGATCGGCGCACCGGGGATCAACCTGCTGCCCGCGACGATCTCGGCCATCGACGACACCGGCATCGAGGTGACGGTGGCGGACGGCCACCGCCTTCGCAGCATCGCCCGCACGCAAGCCGACGCGCTGGGCAGCGCGGTGACGATCGGCATCCGGCCCGAGCATCTGGAGCCCGATCCCGACGGGCCGTTCGTCGGCGCGGTGGAATTGTTCGAGCGGCTCGGCCCGCTCTCCTTCGCGCACCTCGACACCTCGCTCGTCGCGCAGTTGCCCGGCGATCGCGCGGTGACGCTGGGCGAGGTGCTGCGCTTCGGCACCGCCCCCTACCGGGTGCAGGTGTTCGATGCGGCCGGCGACGCGCTGCCGCGCTAGCCCTTGACGCTGCCGCCCAGCAGCCCGCCGATGTAGAAGCGCTGGAGCGGCAGGAAGATCAGCAGCACCGGCAGCGTCGTGACGACCGACGCCGCCATCATCAGCTCCCCATCCGCGGCGTGTTCGCGCATGATCGCCGCGACCGCGACGGGAAGCGTGTAGCGCTCCTGATCCGACAGGAGGATGAGCGGCCAGAGAAAGTCGTTCCAGCTGCCGAGGAAGATGAACAGCGCCAGCGTCACCGTGATCGGCGCGATCAGCGGCAGGACGATCGAGACGAAGATCCGCCCCTCCCCCGCCCCGTCGATCCGCGCGGCGTCGAGCATCTCGTCGGGGATCGCCAGCACCGCTTGCCGGACGAACAGCACCGCGAACACGCCGGCAAGGCCGGGCAGGATGACGCCTGCATAGCTGTTCACCAGCCCCAGTTCCTTAAACACCAGGAACAAGGGCAGCATCGCCACCTGCCCCGGCACCACCAGCGCCGCAATCAGCAGCTTGAGCAGCCGCTCGCGCCCGCGGAACCGCAGCTTGGCAAAGGCATAGCCGGCGGGCACGGTCAGCAGGAGGCCGAGCAAGGTGGCGATCGCCGCCACGCCGATGCTGTTGAGGAGCGCGGGCAGGATGCGATAGTCGAACCACGCCCCCTCGAACTGGCGTCGGACCAGCAGCTCGTAATAATTCTCGACGCTCCAGCGATCGGGCCAGAACGGCACCGGCACCTGCGACGAACTGCCCCGCGGCATGAACGATACCGTGACCATCCAGACGAGCGGGATCAGCGTCACCGCGGTCAGCGCCGCCACCGCACCGTTGGCGACGATCGCGCGCAGGGTCCGCCGCTTCACAGCCACTGGTACCGCCGCCCGATCCGCGCCTGTACCGCGGTCACGCCGAGGATCAGGACGAACAGGATCAGCGCGGTCGCCGACGCCTGGCCGAGGTTCCACCAGCGGAACCCCTCGTCGAACATGAAATAGAGGACGGTGACGGTGCTCTGCGCCGGCCCGCCCATCGTCATCACATAGGGTTCGGCGAAGAGCTGGAGAAACCCCGCGACGCTCATGACGGCGGCGAGCAAGAGCGTCGGCCCGATCGCGGGCAGCGTGACATGCTGAAACCGCCCCCAGCGCGACGCACCGTCGAGGCGCGCGGCCTCCATCAGTTCGCCCGGGACGGCCGAGAGGGCGGCGGTGAAGACGATCATGTTGTAGCCGAAGATCTTCCAGGTCACGAACAACAGGATCGCCGGGATCGAGGCGCGCGGATCGCCCAGCCAGTCGACCGGGCCGATCCCCAATGCCCCCAGCGCCGAATTGAGGAGTCCGAACCGCGTGTTGAGCACGAACCGCCAGACGATCGCGGTGGCGACGACGCTCGTCACATAGGGCGCGAACAATGCCACGCGCCACAGCGGCTTCCACCGCACCGTCGCGTCGTGGAGCAGCAGCGCGGCGGCCAGCGACGCGCCGATCGCCATCGGCACGCCCAAGGCCGCGAACAGCGCGGTATTGCCGAGCGCCCGCCAGAACAGCGGCGTGGACAGAAGCTCGGTGAAATTGGCGAGACCGACGAAGCGCAGGTTCTTGAGGTCGGCGAGCGCATAGATGCTGTAATCGGTCAGCCCCAAGAGCAGCGCGAGCGCGACCGGCAGCACCAGCATCGCCGCGATCGCGGCAAGGACGGGGCCGGCGAAGATCCAGGCGGCGCGCTCCTGCCGGCTCATGCGATCCGTCCCGCCTCGACCAGCGCGCGGCGCTTGGCGAGGATGCGGTCGATGCGCGTGTCGATCGCCGCGAGCGCATCGTCGATCGACAGGCCGCCGCGCACCATCCGCTCGGCGACGAGCTGCACCTCGTTCTGGACGCGCTCCCACTCGGCCACCGGCGGGGCGATGGCGGGCTGGCGCATCTGCTCGGCAAAGGGGGCGAGGACGGGGTCGGCCATCTGCGGCGACGCCCATGCACTCGCCCGCGCGGGCAGGTTGCCGATCAGCGCCTGGAAGCGAAGCTCGCTCGCCGCGGAGGAAAGGTGGCGGACCAGCGCCCATGCCTCGGCCGGTCGCGCGCAGGTCGAGGCGACGCACAGGCTGTTGGCGACCATCGTCGCCGGACCCGGCCCGCGCGGCCCCGCCAGCCGCGCGACGCCCCAGTGCTCGCGCGGCAGTTCGGCCACCCGGCGCTTCAGGTCGAGCAGCAGCGTCGGCCAGCTCGGCCAGACCGCGAACCGCCCCTGTGCGAACGCGGCGAAGGGGTCCTGTACCTCGGTCGACAGGACCTTGGGCGCCAGCCCCTCGTCGAACAGCGACTTGTAGAAGGCGAACGCTTGGCGCGCTTCCACCGTGCGGAAATTGCTGCGCGTATCGCGGTCGCGCAACAGCACCGCCCCCGCCTGATACAGCATCGAGAATAGCGTGTCGGGCCAGTTGAGCAGCGTGAGGAACACGAACTCATCCGGCTGCCGCCGCTTCAGCATGCGGCCCATGCGAAGCCAGCCCGCCCAGTCGGTCGGCGGCGCGTCGTAGCCGGCCGCGGCCAACAGGTCGCGGCGATAGAATTGCACCTGCGGCGCGATCGCCCACGGCACGGCATAGTCGCGCCCACCCACCTGCGCGATCGCGCGCGCGGCGGGTAGCGTGTCGGCAACGAGCGCGGGCGACGGCACCGGCGCCACCGCGCCGATCATCGCGAACTCGCCCACCCAGCCCGAGGGGAGCATGAATACGTCGGGCAGCACGCCGCCGGCAAACGCAGTCAGGAACTTCTCGTGCGCCGCCGTGCTCGGCACCGACTGTGTCTCGACCTCGATCCCGGTCGCAGCGGTGAAGGTGACCATCAGGTGCGGCGAATAATCGCCCTCATATCCCGTCGCCCAGAAGCGCAGCGCCCCCCTGTCCCGCGCCCGCGCGCATGCCGTGAGCGTCAGCGCGGCGGCACCGGCAAGCATCGACCGGCGGTCGAGAGCGATCAACGCAGGCTGCCGGGACGGTCCATCGGGACAGGGTGGCAGGTCGCACATCGACGCGCCATAGCGGTGTACGGAAACGCACCGGAAACATCCCGTACCCGGCACGTTCTCCCATCCGATTGCATTCGCCCAAGGCGGAGCGGCCGCAACGGGGGAAAGATCAGATGGCGTTCGGCACTTCATCGCGCGGCGGGCTTCTCGCCGGCGCAGCGCTGCTCCTGTGGGCGCCTGCCGCCCTGGCGCAGGAGGCACCCCCGCCGCCCGGCCCGGAGGTGGAAGAGGCCGCTCCCGCCGACGATATCGTCGTCACCGGATCGCGCATCCAGCGCCCCGATTACGCGGCGCCCAATCCGATCGTCTCGCTGGACGCACAGGCACTGGAGCGGTCGGGCAATACCAACGTGACGAGCTTCCTCCAGCGCGTGCCCGCACTCACCAATTCGCTCGACAGCAGCCGGACGGCAGGCAACGCGCAGACCGAGGCAAGCCTGGGTCAGGCCGGCCTCAACCTGCTCGACCTGCGCGGGCTCGGCACCAACCGGACGCTCGTGCTGGTCAACGGCCGCCGCCACGTCGCCAGCCAGTTCGACACGGCTGCGGTCGATATCAACGCGATCCCCACCGACCTGATCGAGCGGGTCGACGTGCTGACCGGCGCGGCCTCCGCCGTCTACGGCGCGGATGGCGTGTCGGGCGTGGTCAATTTCGTGCTGCGCCGCGATTTCGACGGGATCGCCGCGCGGGTGCAGGCGGGGATTTCGGAGCGCGGGGATGCGGGCAATCGCTTCGCCTCGGTCATCGCGGGCCGCAATTTCGCCGATGGCCGCGCCAATGTGACGCTGGGCTACGAGTATAATGCAGAGGATCCGCTGGCGAACGACGACCGCTCGTTCCTGCGCTCGGCCAACCGGTTCAATTTCGTCAATCTGGATGGCTATGATCCGGCCCGACCCGGCAGCTATCAGCAGGGGCCGGTCGCCGACATCCGCTATGCGCAAAGCTCGCCCTACGGCCTCGTCTATATCGGCAACCAGGTGTTCCGCGGCGACGGCGTGATCTATACGCCAGGCCGTCAGTTGCAGAACGACAGCTACACGCTGGGCGGCGACGATTCACCGGTCGCGGGTTACATCGGGGACATCCTGCCGCGCACGCGCCGCCATGCGGTCAACCTGCTCACCCGCTTCGACGCGTCGGACGCGTTCAAGCTGACGCTGGAGGGCAAGTTCGTGCAGTCGGAGGCGCGGACCTTCGGTAGCTATAGCGGCACCTATCCCTCGACGATCAGCTTCGACAATCCGTACCTGCCCGCCTCGATCCTGGCCGCCGCGCGCGCCAACGGGGACACCGCGGTCTATATCAGTCGCAACAATTTCGACCTGCCGCGCCGGGGCGAGGACGATCGCCGCCGGACGTGGCGCGGGGTGATCGACGCCACCGGGCGGATCAGCGACCATGCGCAATACGACGTCTACTACACCTATGGCCGTACCGACATTCGCGCGACCAAGCTCAACGACCGCAACGTCGCGAACTTCGTCGCGGCGATCGATGCGGTGCGCGACGGGTCGGGCAACATCGTCTGCCGTTCGGCGGCGGCGCGGGCGGACGGATGCCGGCCGCTCAACACCTTCGGCATCAACACCGCTGATCCGGCCTCGTTCGACTATTTCCTGACCGATCCGATCAGCAATGCTCGGGTCGAGCAGCATGTGGTCAACGCCTCGCTGACCGGCGATTTCGGCCAGTTCTTCGCGCTGCCCGGCGGGCCGGTGCAGTTCGCGGCCGGCGCCGAATATCGCCGCGAATCGAGCCGCTTCCGTCCCGATGCGGGGCTGGCGACGGGCGCCTATTTCTCCGTTGACGACGGCATCTATGACGAGCCCGTCGTCCAGACCCCGTCGAGCGGCGCGTTCGACGTGTGGGAAGTGTTCGGCGAGCTCAACGCGCCTTTGCTCAAGGACCAGCCGTTCGCCCACCTCCTGTCGGTGGGAGCGGCGGGGCGGTATTCGGACTATTCGACGATCGGTGGCACCCGCGCCTATTCGTTCAACGCGGTCTATGCGCCGGTGGAGGACATCACCTTCCGCGGCTCCTACGGCCAGTCGGTCCGTGCACCCAACATCGCCGAGATCTTCCGCCCCCGCACGGGTTTCGCCGACTTCATCAGCGATCCCTGCTATCTCGGCAGCCGCGATCAGGGCACGCAGTATCGCGCCGCGAATTGCCAGTCGCTCATCAGTGCAGCGGGCGGCAATCCGGCGACCTTCACCAGCGCCAACAACCCCGATGCGAACCTCAACATCCCCGGCGCGCAGCAGGGCAATGCCAATCTGCGGCCAGAGACCGCGCGGACCTGGACGGCGGGGCTGGTACTCCGCCCAAGCTTCTTGCCGCGCCTGCAACTCGCGCTCGACTGGTACGACATCCGGCTGCGCGACGCGATCAGCCAGGCGTCGCCGACGACGATCGCAGAGCTCTGCGTCGATCAGCCAACGACCGACAACCCGTTCTGCCGCGCGATCTCCCGCCGGACGGGGACCGGATACATCAACGGTTATGTCGTCCAGCCGGAAAACGTCGCCGCGTTCCGCACCGCGGGGCTGGAGGCGAACCTGACCTATGCGATCGATGCCGGATCGCTCGGCCGGTTCGATCTGCGGCTGGTCGGCGGCTATCTTCATCGGCTGGAGCAGGTCGCGACGCCGGGGGCACAGGTCGAGGATAACACCGACCGTCCCTTCCGGCCGCGCTATACCGTCACCTTCTCGCCCACCTGGACGACGGGTGCGCTGACGTTGGCCTATAACCTGCGCTGGCAGAACGGCGTGCGGCGCTTCTCGCGTTTCGCGACCGACGACAACCCGACCTTCGTCGCGCCGCAGTACTTCCGCTTCAAGGAATTGTGGCAGCACGACATCCAGGCGTCGATCGCGGCGGGCGACGATTTCTCCTTCTATGCCGGCGTCAACAACCTCGCCGACCAGAAGCCCGATATCGGCTTCGAGACCAACGTGCCCATCTCGCCGCTCGGCCGCTATTTCTATGCGGGGGCAAAGGTACGGCTGGACCGGCGCTGACGGGCTTGCGGGTCGCAGGCCGTGCGGACATAGGCGCGTCATGCAAAGCATGAGCGAGATGTTCGCGGCCGGTCCCCGGCTGCCCGCCTATGACGTGGTCATTCCCTGCTACAACCGCGCCCACAGCGTGGCCGAGGCGGTGGAAAGCGTGCTGGCGCAGGATCACGCGCCCACGCGCGTGATCGTCGTCGACGACGGCTCGCGCGACGACAGCGCGCACGTCATCCGCGCGCTGGACGCGGCATATCCGGGCCGGGTAACTGCCGCGATCCTGCCGCGCAACGGCGGCGCGTCGAACGCACGCAACGTCGGCGCGGCACTCGCCGGGTCCGACTGGATCGCGTTTCTCGACAGCGACGACCGCTGGCTGCCGGGCGCGGCCCGCGCGCTGCTGGGTGCGGCGGCGGAGGCCGATGTCGTCGTTGGCTATTTCGAGCGGGTCGAGGGCGACGGCGCGCCGCAGGCCCCCGAATGCCACTGGGACGGCGGATGCATCCGCGCGGGTCTGGCGAGCGGCGGCGTGATCGGGCCGAGCTGGGCGATCGTGCGGCGGACGACGGTGTTCGCGGTCGACGGGTTCGACCCCAGCTTTCACAATTGCAACGACTGGGACTTCTATACCCGCGTCGGCGCGGCGGGCGGACGGTTCGCGCGCGTCGACGCGGTGGTCGCGCAGTATCGAACCGTGCCCGGCAGCCGCCTGGTCAACGATACCGCGATCGGGGCGGAGAACGCGCGACGCGTCCTCGCCCACCCCTATTTCGCGGGCGCCTGAGCGCCGATCGCCGCGGCGGCGAGTCCGCGCACGTCCACCCGCGCCTTCATCCGCGCGGCGAGCAGCGCGGTGCCGCTGACCTTGCGCTGGACGAACAACGTCTCGGCATCGGGCACGTGCCAGGTCGCCCGGTCGGCGGCGAGCGTCCGCCCCTCCTCGCGCACCACCGGCACGAACGCGCGGTCGCCGAAGTCGAAGGGGCCGGGGCGGTTGAGCGTGGCGTCGATCGCCGCGATGATCCGATCTACCGACGCGCGGTGCGCGGTGACCGCCTCGGCACCAAGGAACCCCGTCTCCACCGCGACGTCGCGGATGCGGTCCAAGTCGCGGTCCAGCCCCGCCTCGATCAGCCGGCGATAGGCATCCGACGTTTCGGCGGGAATGTCGCGCGCCGCGCCGAAGTCGAGGAGGACCAGCGCGCCCGTCTCCGGCTGCCAGCGATAGTTGGCGAAATTGGGGTCGGTCTGCATCGCCCCGAATTCGAACAGCTCGCGCAGAACGAGCGTCAGGAGCGCGGTCATCGCCCGGTCGCGCGTCTCTTGCGACTCGGTCTCCAGCACCTCGATCGGCCGCCCCTCGACGAACGACATGGCAAGGACGCGCGAGGTCGTGAACTCCGGCTCGAGGCTGGGCACGACGAAGCGCGCGTCTACTTCGAGCCGCTCGCCATAGAGGCGCATCTGCTCGCCTTCGCGTACATAATCGGCCTCCTCGGCAAGCTGGCGCTTCGCCGCCGCCAGTAGCGGGGCGAGATCGAGGCTTGAGGGCAGCAGCTGCGACACGCGCAGCAGCGTCGCGACATTGTCGACATCGGCATCGATCGAATCGGCGACGCCCGGATATTGCACCTTGATCGCCAGTTGCCGTCCGTCGGGTAGCGTCGCGCGGTGGACCTGCCCGATCGAGGCGGCGGCGATCGGCGCGGCCTCGAAATGGCGGAAGCGGCGGCGCCAGTCCGCGCCCCATTCGGCGCGCAGCACCTTGTCGAGCTGCGCCGGCGGCATACGGTACGCCTGATCGCGCACCCGCGACAGGATCGTCGCGAGCTCGGGCGGGAGCAGGTCGCCTGCATCCATCGAGATCATCTGCCCCAGCTTCATCGCCGCGCCGCGCAGATGCGAGAGGCGATCGGCGACGCGCGCGGCATTGGCGGGCGTCATCACGAGGTCGCCGAGCTTCGGCCGCTCGCCGCTTGCCAGCCGGCGCGCGCCCTCGGCCAGCACACCGCCGGCAACGCCGCCCGCGAGCCGTCCGAAACCGCCGAGCCGGACAAGCCGCCCGCTGGGTACTGCGCGATGCCGCACGTCTGCGTTCTGTTCCTGAGCCATGATGACGAAAGCGAAGCGCCACCCGCCCCGGTTCCGCCATCCGGCCCAAGGACGGTAGCGCCTACCCCTTCAGCATCCGGATGATGCCCGAGAAATCGGTTGCGGCATTCCCGTCGTCGACGAACCGCTGGTAAAGCTCCGCCGCGCGCGCGCCCATCGGCGTGTCGGCGGACGTGCCCGCCGCCGCATCCATCGCCAGCCGCAGGTCCTTGAGCATCAATGCCGCAGCGAACCCACCCTGATAATCGCGATCGGCGGGCGTTTCCGGCCCTACCCCCGGCACCGGGCAATAGCTCGTCATCGACCAGCTCTGGCCCGACGCCTGGCTGGCGATGTCGTAATAGGTCTGGAGGTCGAGGCCGAGCTTCTCGGCCAGCGCGAAGCTCTCGCACGTCGCGACCATCGTCGCGCCGAGCAGCATGTTGTTGCAGATCTTTGCCGCCTGGCCCGCGCCCGCGCCGCCGGCATGGATCACCGCCTTGCCCATCACGTCGAGGAACGGCTCGGCCCGCCCGAACGCCTCGGCGCTACCGCCGACCATGAAGGTGAGCGTACCCGCAATCGCCGCCGCGATCCCGCCGGAGACGGGCGCGTCGACCATCGTGAAGCCCTGCGCCGCCGCCCGATCGGCCATTGCGCGGGCGGTGGCGACGGGGATGGTCGAACAGTCGATCAGGATCGCCGCGCGCGGCGCCGCCGTCAGTACGCTCTCGTCATAGACGCTTTCGACATGGGTGCCCGCGGGCAGCATCGTCACCACGACCTCCGCCCCGTCGCATGCCGCCGCCGCGCTGTCGGCGGGCAGGCAGCCGGCCGCTTTGGCGCGATCGAGCGCCTCCGCCGACAGGTCGAACGCGCGGACGTCGTGCCCTGCCTTGGCGAGGTTCGCGGCCATGCCGCCGCCCATGTTCCCCAGCCCGATGAATGCGATCCGTGCCATTATCGGCCCTTCCAATTGCCGGGCCGCTTCTCGGTGAAGGCGGCCATGCCTTCCTTCTGATCCTCGGTGCCGAACAGGCCGTTGAACAGCCGGCGCTCGAACTGCACGCCCTGCGCCAGCGGCATCTCGAACGCAGCGTTCACCATTTCCTTGTTGGCGAGGACGGCGAGCGGGGCCATCGACGCGATCGCGGCGGCGGTCTTCACCGCTTCCTCGACCAGGTCGGCGGCGGGCACGATCCGGGCGACGAGGCCCGCGCGCTCCGCCTCCTCGGCGTCGATCATCCGGCCGGTCAGGACCATTTCCATCGCCTTGGCCTTGCCCACCGCATGGACCAGCCGCTGCGACCCGCCCATCCCGGGGGTGACGCCGAGCTTGATCTCCGGCTGGCCGAACTTGGCCGTGTCCGCCGCAAGGATGAAATCGCACATCATGGCAAGCTCGCATCCGCCGCCCAGAGCATAGCCCGCGACCGCGGCGATGACGGGCTTGCGCGTCCGTCCGAACGCCTCCCAGCCGGAGAAGTGGTTGCTGCCGTACATCTCGGCAAAGCCCATCGCGGACATTTCCTTGATGTCCGCGCCCGCCGCGAACGCCTTTTCGCTGCCGGTGATGACCGCGCAGCCCTGGCCCGCATCGGCATCGAACGCGGCGAGCGCGGCGAGCAGGTCGGCGAGCACCTGTGCATTGAGCGCGTTCAGCGCCTTGGGCCGATCGAGCGTGATGAGCGTGACGCGATCGCGCTGCTCTACGGTGATGGTTTCGTAGGTCATGCGGGGTTCCATTCCTCGTCGGCAGGCAGGGGGGCGAAGATGCGGTCGATCAGATGGTCGCTGACCGCTTCGGGCGTCGCCGGGTCCCAGCGGGGGGCGTGATCCTTGTCGACGATCACCGCGCGCACGCCCTCGACGATGTCGGGGCGCTGGACGACGTGGCACGCGACGGCGAATTCCTGCCGGATCTCGTCCTCGAACGTCGGCATCGCGCGGCCGTCGAGCAGCAGCTTGAGGCTGACCTTCATCGCCTGCGGAGACTTGGTCGCGAGCAGCTTGCGCTGCTCGCGGGCGAAATCGGTTTCGTCGGCATCGAGCGCGTCGAGGATGTCTTCCAGCCGTTCACTGGCGAAGAGGCGGTCGATCTCGCCCTGCTGCGTCAGGATCGCCGCTTCCGGCGCAGGCACCGACAGGTCGGCCAGCACTGCCTCGACCATCTGCGGATCGGCGGCGATGCGGCGCTTGGCTTCATCCAGCGCCTCGCTGGGCAGGTAATGGGTGGCTAGACCCAGCGCGACACACTCCGCGCCGTCGAGGCGATGGCCGGTGAGTGCAAGGAACTGCCCCATCCGGCCCGGCAGCCGCGACAGATACCAGCCGCCGCCCACATCCGGGAACAGACCGATCGAAGTTTCGGGCATCGCAAACTTCGTGTTCTGGGTCGCGACGCGATACTTCGCCGGCTGGCTGATGCCGACGCCGCCGCCCATGGTGATGCCGTCCATGAACGCGACGATCGGCTTGGCAAAGGTAAACAGCCGGTGGTTCATCGCATATTCGATACGGAAGAAGTCGCGCGCCGCGCTACCGTCGCCGCTGCTCGATTCCGCGATCAGGCGAATGTCGCCGCCCGCGCAGAAGCCCCGGCCGTCCGCATGGTCGATGCTGACGGCCTCGACCGACGGATCGCCCGCCCACTCGCCGAGCGTGTCGAGCACCGCGCGGCACATGTCCGCGGTCAGCGCGTGGATCGCCTTGGGCCGATTGAGCCGGATGCGGCCGAGCGCGCCCTCGCGCTCGATCAGGACGTCATCGGTCATCGCGCTCACCCTTGCAACAGGTCGCGCCCGACGATCATGCGCATGACCTGGTTCGTCCCCTCGAGGATCGAATGGACGCGCAGGTCGCGCCAGAAGCGCTCGATCGGATAATCCTGAAGATAGCCGTAGCCGCCATGGAGCTGGAGCGCCCGGTCGACCACCGCGCTGCCGGTATCGGTCGCCAGCCGCTTCGCCATCGCGGCGAACCGCGTCTTGTCGGGCGCGTTCGCCGTCACCTTGGCCGCCGCCATGTATAGGAGCGCGCGTGCCGCCTCCAGTTCGGTCGCCATGTCGGCGAGCATGAACTGGGTGTTCTGGAAGTCGGCAACCGCCTGGCCGAACTGCTTGCGATCCTTGGTATAGGCGATTGCCTCGTCCAGGCAGCGCTGCGCACCGCCGAGCGAGCACGCGCCGATATTGAGCCGCCCGCCGTCGAGGCCCATCATCGCGATGCGGAACCCCTCGCCCTCCGCCCCGACCAGATTGGTGACCGGGACGCGCACTTCCTCGAGGATGACCGCGCGCGTCGGCTGCGAATGCCAGCCGAGCTTCTTCTCGTTCGCGCCGAAGCTGACGCCCGGCATGTCGCGCTCGATCGCGAGGCACGAGATGCCCTTCGGCCCCTCCTCGCCCGTCCGGCACATGACGAGATAGAGCTCGTTCTCGCCGCCGCCGGAGATGAACTGCTTGGTGCCGGTGACGACATAATGATCGCCGTCGCGGACCGCGCGCGTCTTGAGCGCCGCGGCGTCCGACCCCGACGACGGCTCGGTCAGGCAATAGCTCGCCAGCCATTCCGCGCCGACCAGGCGGGGGAGATAGCGGTCCTTGATCTCCGCCGATCCGAAGCGATCGAGCATCCACGCGGCCATGTTGTGGATCGAGATGAACGCGCTGGTCGACGGACAGCCATAGGCCATCGCCTCCATGATGAGCGCCGCTTCCAGCCGGCCGAGCCCGATGCCGCCCGATTCCTCGCTGACATAGATCGCGCCGAAGCCGAGCTCGGCCGCCGCCTGCACCACGTCACGGGGGAAATGATGCTTCTCGTCCCACTCGCCCGCGAAGGGCGTGATGCGATCGGCGGTGAAGCGGCGCGCCAGCTCCTGGATCTCGCGCTGGTCGTCGGTAAGGTCGAACTGGTTGGTCATATCGTGTCGATTTCCACAGAAGCGGTCATGAGCGCGGCGATGCCGCTACCCAGAACCGCGATCATCCAGAGATAATAGCCCGCGCCGTAACGGACGATCAGGTTCGATCCGCTGTCGTCAGGCAGGTCGCGCCAGAGCAGCGCCCCGAACGCACAGACGATCAGCGCGCCGCCGCAAAGTCGCAGCGTGACCTTCCACGGCCGCTCGCTGCTCGCCACGATCGGCAGGACCAGCCAGATCAGCAGATTGCCCAGCCACGCGGGCTGAAGCATCAGCACCGCGATCCAGCCGATCGTCAGGATCGCGAAGCCTTCCGGCGCATCGCCGTCAGCAAGGTGCGCCGCCGGCAACCCCAGCGAGACGAACCACGCGAGGCCGAGCCCGATCGCCGTCAACAGCCGCACCCGGCGCGTCCAGAAGGCAGGCGTCATGCCGCGCACCGCGTATAGGTGACAGCATCCATCCCCGCCTCGGTCCGGGTCAGGCGCTCGCCGTCCTCCGACAGCGTCAGGACGGCGCGGCGGTCCCATGCCTCGCCCTCGCCCGACATGGCGAGTTTCAGCGCGATCTCGCGCGGGGCACGGCGCTCGATCTCGCTGGCAAGGCCCTCCGCCTCGTAGAAGATCAGCCGGTCGGGCGCGACGCGCAGCCGCATGGTCGCCGAACGGGCGCAGCCATCGCGGCCCGCCCAGACGCCCTGCCACTCGACGGGGATCGCCGTCAGCGCGCCCGTCACGACGGGCGTTTCGGTGGGGCTGCGCTCGGTCGCGGGCGTCTCGGTGGCTTCGGGCACCGGCTCGCTCGTCGGCGACGCCCCGGGCACCGCGACCGACAGGTTGCTCTCGCTGTCTTCCCCCGCCGAACCGCAGGCGGCGAGCAGTAGCGCCAGAGCGAGCGCCGACCGCTTCATGGCGCCGCCGCCATCTTCAGCACGCGCGCATCGTACCAGCTGTCGAGCAGCTTGGTGTCGTTCCCGCGATACCAGCGCGGCGCCGGCAGGCCGCGCGCCCATGCGACCGCCTCGACCAGCGTCCCCTGCGCGCTCGGCACGTCGATCGTCGCGGCTTCCTTCGCGATCGGGTCGGCGAATGCCGCGTCGGCGCTGACGAAGCGCCAGCCGCGGCGTTTCAGCTCAGCGATCAGGTCGGGCAGGAAGCGCGCAGCCAGATCGGTCTCGTGCATCAGCATGACCTGCACCGGCGACCGGCCCGACGCCTTGACCGCCAACGCGTCGTAATAGTCCGCAGCGTCGGCCTGCGTCTCGACATAGAGCGCACGCAAGCCCGCCATGTCGATCGGCTTGCCCGCCCGCACCGCCTCGATCGTCCGGTTCTCGAGATGCCAGTCCACCCCGTCGGCGGTCGCATAACCGTTGGCAAGCCCGCGCTGCGCCAGCGCCGCGCGGACGAGGTCGCGCTTCGTCTTGTCCGCGCGCCCCTCGTCCAGATATGGAAAGCGATACCAGGGGCGGAAGCCCTTGCGCTTGTTCAGCCAGCCATCCGCCCGGTCGATGTCGGCGATATAGGCCTCGACTGGCGTCGCGCTCAGCGACAGATGCGACCAGCCGTGATTGGCGATGACGTGGCCCGCGCGGACGTACGCGGCGATCCGCTGCTCGCCGCCCTCCCCCTGCGGCTTTTCCAGTGAGCCCGGATTGACGAAAAACGCCGCGCCGCGGACGCCGCCCTTGCGCAGCGCGGCGATGATCAGCCGCGTCCGCTCGTCGGGGGTGTACCAGGCCCCCGGCGTGCGCGGCACGTCGTCGAAGGTCAGCGCGATCCGCTTCTGCGCCTGCGCCGGCACTGCCACCAGCAGCGCCAAGAGAAACAGAAGCGAGCGCATGGCCTTACCCCATCGTCGGAATGACGAAGGCGTTGCTACCGTCCGGCGAGCCGTCGGGCCAGCGCTGCGTGATCGTCTTCACCTTCGTCCAGAAGCGAACACCCTCCATGCCGTGCTGGTTCACGTCGCCAAACGCCGACCGCTTCCACCCGCCGAAGCTGTGATACGCGACGGGTACGGGGATCGGCACGTTGATGCCGACCATGCCGACCTCGACCCGCGCGGCGAACTCACGCGCGGCATGGCCGTTGCGCGTGAAGATCGCGACGCCGTTGCCATACTGATGCTCGCTCGGGAGCCGCACCGCGGTCTCGAAATCGGGCGCGCGGACGATCTGGAGCACGGGGCCGAAAATCTCTTCCTTGTACGATTCCATCTTCGTCGTGACGCGATCGAACAGCGTCGGGCCGATGAAGAAGCCCTCTTCGTGCCCCTGAAGCTTGAAGCCGCGGCCGTCGACGACCAGTTCCGCGCCCTCGTCCATGCCAGTCTGAATCCAGTTTTCCACGCGCTGCTTGTGCGCGGCATTCACCACCGGGCCGTAATGCGCCTCCGCATCGGTCGAGACGCCGACGCGCAGCGCCTCGATCGCAGGGATCAGCTTTTCGCGGAGCGCGTCGGCGGTCTTGTCGCCGACCGGCACGACGACGGGCAGCGCCATGCACCGCTCGCCCGCCGAGCCGAAGGCGGCGCCGGACAGGTCATTGACCACCTGGTCGAGGTCGGCGTCGGGCATGACGATGCCGTGGTTCTTCGCCCCGCCCATCGCCTGCACGCGCTTCCCCGCCTCGACGCCGCGGCGATAGACATAGTGGGCGATGTCCGACGATCCGACGAAGCTCACCGCCGCGATCGCCGGATGATCGAGGATCGCGTCGACCATTTCCTTGTCGCCGTGCACGACCTGAAGGATGCCCTCCGGCGCGCCGGCCTCGCGCATCAATTCGGCAAGGCGGACGGGGACCGAGGGATCGCGCTCGCTGGGCTTCAGGATGAACGCGTTGCCGCAGGCAATGGCAACGCCGAACATCCACATCGGGATCATCGCGGGGAAGTTGAACGGCGTGATGCCCGCGCCGATGCCGAGCGGCGTGCGCATCGAATAGACGTCGATGCCCGGCCCCGCCCCTTGCGTATATTCACCCTTCAGTGCGTGCGGGATGCCGCAGGCGAACTCGACGACCTCGAGCCCGCGCTGGATATCGCCCTTGGCATCGGCGATCACCTTGCCATGCTCGGACGAGAGCATGTGCGCGAGCGCGTCCATGTCCGCCTCGACCAGTTCCTTGAAGCGGAACATGACGCGCGCGCGGCGCTGCGGGTTGGTGGCGGCCCAGCCGGGTTGGGCGGCGCGAGCGGCGGCGACGGCGGCTTCCAGCTCGACCGTGCTGCCAAGGTTCACATGCGCCTGAACCTGGCCGCTGTTGGGATCGAAGACCTCGCCCGTACGGCCCGCGCTGCTCGAGGTGCCGGCACCGGCGATGAAATGGTCGATGATCCGCATGACATTCTCTCCTGTGGCACCCTCAATCGCACCTGACGCCATTGCAGGCAACGCGCGACTTTGCTTGTGTCACCTGCAATCATGCAGCCGCCCGACTGGAACGACCTTCGTATCTTCCTCGCTATCGCCCGCGGCGGCCAGATCGCGCGCGCTGCCCGCGCGCTCGGGTTCGACGCGACGACGATCGGCCGGCGCCTGCGCAAGCTGGAGAGCGATCTCGGCCAGCGGCTGTTCGAGCAGACCCGCGACGGGCAATCGCTGACGCAAGCCGGCGAGCGCCTGCTTGCACAGGTCGAGGCGATGCAGGCCGCCGCCGACGCCATCGGCGAGCCCGGTGGGACGAGCGGCTTGTCGGGCACGCTGCGTATCAGCGTGTCGGAGGGGTTCGGCACCGGCTATCTCTCGCCGCGCATCGCCGACTTCGCCGCGCGGCATCCGGGGCTGACGATCGACCTTGCCGCCAACAGCGGCTTCCTTAGCCCGTCGAAGCGCGAGACCGACATCGCGATCCTCCTCGCCCGCCCCCGCGCGGGGCAGGTCGTCGCTTCGCGCCTGACCGACTACACGCTCGGCTTCTACGCCTCCGCCGATTACCTCACCGCAGAGGGGGAGCCACGCGACCTCGCCGCCGTCGGCGTGCGCACGCTCGTCGGCTATGTCCCCGACCTCCTCTACGCGCCCGAGCTTCGCTATCTCGACGGGCTGGGCGAGGACCTGACCGCGCGCATCCGCAGCACCAGTATCAACGCACAGGCACAGATGATCCGCGCCGGGGCCGGCATCGGCATCCTGCCGCGCTTCATCGGCGATGCAGACCCACAGCTTCGCCGCATCGTCGCCGACGTGGCGATCCGGCGCAGCTTCTGGCTGGTCACGCACCGCGACAACCAGCGGCTCGGCCGGATCGAGGCATTCAAGCACTGGATCGCCGAGCGGGTGGCGGCGGATCGCACCCTGTTCACGACCTGACGGAACCGCGGCCCGCTCGGCGCGTCCCGCATCCATGACGGCAGAGAAACAATCGGAAACAAAGTCCGGGTGGCGCGAGAACATCGTCCTGTTCGGCGCGCTCGCGGCCAACCTCGGCATCGCCGTCGCCAAGTTCGTGGCGGCGGGCATCACCGGATCGTCGTCGATGCTGACCGAGGGCGTGCACTCGGTCGTCGACAGCGGCAATCAGGTGCTGCTCCTCTATGGCCAGAAGCGCGCGAAGCGTCCCGCCGACGCCGCCCACCCGTTCGGCTATGGGCGCGAGCTTTACTTCTGGTCGTTCGTCGTCGCGATCCTGATCTTCGCGGTGGGTGCCGGCGTCTCGATCTACGAGGGCTATCTTCACATTATCGAGCCGGAGCCGCTGACCGATCCGCTCGTCAACTATATCGTCCTCGGCATCGCCTTCGCGCTGGAGGGCGGGTCGTGCTGGATTGCGCTGCGCGAATTCAACGAGGCGCGCGGCGACGCCGGCTGGTGGGAAGCGATCCGCGAATCGAAGGATCCGCCGGGCTTCATCGTATTGTTTGAGGATTCGGCCGCGCTCATCGGCCTCGTCGTCGCGGCGTTCGGCGTCTGGATCAGCCATGCGGTCGGCGACCCGCGGATCGACGGCTATGCCTCGATCGTCATCGGCCTGATCCTTGCCGCGGTCGCGGTCGTGCTGGCGCGCGAATCCAAGGGGCTGCTGATCGGCGAGCGCGCCGACCCGGCCGTTATCGAACGCGTCCGCCAGCTCCTCGACCGGCGGCGCGAGATCGTCGCGATCAACCACATCCGCACGATCCACACCGGGCCGGACACGGTGTTCGTCGCGATCAGCGCCGACTTCGACGACGAGCTGACGATGGGCGACGCCGAACCGCTGATCGAGGCGATCGAGGCCGAGCTGCGCGCCGCGCTGCCGCAGCTCTCTTCGATCTACATCCGCCCCGAGCGGCGCGGGGACGCCGTGCTTGGATCGGGTGCGAGCGAGACCGCCTAGGGTTGGACGCGGGGGCTCAGCAACGCCCCTGCGCCTCCAGCGTCGTCCGCAGCGCCATATCCAGTGGCGTCGCGGGCACCTGTCCCAGAAAGCGGCGGAGCTTCGCGTCCACCAGTCGCAGCGGCCGCTGCCAAAGGTAGATCATCTCGCGCATCTCGCGCGCGGTTTCGTGGAACGGCGCGAGCGCGTCGACCACCGCCCATGGGAAGGCGCGAATCGGCGCGTTCGGCCGCCCGGCGGCCTTGCGGATCGCATCAGCGAACGCGCGGTTGTCGTCCACCCAGGTGCCGCCGAAGTGGAAGCGATCGAACGCCGCCAGCTCATTGCGGCGTTCGAGCAGGCGAACCATCGTCTCGGCGAGGTCGGGCAGATAGGCCCAGGCGTGACCCGTGCCGCTACGCGCCGGATCGAACACGCGCTTGAGCGGCCCGGCCATCGGCACCATCCCCTGCGTCAGCCAGTTGTTGCCACTGCTCGGCCCAAAGAAATCACCCGCGCGGACGATCAGCGCCGTCGCGCCCGTGCTGGCGGCCCTTTCCAGGCGGCGCTCCATCTCGACGCGGATCGCCCCCTTGCGCGTCACCGGGTTCTGCGGCGCGTCCTCGTCCACCGCATCGCCCGCGTCGGGACCGTAGTTGTAGACCGTGCCGGGCAGCAGCACCCGCGCGCGGTTTGCCAAGGCCGCGGCGATCGTGCTGTCCAGCATCGGAAGGACCAGCCCGGCCCAGTTCCGATAGCCGGGCGGGTTGGCCGCATGGACGATCACCGACACGCCCTCCGCCGCCTGGCAAACCGAAGCCGCGTCCATCGCATCGCCCTGTACCCAGTCGAAGGCGGGCTCGCGCGCCCGAACGCGGTCGGCGTCGCGATGCAGCGCGCGAACCGCCCAGCCCCTCGCCTTCAGCACGCGGGCGATTTCCCCGCCGATGCCACCCGTCGCGCCAATCACCAGCGCGCTATTGTTCGTCTCGATCATCACCGTCTCCTTGTCGAGACGCCGAACTGAGCCCGATCTTCATAAACTGAAATTGCGGTATTCCGTACGCCGGCTATACGAAATCGCATGGATCGCGACCCGGGATGGGAATTGTGGCGCACTTTCGACGCCGTAATGCGCGCGGGGAGCCTGTCCGCCGCCGCCCGCGCGCTCGGCATCACCCAGCCGACCGCCGGGCGGCACATCGCCGAACTCGAAGCGTGCCTGTCGACCGACGCGTTGTTCACCCGCTCCGCCCGTGGGCTGATGCCGACCGAGGCGGCACTGGCGCTGGCGTCGCAGGCCGAGGCGATGGCGGCAGCAGCGGCGGCGCTGGTCCGCACCGCCTCGGCCCCGGCGAATGCGGTGTCGGGGGTGGTCCGGATCAGCGCCAGTGAGGTGATCGGGGCGGAGGTCCTGCCGCGTATCCTCGCCCCGCTCACCGCCGCGCATCCCGGCCTGCAATTCGAGCTGCTGCTCACCAACGCGTCGTCCGACCTGCTGCGCCGCGACGCCGATGTCGCGATCCGCATGACGGAGCCGCGGCAACAAGCCCTGCTCGTCAAATCGATCGGGCGAATCCGGCTGCGCTTCTATGCGCACCGCGACTATCTGGCCCGCGCCGCGCCGATCGACACGGCGGCGGACCTGGCGCGGCACGCGATCATCGGCTTCGACCGCGACGCCGCATCGCGCCGTTCGCTCGAGGCGGTGTGGCCGGACCTGCCCGCCTTTGCGCTGCGCACCGACAACCAGCTGGCACAGGTCGCGATGGTGCGCGCCGGGTGCGGTATCGGCGTCGTGCAGGACCCGATCGCCTGCCGCGACCCGGCGCTGGCCCCGGTCCTGCCCGACGCGTTCCACGCCCACCTGCCCGTCTGGATCGCGATGCACGAGGATCTGCGCCCGACCCGGCGGATGCGGGTGGTGTTCGACGCGCTGGTGGGCGGCATGACCGCGCACGTCCGCTCGGGCGAGCGTCTCTGAAGCGCGCTTCGCGATCCGGCGGCATCGGTCGGGCAGGCAGCGGACGCCCCCTGCCCGACACAGACTTCGGTTACATGTCGGCGGCGACCGGACGGACGATCACCTCGTTGATGTCGACGCCCTCGGGTTGCTCGATCGCATAGCGGATGGCCCGCGCGATAGCGTCGGGGGTCAGCGACTTCCGGCGCCAACCCGTCAGCGCCGCGGCGACGTCCGGATCGGTGATGTCGTGCCCAAGTTCGGTCGCGACCACGCCGGGCGAGATCAGCGTCGTACGGATATCGTCCTGCTCCTGTCGCAGCCCCTCGGTAATGACCCGGACGGCGTGCTTGGTCGCGCAATAGACCGCGGCGGTCGGCATCACCATGTGCGCCGCGACCGACGCGACGTTGACGACATGCCCCCGCTTCTGCGCGAGGAACCGCGGCAGCACCGCGGCGATCCCATTGAGGACGCCGCCGATGTTGACGTCGATCATCCGCTTCCATTCGTCCTGCTTGCGCGCGGCGAGCGGGGAGAGCGGCATAACGCCGGCATTGTTGACAAGCACGTCGATGCGGCCGAACCGCACCGCCGCCGCTTCGACGAACCGCTCGAAATCGGCGCCGTCGGTCACGTCGACTTCGCGCCAGTCGACCGCGTTGCCGAGTTCGGTGGCAAGCGCCCGCAGGCGGTCGCCGCGGCGCGCGCCGATGAAGAGCTGCGCGCCGGCGGCGGCCAGCTCGCGCGCCGCCGCCTCGCCGATCCCGCTCGATGCCCCGGTAATCAGGACGACCTTGTCGATACCTTCCGTCATCATATGCTCCATCGCTTGGGTGACGGAGGGCAGATGGCGTTCCGGGCGGCCCAGGCGTTAGCGCGATCGTCCGACAGTCTTGCACGATCCTCCAAAACCGGCATCGCCTCGCTTGCCGCGGGCGGCAAGGCCGGGGATAGGAACGGCCATGGACCGGATCGCCGACCTTGCCGCCGCCATCGACCGCCATGTCGACAACCCCGGGATCGCGGCGACGGCGATTCCCCGGCTCAGCCTGATCCGCGCGGACCGGCCGAGCACCCCCACGCCCGCCGTCTACGAAGCGTCGCTCTGCCTGATCGCGCAGGGATCGAAGCGCGTCTCGCTGGGCGAGCGAAGCGTGATCTACGATGCGGCGCATTACCTGATCGTCTCGGTCGACCTGCCGCTGGTCGGCCATGTGATTGATGCCAGCGCCGAGCGGCCCTATCTGTGCTGCAAGATCGATCTCGATCCCGCGGTGATCGCCGACCTGATGCTGCCGGCGGGGCGCCCGGCACCGCCGGCCGAACGGCCGGTGCTGGGCGTCTATCCGGTCGAGCACGACCTGATCGACGCCGCCTGTCGGCTGGTGGCCCTGCTCAACCGGCCCGACACGATCGCCGCGCTGGCGCCGCTGATCGAAAGGGAGATCCAGTACCGGCTGCTGACCGGACCGCATGGCTCCGTCCTGCGCCAGATCGCCACCGCGGACAGCCGCCTCAACCAGATCAGCCGCGCGATCGGCGCGATCCGGCACCGCTTCGATGCGCCCATCCGCATCGGGGAGATCGCGGCGGCGGCGGGCATGAGCCCGTCGTCGCTCCACGCGCATTTCAAGGCGATCACCGGAATGACCCCGCTCGCCTATCAAAAGCAATTGCGCCTTCAGGAAGCACGGCGGCTGATGCTGGCGGGTGATGCGGGCGCCGGCAGCGCGGGCTTCGCCGTCGGCTATGAAAGCCCGTCCCAATTCAGCCGGGAGTATCGCCGGCTGTTCGGCGCGCCGCCGGCCCGGGATATCGAGCGACTGCGCGCCATGCCGGCTGCTGGGTTGGCGCTCTGAACCAATGCCCCCTCGCGCGGCTCACTCCGAGTACCTGGCCGGACGCAGCGAGCGCCACGCGCGCTCAGGCCGCAGCGCGCCCCACCAGGTTAGCGGGTTCCACCCGGCCGACCCGCCGAGCGAGAAGGTGACGACCTCCGCCCGCCCGCCGATCGCCTCGACCGGAACCGGCCCGCCAAGCCCGCCGAACGCCAGCGGCACGCGGCTGTCCGCGCTGACGTCGCGATTGTCGCCCAGGACGAAGACATTGCCCGTGGGCACGCGCACCGGCGGGGTATCGTCGGTGAAGGAGGGCCCGCGATCGAGCGTGTCGTAGCCCACACCGCCGGGCAGCGTCTCGCGCACGATCGACGCGGCGCATGGCTCTCGCTGCTCGGCGGGGCACCCGCGTCCGCGGACTCGCTCTGAACGCACCGGCCGCCCGTTGAGCCACAACCGTCCCGCGATCATCTGAACCGTGTCGCCCGGCAGGCCGACGACGCGCTTGATCCAGTCCTCCCCGCCCCGGCCGGCGCCCGACGGGATGAGGATCACCACGTCGCCGCGCGCAGGCATGCGGCCGAACAGGCGTCCAGGAAGCGGCGGCAGCAGATGCAATGCCGCGGAGGCGTAGGACCAGCCATAGGGCCATCGGCTGACGATCAGCCGGTCGCCGACCTGCAGCGTCGGCATCATCGACATGGACAGGATGTGGAAGGGTCTTGCGACCAGGCTGTGCAGCGCAAATACGCCGAGCGCGAGGAGGGCAAGGCCGCGGAGCTCGACGAGCCAGCGGCGGCGGGTGGATGGGGGCGGGTTTGTCATTCGCCGCATCCAGCCGCTGCGCTTGCGGCGATCCAGCGTTACCGTGCCCGGACGCGCCCGTTTTCGTGTCCGGACAAGCCTATCGGGCGAATTCGGCGGGAGTCAGCACGCCGTCATGATCGCGATCGAGCTGCTCGAAACTCGGGCGGTTCGTCGCCGCTGATTGCGCGAAGGAGGGGGCGGCAGCACCGGCACCGATGACGACGCCGAGCAGGCCGGCCGCGATCAGCCGCGCTCGCCCGCGCCGGACGCGATCGGTCGCGCCGTTCAACTGACGTTCCATCAGCCGGCGAAGCGCCTCGCTCACGGTCACATCCTCGCGCCGGCACCGTTCGGTGAACGCGGCCTTCATCTCGTCGGTCAGACGGATTTCGACGGTGCCGGTCTTCTTGGCGGATTTCGGCGCGGGCATCGGCAATTCTCCTTGCCGAACCCTAGGCGCGCGGCACGCTCGTCCGCAAGCGGCGGATTGTGCTCGAAGCGAGGGGACGTGCCCATGCCCGGCCCACGGATCGAGGCAAAAGCGGACGGGGATGTGCTGCAACCGAAACTTCGTCATGCCAGCCGCATCGGGCCTGGAATGGTGGAGCCGAGGGGGA
Source organism: uncultured Sphingomonas sp. (assembly GCA_913775315.1). Taxonomy (GTDB): domain Bacteria; phylum Pseudomonadota; class Alphaproteobacteria; order Sphingomonadales; family Sphingomonadaceae; genus Sphingomonas. Next base: position 48,850 of record CAJYIX010000043.1, on the reverse strand, counting down.
TCGAACCCCTGACCTTCGCAATGCCATTGCGACGCTCTCCCAGCTGAGCTACGGCCCCATCGTTCCGGGAAGGCGCCCATTAGGGGCGCTTTTCTGAGTTGGCAAGCGCGTTTTTCGGAGCGCCGCCGAATGGGTGCCGGACGGCCGCAGCCGCCCGGCACCGGATCGATCAATTCTCGTCGTCGTCGCTCGGCGCCTCGACGCCCAGGTCGTCGTCGCCGCCCAGGTCGACATCGTCGTCGGCGGGCGTGTCGTCGTCCTCGGTGTCGATGTCCAGATCGTCACCCAGATCCGAATCGGCTTCCTTGTCCTTGTCCTTGTCGGTCTTCACCGCCTCGAACGGCAGCGGCTGCTTGGACTTCAGGATGGGCTCGGGCTCCCACGCATAGCCGCAATTGATGCAGGTGACGGGATCGTCCTTCTGCAAATCGTAGAAGCGGGTTCCGCATTTCGGGCACGAACGCTTCGTGCCCCATTCCGGCTTGACCATGCCGCGTATCGCCTTTCGGATGGGATGATTTCGGGCCTTGAGAAGGGTCCGCGAAGTGGCGCGCGCCTTGCCATAGTGCAAGCCCCCTGTCAAAAGCCCGCGCCCATGCACCCCCCTGCCACGCCCCGCCCGCTGTCGATCGCCGCTACCGGCCCCCTCGAGGGCGAGGTGACGGTGCCGGGCGACAAGTCGATCAGCCACCGCTCGCTGATGTTCGCGGGCCTTGCCATCGGGGAGAGCCGTATCCGCGGGTTGCTCGAGGGTGAGGACGTGCTCGCCACCGCCGCCGCGATGCGGGCGATGGGCGCGAGCATCGAGCGGCGCGACGACGGCGAATGGCGCGTGTCGGGCGTCGGCGTCGGCGGACTCCTCCAGCCGCAGACCGCGCTCGAAATGGGCAATTCGGGCACCTCGACGCGCCTCCTGATGGGTCTGGTCGCCAGCCATCCGATCACCGCGACCTTCACCGGCGACGCCAGCCTGTCGAAGCGGCCGATGGGCCGTGTGATCGAGCCCTTGTCGCGGATGGGCGCTGACTTCACCGCCAGCCCCGGCGACCGCCTGCCGCTCACCATGCGCGGGCTGTGCCCCGCGGTGCCGATCGAATACCGGCTGCCCGTCGCCTCAGCGCAGGTAAAGTCGGCGGTGCTGCTCGCCGGCCTCAACACGCCGGGCATCACCCGCGTCATCGAAACCGTGCCGACGCGCGACCATAGCGAGCGGATGCTGCGCGGCTTCGGCGCCGAGCTGACCGTGGAGGGCGAGGTCGTGTCGATCCGTGGTGAGGCGGAACTGCGCGCGCGCGATATCGACGTGCCGGGCGATCCGTCGTCGGCGGGTTTCTGGATGGTCGCCGCCTCGATCGTGCCGGGGTCGAACGTTACGATCCGCAATGTCCTGATGAACCCGACGCGCACCGGCCTGATCGAAGCGCTGACGATGATGGGCGCGTCGATCGAGCGGCTGAACCCGCGCGACGTGGGCGGCGAGGATGTCGCCGACCTGCGCATCCGCCACGCCCCCCTGTCGGCGATCGAGGTGCCGCCCGAGCTCGCCCCCAGCATGATCGACGAATATCCGGTCCTGTTCGTCGCCGCCGCCTTTGCCAAGGGCCGCACCGTCGCGCGCGGCGCGCACGAGCTTCGCGTCAAGGAATCGGACCGCATCGCCGCGATGGCCGCGGCGCTCGGCCTTGCGGGCGTGGCGGTCGAGGAACATGAGGACGGCCTGTCGATCGAGGGCCGCGACGGCGAGCCGCTGGCGGGCACCGGCGGCGATCGCGTCGCCAGCCTGCTCGACCACCGAATCGCGATGGCAATGGCGGTCGCGGGGATGCACGCGGCGCGTGCTGTCGCGATCGACGACGCCAGCCCCATCGCCACCAGCTATCCCGACTTCATCGAGACCGCGCAGACGCTCGGCGCGCAACCCACATGGCTCAACGCATGATTATCGCCGTCGATGGCCCCGCTGCCTCGGGCAAGGGCACGATCGCCCGGGCGCTCGCCAGGCATTTCGGCCTCCCGCACCTCGACACCGGGCTTCTCTATCGCGCCGTCGCCGCGCGCGTGCTGGCCGAAGGGTTGGACCCGGCGCGCGAGGCCGACGTGGTGGCGATGTGCGATTTCAACGAGAGCGTGCTGGCTCAGCCGGACCTGCGCAGCGACCATGTCGGCAAGACCGCCTCGATCGTCTCGGCGCATCCCTTGGTGCGGGCGGCGCTGCTTCAGCGCCAGCGACGGTTCGCGCAGCAGGACGGCGGCGCCGTGCTCGACGGGCGCGATATCGGCACCGTCATCGCCCCCGACGCCGACGTAAAGCTGTTCGTGAAGGCCACCCCCGCGATCCGGGCACGCCGCCGGCACGAGGAACTGCGCCGCCACGGGATCGAGGTGAGCTACGACCGCGTGCTCGCCGACATTCGCGCCCGCGACGACCGCGACAGCCGCCGGAGCGAAGCGCCGCTGCGCCAGGCGGCCGACGCGGCGGCGCTGGACACCAGCTTCCTGTCGATCGAGGCCGCGGTGCAGAAAGCGATCGCGCTGTCCGAAGCGCAGATGACGCGGCGGGCTTGAGTGATCCTCCCCTCCCTAGTAAGGGAGGGGCTATAATCAGGTCATCGGCCCAGCCAGCAGCGCCGGGTCGATCCGCGCGTCGTGCCACTTCATGCCCCAGTGAAGGTGCGGCCCGGTCGCGCGCCCGGTGGCACCTACCGCGCCGATCGGCTGCCCCTGACGCACCGCCTGCCCTTCCTTCACGTCGATCCGCGACAGGTGCAGGAACGCGCTGTTGAGCCCCATGCCGTGATCGATCATCAGGAGCAGCCCCTCGAGCGTGAAGGGCGTTTCGGCGGCAAGGATCACTACGCCGTCGGCAGGGGCCACCACCGGCGCACCGGTAGGGCGCGCGACGTCGACGCCCGAATGATAGGCCCCCGGCTCGCCCGCATAGACGCGCTGCGACCCGAAACGGCCGGAGATGCGGCCCTGTGCCGGCCAGACGAACCGCTGGCACCAGCCGCCGCTGTCGTTGTCGCTCCCCCGCGCCGCGGCAATGCGGGCGAGTTCGGGCGCGCGACGGCGGGCGAACTCGGCGCTCGGCTGGCTGACCCGCGGCAATGTCGGCAGCCGCTCGATCTGCCACGCACCGGGCTGAACGTGGATCGCCTCCCGCCATCTGCGTCCGTCGGGAAAGCGGGCCACAAGCTCCGCCAGCGGCGGCGCGTCGCGATCAAAAGCGATCAGGAACCGTCCATCACCAGAAACCCGAACCACGTTCCCGTCGAGGCTCAACGCGGCATCGCTTCCCGCTCGCCCGATCATCACCCCGCCCTGAACCGACTTGCCCGACAGGCCGAAGCCGCGCGGTCCGTCGTGGCTCGTGATTACGACATCCTCTGTCTGCGCTCGCGCTACCCCGGTGATTGCCAGCGCCGCGCCCGCCCCAAGCACCTGCCGCCGGGCAATCACGCCCCCGCCATCACCTTCGTGGCGACCTCGGCACTCGCATAGGCTTCCTGACGCGCGACACTCCAGTATTTGAGCGCATCGAGCGCGATGCGCTCCCCCGTCACCGCGCACAGCACATGATCGCCCGGCGAGAGGACGCGAAAGCCGTTCGCCATGAAATGCAGGCGGGCGGGACGGGCGGTGTGCGACATCAACATGGAACTGGGTATCCGCGCTTAGAAAAGATCGGGCTGCTCGGGTGAACCGTCAGTGTAGGCACGCCCGCCCCCGCGCTCAACCCGCGCATCGACCATGCCATCCTTGAAATGGAGGCGAAGCGCCCCGGCGGCGCGCGCCGCGGCGGTATCGGCGACGACGCGCCCGCTCACCCGGCCCTCGACATAAGCATAGCCACGCTCCAGCGGCTTTTCGGGATCGTTCGCCGCCAGTGCGCGGCCCGCCGACGCAAGCGCCGCCCCCGCCCGCTCCAGCCGCCGGTCGAGCAGCGCCGGGCGGAGCACCGCGCCCGCGCGATCAAGCTGCCCGCGCCCTGCGGTCAGCCGCCGCTCCAGCCCGCGCACCAGTCGTGCGCCGGCATCGTCCGCCCGCTGGCGCTGCGGCCCGAGCAGCGCGTCGCGCTTCGGCATCACCCGCGCCAGCGCCGCGAGCCGCTCGCCCGCCCGCTCGTGATAGCGCCGCACGCACCGCTGCGTACGCAGGCGCAGCATCGCCACCTGCTCGGCCAGGTCGGCGCGCACCGGCACCGCGATCTCCGCCGCCGCGGTGGGCGTCGGCGCGCGCAGGTCGGCGGCGAAGTCGCAGAGCGTCGTGTCGGTCTCGTGCCCCACGGCCGAGACAATGGGGATTGAGCAGCCGGCCACTGCTCGCACAACGGCTTCTTCGTTGAACGCCCACAGGTCCTCTATCGAGCCGCCGCCGCGCGCGACGATGACGAGGTCGGGGCGCGGCACCGGCCCGCCCGGCGCGATCGCATCGAAGCCCCTGACCGCCGCCGCCACTTCGTTCGCCGCACCATCGCCCTGCACCTTCACCGGCCAGACGACGACGTGACAGGGACAGCGGTCCTCCAGCCGGTGCAGAATGTCGCGGATCACCGCGCCGGTAGGGCTGGTGACGACGCCGATCACCCGCGGCATGAAGGGGAGCGGCCGGCGTGCCTTGGATTTCTGGAAAAGCCCCTCCGCCTCGAACCGCGCCTTGTTGCGTTCGAGCAGCGCCATCAGCGCCCCCTCGCCCGCCAGCTCCATCCGCTCGATGACGATCTGATACTTGGATCGGCCGGGATAGGTGGTGAGCTTGCCCGTCGCGATCACCTCGATCCCGTCCGCGGGGGAAAAGGCGAGCGCACCCGCCGAGCCGCGCCACATCACCGCGTCGATCACCGCCGCCTCGTCCTTGAGCGCAAGGTACACGTGTCCCGAAGTGGCCCGCTTGAAGCCCGAGATTTCGCCGCGGAGGCGAACATGGCCGAACTCGCCCTCGACCATCCGCTTCAGCCGGCCCGACAGCTCGCCCACGCTCATCGGCGCGGCGTTGTCCCCGGGGCGTCCCTCGGCTAACAGCGCGGGCCTGTCGTCGTCGGACATCATAAAGGGATCGGGCATGAACGTCCTGCTGGTCGGATCGGGAGGGCGTGAACATGCGCTCGCATGGAAGCTCGCGCAATCGCCGGGCCTTACTACGCTGTTCGCCGCGCCGGGCAATCCGGGCATTGCGAACCACGCCGAATGCGTCGCCCTGAACGTCGCCGATCACAGCGCAATCACCGATTTCTGCCGCAAAAAGGACATTGTGCTCGTCGTCGTTGGGCCGGAGGCGCCGTTGGTCGCGGGCCTCGCCGACGACCTGCGCGCCGCCGGCATCGCGGTGTTCGGCCCGTCGAAGGCGGCGGCGCAGCTCGAGGGGTCGAAGGGCTTCACCAAGGCGCTGTGCACCCGCGCGAACATTCCCACCGCGGGCTATGCCCACGTCACCTCGCTCGAACAGGCGCGCACGGCGATCGCACCGTTCGGGCTGCCCGTCGTCATCAAGGCCGACGGCCTCGCCGCGGGCAAGGGTGTCACCATCGCGATGACGCCGGAGGAGGCAGACGCCACGCTTGCCGCGCTGTTCGCCGAACCGGGCGGCGAAGCGGTGATCGAGGAGTTCCTGACCGGCGAGGAAGCCAGCCTGTTCGTCCTGAGCGACGGCACCGCGCTGGTCCCGTTCGGCTCGGCCCAGGACCACAAGCGCGTCGGCGACGGCGACACCGGGCCGAACACCGGCGGCATGGGCGCCTATTCCCCCGCCCGCGTACTGACCCCCGAACTGGAACGCCGCGCGATCGACGAGATCGTGCGCCCTACGGTGGAGGCGCTGGCGGCCGAGGGCACGCCCTATTCCGGCGTCCTTTATGCCGGTCTGATGCTGACGAACACCGGGCCGAAGCTGATCGAATACAATGCGCGGTTCGGCGACCCCGAATGCCAGGTCCTCATGGCGCGGTTCGAGGGCAACCTGCTCGCGCTGTTGCTCGCGGTGGCCGAGGGGCGCTTGGCCGACGCCCCCGTGCCCGCCTTTGCCGATGCGCCCGCGCTGACCGTCGTCATGGCCGCGCGCGGCTATCCCGGCACGCCAGAGACGGGCGCCGCGATCGGCGGCATCGACGCCGCGGAAGCGGCGGGCGCGACGGTGTTCCAGGCGGGCACGAAGCTGGCCGGCGACACGCTGGTCGCCGCGGGGGGCCGCGTGCTCGCCGTGACCGCCAGCGGACCCGATGTTGCGAGCGCCCAGGCTGCTGCCTATCGCGGGGTCGATGCGCTCGACTTCCCCACGGGCTTCTGCCGCCGCGACATCGGCTGGCGCGAGGTGGAACGCGAGCGCGCCTGATTCGTCCCGCTTTCGACGGTTTCTCTGAAGGATCGCCATGGCCAGCTCCACCTCCGCCGATACGATCACCGCGACCTCGCCCGGCGGGGCGGCGGAAATGATGATGCCGATCACCGTCACGCACCTCGTCGTGATCGCGATCGCGATCGTGCTGACGATCGCGATGATCGTCTGGGGCCAGAAGCGCCGCCGCCAGCGCCGCGCGGGCGAGCGCGAGCTGGCCGAACGCAGCGAGACGGTCGAGGTGGGCGCCGCCGCGCCGGTTGCCGAAACGGGGGCGGAAGCGCCTGCCGCACCCGCGCCCGCCGCCCCCGTTGCCGAAGCGCAGGCGGAAACGCCCCCCGCGCCCGTCGAGCCGGCGGCGACGCCGCACGTCACCGACACGCCCGCGATCGCGCCAGCACCGCCGCCGCTTGCCGACACCCTGCCCGCCACGCCGCCGCTCACCGCGGAACCGCCGCTCACGACGCTGAAGGGGCTGGGCCCGAAGGCCGCCGCAATGCTGGCCGAGCGCGGGGTCGCGTCGATCGCCGACCTGGCGGCGCTGTCACCCGATCAAGCCGCGGCGCTCGACGCCGATCTCGGCCCGTTCGCCGGCCGGATGGCGCGCGACCGCTGGCACGAGCAGGCGCGGCTGCTCGCGAGCGGGGACAAGGCCGGATATGAGGCGATCTTCGGCAAGCTTGGATGAATTTCCCACTGGAAACGTGCCGCCCCGTAGGTAAGGTACTGACAGGGGTGCAAAACATGATCCAGCGCGCGATTATCGCCGACGACCATCCGATGTGCCGCGAAGCCGCGCGCATGGCGCTCGAAATTGCGGCCCCTGGGGCGCAGATCGCACAGGCCGGGACGCTTCGCGAAGTCCTCGACGATCCGATGCCTGCCGGCCTCGTGATCCTCGACCTCGGACTTGCCGACAGCCGCGGCATCGCCAGCCTGATCGAGGTGGCGCGGGCTCGCCCGGCGACCCCCATCCTCGTCGTCAGCGGCGACGAGCGCCCCGATATCGAGGCACGTGCCGCCGCTAACGGCGCCGCCGGTTACGTCAACAAGGCGGCGCCGCTCACAGACCTTGCCGCCGCGATCCGCACCGTCCTGTCGGGCGGGTCTCACTTCACCCCAGGGCTCGAACTCGAAGCGCCGGACAGCGCCGATGCCCGCCTCGCCTCCCTCAGCCCGGCAGAGGCACGGGTGCTGCGCGCGATGCGCGACGGCGGCCTCAACAAGCAGATCGCCTATGAGCTCGGCCTGTCCGAGATCACCGTGAAGCAGCACGTCAAGGCGATCCTGCGCAAGCTGGGCGTCGTCAACCGGACGCAGGCGGTGCTGCTGCTCCACGATGCCACCCGTGATCCCAAGGGGTGATGGCGGATCGCCGACCGGCCCCATAGCCCTGAGCCCGCCGTGATGCCGCCGGGCGGTCGCGGCCCGACGCCGGATCCCACCGGCGCGAAGGTCCGGTCGGACGCGGTCACCCCGCCGCGCCCACCCGCCCCGACCGCACGGCACAGCGGCGAAGGGGGCGCGCCCGATGACCGGACGACTGTCGATCCCGCCGCACGTATTGCGCGCATCGGCGACGAGATGCGTCGGCGTTACCACGCAGTGACCGGTCGATCGCCGGTGGCGGCGCTGGTCCTGCCGGCGGCAGCGATGTTCGTGCTGACCGCGGCGCTCACCATCCCCAGCCTGCTTCTTGCCCGCTATCATCCCGCGATCGCGCCGCTCTGGCTCGCCAATGCGGCAGCGGCGGCGATCCTGCTACGGTTTCGGACGTTGCACGAGCGCACGGTGCTCGGTGGTGTCGGGCTCGGGTTTGTCGCGGCCTATCTCGCGGCCGGCTATCCGCCAGTCCGATCGCTGGGGCTGACGGCATCGAACCTTGTCGAGATCGTCGCCGCGATCTTTCTCATGCGGCACTTCGGCGGGCGACGGGGGACGGTCCATTCGCCGCGTTACATCGCGCTGTTCATGGCGCTGGCAGGCGTCGCGGCGACCGCGATTGGGTCGCTGTTCGGCGCGACGGTCGTCACGCCGGGGGCCGGATACGGCCTGAACGTGCTTCACTGGTTCGCCGCCGACGCGCTCGGCATGCTGGTGCTCGGGCCGATGATCCTTGTCGCGTTCAATCCCGACAGCCGCTCGATCCTGAGAGCGGGCCGGATGCCGGAGGCGATCGGGATCGGGGCGCTGATTGCGCTGACGACGGCGATCGTGTTCGACCAGACGCGCTACCCGGCACTGTTCATCATTCTGCCGCCACTCACGCTCGCCGCGTTCCGGCTGCGCTTCGTCGGCGCGACGATGGCGATCCCGATCGTCGCAGCGATTGCCTCGGTCCAGACGATGCAGGGCCATGGCCCCATCGCCGGCCTGATCCTGCAACCGGGCGAGCGGATCCTGTTCCTCCAGGCGTTCCTGGCGGTCACCGTCATGTCGACCCTGCCGATCGCCGCCGTGCTGGTCGAGCGCCGCCGCCTGGACGAGCGTCTGCGCGAGAGCGAGCGCGGCTACCGCCTGCTGGCGCGGCACAGCAACGACATGATCGTTCGCATCGGCCTCGACGGCGTGCGCCGCTACGTCTCGCCGGCGTCGGAGACGATCCTCGGCTACACGCCCGAGGAACTGGTCGGCGACATTCCGATCGCGGCGATCCATGCCGAGGATCGCGCGCGGGTCGAGCGCGTCTGCCGCTCGCTGCTGGAGGGGACGGAGAGCCCGACCTGCACCTATCGGCAGCGCCGCCGCGATGGCAGCTACGTCTGGCTGGAGGCCAATTACCGGCTGGTCCGCGCGCCAGACGGCACGCCGATCGAGTTCGTCGCCAGCGTTCGCGACATCGGCAAGCGCCATGCCGCCGAGGTCGAGGCAGCCCGAGCCGCCGCTCAGATCGAGGAGAGCCACCGCCTGCTGATGCTGGCCGAGCGAATGGCGGGCGTCGGGCACTGGCGTTTCGACGTGATCGACCGCTCGCTCTTCTGGTCGAGCGAGGTGTTTCGTATTCACGGCCTCGACCCCAGCGATCAGCCGCCGATCGAGAGCGGCCTCGACTTCTATCATGAGGACGATCGACCGATGGTCCGCGAACTCCTCGACCGCGCGATCGAGAAGGGCGAGGCGTGGAGCTTTCGCGCCCGACTGATCCGCGCCGACGGCGAACTGCGCCAGGTCGAATCCTTTGGCCAAGCCGAGCGCGCACCCGACGGCCGCGTCGTCGGCATTGTCGGCGTGTTCCGCGACGTGACCGAGCAGGCGGAGATCGAAAGCGCGCTGATTGACGCCCGCGACCAGGCACAGGCACTGGCGGACGCGCGCAGTGCCTTCGTCGCGACGGTCAGCCACGAGATTCGCACGCCGATGACGGGCGTGCTCGGCATGATCGAACTCTTGCGCGCCAATCCCGAACCCGCAGTGCGCCAGCGCTATCTCGACAGCCTCGAACAGTCCGCATCGCTGCTGATGGCGGTGCTCGACGACGTGCTCGACTTCTCGAAGATCGAGAGCGGCGCGCTGGCGCTCGAATCGATCGACTTCGACCTGGCCGAACTGGCGCGCAGCACGCTCGACCTGTTCGGCCATGCCGCCTCCCACAAGGGACTGACGCTCAGCCTGTCGATGCCGATCGGGCGGGACATGATGGTGCGCGGCGACCCAGTGCGCCTGCGCCAGGTGATCGCCAACCTCATCAGCAACGCGGTCAAGTTCACGCCCGCGGGCGGCATCGAGCTCAGCGTCGCGCTGTCGTCGGAGGGGTCTGGCCGGCTGCTGCGCGCGCGCGTGCGCGACACCGGCATCGGCATCGCGGCCGAGGCGATCGAGCGGCTGTTCGAGCCCTTCGTCCAGGCGGACCTGTCGACCACGCGGCGGTTCGGCGGCACGGGCCTGGGTCTTGCCATCACGCGCCGGTTGATCGAGGCGATGGGCGGCCGCATCGGCGTGGAGAGCGCGCCCGGCAAGGGAACCTGCTTCACCTTCGACGTGCGGCTCGCTGCGGCGAGTGGCAAGCCGCTGTCCCGCCCCCGCCTCGCGACCCCGGCGGGCGCGCCGCTGTCGCTCCTGCTTGCGGAGGACAACGGCATCAACCGGATGCTGGTGGAGGCGCTGGTCCGCCGCGACGGGCACGCGATCATCAGCGTCGAGAACGGCCGCCTGGCGGTCGAGGCCGCGGCGGAACGGCGCTTCGACGCGATCCTGATGGACATGCAGATGCCCGAACTCGACGGGCTGTCGGCGACGCGCGCGATCCGCGAGGGCGGCGGGCCGAACGCCGCCACGCCGATCATCGCGCTGACCGCCGATGCCGCGATCGAGCGGCGGGCGCTCTACGACAATGCCGGGCTGACCGACCTGCTCACCAAGCCGATCGACAGCGCCGCGCTGATCGACCGGCTACGCCGCATCGGAGCGCGCCGGCCCTCGGCGGACTCGCCGGCACCGCCGCTTCTCGACACCGGCAAGCTCGCCGATCTGGAGGCGACGATCGGCCGCGCCAACGTCGATCGGCTACTGGCGATGATGGCGGACGAACTCGCCCACGCCCCCGCCGCGATCGCCCGGCTAATCGAGATCGACGATCGCGATGCCGCCGCCCCTGCCGCGCATGCGCTGAAGGGCGCGGCGCTCAATGTCGGGGCGACGCGGATCGCCGACCTAGCCCGCCGGATCGAACAGGCGTGCGAGGCGGGCGAGCCGCTCGAACCTTTCGGCCCGATGCTGCTCGCCGCCGCCGATTCGACCGCGAGCCTGATCGCCGAGCGGCGACAATCGAACGCGATCAGCGGATCGGGCGGCGCACGAGCCTGAGGCTCGGCCAGTCGCCGAGCTGGATGCGTCCAGCCAGCCGGAACCCCGCCTGGCGATAGGCCGCGAGCACGTCGTCCGCCTGCCGGTCGAGCAGCCCCGCCAGGATCGCCGTCCCGCCCGGCAGCGTCGCCGCTGCAATCGCCGACGCCAGCTCAATGAGCGGCCCGGCGAGGATGTTGGCGCAGACGAGGTCATAGGGCGCGCGCCGCTCGATGATCCGATGCGCGAGCCCCGGCGCGACCGCCAGCGCAAGCCGGCCGGGCCCGTCGCCCAGCGCAACGCCGTTCACCTCGGCATTGACGCGCGTAACGTCGATCGAGATCGGGTCGATGTCGGAAGCCGTCGCCCGCGCATTGGGCCAGAGATGCATCGCGGCGAAGGCGAGCAGGCCCGTGCCCGTCCCCACGTCGATATGGTTGCGGACGACCGCACCGGCGGCCTTCATAGCCTCCAGCGTCATCAGGCAACCGGTCGTCGTCTCGTGATGCCCGGTGCCGAAGGCGAGCCCCGCCTCGATATGAAAGGCGCGAAGCCCCTCCGGCACCTCGCCCTTGTTGGCGCTGGTATGGACGTAGAAGCGGTCGGTCGCGACCGGCTCCAGCCCCGACTGGCTGAGCGTCACCCAATCCGCTTCGGCGATCCGCTCGGGCACGACTGCCGCATCGCCCGCACTCGGGACAAGCGCGCGCAGCATCTTGATCTCGCGCGCGCCGGGCTCGTCCTGGAAATAGGCGTCGAGCACCCAGTCCTCGACATCGTCCTCGGTCAGTTCGCGCGTCAGAAGCACCGGCGGCGCGGTCATCTCGGCGAATGCCGCACCTTCCGGATCGATCGCCTCGGCCTCTGCCCGCGTGCAGGGCAGCGTCACCTTCCAGCTGTCGCTCATCGCACGTAGCTCGCGCCGTTCACGTCGAGCACCGCGCCGGTCATCGACGCCGGCGCCTCGAGCGCGCAGAAGCGGGCGACCGCCGCGACCTCGGCGGGATCGGCGACGCGGCCGAGCGGAATGTCGGCGAGCAACTTGTCGCCGCCGCGGCTCTCCAGATAATCCTCTGCCATGCCCGTCATCGTGAAGCCGGGGCAGATGGCGAAGGCGAGGATGCCATCCTTGGCATAGCCGCGCGCAATCGACTTGGTCATGCCGACCATCCCCGCCTTCGACGCAGCATAATGCCAGTGCGCGGGGCTGTCGCCGCGATAGGCGGCGCGGCTCGCGACGTTGACGACCCGCCCGCCCTCGCCCCGGTCCTGCCAGTGGCGGACGGCAAGGCGGCAGAGTTCGGCGCTAGCGGTCAGGTTGATGCGCATCGTGCGCTCCCACTCGGCCACCCAGGCATCGTGCTCGGCTTCGAGCGGTGAGGCCTCGAACACGCCGGCATTGTTGACGAGCACGTCGATCCGCCCGTCAAGTTCGACAAGGGCGCGGCGCCACAGGTCGGCGGGGGCGGCGGGATCGGCGAAGTCGGCCGCCAGGAACTCGCGCGTCGATTGGCGGGCAAGGCGCACGTCGGCGCCGCCGAGTGCCTCGGCGATGGCCGCACCGATGCCACGGCTGGCGCCGGTCAGGAGGATATGGATCGTCATGCTCCGCGCGTTAAGGCGCGCGGGGGGCCGGGGTCAATCGAAGGTGTAGGAAAGCGCAGCGCCTGCCGAGAACTGGTTGCGCGACCCGAACGCGCCGACCACCGGCGAATTCGCCGCATCGGCGACCAGCCGGTCGTACTTGGCATAGCCGCTGACGCCCCACCGGTCGTTCAGCTGCCGCAAGACACCGACGGTCGCGCCGACCATCTGCACCCCGCCCTTGGCGTTGTAGACCGGCAGGCCCGAGCGCGCGGCATCGCCAGGCGTCAGGCTGAAATAGGCGTCCATGTAGCGATTGTCGGCCAGCGTGACACGCGGCCCGACCGAGATCAGCCACTTGTCGTGATCGCGCAGAACATAATCGGCACCGACCATCCCAGTCAGCCCCTTGTGGCCGTTCAGTCCCTTGCGTCCCTCGACCCGCAGCCGGATCGCATCGGTCACCTGATACTGGACGAACCCGCCAAGCTCGACCGTGAACCCGACCTCCGACAGCACACCGCCGACGTCGCGGCTGCGTCGCTTGCCCTCGAAGCCGAAGGCGGGGCCGGCGGAGAAACGGTCGCTGCGAAACACGGGGAAGCCGGCGCTCTCGTCGGGGGCCTCGAACGCGAAATCATCGTCGCCGCGCGCCCGCGACACGTCGATGAAGGGGCGAAGCTGATAGCTGTCGCTGCCGGGGAAACTCGGCACGAGCTGCGGCCCGAGGCCGACGCGCGTCCGGCGCGGCCGCTCGTCCTTTGCCTCCTGCGCATGGAGCGGCGTGGCGGCGGCGAACAGGGTAAGGCCGAGGATCAAAGTACGCATGATCGGCAAACCGTTGCGCTAGCGTAAGGTTCCAGTTCCAGCTACCGGACGCATCCAAAGTCCGGTCTTGTGGCTGACTGGCAACGAAAAACCCCGCCGCATCGCTGCGACGGGGCTTTCTCATCGACGCATTCAGATCACGCCGGCTGCGGCGAGCCGAACGGGCCCTTGGGCCGCCGCGTCTTAGGGATCGAGGTCCCGGCCGACGCCACCGGCTTCATGCCCGCGCCGGGCTCCGGCCGGTCGAGGTCCTCGCCCGCGATCAGGCGCTTGATCTCGTCGCCCGACAGCGTCTCATACTCGAGCAGCGCGCCGGCCAGCAGGTGGAGCTGGTCGATATGATCGGTCAGCAACTGCCGCGCACGGGCCAGCCCACCCTCGACCGTCGAGCGGATTTCCGCGTCGATCAGTTGCGCGGTCTCGTTCGACATGTGCCGCGGCTGGGCCGACGAATAGCCGAGAAAGCTCTCGCCCTCGGGCTGTGCATATTCGACCGGGCCGACCTTGTCCGACATGCCCCACTTGGTGATCATGTCGCGGGCAAGGCCCGTGGCGTACTGGATGTCTCCGCTCGCACCCGACGAAACCTTATCATAGCCGAAGATCAGTTCCTCGGCGACGCGGCCGCCCATCGACACCGCGAGGTTCGCGTACATCTTGTCGCGGTGGTACGAATAGCTGTCGCGCTCGGGCAGGCGCATGACCATGCCCAGCGCACGGCCGCGCGGGATGATCGTCGCCTTGTGGATGGGGTCCGATGCCGGCTCATGGATGCTGACGATCGCATGGCCCGCCTCGTGATAGGCAGTCATCCGCTTCTCGTCGTCGGTCATGACCATCGAACGCCGCTCGGCGCCCATCATGACCTTGTCCTTTGCCTCCTCGAACTCCTGCATCGCGACGAGGCGCTTGGACTTGCGCGCCGCCATCAGCGCCGCCTCGTTGACGAGGTTGGCGAGGTCCGCGCCTGAGAAGCCCGGCGTGCCGCGCGCGATCACGCGGGCATCGACGTCGGGGGCGAGCGGCACCTTCTTCATGTGCACTTCAAGGATCTTGATCCGGCCCTCGATATCGGGGCGCGGCACCACGACCTGGCGGTCGAAGCGGCCGGGACGCAGCAGCGCGGGGTCGAGCACGTCCGGGCGGTTAGTCGCCGCGACGATGATGATGCCCTCGTTAGCCTCGAACCCGTCCATCTCGACGAGGAGCTGGTTCAGCGTCTGCTCGCGCTCGTCATTGCCGTTGCCGAGGCCAGCGCCGCGGTGGCGACCCACCGCGTCGATTTCGTCGATGAAGACGATGCACGGCGCCGATTTCTTGGCCTGTTCGAACATGTCACGCACGCGGCTGGCGCCGACGCCGACGAACATCTCGACGAAGTCGGAGCCGGAGATGGTGAAGAACGGCACGCCCGCCTCCCCCGCGATCGCGCGGGCAAGCAGCGTCTTGCCGGTGCCGGGCGAACCGACCAGCAGCGCGCCCTTCGGAATCTTGCCACCCAGCCGGGCGAACTTGGTCGGGTCCTTCAGGAACTCGACGACTTCCTCGAGCTCCTCGCGTGCCTCGTCGATGCCGGCGACGTCGTCGAAGGTGACCTTGCCTTCCTTCTGCGTCAGCAGCTTGGCGCGTGACTTGCCGAAGCCCATCGCGCCGCCGCCGCCGCCGCCCTTCTGCATCTGGCGAAGGACGAAGAAGGCGATGCCGAGGAACAGGAGGAACGGCAGCGACTGATAGAGCAGCACCATCCAGATGTTCGGCCCTTCCTCGGGCCGCGCATTGATGACGACGCCCCGCTCGCGCAGGCGCTGGATCAACTGCGGGTCATTGGGCGTGTTGGTGCGGAAGCGTTCGCTGTTGGTCAGCTCGCCGGTGATCGTGTCGGGCGACACGTTGACCTGACGCACCTGCCCCTCTTCGACGCGGTCGAGGAAGGTGGAATAGGGAATCGTGTTCCCCGACGCCTGACTCGAGCTGCCGCCGAACATCTGCACGAACAGCGCGAGAGCAAGGAGAATGCCGACCCAGATCATCAGGCTACGCATCCACGGATTGCCGCCGCCGTTGCCCGGGTCCTGCTGCTTGTCGTTGTCGTTCATTCGCGGTGTACCTCTTCTCATCCGACAACATAGGCGAGCGGGGGTTAATGGCAATGGAACAGCGCCGATCAGTGTGATCGGCCGGGGGAACAGCGCCGGCCCGTGTCATCGGTCCGGGGAAACAGCGCCGATCAGGTCGCGCGTCGCGGCGGGGCGGGGACGAAGGTCCAGATCGTCCGCCCCTCGCCCCGCGTCACGGTCGCGCGCACATTACCCAGCATCGCCGCCCGGCCATCGCGCAACGCGGCAGCCATCCGGCCGAGCGCATAGCCCCGCGGATCGATGCCCGGCTCGACCGCGTGCAGGGCACGCTCGACCAGCCGGCGTTGCAGTTCGAAGGGCAGGTCGTCGGCCAGCAGTTCGGCACGCCCCCCGATCGCGGCAAGGCGCTCGCCGCCGAGCCGCCCGACCATCCAGCCGATCGCATCCTCCGCGTCGCCGAGCGCCCGCGCGCTGGCCGCCCAATGTTCGGTATCGAGCGCGCCCACCCCGGCAAGCACCTTGCGCAGCCGCGCGCGATCGAAGCGGTCGTCGATGTTGCTCGGGTCCTCGATCGCCTCGATCCCCACCCCAGCGACGATCGCCGCCAGTTCGGCGCGCCGCCAGCCGAGCAACGGGCGGACGATCCGCCCGCCCCGCGCCCGCACCCCCGCCAGCCCCGCGACCCCAGCCCCACGGTTGAGCCGCATGACCATCGTCTCAAGTTGGTCGTCGGCATGGTGCGCGGTGGCGATCGCGTCGGCACCGGTGCGCACGCGTTCCGCCTCGAGCAGCGCATAGCGAAAGGCGCGGGCACGGGCCGACAGGTTGGCGGTGCGCCCGGCGCGCGCGGGCATCTCCCCGCGAAGGACCCTATGGGCGATGCCGAGGCCGCCAGCGATCGACCCCACGAACGCCGCCTCCGCAGCCGACGCGGTGCGCAAGCCGTGATCGACCGTCGCCGCCACGCACCGCTCGCTGAGCACCGCCTTCGCCAGCAGCATCAGCGCAAGGCTGTCCCCGCCGCCCGACACCGCAACGAGCAGCCGGCCCTTCTCGACATCGAACAGCGCCGACAGGTCGCGCGCAAACCGCGCAACGATGCCCGCGTCTAGCGCGTCACTTGCACTTGGCTGCAAGGCGCGCCTTTGCGACATCGGCCTTCATCGACGCGGTCAGCTTGTCGCCGTACACGTCGCCAAGCTCGTCATAGACCTTGCACGCATCGGCCGGCTTCTTGAGCTGGACCAGCGCCTCGCCGAGATAAAGAAGGCTGTCGGGCGCCCGCTCGCCATCGGGCATCTTCTTGTAATTGTCGTAGAACGCGATCGAGGCGAGGCTGGGCTTGCCGTCGTCGAGATAGGCGCGGCCGAGCAGGTTCTGCGCAAAACTCGCGCGGCGATGCTGCGGATAGTCGGCGACCATCTTCTTCAGCGCCGTCGCCGCCTCCGGGTACAGCTTCGCCTGCCACAGGCGATAGCCATAGGTGTAGGCGTCCTCGCCCGCGTCGCCCGTGGAGGGCTTGGCGATCGCCGCTACCTGCTTGGCGCGGTCGCCGCCGGTCGCGGCGGGGGCGCTGATCCGCGGCGGCGGTGCGTCGCGCGTGTCGCCGGCGGCAGCGACGTCGCGCGCGGGCGGCGGCGTATCGGGTGCCGCGGGTGCGGCCACGCCGGCAGCGAGCTTCGCATCGGTCGACTTGCGATACGCCTCGAACGCCTCACGCAACTGGCGAAGCTGATACTGGTTCTGCTCGATCTGCCCGGTCAGGCTGGAAAGCTGCGATTCGAGCGAGCTGACGCGGGCGGTCAGGTCGGCGATCGCGCTGGTGGCGGGGATGCCGGGCGCGGCGGCCTGAGTCTGCGGTGCGGTGATCTGCGGCTCGACCATCTGGCCGGCGCCGCCGGGAAAGACCTTGCGCTGGACAGCGCGCATCTCGCGCTCCAGCCGGTCGACGCGCGGGCCGACATCCTGCGCGGCGGCGGGCTGCGCGAGCGCCGCGACGCCGCACGACAAGAGGATCAGGATCGAACGGTTCATCGGCTTCTCGCACCCCCCGGTGTCGGTTTCGGCGGTAAGCTTAATGACCTTCGCCACTTGTCGCCAGCCTTAAGCGCCGGCGCTTGCCCTTGCGCGCAGCGCCTCGGCGCTGATGCCGATATCCTTGATCGGCCGCTCGCCCGACCCGAGCGGCGGCACCGCCTGTCCGTCGATCGTCACGGCGAGCTTGTCCGGGCGGCCGATATTGATCTGCGGCCCCTTCGCCGTCGCCGGCACGTCGTAGGTCTCGCCCTTCTGCATCGTCTTCATGAGCAGCGTGTCGTTGGCGGCGTCATAGACGCGCACCCACACCTCGTCCGTCGCGGTCAGGCGGACGAGGCCCGCTGGGCTGGGTGTCGGCGCGGGAACCGGGGTGGTGACGGTGTTCGGTGCCGGCGCTTCGGCGACCGTCACCGGTGCCGCTTCCTCGCCGCGGAAGATCGACGTGCCGTACCAGAGGCCGATGCCGACGACGATCAGGATGGCGACGAGCACGCCCGCCATCGCAAGGCCGCGCGGCGGCACGCGTGCGGGTTCGGCCAGCGCATAGGGCTCGTGCCGGGGCTTGGGCGCCCAGGTGGTCGACAATTCGCCGCGAAGGCTGTTCGCCAGCGCCACCTCGTCCGCACCGATCGCGCGGGCATAGGCGCGCACGAAGCCCATCGCATAGGTGATCGACGGCAGCGAGGCGTAGGTCGAGGTCTCGATCGCCTCGAGGTGGCGAAGCGGGATCCGGGTGCGCTGGCCGATGTCCGCCAGCGTCAGCCCCGCCGCTTCCCGCGCGGCGCGAAGGCGGTCGCCCACACGCTCGCCACCCAGGGGGGCGGGGGAACCGGCGACTTCATCGACCATCATCTTCTCCGACGCTTGGCTGCGACTTATGGATTGGCGTCGGCCGAGCCTTAACGCGGCCTTGTCCACCTTGCGAGCGAAACGACCGTAAACAACACAAAAAAGTCAGGCGTGCTCGACCCCGTACGCCGCCGCCCATTGCTCGAGCCGCTCGCGCAGCGGCCCCTCGGGGCTATCGATCATCGGCAAGAGGTCGGCGCGGAGCCGGTCAAGATTCAGCGTGCGGATCATCGCCTTGACCGGCCCCACCGCCGCCGGCGTGATCGACAGCCGCTCGATCCCAAGGCCGAGCAGCGCCATCGCCTCCAGCGGTCGCCCGCCCATCTCGCCGCAGACCGCAACGGGCACGCCCGCCGCCTTTGCCGGTTCGACCACCCGGCGCAGGAAGCGCAGGATCGGCACCGACAGCCAGTCGTAGCGCAGCGCCAGCTTGGGGTGCGCGCGGTCGGCCGCGAAGAGGAACTGGGTCAGGTCGTTGGTGCCAATCGACAGGAAATCGACCTTCGGCAGCAGAATATCGAGCACCTCGGCGAGTGCCGGCACCTCCAGCATCGCGCCGTAGCGAACCTCGTTGGGCAGCTTCCGCCCGCGCGAGGCCAACCACGCGCGCTGCGCCTCGAACAGGGCCTGTGCCTGGTCGAACTCCCACGGTTCGCTGACCATCGGGAACATGACGCTCAGCGTCCGCCCCGCCGCCGCCTCCAGAAGCGCGCGCGCCTGCGCCTTCATCAGCCCCTCACGCTCCAGCGCAAGGCGCAGCGCCCGCCAGCCCATGGCGGGGTTCTCCTCCAGATGATCCTCGTCATGCTCGAGGTACGGCAGCGCCTTGTCGCCACCGATATCAACGGTGCGGAAGACGACCGGCCGGTCGCCCGCCGCCTCCAGCACGTCGCGATAGAGCCGCTGCTGCCGCTCGCGTGCCGGCAGGGTGGCGGAGACGAGGAACTGGAACTCGGTGCGGAACAGCCCGATGCCGTCGGCGCCGGTGAGGTCGAGCGCGGCCACGTCGTCGCGAAGGCCCGCATTGACCATCAGCGTGACGCGCTTGCCGTCCTTCGTCACTGGCGGCTCGCTCTTCAGCGCCGCGAACGCCGCGCGCCGCTTCTGGCTGGCGGCGAAGCGGGCGTCGAACGCCTCCTCCATCGCCGCGGAAGGCCGGGCGATCACCGATTCCGCCGTCACGTCGAGGAGCAGGCGATCCCCCTCCCCGATCAGCCGCTTCACGTCGCGCACGCGGCCCAGCACCGGCACGCTCATCGCCCGCGCGACGATGGTGACATGCGCCGTCAGCGACCCTTCCTCCAGGATCACGCCCTTTAGCCGGCGGCGGTCATATTCGAGCAGTTCGGCGGGGCCGAGGTTTCGCGCGATCAGGATCGAATCCTGCCTGAGCCCCATCTGCGCCGCGGTGCCGAGCTGCCCCGCGACGATCCGCAGCAGCCGGTTCGACAGGTCCTCCAGGTCGTGCATCCGGTCGCGCAGGAGCGGATCGTCGATCTCGCGCATCCGCATCCGGGTGCGCTGCTGCACCCGCTCGATCGCCGCCTCTGCAGTGAGGCCGCTGTCGATCGCCTCGTTGATGCGCCGCGCCCAGCCCTCGTCATAGGCGAACATCTTGTACGTCTCGAGCACCTCGTCATGCTCGCCGCCGACGCCGAACTCGGCCTGGCTGGCGAAGCGCTCAATCTGGTCGCGCATCTTGTCGAACGCGGCATAGACGCGGTGGCGCTCCGCCTCGGTATCCTCCGCCACCACATGCTCGATGACGACGCGCGGCTGGTGAAAGACGGCGACGCCGCTCGCCATCCCGTCGACCAGCCGGAACCCCTCAATCCGCTGCGTCGCGGTCGGCTGCGGCCGGGTGGAGCCCGCCCCGCCCTCGTCGATCAGGCCGGCATTGGCGATCAGTTCGGACAGCACCATCGCGACGGTCTGCAGCGCCTCGATCTCGACATCGGCATAGCGGCGCGGATCGACATGCTGGACCGCTAGCACCCCCACCGACCGCTCACGCCGGATGATCGGCACGCCGGCGAAGCTGTGGAAGCGGTCCTCGCCGGTTTCGGGGCGATAGGCGAAGTCGGGGTGCGTCGCCGCCTCATCGAGGTTCAGCGTCTCGACATTCTTGGCGATCGTGCCAACCAGGCCCTCGCCCGGTGCCAGCCGGGTGACGTGAACCGCGCGCTCGTCGAGGCCGCGGGTCGCGAACAGCTCCAGCACGCCCTCGCGCAGCAGGTAGATCGAGCAGACCTCGCTATCCAGCGCCTCGCCGATGATGTTGACGACGGCGTTGAGCTTGGCCTGGGCGCCCGATCGCGCGGCCATCACCTCGTGCAGTCGAACGAGGATCTCGCGGGCGGCGGCGGCGGCGGAGGTCGGCATGGAACCGGCCTAACAGATGATGCGGGCGGGCTAAAGCCGCTGCGGCATGCTTATCGCGCGCTGTTCGCCGTCACCTGTGTATCGCTCATCAACAGGTCGCTGCTGACCGTCAGCACCGGCGCGCGGTTCACGGGTACCGGCTGGACCGCGGCGATCTGCACCGGCGCACTCGCGGGCTCGAAACGATTGGCCTGCCACGCGGCCAGATCGGTGCGATAGGCGGCATAGGCGCGATAAAAATCGGTGAACGGCACGTCGAGCGCGGCGACCGCGGGCGCGGCGAATCCGTCGAGCGCACCGGCCGGCGTCGTCGCGGCGGCGGCGACCAGCGGCGCGGCGGCGGCGCAGAAGGCGGCGCGCGCGGGCGGCTGCGCATAGAAATTGTAGAGCCGCGTCATGTCGTCGTCGAAGCGGTCCTGCCACTCGGCCCCGAACCGCGCGCGATACTCGACCTTCAGCCCGTCATGCGCCTTGTTCAGCGCGGTCTTATGCGCGGCGAGGAAGGCGTTGTACTGCACCTCCATCGGCTCGCCCGCCTTCGCGCATTGCAGCACCGCGACGTTGAGCGCGGCGCGCAGGTGCCATGCGGTGGCGGTCGGCGACAGCCCGCGGCTCGGCGTCATGAAGCTGCCATCGGGTGCCATCGCCGGGAGGGTGAGGTTGGCGGCGGCGCTGAGCGGCGGGCGCGGCATGGGCCGCTCGACCATCACCGGCGGCGGGGGCGGCGGCGCGGCCGCGACTTCGGTCTTCGACTTGCCGCAGCTCGCGAGCGCGAACGGCAACAGGGCAACAGCGAAACGGGCACGCATCATCGACCGACTCCGGGACTGAGTGGGTACAGAGTCGCGCGATATGGCTAAGATGCGGTTAAGCGACGGGCCGTCGCATCGCCCCCTTCCCCCGCCCCGCCTGCCCGCGCTAGAGCCGGCGCGATGGACCTGACCGCGCTCGATATCGTCGTTCTCCTCTCGATCGGCGGCGCCGCGGTGCTCGGCGCGATCCGAGGCTTCGTGACCGAGGTGCTGTCGCTGCTCGCCTGGCTGCTTGTCGTGTTCGCGGTCCGGCTGTTCCACACCCCGCTGGCGGCGCTGCTGCTGGGGCCGATCGGGACCACGTCGGGCGCGGCGGTGCTCGCCTTCGTGCTCATCGTCGGGATCGTCTGGCTGGGGGGCAAGATGGTGTCGAACGCGATCGGAAACCGGACCAAGGCGTCGGTGCTCGGCCCCGTCGACCGTGCGCTCGGCTTCGGCTTCGGGGCGCTCAAGGGCCTGATCCTCGTCAGCCTCGCCTTCGTCGTCATCGTCCTCGTCGTCGATACCTGGAATGGCGGCGCCGCGCGCCGGCCGCAATGGATCAAGGCGTCCCGGACCTATCCGCTGCTCAACAACACCAGCGCCAGCATCGCCGATTTCGTCGATCGCCGCCGCCGGGGCGAGCCGGTCTTCCCGCCCGAGACGATGGCGAAGATCGGGCGGTAGCGCCGGGCGGCCCCTTGCCCTACATGGGCGGGGTGAGCGAGACCCTCTACAACCAGCAGATCCTCCGTCTGGCCGCCAGCGTGCCGTTCGACAGCCGCCTTGCCGATGCGCAGGGCTCGTCGGAAAAGCGCTCGCCCGTCTGCGGCAGCCGCGTCACCGTCGATATGTCGCTCGGCGACGACGGCCGCGTCGCCGAAGTCGGGATGCGCGTCCGCGCTTGCGCGCTCGGCCAGGCGTCAGCCGCGCTGATGGCGGCCAACGCGGTCGGCCGCACGCCCGAGGAACTTGCCGCCGCCCGCGACGCGCTGACGGCATGGCTGGCGGGCGAAGGGCCGGTGCCCGACTGGCCGCAGCTTGCCATTTTCGCCCCCGCGCTTCCCTATACCGCGCGCCACCCCTCGGTCCGCCTCGCGTTCGAGGCCGCGGCCGAGGCGGCGGAAGCGGCCCGTCAGCGCGTGCCCGCCGGCGGATGAGCGCGCACGGGGGGCTTTCGCTAATTCGCGAGTTCGCGCCGCTGCTCGGCGCGGGGCTCGTCTCCGTCCTCGCCTTTCGCAAGATGGGGCTGGGTGCGACGCTCGGCTTCCTCGTCGCGGGCGCAGTCGTGGGGCCGCAGGTGCTGGGGCTGGTCGGCGATGCCGAGACCAAGCTTACCTTTGCCGAGCTCGGCATCACGCTGCTGCTGTTCATCGTCGGCCTCGAACTCAGTCCCGCCCGATTGTGGCAGTTGAAGCGCGACATCTTCGGCGTCGGGCTGCTTCAGGTCGTGCTCTGCGGCCTCGCGGTCACCGCGCTGGTGCAGTTCGGCGCGGGCTTCTCCTGGGCGGCGGCGCTGGCGCTCGGGCTGCCGCTGGCGCTCTCTTCGACTGCGCAGGTGCTGCCAATGCTGCAATCGGCGGGGCGGCTGCGGACGCCGTTCGGCGAGCGGACCTTCTCGGTCCTCCTGTTTCAGGACCTGTCGATCGTCCCGCTCATCACGATCATCGCGGCACTTAGTCGCAATCCGGCGGACGCCGCGGGGCCGCCGGGATGGCAACTCGGTCTCTACACCGTTCTTGCGGTCGCCGGCCTGATCCTCGCGGGTCGGTTCATCCTCGGCCCGCTGTTCCGGCTGATCGGCAATCTGGGCGAGCGCGAGATGTTCGTGTTCGCCGGGCTGTTCACCGTGATCGCCGCCGCCGCGATCATGGAGGCGCTGGGGCTTTCGACCGCGCTCGGCGCGTTCATCGCTGGCGTGATGCTGGCCGACAGCCCCTATCGCCACGAGCTGGAGGCGGATGTCGAGCCGTTCCGCTCGATCCTGCTCGGCCTGTTCTTCCTGGCGGTGGGCATGATGCTAGACCTCAATGCCGTCGCCGCGCGGCCGGGGTTCGTCATCGGCATGGCGCTTGCGCTCGTGGCGGTGAAGGCCGGGGTGATCTTCGCCATCGGCCTCGCCTTTCGCATGGAATGGCGGCCGGCGCTGGCGATGGGCCTGCTCCTCAGCCAGGGCGGCGAGTTCGGCTTCGTCCTGTTCGCGCAGGCGCAGAACGCCTTCCTGATCGCGCCCGAGGCGGCGAGCCTGTTCGGCGCGATCGTCACGCTGTCGATGGCGACGACGCCGTTCCTGATGATGGCCACCCGCCGTTTCCGTACCGATCCCGCCGCGGGCGACGGTGAGGGGCTGGAGCCGCCGCGCCACGACGGGGCGAGCGCGATCGTCGTCGGCTATGGCCGGTTCGGCCAGACCGTCGCGCAGATGCTGATCGCGCAGGGGCTGTCGGTGACGCTGATCGACCGCGATCCCGAGATCATCGAGGTGGGCGGCAAGTTCGGGATGAAGGTCTATTACGGCGACGGCACGCGCCTCGACCTCTTGCGACAGGCGGGGGCGGAGGATGCCGAGCTGATCCTGTTCTGCACCGATGGGGATCAGGTTTCCGCCGACCTGCTCGAACTCATCGCCCAAGGCTATCCCAACGCCACGGTCATGACCCGCGTCTTCGACCGCCGCGCGATCATCGCGCTCAAGGATGCGCCGGTCGCGGGCATGTTCCGCGAGGTATTCGAGAGCGCCATCGTGATGGCCCGCCAGGCGCTGCGCGCGGTCGGCGTCGACGATGGCGAGATCGACCGCAGCGAGGACGACTATCGTCGGATGGACGCCAAGCGCCTCGGCATCCAGCTAGAGGCCGGTGACATCTATGCCGCCCGCGACGTGGTGTTCAGCCAAGCCCGCCAGCGCAAGCAGCGCGAAAAGGCCTCGGCAAAGGCCGCCGCCGGGGAGACCGAGTGATGCTTGCCGTTCTTGCCGCCATCTCGGGCGCCATCGCCATCGCCGCTGGCGCCTTCGGGGCACATGGCGCCAGCGGACAGGCGGCGGACTGGCTGCGCACGGGCGGCATGTATCAGCTGATCCACGCCGTCGCGGTGCTCGTGGCGGTCCAGCAGCGCGCGACCGGCCCCGGCTGGGCGATGCTGGGCGGTGCGGCGCTGTTTTCGGCCACGCTCTATGCGATGGCGTTCGGCGCGCCGCGCTGGTTCGGGGCGATCACGCCGATCGGCGGCGCGGCGATGATCGCCGGATGGCTGTGGCTGGCCTGGCTATTGCTCAGGCGATAAATCTCTCGACCCAGATTGCTATACTGACTAACAATCTGCTCGAAGTGCGAGCGCTGGAAACCGGCGGCGCGAGGGAGGATGAAAGATGGGGCCACGCGCGGCGATCGAACAGGGCCGGATGAGCGGCTGGCAATGGGCCGCGGTCGCAGTGACCGTGGGCCTCAACGCGCTCGACGGGTTCGACGTGCTGTCAATCAGCTTCGCCTCGCCCGGCATTGCCAAGGAATGGGGCACCACGCAGTCGACGCTCGGCTGGATCCTGTCGATGGAATTGCTCGGTATGGCGGTGGGCTCGGTCTTGCTGGGCAGCGTCGCTGACCGGGTCGGGCGGCGGCGCACGATCCTCGGCTGCCTTGTCGCGATGACGATCGGCATGTGGGGGGCGGGGCAAGCGGGCGGCGTCGCGACATTGCTGACATGGCGCCTGCTCACCGGGCTCGGCATCGGCGGGATGCTGGCCGCCATCAATGCCGCCGCGGCCGAGTTCGCCAGCAGGCGCTGGTACAGCCTCGCCATGGCGCTGATGGTGATCGGCTATCCGATCGGCGGCGTGCTCGGCGGGCTGGCGGTGCAGGGCATCCTGGGATCGGGCGGCGGCTGGCGCGACGTGTTCCACTTCGGCGCGATCGTCACCGCGCTGTTCATCCCCCTCACCTGGTTCCTGGTGCCCGAGACGGTCGCGTTCCTGGACCGCCGCCAGCCGCCGGGCGCGCTCGACCGGATCAACCGGACGCTCCGCCGCTTCGGCCATGCCGCGGTCGCGGCGCTGAGCGGGCGCGACGCGGCCAACCCGCGCGGATCGATCGCCGACCTGTTCGGCCCCGCGCTGATCCGCACAACCCTGCTCATCACCCTCGCCTATTTCGCCCACATCATGAGCTTCTACTTCGTGCTCAAATGGGTGCCCAAGATCGTCGTCGATATGGGGTTCGAGGCGAAGGCGGCGGCCGGCGTCCTCACTTGGGCCAATGTCGGCGGCGCGAGCGGCGGCGCGCTATTCGGGCTGGCGGCGATCCGCGTGGGGCTCAAGCGGCTGACGATCGTCATCCTGTTCGCCTCGACGCTGCTGATCTTCGCCTTCGGGCAGGTGGCGGGCCATGTCGGGCTGGGCGCGCTGTCGGCGATGGTGCTGGCGACGGGGTTCTTCACCAATGCCGCGATCGTCGGGCTCTATACGCTGTTCGCGCGGGTGTTTCCGACCCACCTGCGCGCGACCGGTACGGGGTTCGCGATCGGCATCGGTCGCGGCGGCGCGGCGCTCGCGCCGATCGTCGCGGGCTATCTGTTCGAGGCGGGGCTGACGCTGTCGTCGATCGCGCTGGTGATGGGGCTCGGCTCAACCGTCGCCGCGGTCGCGCTGCTGGCGATGCGGGAGAAGGACGCCGAGTGATCTAGCGCGTCCCCGCGGCCAGCTGCGCGCGCAGGTTGGCGAGGATGCGCGGGTCCTCCGGCCGGAGCTCGCGCGGTGCCTTGCCCTTGCGCAGCCGCGCACGATCGCGCTCGGCGGGCGCAACGACGCGAACCCGTACCGCCGCCGGCCCGCCGCGGCGCAGGCCGAGCGCATCGGCCGCGCCGCGCGACAGATCGATGATCCGCCGCCGCTCGGCGAACGGCCCGCGATCGTTGACGCGCACGACGATCCGCCGCCCGGTATCGAGCGCGGTCACCTCGACATAGCTCGGCAGCGGCAGCGTCGGGTGCGCGGCGGTTAGCCATTTGGGCCGGAACTTCTCGCCATTGGCGGTGCGGTTGCCCGATTCCGACCCGTACCAGCTGGCATAGCCGAGCATGTCGTACGCCGGGTCGGCAACGGGCACATAGGTCGTGCCGCGTACGCGATACGGTGCGCCGATCTTGACGGGAAAATCGGCGACCGGCCGACCGCTTGTACAGGCTGAGAGCAGCACGGCGACGACAAGGGCAAAGCGGCGCATCAGGCCCGATACCTTGACCGCCGCCGCCCGTCATCCCGGACTTGACCCGGGGTGACGACATTTCATTCCGCGTAGATCATCCGCCGGGTCATGCCGCCATCGACGACGATCTGCTGCCCCGTCACGAAGCCCGCCCCCTCGCTCGCCAGCCAGGCGACCGTTGCGGCGATATCGCGCGGCTCGCCGACGCGGCCGACGGGGTGCTGATCGCGATCGACGGCGCGCTGCTCGGGCTTGCTACGGGCCGAGGCCTTCTGCCACGGCCCGGTCTCGATCCAGCCGGGCAGCACCGCATTGACGCGGATCGCCGGGCCGAGGCTGACGGCGAGCGCATGGGTCATGCCGCATAGTGCGCCCTTGGCGGCGGCATAGCCCTCGCAGAACGGCTCGGATTGCAGCGCGCGAGTGGAGGCGATCAGGACGATGCTCGCCCCCGCTCGCTGCCGAAGCCGCGGGACGGCGCCGCGCACCATCAGGAACGCGCCGGTCACATGGCTGTCCTGCCAGCGCCGCCAATCGGCGAGGCTCGCGTCCTCGATCGGGCCGATCACCGGATCGGCGACCCCGGCGTTGGAGACGATGAGGTCGATCCCCGGCGCCTCGCCCGCAGCCGCCTGCCACGCGTCGATTGCGTCATAGGCAGACGCAACCGCCCGTTCGTTCGACACGTCGCATCGGCGCGCGAGCAGGTAGCCGCTCGGCTGCTCGGCGGCGAGTTCCTTCACCGCCTCCTCGTCCATGTCGAGCGCGGCGACGCGCCAGCCCTCGGCGAGCAGGTGCTGCACCAGCCCCTTGCCGATTCCCTGTGCCCCGCCCGTCACCACCGCCGTCCGCGCCATCATCGTCTCCCATGCCTGGGCGGGAAACGCGCTCGTCCGCTATTGGAGCCGCGCGGCGTGCCAGGCGAGGTGGTCGGCCATGAATGTCGAGATGAAATAATAGCTGTGGTCGTAGCCCGGTTGCATGCGGAGCGTGAGGTCGATCCCCGCCGCCTCGCAGGCTGCCGCCAACAGGTCGGGCCGGAGCTGCTCGGCGAGAAAATTGTCCGCCCCGCCCTGATCGATCAGCAGTTCGGGCACCCGCGCGCCGTCCTCGATCAGCGCAACCGCATCGTGCCGCCGCCACGCGGCCCGGTCGTCGCCCAGATAGCCGGCGAGCGCCTTCTGCCCCCAGGGCACCTGTGACGGCGCGACGATCGGGGCGAAGGCGCTCACTGCCCGGAAGCGCTCGGGATGCCGCAAGCCGATCGTCAGCGCGCCGTGCCCGCCCATCGAATGTCCCATGATCGACTGGCGATCCATGTCGGCAGGAAACTCGCCACCGATCAGCGCGGGCAGTTCCTCGGTCACGTACGACCACATTCGGTAGTGCCGATCGAACGGCGCCTCGGTCGCATCCACGTAGAAGCCCGCGCCCAACCCGAAGTCATAGGCCCCGTCGGGGTCGTCCGGCACCCCCTCGCCGCGCGGGCTTGTGTCCGGCGCGACGAGGATCAGGCCGTGCTCGGCACAGTCGCGGCGAAACTCGCCCTTCTCGGTCACGTTGGCGTGGGTGCAGGTCAGGCCCGACAGATACCAGACGACTGGCAGCTTTACCCCCGCAGGGTGGTCGGGGACGAAGACCGAGAAGGTCATGTCGGTCCCCGTCGACGACGACGCACGGCGATAGACGCCCTGCGTCCCGCCGAACGCCCGCGCTGTCGAGACCGTCTCGATGCTCACGGACGATAGATCGCGCAGAGCTTGTGCCCATCGGGATCGCGGACATAGGACAGGTGCATCGGCCCCAGGCTCCCATCGCGCAGGCCTGGCGGGTCCTCGCACGTGGTGCCGCCCGCTTCGACGGCGACGTCGTGGAAGTCCTTTACCTGTTCGGCCGAGTGGCACTTGAACGCGATCGTCCCACCATTGGCGACGCTCGCCGGCTCGTCGTTGATCGGTTGGGTCAGGATGAACATCGTGCCGTCATGGATGTATAGCAGCCGCGTATGCCCGCTCGGGGCAATGTTCTTCAGCGGTTCGCCGGCACCCAGCACGCCCAGCACCTTGTCGTAGAACGCCTTCGACCGGTCGAGGTCGCTTGATCCGACCATCACGTGATTCAGCATGGTTTTACTCCGATACCTGAGCGAAGGCGCAGATCTTGTTGCCGTCAGGATCACGTAGATACGCACCATAGGCCTTGCCGGGCGCATTCATGCGGCGTCCCGGCGGCCCCTCGCAGGTGCCGCCATTGGCGAGGCCGGCGGCGTGGAAGGCATCGACCGCCGCCGGGTCGGGCGCGGCGAAACCCACGGTGCCGCCGTTGGCGTGATTGGCGGGCTGGCCGTCTGCGGGCGTCCCGACCCCGAACGCACCACCCGGCCCGCGATAGAAGACCCGCGTGCCCGCATCGAAGCCCGGCCCGACGCCCAGCGGCGCCATCACCGCGTCGTAGAATTGCTTGGCGCGCTTCGGATCGTTCGACCCGAGCATGATGTGCGTGAACATCGCTTCCTCTCCCCTCAATAGACGACGACGCTGCGGATGCTCTCGCCCGCATGCATCAGGTCGAAGCCCTTGTTGATCTCCTCCAGCCCCATGACGTGGGTAATCATCGGGTCGATCTCGATCTTGCCGGTCATGTACATGTCGACGATCTTGGGCACGTCGGTCCGCCCCTTGGCCCCGCCGAACGCCGTGCCCCGCCAGTTGCGCCCGGTGACGAGCTGGAAGGGGCGCGTCGCGATCTCCTTGCCGGCTTCGGCCACGCCGATGATGATGCTGGTGCCCCAGCCGCGGTGGCATGCCTCCAGCGCTGTGCGCATCACCTCGGTATTGCCGGTCGCATCAAAGGTGTAGTCGGCGCCGCCGTCGGTCATCGCGACGATCCGAGCGACCACGTCCTCGCGGCTCATGCCCATCGAGTTCAGGAACTCGGTCATGCCGAAGCGGCGGCCCCAATCCTCGCGGTCCGGGTTGATGTCGACGCCGATGATCCTGTTCGCGCCGGCAAGCTTTGCGCCCTGGATGACGTTGAGGCCGATGCCGCCGAGCCCAAACACGACGACGTTGTCGCCGACCTGCACCTTGGCGGTGTTGATGACCGCACCCACCCCCGTCGTCACGCCGCAGCCGACATAGCAGCTCGTCTTGAACGGCGCGTCCTCGCGGATCTTGGCGACCGCGATCTCGGGCAGGACGGTGAAGTTCGAGAAGGTCGAGCAGCCCATGTAATGGAAGATCGGCTGGCCCTTGGAGCTGAACCGCGTCGTCCCGTCGGGCATCAGCCCTTTTCCCTGCGTCGCGCGGATCGCGGTGCACAAGTTGGTCTTGCCGGACAGGCACGACTTACACTGGCGGCATTCGGGGGTGTAGAGCGGGATCACGTGATCGCCGGGCGACACGCTGGTCACGCCCGCGCCCACCTCGCGCACCACGCCCGCGCCCTCATGGCCCAGCACGCTCGGGAAGATCCCCTCGCTGTCGAAGCCGTCCAGCGTATAGGCGTCGGTGTGGCAGATGCCCGTCGCCATGATCTCGACCAGCACCTCGCCGGCCTTTGGCCCTTCGAGGTCGAGTTCGACGATCTCGAGCGGCTGCTTCGCTTCGAAGGCGACGGCGGCGCGGGTCTTCATGGGGCTCTCCGTGTCGGTATCGTGGGCCGCCCCTATGCGACAGGCGCTCGCCAGTGGGAAGTGGGTACGCGGGCCGTATCGTTCTGCTATTGTTCCGCCATGGCCGTCGAGTCGTCCGCCCTGCTCTCGCTCCCCCCGCGCCCGCTGCGCTGGCTGTTCCTCGACCTCAACAGCTATTTCGCCAGCGTCGAGCAGCAATTGCAGCCCGAACTGCGCGGCCGCCCGGTGATCGTCGCTCCGGTGGACAGCGACACGACCGTGGCGATCGCCGCCTCGATCGAGGCGAAGCGGTACGGCATCTCGACGGGCACGCCGGTATGGGAAGCCAGGCGCCTGTGCCGTGACCTCGTCGTCACCCCCGCGCGACATCGCCGCTATGTCGAGTTCCACGACGCGATCGTCGCGGAAATCTGGCGCCACATTCCCGTCACCCATGTCTGCTCGATCGACGAGGTCGCGTGCCGCCTGCTCGACAACGAGAACGACCGCGAGCACGCCGTCGCGCTCGCCTCGCGGATCAAGGCAGGCATCCGCGCCAATGTCGGCGAATGCCTGCGCTCCTCTGTAGGGATCGCCCCCAACCGGCTGCTGGCGAAGCTTGCCTCCGATATCGAGAAGCCGGACGGCCTGACGGTGTTCGAGGCCGCGGAACTGCCACAGCGGCTATTCAGCCTCAAGCTGCGCGATATCGCCGGCATCGGCCCGCGGATGGAGAAGCGGCTGGCGGTTCAAGGCGTCAATGACATTGCCGAACTGTGCGCGCGCCGCCCGCGCGAGGCGGGCTCGGCCTGGGGCGGGACCGACGGCGACCGGCTGTGGTACCTGCTCCACGGCATCGACCTGCCCTCCAAACCGACGCAGAGCCGGACGATCGGGCACAGCCATGTGCTCAGCCCCTCCAGACGCGGGCTCGAGCCGACACGGCTGACCGCGCGGCGGCTGGCGCTCAAGGCGGCGAGCCGGCTCAGGCGAAAGGGCTATCGCAGCCGGCTGCTGATCCTTCACGGCAAGTTCGAGGACGACAAGTCGAATTGGCGGGCGTCGGTCAAGCTGCCCGCGACGCAGGACAGCTTCGTCGTGCTGTCGGCGCTCGACGGCCTGTTCCCCCGCCTGGCCGCTGCCGGTCGCGCGAGGACCGGCGGCTTCCGCCTGCGCATGGTCGGCGTCACGCTGGCGGAGATCGAGCCGGTGGCGGGCGAGCAGGCGTCGCTGTTTGCGATGCTCGATCCCGACGATCCGCTGGCACGTGAGACGCGCACCCTGGCGCTCAGCCGCGCGATGGACCGGATGAACGAGCGGTTCGGGCGCAACGCGGTGACGGTGGGGCCGCTCGGCGGCGGGCGGATCGACCGGGTGGGTACCAAGATCGCGTTCGGCCGCATCCCCGAACTCGACGAGTTTCACGAGTGACGGCTGCTATTTCGCGAAACAATATTGCGCCGCAACCGATTATCGACGCTACGGCACTCGCCGGCCCTTGACGACGCATGGTGCATGCGCGAAGCGTCCCGCCCGTATGAAGCACATCCTCCCCCTTGCCGCGGTCATCGCCGCGCTCTCGCTCTCGGCCTGTCAGAACGAGCCGGAAGTGGTGAATGCCCTTCCGCCGGATCCGCTTGCCGACCAACTCGCCAACGCCGCGCCGGTCGAGCTGCCGCCCGCGATGAAGGGCTCGGTCAGCTTCCGCTGCCAGCCGGGCAACAGCCTCGTTTTCGTCGACTTCTTCCAGGGCGACAAGTTGGCCAACCTGCGTACCGAGAAGGGCGGCACCGCGACCGTTCTCAAGGCAGACGAAGCCGGCAAGCCGCTGACCGCGGAGGGTGGCTATTCGCTCACCGGCGACATGAAGAACATCAAGGTTACGATCCCCGGCAAGGGCGACCTGACCTGCCACGTCTGATCGCGCGGCATCATTGAAAATGAAGGGTCGTCGCAGCGATGCGGCGGCCCTTTTTCATGGGTCCGCCCTTGCGCACGGCGCCCCCAAGCGGCAGCTTCGGGGCGGACAATCGGGAGAAGGACCGGCGTGGCCGTCGTCGCGATCTACAGCCTGAAGGGCGGCGTCGGAAAGACGACGCTCGCCGTCAATCTCGCCTGGTGCGCCGCCGCGCTGTCCGCCCGGCGTACATTGGTCTGGGACCTCGACCCACAGGCCGCCTCGACCTGGCTGCTGGGCGGCGAGGAACAGGCCCGCGATCAGGCGCAGGCGGTGTTCACCCGCGATGTCGAGGTCGAGCGACTGATCCGCCCCACCCCGTATAAGCGGATCGACCTGATCGGCGCCGACGCATCGCTGCGCAGCCTCGACCGGGTGTTTCACGAACTGGACAAGAAGAAGCGGCTGGCCAAACTCGTCGGGTCGCTGGACAAAGCTTACGACCGGCTGATCCTCGACTGCCCGCCGGGCCTCACCGAGACCAGCGAGCAGGTGATGCGGGCAGCCGACCTGATCGTCGTGCCGGTGCCCCCCTCGCCGCTCTCGACCCGCGCGTTCGAGGAAGTGGTCCGCCATCTGGACGGCAAGCGGGGTCACGCCGCGCTGATGCCGGTTCATGCCATGGTCGACCGCCGCCGCAAGCTCCATGCCGATGCGCTGGCGGCCCAGCCCGACTGGCCCGCCATCCCGATGGCGAGCATGGTCGAGACCATGGCCGCCCGCCGTGCCCCGGTCGGCAGCTTTGCGCCGAGGAACCCGGCGACCCGCGCCTTTGCCGATCTTTGGCAGGCCGTGGAGCGGCGACTGAAGTGACGCGGCGCCTGTCCCTCTACCAACGGCTCGACCCCGACCTTGTCCTGCGTGCCTATGCGATGGGCGTGTTCCCGATGGCCGATCACCGCGACGCGCCCGGCGTCTACTGGGTCGAGCCGCGGATGCGCGGGGTGCTGCCGCTCGACGGCTTTCGCCTTTCGCAATCGCTACGCAAGACGATCAAGCGGGACCGGTTTCGCGTCACCGCGGACCGCGCCTTCGATGCGATCGTCGGCCTGTGCGCCGAAAGCGCCGAGGATCGGCCCGAGACCTGGATCAATCCGCCGATCGCGCATGTCTTCGCCCGGCTGCACGAACTCGGTCACGCGCATTCGATCGAGGTGTGGGAGGGCGAGCGGCTGGTCGGCGGGCTTTACGGCCTTGCGCTCGGCCGCGCGTTCTTCGGCGAGAGCATGGTCAGCCGCGCGACCGACGCGTCGAAGGTGGCGCTCGCATGGCTTGTCGCACGGCTCAGGGTCGGCGGCTTCACGCTGCTCGACTGCCAGTTCCAGACCGATCACCTCCGCTCGCTCGGCGCGGTTGAGATCCGGCGCGACGCCTATATGGCGTTGCTGGGCGAGGCGCTGGGACCGTCGGCGGGCGGGCTCGTTTCGGGCGTCCCCTCGCTCGCGGGCGCGTTCGATGCGCTCGACCGCCTGGGTCCGGGCTTCGACGCCGCCTCGCCCTTGGCGAGCGGCACCGTATCCGAACCACCATCGGGGAAGGACATCGTGCAGCTTTTGACCCAGACGTCGTAGATGGGGTGCTGGACGACGTTGAGCGACGGCCGCTCCTTGTAGAGCCAGCCGGAGAATGCCCGGCGCCACTTGCGATCGGTGCCCTCGACGTCGAGCTGGACGAAGGCGCCGGTATATTGCTCGGGTTCCCACGGCCCCGTCCGCTCGCATGCACGCAGGCGGACGATGACGTTGCCGAAACGCAGCGCCTGCCCCGGCTTCATCGTCAGGTCGCGGCTTTCACCGTTGCGCTTGTTGAGCAGACCGACGACCCCCACGCGCTGCGCCATCGGCGTGACGCCCGTCGTCGCGATGGTGGCGGTTTCGGCGGGCGCCACGACCTCACCGTCGGCAGCGTTGCCCGGCGACCCGGCATCGGGGACCGGCAGAGAGGCATTGGGCGGCGGCGCGGCGGCGGTGTCGGGCGCCTGGGCCCGGCGCCATGCCGATACGCCGAACCAGCCGCCGACCGCGATCAGCAGCACCGCCAGCGCGGCACCGATCCACTTGACCCGCGGGCTCACGCGTCGGGCGACCACGCCTCGTAATCGCCGGTCGCGCGCACCCGCTCGCCGCCCTTTTCGAGCGCGCCGGGCGGGCGATAGGCGAGCGCCGTGCCGGTCAGGTTGGGCACCGCTGGCTTCTCCCACGCGCGTACCGGCGGCAGTGCGCGGTCGGGCACGTCGTCGATCTGGTGGTGCAGCCAGCTGAACCATTCGGGCGGCACGCGGCTGGCATCGTTCGAGCCGGCATAGATCACCCAGCGGCGCGTGCGCCCCGCGGTATCCTTGCCGCCCTGCCAATAGACATTGCCCTCGGCATCGGTGCCGACCTTGGTCTTGCCGCGCAGCCCGGCGCGGGTGCCGATGGTGGCACCGTTCCACCAGGTGAAGATGTTCAGACCCATGATGCCACTCGCTATGACGCCGCCACGACCGTTGCCCCGCGCCTTAGCGCGGGCGCGGGGGGCATGGCAAATACCCGATCAGCGCTTGAACGGATCCTCGAACAGCGGGCGCGGTGCCGCTGGCTCGTCGCCCGCTTCGGCCGCGCGAGCCGCCGCCTCGCGCTCGGCGCGCAGTTGCTCGAGCAGCGCCTCGCGGTCGCCCTCCAGCCGGGTGTCCTGCACTTCCTCGATCCCCGCGGCCTTCGCCGCCTTGGCGACCAGCGCGTCGAGCTCGCGCTGCGAGCACAGGCCGAGCGTCACCGGGTCCTTCGGCGTGATGTTGCCGATGTTCCAGTGCGTGCGGTCGCGGATCGCCGCGATCGTCGTGCGGGTGGTGCCGATCAGCTTGCCGATCGCGCCGTCCGAAATCTCGGGGTGGTTGCGGATGATCCAGGCGATGCCGTCGGGCTTGTCCTGACGCTTCGACACCGGCGTATAGCGCGGCCCCTTGGTGCGGCGGACCTGCTCGGGGCCCTTCAGCATCTTGAGGCGATAATCGGGGTTCGCCTGCCCCTTCTCGATCTCGTCCATCGTCAGCTCGTGCGCGCGGACGGGGTCGCGGCCGGTGAGTTTGGTGGCGGCGGTATCGTCGGCGATCGCCTGCACCTCGAGAATGTGAAGGCCGCAGAATTCGGCAATCTGCTCGAACGAGAGCGCGGTGTTGTCGACCAGCCACGAGGCGGTCGCGTGCGGCATGAGCGGCTGGGCCACGGCCTTGTCTCCGAATGCAAAAACAACAAGGGCCACCCGTCGCCGGGTGGCCGCTAACGGTTCCGGTCTAGTGCAACGCCCGGCAAAGGGCAAGCGGCGGTTCAGGCCGCGACGGCGGTCCGGTGGAGTGGCACCAGAGCCTGATGGAACTGGCGCGCGCTCGCCTCCCAGGTGAAGGTCTTACCGTAAGCCGCGCAGGCCGCCCGGTCGCGAGACAGTGCGGTGGCGATCGCGGCGTCGAGGTCCTCGTCCATCCCCCCCGTCTCGGGTGTCAGTACGTCGATCGGGCCGGTGACGGGATAGGCGGCGACGGGGGTGCCGCACGCCAGCGCCTCGATCATGACGAGGCCGAAGGTGTCGGTGCGGCTGGGGAATACGAACACGTCCGCGCCGGCATAGCATTGCGCCAGCTCGTCCCCGAACCGCGCGCCCATGAACACCGCGTCGGGATATTTCGCCTCCAACTCCGCGCGCGCCGGGCCGTCGCCGACGACGACGCGCGTGCCGGGCTGGTTGGTCTTGAGAAACGCCTCGAGATTCTTCTCGACCGCGACGCGCCCGACGTAGAGTTGCACCGGCCCCGTCAGCGCGGCGAGCTCCGGATGCGGGGCGACGCCGGCATGGAAGCGAGCGAGATCGACCCCCCGCCCCCAGTGCCGCACATGGGGAAGCCCGTGATCCTCCAGCGTCCGCCGGATCGAAGGGGTGGAGGCGAGCACCGCGCGTGCCGGCGCGTGGAACCAGCGGATGTAGCGCCAGATCCACTCGGCGGGCACGCCCGACCGCGCCGACACATAGTCGGGAAACTGCGTGTGATAGGCGGTGGTAAAGGGATAACCGTGGCGCAGGCACCAGCGGCGCGCGGCGACGCATACCGGCCCCTCGGTCGCCAGATGGATCGCATCGGGCGCGAAATCCTCAAGCATCGCGCCGACCGCACCGGTCGTCGCCATGGCGAGGCGGATTTCGGGATAGGTCGGGCACGGCACCGAATAGAAGCGGTCCGGGGACACAACCTCGACCACGTGCCCCTGTGCCTCCAGCACGGCGCGGACCGATTTCAGCGTGCGGACGACGCCGTTGACCTGCGGTTCCCAGGCGTCGGTGACGATGGCGATGCGCATGGGGGCGCCCGACGCGATCAGGCCGCTGCCCGCGTCGTCACGGCTATCTCCGCCGCTTCCCTGGCCCTGATCTCGTCCGCCCAGTTCAGAATCTCCATTCGCCCGTCGTCATGCTCAACGAGCGCGGTGCAGCCTTCGACCCAGTCACCATCGTTAAAATATTCGACGCCGTCGATACGGCGATAGTCCGCGGTGTGGATATGCCCCGCGATCACCCCGTCGACACCGCGCACCTTGGCCTCGTGTGCGACCACCTCCTCGAAGCGGGAGATGAACTCGACCGCGTTCTTGACCTTGTGCTTGGCGTATTTGCTGAGCGACCAGTAGGGCAGCCGCATCACCCGGCGATAGGCGTTCACCCAGCGGTTTAGCACCATCATCACGTGATAGGCCGCGTCCCCGGCATGGGCGAGCCAGCGATGCGACAGCGTGATCGCATCGAACTCGTCGCCATGCAGGACGAGAAGCCGGCGACCGTCGGCGGTCGTGTGGATCGCCTGCCGCTTGATCTTCACGCCGCCGAAGTCGAGCCCGGTGAACTGGCGGAACATCTCGTCATGATTGCCGGGGATGTAGACGATGCGGGTGCCGCGCTTGGCGCGCTTCATGATCCGCCAGACGATGTCGTTGTGGCTGGCGGGCCAGTAGAATTTCCGCTTGAGCTGCCACCCGTCGAAGATGTCGCCGACCAGATACATCGTCTCGCTGTCGACATGATCGAGGAAGTCGATCAGCATCTCGGCGTTGCAGCCGCGGGTGCCCAGATGCACGTCGCTGATCCAGACGGTGCGATAGCGCCGGCGCACGATACCGTCCCGCTCGGGCCGCTGCGGTGCGCTGGCGGCGAAATCGAACAGGTCGGCGGCCTCGAACGGCAGCTTGGTGACGGTGCCCATGGCGTGTTCCCCGGCAAGCTTGTGGCTCCGGGCGGCATGAGCGAGGATTGTTACAGCGTGTGGGCGCGGACGTTACGGGACCGCGTCAGCCGACCGTCAGCACGATCTTCCCCACATGGTCGCCGCCCTCCATCCGCGCATGCGCGGCGGCGGCTTCCTCCAGCGGGAAGGTCTTGTCTATCACGGGCCTCAGCGCCCCCGCCTCGACATGCGGCCAGACGGTGCGGGCGAGTTCGTCGGCGACCATCGACTTGAACCCGGTATCGCGCGGGCGCAGCGTCGAGCCCGTCAGCGTCAGGCGGCGGCGCATGATGTCGAAGATCGGGATGGTCGCCTCCGCCCCGCGCTGGACCGCGATCGACACGTGGCGGCCGTCCTCGGCCAGGCACTGGAGATTGCGCGGCAGATAGTCGCCGCCAACCATGTCGAGCACCACCGCGACGCCGCGGCCGTCGGTGATCCGCTTCACCTCGGCGACGAAGTCGGCGTTCTTGTAGTTGATCGCGTGCGCCGCCCCCAGATCCAGCGCCGCCTTGCACTTGGCATCGCTACCCGCGGTGACGATGATTTCCAGCCCGAACAGCTTGCTGAGCAGGATCGCCATCGTGCCGATCCCGCTGGTCCCGCCATGGACGAGCACGCTGTCGCCCTCGCTCGCGAAGCCGCGCTCGAACAGGTTGGTCCAGACGGTGAAGAGCGTCTCGGGGATCGCCGCCGCCTCGACGATCGACAGCCCTTCCGGCACCGGCAGGCACTGGCCCGCGGGCGCGAGGCAATATTCGGCATAGCCGCCGCCCGCGATCAGTGCGCAGACGGTCTGGCCGATCAGCGCATCCTCGACGCCCTCGCCTACCGCGACGATCTCGCCCGCGACTTCCAGGCCGGGGATGGAGGGGGCGCCCGGCGGCGGCGGATAGCCGCCCTTGCGCTGGAGCACGTCGGGCCGGTTGACGCCGGCAGCGGCGACGCAAATCAGCACCTCGCCCTCGCCCGGCTGCGGTACCGGCCGTTCGACGACCGCCAGCACTTCGGGGCCGCCGGCCTCGGCCGGATCGATCGCACGCATGGTGTCCGGTATGCTCATCGCCCGCTCCCCCGGCGTCACCGCGGCCGCCCTGTTCGACCTATGGTGAATCCCGCGCTTATTGACATCGCGGGCCATGCGGTCAACGCTTGGGCCATGGATGCCGACGATATTTTGCCGCGCCGCAGCGACGACCCCGTCGCGATGCTGGCGCGCCAGGATCTCGATCCCCTGTCGATCGAGGAACTGGGCGCGCGCATCGCCGCGCTGGAGGCCGAGATTTCGCGGGTCAAGGCGCACCGCGACAAGGCGGGCAGCCACCGCAATTCGGCCGAGGCGCTGTTCCGCCGATGACCGACCGCCGCCGCCCGATGCGCGTGCGGCGCCGCCCCCACCCGAAGGCACGTGTCTTGCACACCGCGCCTTCGCACCCGACATTGCCTTTCCGGGCCGCGAGTCCCCAAGCGGCCCCACCGGAGTAACTTCCCCCATGCCGTCCTTCGCATCCGCGCTCGAATCCACGCTGCACAAGGCGCTGGAGGCCGCGTCCTCGCGCCGCCACGAATATGCGACGCTCGAACACCTCTTGCTGGCGCTTGTCGACGACGAGCATGCCTCCAAGGTGATGAGCGCCTGCGGCGTCGATCTGGGTGAGCTCAAGACCACCGTCGCCCATTATCTCGACACCGAGCTGGAGGCGTTGAAGGTCGACAGCGTCACCGATCCCTCGCCCACCAGCGGGTTCCAGCGCGTGGTCCAGCGCGCGATCCTCCACGTCCAGTCCTCGGGCCGCGACGAGGTGACGGGCGCCAACGTCCTCGTCGCGCTGTTTAGCGAGCGCGAGAGCTATGCCGTCTATTTCCTGCAGCAGCAGGACATGAGCCGCCTCGATGCCGTCAGCTATATCAGCCACGGCGTCGGCAAGGGCGGCACGCCCACCGAAGCGCGCGAAGTGAAGGGCGCGGAGGAAGAGAAGCCGCAGGCCAAGCAGCCGGAAAAGAACGGCAAAGGCGAGAGCGCGCTCAAGCAGTTCACCGTCGACCTCAACGAAAAGGCCAAGGTCGGCAAGGTCGATCCGCTGATCGGCCGCGGGCCGGAGGTCGACCGCACGGTCCAGATCCTCTGCCGCCGGTCGAAGAACAACCCGCTCTATGTCGGCGATCCCGGCGTCGGCAAGACCGCGATCGCCGAGGGTCTGGCGCGCAAGATCGTCGAGGGCGACGTGCCCGACGTGCTGCGCGAGGCCGTCATCTATTCGCTCGACATGGGCGCGCTGCTCGCCGGCACGCGCTATCGCGGCGATTTCGAGGAGCGGCTGAAGCAGGTCGTCAACGAGCTCGAGAAGCTGCCGCACGCGGTCCTGTTCATCGACGAGATCCACACCGTCATCGGCGCCGGCGCGACCAGCGGCGGGGCGATGGACGCGTCCAATCTCCTGAAGCCGGCGCTGTCGGGCGGCACGATCCGCTGCATCGGATCGACCACCTACAAGGAGTTCCGCAATCACTTCGAAAAGGACCGCGCGCTCCTTCGCCGGTTCCAGAAGATCGACGTGAACGAGCCGTCGGTGGAGGACACGATCAAGATCCTCGCCGGCCTGCGCTCGGCGTTCGAGGAGCATCACTCGGTCAAGTACACCCCCGATGCGATCAAGTCGGCGGTGGAGCTGTCGAGCCGCTACATCAACGACCGCAAGCTGCCCGACAAGGCGATCGACGTGATCGACGAAGTGGGGGCGATGCAGATGCTGGTGCCGCCGTCGAAGCGCAAGAAGGTCATCACGCCCAAGGAGATCGAGCAGGTCATCGCGACGATGGCGCGCATTCCGCCGAAGACCGTGTCGAGCGACGACACGCGGGTGCTCGCCAATCTCGAGACCGACCTGAAGCGCGTGGTGTTCGGACAGGATACCGCGATCGAGGTGCTGTCCTCGGCGATCAAATTGAGCCGCGCGGGCCTCCGCGATCCCGACAAGCCGATCGGCAATTACCTGTTCTCCGGCCCCACCGGCGTCGGCAAGACCGAGGTCGCCAAGCAGCTGGCGGAGATCATGGGCATCCCGCTCCAGCGGTTCGACATGTCCGAATATATGGAGCGCCATTCGGTCAGCCGGCTGATCGGCGCCCCGCCGGGCTATGTCGGCTATGACCAGGGCGGGCTCTTGACCGACGCCGTCGACCAGAATCCGCACAGCGTGCTCCTACTCGACGAGATCGAGAAGGCGCATCCCGACCTGTTCAACATCCTGTTGCAGGTCATGGACAACGGCAAGCTGACCGACCACCACGGCAAGACCGTCGATTTCCGCAACACCATCCTCATCATGACCACCAATGCCGGTGCGTCGGACATGGCGAAGGAATCGATCGGCTTCGGCGAGATCGCGCGCGAGGACGTGCAGGAGGAGGCGGTAAAGAAGCTCTTCACCCCCGAGTTCCGTAACCGCCTCGATGCGATCGTGCCGTTCGCCTATCTGCCGCCGGCGGTGGTCAACCGCGTTGTCGACAAGTTCATCCTCCAGCTCGAACTCCAGCTCGCCGATCGCGGCGTGCACATCCGTTTGGATGAGGAATCGAAGAACTGGCTGACCGAGCGCGGCTATGACAAGCTCTATGGCGCGCGTCCGATGGGTCGCCTGATCCAGGAGAAGATCAAGCAGCCGCTCGCCGAGGAACTGCTGTTCGGCAAACTCGTCCATGGCGGCGAGGTGAGCGTGAAGCTCAAGGACAACGCGCTGAGCTTCGAGATCGTCCCCGCCCCGCCCAAGAAGCCCAAGAAGAAGGGCGGCAAGCGGTCGGAGGCAGCGCAGG
Organism: uncultured Sphingomonas sp.; assembly: GCA_913775315.1. Lineage (GTDB taxonomy): Bacteria > Pseudomonadota > Alphaproteobacteria > Sphingomonadales > Sphingomonadaceae > Sphingomonas. Next base: position 7,357 of record CAJYIX010000043.1, on the reverse strand, counting down.
CAGACTGATCGAAACGCCGCCCCGGTCATCGCGACTGGGGCGGCGTTTTTCGTTTAGAAGAACACCACCGCGTGCGCGGTCAGCCGATCGCCCGCGTCGTCAGGATCGGCAAAGGGCGAAGCCGCCACCGCCCGCGTATCGACGTCGGTGCCCGAATAGCGAAGGCCCAGCGCCAGGGGCCCGAACCGCCGCTCGACCCGCACGCCCCAATCGACATAGCTCTTGAGCTCCGGCCGCAGCCGCGCCGCGAGGATCGGGTCGTCGGTCGATCCCGACGTCCGTCCGACATGCGCCGCGACGTCGATCCCGGTGCCGGGAATACCCGCACTCGCCCGCGCCTGTACGTAGAGATTGTCGCCGCCGATCGCGTCCTGATCGGGCGCATAGTTCGCCGCCAGATCGAGCTGGAGCGGCCCCAGCGCGTAGCCGAGGCCGAGATCGATCTCGCCGTAATCGGCCTTCACGCCCGACCCGGCGAAGAAATGCCCGGTCGCCCCCACGTTCAGCGACACGCCGCTGGCAAGGTCGCGCGAGTAGCTAACGGAAGAGTCGAACACGACATCCGCCCCGCCATGCCGCCGCGCCCCGCGCAGCGTCGTCGCTCGCGCGTCGAGGCGCAGGCCCGCGACCGGCACCGACACGATGGCGTCCAACGCGGGATCACCGTCGCTCCACGACAGCCCCCGGCGGCGATGGTCGGTCGTCGCCTCCAGCGAGCCGGTCGGTCGGCCGAGATCCTGCGCCTCAGCCGCGCTCGCGCCGGCGATAAGCCCCAGCGCGAGCAATACTTTCATACGATCAACCATTCGGTACGAGTGCCTCCAGTTCGGCGACGAGTGTCGCCCGGTCATTCTCCGCAGCGGCGACCAGTCGATCGCGGATCGCCGGGCTGCGGTTGGCGACGGCCTGCTCGATCGCCGGCCGCGCAGCGCGGCAGTCGCCGGGATGCGTGCCGCGAAGCGTGCGGTCGGTCGCCACCGCGCGCGCGACCTGCGGCGCGGCGTCGAGCGCGCGCTCCACCGTCACCGCCGCGGTCCACATGCATTGCTGGCGCGAGGGGCGGTTGGGCGTGTGCGCGCCGATCGTCTTGATGTCGAGCGTCACGCGCGCACGATAGGTGGCGGCGTGCTCGGCCCCGGCATGGGCGACGGTGACGCGGTGCTCGATCATCTCGCCAAGCGTGGTCGCGGCGAGGGCCAGCATCAGGGACATACGGGAATCTCCTCTCTCGTCCGGTTCGGTTCCTGCGATGCGCCGGCTGTCGCCGGTCTGCGACGGACCAATGCGGCCGAGGCGCGCGATTTCCGGGCGAAACAAGAAATTACAGAGGCGTAACGAGGATTGGCTTTCAATACGGTGCGGCGGCTCGCGCCGCCGAATGACGAAGCCGAAATCCCGCCCCGCGATGTTAGCCCCACATCTGCGGCGGCTTGCGTCGCCGAATGACGAGGCCGAAATCGTCCCCCGGACGATTTCGAGTCCTCGTCATTCCCATTCGATCGTGCCCGGCGGCTTGCTCGTATAGTCGTAGGTCACGCGGTTGATCCCGCGCACCTCGTTGATGATCCGCGTCGCCACCCGCGGCAGGAAGTCGCCGGGGAAGCCGAACGCTTCCGCCGTCATCCCGTCGGTCGATGTGACGGCCCGCAGCGCGAGGACGTTGTCGTACGTCCGCCCGTCACCCATCACGCCCACCGATCGCACGGGCAGCAGCACCGCGAACGCCTGCCAGATCGTGTCGTAGAGGCCCGCATTGCGGATCTCCTCCAAATAGATCGCGTCGGCCTTGCGCAGGATGTCGCAGCGCTCCTTCGTCACCTCGCCCGGGATGCGGATCGCGAGGCCGGGACCGGGGAACGGATGCCGACCGACGAAGATGTCGGGCAGGCCCAGCTCGCGGCCGAGCGCCCGCACCTCGTCCTTGAACAGCTCGCGCAGCGGCTCGACGAGCTTCATGTTCATCCGCTCGGGCAGGCCGCCGACATTGTGGTGGCTCTTGATCGTCACCGACGGCCCGCCGGTGAAGCTGACGCTCTCGATCACATCCGGATAAAGCGTGCCCTGCGCCAGGAACTCCGCCCCGCCGATCTTGCGCGCCTCTTCCTCAAAAATATCGATGAAGGTCTTACCGATGAACTTGCGCTTCGCCTCCGGGTCGGTGACGCCGGCCAGGCCGCCGAGGAACAACGCCTCCGCGTTCACATGGACCAGCGGGATGTTGTAGTGGCCGCGGAACAGGCTGACGACCTGATCCGCCTCGCCGCTGCGCATCAGGCCGTGGTCGACGAAGACGCAGGTCAGTTGCTCGCCGATCGCCTCGTGGATCAACACCGCCGCAACCGCGCTGTCGACGCCGCCCGACAGGCCGCAGATGACCCGGCCATTACCCACCTGTGCACGGATCTCAGCGATCTTGGCGGCGCGGAACTCGGCCATCGACCAGTCACCCGCGCAGCCACAGACATGGCGAACGAAATTGGCGAGCAGGCGGCCGCCATCGGGGGTGTGCACGACCTCCGGGTGGAACTGCATCGCGTAATAGCGGCGGTCGTCGTCGGCGATGACGGCGAAGGGCGCACCCGGGCTCGACGCCACGGGGCGGAAGCCGTCCGCCAGCGCCGTCACCTTGTCGCCATGGCTCATCCAGACCTGATGGCTTTCGCCCTCACCCCACAGGCCGTCGAACAGCGCGCAGCGATCGGCGATCTCAATGAACGCCCGGCCGAACTCGCCGCTGTCGCCCGCCTGCACCGCGCCGCCGAGCTGGTGCATCATCACCTGCTGGCCGTAGCAGATGCCGAGCACCGGCAGCCCGCTGTCGAAGATCGCCTGCGGCACGCGCGGGCTGGCGTCGTCGAGGACGGAGGCGGGGCTGCCCGACAGGATGACGCCCTTGGGCTTCATCCGCGCAAATGCTTCGGCCGCGGCGGTAAAGGGGGCGATTTCGGAATAGACGCCGGCCTCTCGCACGCGCCGCGCGATCAGCTGCGTCACCTGGCTACCGAAATCGACGATGAGGATGGATTCGGACTGTTCGACCATGGGCCCATCTAGCCCAAGCACGGCCAAGGGCAAGCGCGAAGGGCCTCAGCGGCGGGGCGGCATCCGGCGGAGCAGCTCGGCGCGCGCACGCAGGTGATAGATCGCCTGCATCCGGTCCATGCCCGTCTCGCGGCAAATCCGCTGGATTTCACACTCACTCGGCATCGTCCTGCCCCCGATGAACGCCGGCGACCACGAACGTCATCCCGCAGTCGCCGTCAGGTTGGGTCGCGCGCCGTTCAACGCGACGCACGACCTACCATTATCAAAGGGTTAAGTTCCTTTAAGGTCCACTATTGGACGGGCTTGACCTCCAGCCCGGTCCACTTGGCGGCGAAAGCATAAAGGTCGGCGGTTTCCTCGATGATCTTGTCGGTGGGCTTGCCGCTGCCATGACCGGCGCGTGTCTCGATGCGGACGAGGTGCGGCTTGGGGCCGATATCCGTAGCCTGAAGCTGCGCGGTATATTTGAACGTGTGGCCCGGCACGACGCGGTCGTCGGTGTCGGCGGTGGTCGCGAGGATCGCCGGATAGGTCTTGCCAGCCGCGATGTTGTGATAGGGCGAATAGGCGCGCAGGATCCTGAAATCCTCCGCCTTCGACGGATAGCCGTAGTCGTCGACCCAGTAGCGGCCGGCGGTGAACCGGTCGAAGCGCAGCATGTCCATCACCCCCACCGCGGGCAGAGCCGCTGCGAACAGGTCGGGCCGCTGGTTGACGACCGCGCCGATCAGCAGGCCGCCGTTCGACCCGCCTTGGATCGCGAGGCCGTCCTTCTTCGTGATCCCCTCGGCGATCAGATATTCGCCCGCGGCAATGAAGTCGTCGAAGACGTTCTGCTTGTTCTTCAGCCGCCCGCCGTCATGCCACGCCTTGCCATACTCGCCGCCGCCGCGGATGTTGGCGAGGACGAACACGCCCCCCTGCTCCATCCACGCGATGCGCGAGGCGGAGAAGGCGGGGGTGTAGCTGACGTTGAAGCCGCCATAGCCCCACAGCATCGTCGGCGCCGGGCCGGTCACGTCCTTGCGCCGCACGACGAACATCGGCACGCGCGTGCCGTCCTTCGAGGTATAGAAACGCTGCTCGACGCCGTAGCGGCTGGGATCGAACGCGACCTTCGGGCTGGCCCAGGCGGTCGCGCGGTCAGCCTTTACGTCGTAACGATAGATCGTCGTCGGCGCGTTGAAGCTCGTATAGGCGTAGAAGGCTTCGGCATCGTCGGCGTCGCCGCTGATCGACGCGGTGCCGATCCCCGGCAGCTTCACCGTACCGAGCATCTTGCCGTCGAGCGCGTAGCGACGGATCTCGGTCTTGGCGTCGACAAGATAGCTCAGCACCAGTTGCCCGCCGATCGTCCGCGCGCCCTCAAGCACCGCCTGATCCTGCGGCACGACGTCGCGGATCCCCTGCGGACGGGCGACGTCCATCGCGACGATCCGGCCGCGCGGCGCGTCCTTGTTGGTGTTCCAGAAGAAGGTGGTGCCGGTGTTGCCGGCATAGCTCCACTCGTTCTCAAGTCCGTTGACCAGCTTCTTCGGCGCGTATTTTCCATTGGCAAGGTCGATCAGCGTGACCTCGTACCGATTGTCCGTGCCCTCGGTCGTCGTCACGATCAGGTAGCGGCCGTCGTCGGTCACCTGCGCCGAATGGCCGCGCTTGGGCGTGTCGGGCGTCGAATAGACGAGGCGGTCGGCGGCCTGCGCGGTACCAAGCTTGTGGAAATAGACCGCCTGGTTCTCATTCAGCGCCTGGAACTCGGCGCCGGCCTTGGGCTCGGGGAAGCGCGAATAGAAGAAACCCGATCCGTCCTTGGCCCAAGCGAGTGCGGAGAACTTCACCCATTTGAGCTCATCGGGCATCACCTGCCCGGTGTCGACGTCGAGCACCTTGACCGTGCGCCAGTCCGACCCGCCGTCCTGGATCGCATACACGAGGCGCTTGCCGTCCTCCGACGGCTGATATTCGCCGAGCGCTGTGGCGCCGTCCTTGGCCCACTGGTTCGGGTCGATCAGCACCCGCCCCTCGCCGTTCAGGCTGTCGCGGACGTAGAGCACCGCCTGATTCTGAAGCCCCGAATTGCGGCTGTAGAAATACCGGCTGCCCTTCTTCTCGGGCACGCCGAACCGCTCGTAATTGAATAGCTGGGTCAGCCGCGCCTTGAACGCCGCGCGGCCGGGCAGCGTCGCGAGATAGGCGTCGGTGGTCTTGTTCTGCGCAGCGACCCAGGCGGCGACCTTGGGATCGCTGCGCACGTCGTTCTCGAGCCAGCGATAGGGATCGGCGACGGTCTCGCCGAACAGCGTCTCGGTGACGGGGACCTTGTCGGTCGCGGGATAGGAAATCGGGGCTGCCACGGTGTTTCGCGTCTCCGGCCTTTTGTCTTCAGCCGCATGGATGGGGGCGGCGAAGAGGAGCGGCAAGAGAAGGATCGCGCGAGCCATCGAGATAGTCTCCGGAGAAACGAGAAAGGCCGCACCCTGACGGGATGCGGCCTTTCCTGCAAGTCCGTGAGATGACGGGCCGATCAGGCGGCTTCGTCAAAATCCTCGTCGGTCATGACCGGGCCCGAATCCTGGCCCTTGGCGCTGACGTCGCGGTCGACGAACTCGATGATCGCCATCGGCGCGGCGTCCGAGGCGCGCGGCCCCGCCTTGATAATGCGGGTGTAGCCGCCGTTGCGGTCGGCGTAGCGCGAGGCGAGCACGTCGAACAGCTTCACCAGCTGCGCATCGTCGAGCAGGCGGGCATGCGCCAGACGGCGGTTCGACAGGCCGCCCTTCTTGGCCAGCGTCACCAGCTTCTCGACATAGGGGCGAAGCTCCTTGGCCTTGGCGACCGTCGTCGTGATCTGCTCGTGCTTGATGAGCGCCGCCGACATGTTGCGGAACAGCGCGGTGCGGTGGGCCGAGGTCCGCTGAAGCTTACGGCCGCCATACTTATGACGCATGTGATCTTCCTTCGTGTTCGTTCGGGGGCCGTGTCAGGTACCCCGGACCAGGTGGGACGTGAGGGCCACCCCGTTTACGTCACCCCGGACTTGATCCGGGATCCCGCTTTCCTTCTTCATCAAGCCCGCCGCGGCAAAGCCGCGCCGTCGGACGGGTCGGCAAGCCGACCCGCCGGCCGGGCTGGTTTCGTCTCCGGGCCAAGCTGGCTTGGCCCGGTGCGAAATCAGCCCATGATTTCCTGTTCGAGCTTCTTGGCCATTTCCTCGATATTCTCGGGCGGCCAGCCCGGGATTTCCATACCGAGGCGCAGGCCCATGCTCGACAGCACTTCCTTGATCTCGTTGAGCGACTTGCGGCCGAAATTCGGCGTGCGCAGCATCTCGGCCTCGGTCTTCTGGACCAGATCGCCGATATAGATGATGTTGTCGTTCTTGAGGCAGTTGGCGCTGCGGACCGACAGCTCGAGCTCGTCGACCTTCTTGAGCAGGTAGCGGTTGATCGTCGCGGTGTCGCCCGGCGTGTCGGCGGCGGGCGCCGGCAGGCCGGCGGTCGCCGCGGGGGCCGCGCGCGTCATCGCCGAATCGTCGAAGTGGACGAACAGCGCCAACTGATCCTGGAGGATGCGCGCGGCATAGGCGAGCGCGTCGTCCGGGGTCACGGTGCCGTCGGTCTCGACCGTCAGCGTCAGCTTGTCATAGTCGAGTTCCTGCCCGACGCGGGTGTTCTCGACCTTGTAGCTGACCTGGCGAACCGGCGAGTAGAGCGCATCGACCGGAATGAGGCCGATCGGCGCATCGGCCGGACGGTTCGCGGTGGCGGGCACATAGCCCTTCCCCGTGTCGGCGGTCAGCTCCATGTTGAGCGTCGCGCCGTCGTCGAGGTGACAGAGCACCAGCTCGGGGTTCATCACCTCGATGTCGCCGGTGACGGCGATGTCGCCTGCCTTGACCTCGGCCGGGCCGGTCGCCGACAGCTGAAGGCGCTTCGGCCCTTCGCCCTGCATCTTGAGGGCGATCTGCTTGACGTTCAGGACGATGTCCGTCACGTCCTCGCGAACGCCCGTCAGGCTCGAGAATTCGTGCAGCACGTTCTCGATCTTGATCGACGTGACTGCCGCGCCCTGGAGCGAGGAAAGCAGCACGCGGCGCAGCGCATTGCCGAGCGTCAGGCCGAAGCCACGCTCCAGCGGCTCGGCGACGAAGGTCGCCTTCCGCTTCGAATCGGTGCCCGACTTCTTTTCGAGGCCGTTGGGCTTCTTCAGTTCCTGCCAGTTCTTTGCGTTGACAGACACAGGCTTCCCCTGGGTTGGGCGGGAACGGGGCGCTTCCCGCCGAAACGCGGCGTCGCGCGGCGGCACGGCTTCA
>CAJYIX010000042.1 GCA_913775315.1 uncultured Sphingomonas sp. | reverse complement strand
GCGGACTAGCCCGATCGACCGGGTGTGCTCCCAATAGGCCTCCGGCACCGGATTGAGCCAGGCCGCCGCGCCCCAGGTATCGGTCATCCGCTGGAGCCAGACGAGCCCGGCCTCCTCGTTGAAATGCTCGACCGATCCACCCGGCTGCGACAGTTCGTAGGGGCTCATCGACGCGTCGCCGACGAAAACCAGCTTATAGTCGGGGCCGAAGCGGTGAATGATCTCGCGCACCGGCGTGCGCTCGGCATGGCGGCGGCGATTGTCCTTCCAAACGCCTTCATAGACGCAATTGTGGAAATAGAAGAATTCGAGGTGCCGGAACTCGGCGGTCGCGGCGGAGAATAGCTCCTCGACCAGCCGCACGAACGGGTCCATAGACCCGCCGACGTCGAGAAAGAGTAGCAGCTTGACCGCATTGTGCCGCTCGGGCCGCATCCGGACGTCGAGCCAGCCCTGGCGCGCGGTGCCGGCTATCGTCGCGTCGAGGTCGAGTTCGTCCGCCGCCCCCTCTCGCGCGAAGCGGCGCAGGCGGCGGAGCGCCACCTTGATGTTGCGCGTGCCGAGCTCACGCGTGTTGTCGAGATTGGCGAACTCGCGCTTGTCCCATACCTTGATCGCGCGCTTGTGCTTCGACTCGCCGCCGATCCGCACGCCCTCGGGGTTGTAGCCCGAATTGCCATAGGGGCTGGTGCCGCCGGTGCCGATCCACTTGTCGCCGCCCTGATGCCGGCCTTCCTGCTCCTCCAGCCGCTTTTTCAGCGTCTCCATGATCTCGTCCCAGGAGCCGAGCGATTCGATCTTCGCCATCTCCTCTGGCGTCAAATATTTCTCGGCGACGGCGCGCAGCCATTGCTCGGGGATCGCGGCCTTCTCGTCCGCGGGCGCGGTCAGGCCGCGAAAGACATGCGCGAACACGCGGTCGAAGCGATCGATCAGCGCCTCGTCCTTCACGATGATCGAGCGGGAGAGGTAATAGAATTGCTCGGGCGTCCGGTCGATCACCTCGGCATCCAGCGCCTCGAGCAGCAGCAGATGCTCCTTGAGGCTGGCGGGCACCCCCGCGGCGCGCAGCGCCTCGACAAAGCCGATGAACATGGGGGCCGGTTTGGCGACGCTTCAGCGCGCGCGCAAGTAGAGCTGCCAGTGATTGCCCGACAGCCCCGTCGTTCGCGCACCCACAATCGCGGTGTAGGCGACGCCGCAGCGGCGCGGGCTGTCGGGGAAGGGGGCGTCGCCGTCGCGGGTGACGAAGATGAAGTCGGCGGCGGGGCAGGGTGCCTCGACAAGGCGCGCGGCATAGCCCGCCTGTGCGGCGGCAACGTCTATGACCGCAGAATCACGTGGCGCCTCCACCGCATAGGTCGCGCCTCCCGGTCGCGCGCTTGCCATCGCGGCGATTGCCTGTCGCGGGTCGGCGCGCAGATTCTGGACGAGATCGAGATCGCCGAGGATGCTGCCGCCGAGGATCACGATCGACAGCGGCAACGCGGCGATTCGCGGCGCTTGCGCGCTCGCCAGCAACAGGACCGCCGCAGCGATCAGATAGTAGCGCGCAAGCCCGCTGTTGCCGATGCCGAGCACCGCGACCGCGATCGGGAAGGCGAGCACGGTCAGCCCCGTGAGCGCCGCGCGGTGTTCGCGCGCGCCCGCCACCACCAGCGCCGCGGTCCCCGCGGCGGTCAGGACGAGCAGGGTCAGCTTCGGCAGCCACCCGATCGCCAGGGTATAGCGCGCGAGTTCGCCGAGACCGTCCGCCCAGGCGCTCACTGAAAAGGGCGTGTAGCTACCGATCGCGAGGCCGCCCGCAAGGACTGCCGCGGCCGCACCGCCCGACAACAGGGTGCCCGGACCGAGCAGCCGGATCGTGGCCGCCACAGGCCGATCGGCCCGGCACGCCCACAGCGTCCATCCGATGAGCGCGGGCAGCGCGAACAGCATCGTCATTTGCGCCAGCGTGCCCACCAGCAGGGAAAGCGCGACACCGATCGCCGGCTTCGAATTCTCGGGCGCATCGATGCTGCGCCCGATCAACAGGATGGCGGTGAGCAGCGCGAGCAGCATCGGCGCGTAGCCGCGCGCTTCGGATCCATAGGTGACGAGCACGGGCGACAGCGCGAACAGCCATGCCGCCAGCATCGCCGCGCGTGGCCCCGTCCGCCCGGCGACCGCCGCCGCGACGGGCACGGCAGCGGTCCCGCAGGCGATCGACAACGCCCGCATCGCGATCGGCGGCGCGTCCCGGCCGACAATCTGAAGCCACCAGCTATTGAGGATATGATTATTATCGTGCCCGATCCTGAGCACGCCGATCGCGGTGCCCGCGTCCCGCGCGAACACCGCCGACCACGCTTCGTCCAGCCAAAGACCGCCGCGGGCCGCGGCGACACGCAGCGCCAGCGCGACCAGCGTCGCCGCGATGATCGAAATCCGGGTCGAGCGGGAGAGGGCCATCGCCCTGATTGGTAGCGCGCGGTGGTTAAGCCGCCGTAAGCTTTCCCATCACCCCGGATCAAGTTCGGGGTAACGACGGTATCAGCGCGCGTAGGCGTCGATCAGCGATCCGACATAATCGGGCGCCGCGCTGCTCAGTTCGGGAAGCGCGCGCGCGGGCGGCGCGTCGCCGCCGGCGGGGTAGATGAAGCCGTAAGTGGGATAGGTGCTGCCGCCCAGCCCGCCATTGTCGCGGTACCAGACGCGCACCCGGCTCCAGTCACCGCGTTCGGACACGTCGAGCAGCGTCACGTCCTGCTCGGCCTTGCCCCGTTCGCCGGCGAATCGCGACCAGTTGGCGTGCGTCAGCATGACCACGCGATCCTCGACGATGCGGCTTACCACCGCGACATGGCCGAGGCGGAGCTGGCCGGTCTGCGCAAAGACGAGAACCGCGCCGACGCGGGGCGCGTGGCCGCGTTCGTATTTGCCGCGGGCCTGATCCCACCAGGTCCAGGCGTCGCCCCAGATCTTGATGCCGGATACGGCGCGCGCAAAGGGCACGCACTGGCCGTTATATTGCTCGATGATGTTCGCCCTGGCCTGCACCGCGGCCAACATCGCCGCTAGCACGCAAACCACGAACGTCAGGATACGCATCGCTTACCGACCCCTGTCTCGGACCGCGTGCAGTCTATGCAAGCGGTCCTCGCCATAGGGTTGCCCGGCTTGGTTAAACCCCGGTAAGCAATGCGATAATTCGGGTGATCGGTCCGATTTCGCTCAGGCCCCGCGACGTGCCATGAAAGCTAGGCGCTCGAACAACATCACATCGGCCTCGTTCTTGATGAGCGCGCCGGCCAGCGGCGGGATCGCGCTGCGGCTGTCGCGCGATTGCAGCACGTCGAGGGGCATATCCTCGGCCAGCAGGAGCTTCAGCCAATCGATCAGTTCGCTGGTCGAGGGCTTTTTCTTGAGCCCCGGCACGTCGCGCAGCTCGTAGAAGATGTCGAGTGCACGGTTGACGAGGATCTTCTGGATGCCCGGAAAATGCACGTCGAGGATCGACTGCATCGTCTCGCGGTCGGGAAAGCGGATATAGTGGAAGAAGCAGCGGCGGAGGAACGCGTCGGGCAACTCCTTTTCGTTGTTCGACGTGATGACGACGATCGGCCGTTCGGCGGCGGTCACCCGCTCGCCCGTCTCGTAGACGTCGAAGCTCATCCGATCGAGCTCCTGGAGCAGGTCGTTGGGGAACTCGATATCCGCCTTGTCGATCTCGTCGATCAGCAGAACGGGGAGCTCGGGGCTGGTGAACGCGTCCCACAATTTGCCGCGGCGGATGTAGTTGCCGATCTCATGGACGCGCGGATCGCCGAGCTGGCCGTCGCGAAGCCGCGCGACCGCGTCGTATTCGTACAGGCCCTGCTGCGCCTTGGTCGTCGACTTGACGTGCCATTCGATCAGCGGCGCGCCGACCGCGCGGGCGATTTCGTGCGCGAGCACCGTCTTGCCCGTGCCCGGCTCGCCCTTGACCAGCAGCGGGCGGCGCAGCTTCACCGCGGCGTTGACCGCGACTTTCAGGTCGTCGGTGGCGACGTAGTCGCGGGTCCCCTCGAAACGCATGGCGGTCCTTTCCTTGTCGAAGGACCGGTTATGGCGACGCGCAGCGGGCGGCAAGCGCGTTCGTCGCGGTCAGCTCGCGTTGCGGGCGCTCGCGCGGGCTTCGAGCAGGTCCCACAGCCCGCGCTGCTGGGCGAGGAACTGCTGCGCGCCGAACAGCGCGGCACGTTCGGCCGCCGGGCCGCTCATGATGCTGTCGATGGCGATCGCGGTCGAGATGGGGTCGGGCAGCAGCGTCGGCTGGCGGTCCAGCCCCAGGCGATCGCCCGCCCGGTCGAGCAGCCGCCGGATCGCGTGCCAGTCCATCACCAGCGCGGCGGCGGCACCCATGGCGCAGCCCACGCGGTCCGACCGCACAAGCGTGTCGAGTGCATGGCGCTGGCCGGAGACGGCGGCCTCGCTCTCGGCCTGGCCCGGCGTGCTGGGCAGCGGGCCGACCGCGGAAACGAGCGCGGCGATCCGCTCGCGCTCGACCGCGAATGCGGCGGCGGCATCCTCAAGCCAGGGAATCACCGCGTCGGGCTGGCCGTGCGCCAGTGCGTGGTCGTGTACCCCCGGATGCCGGCCGTGCAGCATGCAGATGATGTGAAGCGCGTCGGCGACGTCGCGCATCGGGGCGGCGGGCGCGACCAGCGCGCTCCAGTGCGGGTGCGCCGCGCTGCCATCGGCGGCGACCAGTGCAGCGACGACGCCCGCGGTACCGCGCGTCTCGATCGCCCGAATCGTCTCCGCCGACATCGACACCCCTTTTGCCTGACCAAACCCAACCACCATTGGCGGTACGCAGGCGTACCCCGACGACCTATACCGAGAGGCGTAAAGACCTGGTTGATCGCGCGTTTACGATTTGTGGGGAGCGTGGACCGTTGCCAGCGCGATGGTCACCTGCTCCACCCCGCTGCGCCCGCGCACCGCGGCGAGCGACAGGTCGACCGCGATCGAGCCGCCATCGCGCCGCTGAAGCCGGGCCGGGAGCTGTCGCGCGGCCCCGTCGCCGATCACCTCGTCGATCGTCTGTGCCACCGCGGCGCGGTCGATCGCGTCGATCAGCGTGACGAAGCGGACCGCCAACAGTGTCGAGCGCTCGATCCCGGTCAGTGCGGCAAGCGACGCGCCGACCGCGCCGATATAGCCGCGCAAATTGATCCGCGCCCATCCGATCCCCGGCAGCGCGTCGAACGCCGTGCCCATAGCGCTGAGCCGGAGCGCGGCCTCCTCACCCTCGTCATCGACGCTCACATCGTCCGCGACGATCAGGGCACCGTCGCCGAAGGGAACGATGACGATGCTGTACCGCCGATCGCGCAGCGCGATCTCCGCCTGTTCGGACGCGCCCACCCGCCGCGCCCGGTCGGCAAGATCCTGAAGAAAGCCGGCGACCGATTCGCCGAACAGGCGAGACAGCGGCAGCCCCGCCGCCGCGCTGCCGCCGCCGAACGCCACGCGAGCGGCCCGGTTGATCTCGCATAGGCGGCTTGCCCCATCGACGACCAGCACGCTTTCGCGCATCGCGTCCATCAGCAGCGTCGACAGCGCGGCGTCGGGCGCGGCGCTATGCGGTGCGCAAAGCCGGCGCATCAGGTCCATCGATGTCAGGACAAGGCTGGGCCTGCCGCGGCGCAGGACAAAGATGGGCTGCTGAAGCGCACGCTCCTGCCACAGCCCGAACTGGCGGACGAGTTCGGACGCGGTGACGCACGCCTCGGTCCTGGGTGTGAATTCGGCCGGATCGCTCATGGCCACAAGATGCGCGAAGCGGTACGAATACGGAACAAGGCCGGACCGAAACGGACGCACTGTTTCGGCAGTGGGGCACCACGGATCCGTTACGGACCGACTACACCGTTCCGTGATCGCATCGGGCGGCATGATCCATGTCATAAATCGGTCATCAACAGCGCACAGGGCAGATCCATGGCTACCGCCGCCCTCGCGTCCGAAGACCCGCTCAGTCCCGCCGCGAGCGGCCCTGATCTGGATCGCCGTCACCATCCGCTCGCGCGGCTGTTGTTCCTGCTGCTCATCGCAGGCGGTTTCACCTTCGCCTGCGCCAGCGTGGTCATCGATACGCAGCAGGTCGGAGAGACGCTGGCGGTCGGCGTGTTCGCTTTCCTCGCGCTCGCACTGGTCATCGCGCTCGGGTTCGAGTTTGTGAACGGGTTTCACGACACCGCCAACGCGGTCGCGACGGTCATCTACACCAACTCGCTGCCCGCGCATTTCGCCGTCGTCTGGTCGGGCTTTTTCAATTTCCTCGGCGTCATGCTTTCCTCGGGCGCGGTCGCCTATGCGATCATCACGCTGTTGCCGGTCGAGCTCATCATCAACGTCGGCTCGGCCGCGGGATACGCGATGATCTTCGCGCTCTTGATCGCGGCCGTGCTCTGGAACCTGGCCACCTGGTTTGTCGGGCTTCCCAATTCGTCGAGCCACACGCTGATCGGATCGGTGCTGGGCGTGGGCCTGGCCAACCAGTTGATGGCGTCGGGCTCGCTTTCGGGGACCGCGGGCGTCGACTGGAGCCAAGCGCAGAAGGTCCTGAGCGGCCTTGCGATGGCACCCGTCATCGGGTTCGTCGCGGCGTTCGTGCTTCTGTTCGCGATGCAGCGCGTGCTGCGCAGCCGGGCGCTGTACGAGGCGCCCCGCGGGGACGCGCCGCCGCCGCGCGGCATTCGCGCGCTCCTGATCTTCACCTGCACCGCGGTCTCGTTCAGCCACGGGTCGAACGACGGGCAGAAGGGGATGGGCCTCATCATGCTCATCCTCATTGGCTGTGCACCCACCGCCTATGCGCTCAACCGGACGATGCCCGAGAGCGCGACGCCGGCATTCATCCAGTCGGCCGAGCGTGCCGCGACGGTGTTCGCGGCAAGGGGCGGTTCGGCCCCGCTGCCGCCCGAAAACGCCCGCGCAATCCTGACCCGCTCGCTTCAGACGCGCACGGTCGGCACGCCGGAGGCCCAGGCGGCGATCGCGACGATCTCGCGCGACGTGGCCGATCGGGTGAGCGGCTACGGCGCGCTGGCGAAGGTCCCTGCTGCTGCAACGCGCAACCTGCGTGCCGACATGTACCTCGTCCTCGATTCGACCAGGCTGGCGCTCAAGGACAAGGCGACCGCGGCCCAGTTTTCACCGGCGGAAAAAGCAGCGATCGAGGGTTACGGCAAGCAGCTCGAGCAGAGCACGCGCTACATCCCGCTGTGGGTGAAGATCGCGGTGGCGCTGGCGCTCGGGCTTGGCACGATGGTCGGCTGGCGGCGGATCGTCGTCACCGTGGGTGAGAAGATCGGCAAGCAGCACCTGACCTATGGCATGGGCGCCTCGGCCGAGCTGGTGGCCGCCTGCACCATCCTCGCCGCCGATCGCTTCGGCCTGCCGGTCTCGACCACGCACATCCTGTCGTCGGGTGTCGCGGGGGCCGCGGTCGCCAACGGGCAGGGGCTTCAGGCAAGGACGATCCGAAACATGGCGCTCGCCTGGTGCCTTACGTTGCCCGTCGCGATGGCGCTGTCGGGCGGGCTTTATTGGCTCTTGCTGACGATCGTCAGGCTCTTCGGTAGCGCCTGATCGATCGCGGCGAGCGCGGGCGCGCTGTCGGTTCGAACATTGCTGACGATCGACGCGATCTCGCGCTCGACATTGTCGAGATTATGGGCCGAGGGTTCGGCCCAGGCGGTGAGGGCCCCTGCAAACGTCGCGGCGGCGACGGCAAGGGCCAGGCGGCCGGAGCGGCGGCGGTTTTCGCGCATTTCTCTCTCCCTTCGCTGTTCGACGGGCGAGATATCGGGCGCTTCGTGACCCTCCGCTGAACGCGCGTCAGCCTTCCGCGCGAAGCAGCGTGAGCCGTGCCTTTCCGTGGATGCGTGACGTATCGATGGCGAAGCCCTTGACCTCGACTGCCTCGTCCTTGGCCGTCTCGATGCTGACCCAGGTCGCCGGCCCGACCCAGCCGAGCCGCGCGAGGCGATCGAGTGCGACCGATCCCGCCCCGGTGCCGTACGGCGGGTCCATCATCACGATGTCGAGCGGCTGCTGCACCGGCCCCAGCGCCAGCACCGACTGCGCGCGGATGTCGAGCTTGCGGCCGAGCTTCACGCCATTGGCCTTGAGCGCGTCGAGGGCGCCACGATCCTGTTCGACGAAGACGCAGCTTGCCGCGCCGCGCGACAGCGCCTCGAGCCCCAGCGCGCCGGAGCCCGCGAAGAGGTCGGCGACCGCCAGCTCCTCGAAACTGCCGACGCGGCTGAGCAGCATCGAGAACAGCGCCTCGCGAACGCGGTCGGCGGTAGGGCGGGTGGCGTCCCCCTTGGGCGCGATGAGCGGACGACCGCGATCGGTGCCGGCGATGATACGCATCAGCGGGGACCCTTTCGCGGGCCGCCCGGCTTGCCACCGGGGCGGCGGGGCGGACCATCACCCCGCGGGGGGCGCGGGTTCGTCGTGCGATCGCCGCGAGCGGGGCGGTCGCTGCCGGCGCGCGGATTAGTGGGCCGATCAGCGCGGTCGGGACGCTCCCGTTCGGTCCGCGGCGCGGCCGATCCGGCGTTCCGGGGCTTGGCGTGGCGGCCGCTGCGCTGCGGCTTTGCCCAGCCGGTCCGGGATTTGGCGGCCCGATCGTTTTCGGCGCGGGGGCGCAGCGTGCCGGCGCTGCGATCCGCGTCGGGTAGGCGGGCGGTTCGCTCCGACGGATTGCGCGGACGCTCGGCGCGGGGCGGGGGGGTGCCGAACTTGCTGTCACTCGTGCGCCGCGGTTTGCCGCGCTGGTTGCGGATGGGCGCAGCGTCAGCCGGCGCATCCTCGCGCGGCGGACGGCTTCTCGGCGCGCCCCGAGCCGCGGGGGCCGGCCGGCCGGCGGGGGCGTCGCGACCGGGCAGGCGGCGGCGGTCGGTTTCGAGAAGCTCCGGCTGCTCGCGCTTGCGCGGGGCGGCGGGGCGGGCGGCGGCCGGCGCGCGGCGCGGGCTGCGCTCGGCCGGTGCAGCTTCCTCGCGCTCGACCTTCACCTGACGGCCGCGGGTGACGAGCGTCGTGTCGCTGCGCTTCTCTGCCGGCAGCTTCAGCTCGCGGCGGAACTGGATCAGGTCGTGCTGCCGCACCTCGTCCACTGCCCCGATCGGCATGTCGGCCAGCGGGATGGGGCCGTAGCTGGTGCGGATCAGCCGGCTGACGCGCAGCCCGAGATGCTCCAGCACGCGGCGGACCT
Organism: uncultured Sphingomonas sp.; assembly: GCA_913775315.1. Classification (GTDB taxonomy): domain Bacteria; phylum Pseudomonadota; class Alphaproteobacteria; order Sphingomonadales; family Sphingomonadaceae; genus Sphingomonas. The sequence continues at coordinate 20,770 of CAJYIX010000042.1, read as the reverse complement.
CCCGGTTCTTGCCCTCGGTCAGCGTCATCTCGACCCAGACATTGGCGCCCGTTCGCCGCTCCAGATTGGCATCGATCGAACCGTAGCGAACGCCCTCGATCTCGATCCCCTCAATCAGATCCTCGAGCTGCGCCTGGCTGACTTCGCCGAACGCACGAGCACGATAGGTGCGCTTGACCTTCGTCGCGGGAAGTTCGAGCGCGCGCTTCAGCTCGCCGTCGGTGGTGAGGAGCAGCAGCCCCTCGGTATTCAGGTCGAGGCGGCCGACCGGGACCACGCGCGGCATGTCGCGGGGCAGGATGTCGTAGATTGTCTTGCGCCCGGTGAAATCGCGCTCGGCGGTCAGCACGCCCGCGGGCTTGTGGAAGCGGAACAGCCGGGCGGGCGCGGGCGCCGCGACGGGCTGGCCATCGACGGTCACGCCGCGCAGGTTTTCGAGAAGCGTGGCGGGGGTTTCGATCGGCACGCCGTCGATGGCGACGCGGCGATCCTCGATCATCCGCTCGATCTCTCGCCGCGACGCAATTCCGGCACGGGCGAGCAATTTTGCGATGCGATGCTGTTCTGTGGGCTTGGACACGGGGGCGGCTGATAGTGCAAGCGAGCCCCGGCGGCAAAAAATTCGTGCGCCGGGATCGACTGTCTCGCGTAGGATGTTGTGCACGCCATGGCCCATGGGGCCGAGTCGCGTGAGGGATAACCAGTCAGGCCATGCTGTTCGGACGCAAGAAGCGGCGGATTACGCGTATCCTCATCGTCGAGGACGAGCCGCTCGTCGCGTTCGACACCGAATATTTCCTGAGCGAATCGGGGTTCGAGGTCGTCGCGACGCTCGACCGCGTCGCCGATGCCACGCTGATCCTGTCGGGCGAGGGCGAGATCGACCTCGTGCTCGTCGACGTGGAGCTGGCGGACGGTAGCGGCGTGACCGTCGCCGAATTGGCGCGGGGCCGCGGCGCGTTGGTCCTGTTCGTGACCGGCAATTGCCCGGGCGAGGCGCGGTCGCTGGCGGCGGGTTGCCTCGCCAAGCCCTATCCGCAGCGCGACCTGCTCACCGCGATCGACGCGATCGAGAAGACGCTGGCGGGCAAGGCGCCGAAGAAACTGCCGCAGAGCTTCAGCCTCTTCGCGCAGGCGGCGTAAACGACGTCAGCTTCGATAATCCGCGTTGATCGCAATGTACCCGTGCGTCAGGTCACAGGTCCACACCGTCGCCCGCCCGTCGCCGAGCTTGAGGTCGACCGCAATCTCGATCTCGTCGCCCATCAGGTGCGCGGCGACCGGCGCCTCGTCATAGCCCTCGACCACCAGCCCGTCGCGCGCGACTTCGATCCCGCCGAACGCGATCGAGAGCCGGTCGCGCTCGGCCGGTTCGCCCGCCTTGCCGACGGCCATGACGACGCGGCCCCAATTGGCGTCCTCGCCCGCGATCGCGGTCTTCACGAGCGGCGAGTTGGCGATGCTCATCGCCACGCGGTGCGCGCTGCGGTCGCTTTCGGCGCCGTCAACGTCGATGCGGATGAACTTCGACGCGCCCTCGCCGTCGCGGACCACCAGATGCGCGAGTTGACGGCAGACGTCAGCGAGCGCCGCGCGAAACGCATCGGCGCCGGCATCGTCCTCGCGCGCCAGCGGCCGGTTGCCCGCATGGCCGGTGGCAAAGGCAAGCACGGTGTCGCTGGTCGAGGTGTCGCCGTCGACGGTGATGCAGGAAAAGGTCGTCTCGTTCGCTTCCTCCAGCGCCTTCTGTAGGAAACCTGGCTCTACGGCGGCGTCGGTGAAGACGAAGCCGAGCATCGTCGCCATGTCCGGCGCGATCATGCCGGAACCCTTGACGATGCCGCTGATCGTCACCGTGCGCCCGTCGACCACCGCGGTCGCCGACGCGCCCTTTGCGAAGGTATCCGTCGTCGCGATGGCGTTCGCGGCATCCTCCCACCCGACGACCCGCGCGGCGAGCGCGGCATCGAGCCCCGCCTCGGCCTTGTCGATCGGCAAGGGCACGCCGATCACCCCGGTGGAGGCGACGAAGATGTCGGAGGGCTGGCACGCGAGCGCCCCCGCGACCCGCGCCGCGATCGCCTCGACCGCCGCGCGCCCGCGATTGCCGGTGAAGGCGTTGGCGTTGCCGGCATTGACAACCAGCGCCCGCGCGCGGCCCAGCACCAGTGCCTTTCGGCACCATTCGACCTCGGGCGAGGGGCAGCGGCTCTTGGTGGTCACGCCAGCGACCGTCGTCCCCTCGTCGAGGATCGCCAGCGTCAGGTCGGCGCGCTCCCATGCCTTGTATCCCGCGCGCGCGGTGCGCAGCGAGACGCCCGCGATCGCGGGCAGGTCGGGAAAAGCGGCGGGGGCGAGGGGGGAGCGGTTCATGTCCCGAGCCCTACGAAGCGTTGCCGGTGGGTGCAAGCAGACGTATTCCCGGACCCTCCCTGCCGCTACGGCGTTGCACCGATCGAAGGTTCGCGCCTATAGGCCGGCCAACCGTGTAGCTCCCCAAGGAACGAGGTTTCATCATCGTGGCCAAGTCACCGGCGCGCGCCGCCCAGAGCGACCCCCAGATCCCCAATCGTGAGCGGCCCGCCGAGCCCCAGCGTTACGAAGCCTCGAAAGAGGAACTGCTCGACTTCTACAAGCAGATGCTGCTGATCCGCCGCTTCGAGGAAAAGGCCGGCCAGCTCTACGGCCTCGGCCTGATCGGCGGCTTCTGTCACCTCTATATCGGTCAGGAAGCGGTTGCGGTCGGGCTCCAGTCGGCGCTGGAGGTCGGCAAGGACTCGGTCATCACCGGCTATCGCGATCATGGCCACATGCTCGCCTACGGCATCGATCCCAAGGTCATCATGGCCGAGCTGACCGGCCGCGCCGCCGGCATCAGCAAGGGCAAGGGCGGGTCGATGCACATGTTCTCGACCGAGCATAAGTTCTATGGCGGCCACGGCATCGTCGGTGCGCAGGTGTCGCTGGGCGCCGGCCTCGCCTTCAAGCACAAGTACGCCGACGACGGCGGCGTCTGCATGGCCTATTTCGGCGACGGCGCCGCGAACCAGGGGCAGGTGTACGAAGCCTTTAACATGGCCGAGCTCTGGAAGCTGCCGATCATTTTCGTGATCGAGAACAACCAGTATGCGATGGGCACGTCGGTCAACCGCGCCTCGTCCGAGGATCAGCTCTACAAGCGCGGCGAGAGCTTCCGCATTCCCGGCATCCAGGTCGACGGCATGGACGTGCTCGCCTGCCGCGGTGCGGCCGAGGAGGCGCTCGCCTGGGTGCGCGGCGGCAAGGGGCCGATCATCCTCGAGATGAAGACCTATCGCTATCGCGGCCACTCGATGTCGGACCCCGCCAAGTATCGCAGCCGCGACGAGGTACAGGCGGTCCGCGACAAGTCCGACCCGATCGAGGCGGTGAAGCGCGAGCTCGAGGCGCTTGGCGTGACCGAGGCTGATCTGAAGCCGCTGGAGCAGGAAATCCGCAAGGTGGTCGGCGAAGCCGCCGACTTCGCCGAGAACGCACCCGAGCCCGAGACGGGCGAGCTGTACACCGAAGTGCTGGTGGAGACCTATTGAGATGGCGATCGAACTGAAGATGCCGGCACTGTCGCCCACGATGGAAGAGGGCACGCTGGCCAAGTGGCTGGTGAAGGAAGGCGACACCGTGAAATCCGGCGACATCCTCGCCGAGATCGAGACCGACAAGGCGACGATGGAGTTCGAGGCCGTCGACGAGGGTACGATCGCCAAGATCGCCGTCGCCGAGGGCACCGACAATGTGAAGGTCGGCACCGTCATCGCCCTGCTCGCCGAAGAGGGTGAGGACGCCGGCAGCGTTGAAGCGCCCGCCGCCGCCAAGGACGACACGCCCGCGCCCGAGGCGAGCGCCGACGCGAAGAAGGACGACAAGGTCGAGGATTCGGCCCATCCGGCTCAGGAAAAGGTCGAGACTGGCGCCCGCCAGCTGTTCGAGGCCGCCTCGAACGAGGGCGAGGCCGCGCCCGAGGTTCCCGAGGGGACCGAGATGGTCAAGCAGACCGTCCGCGAGGCGCTGCGCGATGCGATGGCCGAGGAGATGCGCTCCGACGACCGCGTGTTCGTGATGGGCGAGGAAGTCGCCGAGTATCAGGGCGCGTACAAGGTGACGCAGGGCCTGCTCGACGAGTTCGGATCCAAGCGTGTCATCGACACGCCGATCACCGAATACGGCTTTGCCGGCATCGGCACGGGCGCGGCGATGGGCGGCCTTCGCCCGATCGTCGAGTTCATGACGTTCAACTTCGCCATGCAGGCGATCGACCACATCATCAACTCCGCGGCCAAGACCAACTACATGTCGGGCGGCCAGATGCGCTGCCCGATCGTGTTCCGCGGCCCCAACGGCGCAGCGAGCCGCGTCGGCGCGCAGCACAGCCAGAACTACGGTCCGTGGTATGCCAGCGTCCCCGGCCTGATCGTCATCGCGCCCTATGACGCGGCCGATGCGAAGGGCCTGCTAAAGGCCGCGATCAAGAGCGAGGACCCCGTCGTCTTCCTCGAGAACGAGCTGATGTACGGCCGCAGCTTCGACGTGCCGAAGCTCGACGATTTCGTCCTGCCGATCGGCAAGGCGCGCGTCATGCGTCCGGGCAAGGACGTGACCATCGTCAGCTATTCGATCGGCGTCGGCGTCAGCCTGGAAGCCGCCGAGAAGCTGGCTGCCGAGGGCATCGACGCCGAGGTGATCGACCTGCGCACGCTGCGTCCGCTCGACACCGCCACGGTGCTCAAGAGCCTCAAGAAGACCAACCGCATGGTGGTGGTCGAGGAAGGCTGGCCGACCTGCTCGATCGCGAGCGAGATCGTCGCGGTGGCGATGGAGCAGGGCTTCGACGACCTCGACGCCCCGGTGCTGCGCGTCACCAACGAGGACGTGCCGCTCCCCTACGCCGCCAATCTCGAAAAGCTGGCACTGGTCGATGCCGCCAAGGTGATCGAGGCGGTGAAGAAGGTGACGTACAAGGGCTGACCGGCCCGTCGTCGGGTCACAGAAAAGGGGCCGCGGATCATCTCCGTGGCCCCTTTTTCATGCCTGTCGCACGATCAGGCGGTGAAGCGCTTGGTGAACCCCTTGGCGCTGCGTTCCTCGTTGTCGGGATGCGCGTCGATGCCGTCGACCCGGGCAAGCGCCGGTCCCGACCGGCACGCCTCGACGAACCGCTCCAGCGCCTCGTCGTCGCCCGATGCCAGCATCTCGACCCGGCCGTCTCGCGTGTTGCGCACCCAGCCCGTTACGCCCAGGGCCTTGGCCTGCCGCACCGTGTAGTCGCGGTAGCCGACGCCCTGTACCCGTCCCGATACGATCAATCGCTGCGTCGTCATTACCGTCATTCTCGATCCTGTACCTGAACCCGTGTGCCGTCATGACGGCATAAGGACCCTAGCAGGGCGGGACCGCAGCGCAGCATGGGTCGCGCGCGGCCCGTCGCAGGCAGAGGCGGCTTGGTCGCAGCGCGCCCGGTCAGGCGTCAGGATAGGCGATCGAGAGCACCTCATACTCGCGCGGCCCGGCGGGCAGTTCGACCGTGCGCAAGTCGCCCACCGCAGCCCCTTTCAGCGCGCGGGCGAGGGGGGCATGCCAGCCGATGCGCCCGGTGCCGGCGTCCGCCTCGTCGTCGCCGACGATCGTCACAATGCGCTGGTTGTCGTCCTCGTCCGCGATCGTCACCGTCGCGCCGAAGAAGACGCGCCCTCGATCCTCGGCGCGGGCGGGATCGACGACCTTCGCCGCCTTCATCCGCTTCGCAAGGAAGCTGAGGCGTCGGTCGATCTCCCGCATCCGCTTGCGGCCATAGAGATAGTCGCCGTTCTCCGACCGGTCGCCATTGCCGGCGGCCCAGGACACGACCTCGACGATCGCCGGCCGATCGGTTCCCAGCAACTGGTCGTACTCAGCCTTGAGCGCGGCATAGCCCGCCGGGGTGATGTAGTTCGGACGCGGCTCCATCAGCCGGGCCGCGACTTGCCGAGATAGAAGGACAGGTTCGCCGGTCCCCGCGACCGTGCCCGGTCGGGGTAGAGGAGGTCGTAGACGACCGCATTTTCCAGCACCCGCTGAACGTAGCCGCGCGTCTCACTGATCGGAATGTCCTCGACCCATTCGACGATATCGGTGCCCTGACGCGGATCGCCGTTCGCCGCCAGCCACTTGTTCACGTTGCCCGGCCCGGCATTGTAGGCGGCAACCGCCAGTGGATAGCTGCCACCATAGTAATCAAGCATCCGCTGAAAATAGGCGGACCCGAGCTGGACGTTGTACCCCGGATCGCCGGTCAGCCCGGCGAGGTCGTAGCCGAGGCCGAGCTTGCCCGACTGTTCGCGTGCGGTGCCGGGCATGAGCTGCATCAGGCCCCGTGCGCCGGCGCGGCTGACGGCGTTGCGGTCGAACTGGCTCTCCTGCCGCGCGATCGCGTGGACCATCGTGAAATTAGCCGCAACGGCGCCGTTCGTCGGCAGCGTCGGATAGCCGGTACCCACGAGCGCGACATGCCCGTTGAGCGAGGCGCTGCGCCCCACCATGACGCGCAGGTCCGGCCGGTTGATCTGCCCCGCCAGTTCGGCGGCGAGCGCGTGGTCCGACGCGCTCTTCGCGTCGTTGGCGATCTGACGCACGAACAGCGACTGGTCCGCTGTGCGGCCGAGCTGGCCCAGCAGCCGCGTCGCGCGCACTACTTCGCGCCGGAAGAAGGCGTCGCGGACGGCAGGATCGACCGGGGCGGGCGCCCCCTCCGCCACGCGCGGGATCGCGCGGCCCATCCGTTCGGCGGCGAGCTGGCCATAATAGAGGTCGGGCCATTGCGCGGCCTGCGCGTAATAGTTTTGCGCCGCCGCCGCATCGCCAGCGGCTTCGGACGCGCGGCCCGCCCAGTAAAAGCCCTTGGACTGCGTCTGCGGCGTCTTCGACCCGCCCGCATAGCGCGCATACATGTACGCCGCGTCGCGCGGGCGGCTGAGGTTGCGGCGCGCCGTCTGCCCCGCCAGCCACGCCAGCGAGGTATAATCGTCCCGCTCTCCATAAGGCTTGGTCGAGACATCGGTGCCGCTCGGATACACATCGTCGATCTGGCGCGCGATATCGTAGGCGACCTGATATTGCCGGTCCGCCGCTGCGCCGCGGGCGTTGGCGAGCAGCACCTCGTACCACGCCTCCACATCGGCGGGCGGGGTCAGCGTGCGCCGCGGCTGCGCGAGATAGGATCGCGCCGCCGGGCTCGACCCGCCGTTGCGAAGCCACTGCGCACGGTCGGCGATATAGCCGGCATCGTCGCGATCGGCGGGCTGTACCGCCGCGTCGTAGCTCGCCGCATCGACCGCGCGCGTGCGGAAGGCGAGGCGGGCAGCGTAGAGCGCACGCCGCCCCGGCGATACCAGTGCCAATTGTCGCTGCGCCGCGCTCGTCGCGCCCTCCCACAACAGCGCGTCCATCCGCGCGTCGTGGTCTGCCGGCCCGATCGCGCCGGGAAAGCCGGTGATGAGCTTTGCCTCGTCGGTCGGGCGCAGCGGGCCGCGCCGCCAGGCGAGCCGCGCCTGCTCCTGCGCTTCGCCGGTCCGCCCGAGCGCCATCAGCGCCTCGGCATAGCGGGCGCGCCCGGCGCCGGAGACCGGCGGAAACCGTTCAAAGAAGCGCGCCACCAGCGCGGGCGAGGTCGCGCCGCTGTCGAGCACCGCCTCCGCCGCCAGTCGCCGCCCGCTCTCGCCCGGCCAGCCCGGATGCGCGAGGAGGAAGTTGGCATAGTCGAAGAACGGCCAGCTATCCGACTGCTGCAGCCGCTTCCACGTGTCGATCGTCGCCACCAGCGGATCGTACGCGGCCTGCGGCACCGGCTGCACCGTCTGCGGCGCAGTCTGGGTGGGGACCACCTGGTCGAGCCCGCGGGGCGGCCAGCTCTGACGTTGCGCAGGGTACGACTGGGGCAGGGGCTGCACCATCGTCTGTGCGGTCAGGGCGGCACCCGATACGCCGGCGCCGATCAGGACGAGCTTGGAAAACATAGCTGCCATGCTGGACAGGATATGCACGCCCGCCCTATCTGTCGCCCCCGAAAATCCTCTTGACGGGCAGTTTCCTCCACATGTTCTCGGGTTCGATTCCGGCGTTGGCCACGCCCTTTCGCGACGGCCGCTTCGACGAGGCTCAGTTTCGCGCGCTGATCGACTGGCAGATCGAGGAGGGATCGTCCGCGCTCGTCCCCTGCGGCACCACGGGGGAGGCGGCGACGATGTCGATCGCCGAGCACAACCACGTCCTCGCCGTCTGCATTGAGCAGGCCGGGGGCCGCGTGCCGGTGATCGCCGGCTGCGGGTCGAACGACACTTCCGTCGCGCTCGAGCACATGCATGCGGCGAAGGCGGCGGGGGCGGCGGCAGCGCTCCTCGTGCCGCCCTATTACAACCGCCCCAATCAGGACGGTGTCTATGCCCATTTCGCCAAGCTGGCGGCCGAAGGCGGGCTGCCGATCGTCCTCTATAACGTCCCCGCGCGCACGGTCACCGACATCGCGGTCGAGACGATGGGGCGCCTGGTTGGCAATTTTCCGGGCGTGTTCGTCGGCGTGAAAGACGCGACTGGCGTGCTGGCGCGCGTGTCGATGCAGCGCGCGGCGTGCGGCGAGGATTTCTGCCAGCTGTCGGGTAATGACGATACGGCGCTTGGCTTCGTCGCGATGGGCGGGCGGGGTTGCGTGTCAGTGACGGCGAACGTGGCGCCGCGGCTGTGCGCCGAGTTTCAGGCGGCGATCTCGGGCGGCGACCATACCGGCGCGCTGGCGCTTCAGGACCGGCTGTTTCCGCTCCACATGGCGCTGTTCAGCGACGCCTCGCCCGGCCCGATCAAATACGCGCTGTCAAAGGTCCGCGCGGGCTTCTCACCCGAACTGCGCCTGCCGATGACCGAGCCGTCGGCGGCGTCGAAGGCCGCGGTCGATGCCGCGCTGGCCCATGCCGGGCTGATCTGAACGACCGGCCCGGCACGGGATCCGGCGATTACGGCATCAGCACGGTGTCGATGACGTGGATCACGCCGTTCTTCTGGCGAACATTGGCGATCGTGATGTTCGCCGTGTTCCCCTTGGCGTCGCTGACGGTGTAGCCCTTGCCTGCCTTGGCAAAAGTCAGCGTGCCGCCCTGCACCGTGGTGTAGGTCGCGCTGCCGTCCTTGGCGATCTTCTTGGCGATGTCAGCGGCCATGATGCGGCCGGGGACGACGTGATAGGTGAGGATGCTCGTCAGCGTCGCCTTGTTCTCCGGCTTCACCAGCGTGTCGACGGTACCCGCGGGCAGCTTGGCGAAGGCCGCGTCCGTGGGCGCGAAGACGGTGAACGGACCCGGGCCCTTCAGCGTCTGGACGAGGCCGGCGGCCTTGACCGCGGCGACGAGCGTCGTGTGATCCTTCGAGTTGACGGCGTTGTCGACGATGTCCTTTGTCGGATACATCGCCGCGCCGCCGACCATCGGGTTCTTCTGGGCCATGGCGGGCGCACCGACGAGCGCGATCGACAGCATGAGGGCCGAAAAACGAGCGTTCATCATCCAATCTCCTGATCGCGGCCCTAGAAGGGGGAAGCGGGCCGACGCGGACAGATACGTGGGCGACGCGCGCTTGGACGACGACACGGGCGAAAGACGAGGGTGCCAAGGGGCGGTATCGCCGGTCCGCTGTGCGCGCTAGTGCACGCCGCGCTTTCCTTTCGCGCCGCCCGCGCCTATCTCCCGCCCTCCCATGTCACGTCCGCGCCCCACCCTGTTCGACAAGAAGAAGACCGTCGCCGAGAACCGGCGCGCGCGCTTCGAATATTTCATTGAGGACGTGTACGAGGCGGGCCTCGCACTCACCGGCACCGAGGTGAAGTCGCTGCGCTTCGGCGAGGGGTCGATCGCCGAAAGTTATGCCGAGGTGCGCGACGAGCAGGTGTGGCTGGTCAACGCCAATATCCCCGAGTTCAGCCACGGCAACCGGCACAATCACGTGCCCAAGCGGCCGCGTAAACTGCTCCTTCACGCGCGAGAGATAGCCAAGCTCCACGGCGCGGTCGCGCGAGAGGGGATGACCCTCGTGCCGCTCAGCATCTATTTCAACGGACGCGGGCGGGCCAAGGTCGAGCTGGCGCTCGCCAAGGGCAAGAAGGCGCATGACAAGCGCGAGACGATCAAGGAGCGCGACTGGAAGCGCGAGCAGCAGCGCCTGCTGCGCGACCGCGGCTGACGTGAAGCCCAAGAAGCGCAAGGACTGGCTGGCGCGCCAGATCGCGGCGAACGTGCCGACGCGCGAGCAGCTGGAGCAGGTGCGGATCCTGCGTCCTGTCGCCCACCGCGTGCTCGCGCCCGAATTGTGGCGTTTCACGCGGCGATCGGTGCCGCGCGGCACGGCGCTTGGCCTGTTCGTCGGGATCTTTCTGATGATCCCGGGCCTTCAGATCGCGGGCGCAGCAATGCTGGCGCTGCCGTTTCGCGCGAATATTCCGATCGCGGCGGGGATGACGTTTCTCAGCAATCCGCTGACGACGCCGTTCATCCTGCTCGCCTCGGCCTGGCTCGGCAATTTCCTGTTGGGGCGCAGCGCCGACGTGTCGGGCTTCATGGCGCTCATCGATTCGGGCGCCAGCGTATCGCAATGGCTTGGCTGGCTCTTCTCTGAAGCGGCCCCGGCGATGCTGTTCGGGCTGCTCGTCATCTCCGCCGTCAGCGCGATCGTCGGTTACTTCGCCGCCGACTGGTTCTGGCGCGTGCGCACCGCCGCCAAATGGCGGCGGCGGCACCATCGCCACGACGACTGAGGATCAGCCGCCGAGGAAGGTAAGCAGGTCCTTGGTCAGCCGATCGCTCTCGGTCGCGAACAGGCCGTGGGGCGCGCCGGCATATTCGACCAGCTGATTGCGCGCGATCCCGTCCGCGGCGCGATGCGCCGTCGCCTGGATCGGGACGGTCGCATCGCCGGTGCCGTGGATGATGAGCGTCGGCACCTGAAACGCCGCCAGATCGGGCGTGAAGTCGGTGAATCCCCATGCCTTTGCCGCTTCCAGCGTCGCGTGGAGGCTGGCCTGCATCGCCACGTTCCAGCTTTCCTCGACCCGAGCATCGCTGACCGGATGGCTGATGACCCCGACGCCGTAGAAGTCGCGGAGGAAGCCCTGGAAGAACTTGGCGCGATCCTTGGCGATCGCATCGCCGATCTCGGCCAGCTTCGCCTCAGGCACGCCGTTGGGGTTCGCGTCCGTCTGGACGATGCCCGGCACGACCGATCCGATCAGCGCGGCATGGGTGACGCCCGCGCCGCCATGCCGGCTCATGTAGCGGGCGACCTCGCCCCCGCCCATCGAGAAGCCGACGAGCGCCGCCCCCTCGGTCGCGCCGGCGGCGTCCATCACGGTCTTCAGATCGTCGGCATAGGTGTCATAGTCGTGGCCACTCCACGGCTGGCTCGACCGGCCGAAGCCGCGTCGGTCATAGGCGATCGCGCGATAGCCCGCTTCCGCCAGCGCGATCGCCTGCGGCTCCCAGCTGTCGGCGTTGAGGGGCCAGCCATGGAGGAGGACGACGGGCCGCCCGCTGCCCCAGTCCTTGACATACAGATCGGTGCCGTCCTGCGTCTTTACATAGGGCATGTCGTTCAACTCCTAGGGTAGGTTTACGCGAACGAGCCGATGCTAGCGGTGTTCCGTGGCAGGACGATTGCGTCGCAGGGAACTCCGCTTGCCCCAACAGATTATTGCTGCATCGCGGCAGAGACGCTAGGCGTCCCTCGCTTTTGAAGCACAGGAATGCTCGTTTGACCCAGCCCGAAGGCCCAGCGCCGACCATTTTCGAAGCGATCGTCCGCAAGGCATGCGTGACGGCGACCTATAACCGCACCGATGTGCTCCTCGCGCCGCACGCGATCTGGACGCGGCACGGCGACATGTTCGTTGATGCCGTGACGGTGCGGCTGAACGGCAATCCGCCGCGCGAGACGAAGCTCGGCACGTTCAAGCTGATCGGCCTGTCCAACATCGGCCGCACCGACGAGCCGTTCGAGGTTTTCGACGAGTTCAACCCGATCGACGACAAGTACGGCGGCGAGGTCGTGTTCGCGGTCGAGCGCTGAGCTATTCGGCGGGCTGCACCGCGCCGCGGGGTGCGGTCAGCCAGCGGCGAAGGGAAGCCGTTCTCGCCTCGGTCAGCCGGGAAAAGGCGATCGCGACGACGACGGTCCCGGCGAGCACCGCCAGCACCACCCCGATCGCGGCAATGCCCGGCGCCAGCCGAGCGGGGCCGACGATCAGCCCCGCCGCCATCGTCATGATGGGGAAGTGGATCGCATAGAGCGAGAAGCTGCTCGACGCGCCGAAGCGGGCGATTGGGGTCAGGATCGCGGGAAAGCGCGGATCGCGCATCGTCAGTGCCGCGACGAACAGCGCGGCGGCGCTTGCGAGGATCAGATCTTCGCCGAACCAGTCGCCCATCCGCGCCCAGATCAGCGCTATCCCCAAGATGAACCCGAACGGCACCAGCGACCGCGGGGAACTGCGCGCGCGCAGGTGATACGCCGCCACACCCGTCAGCCAGCATAGGAAGCCATAGACGAGCATCGGCGACACGAGACCGAGCATCAGCGTCAGCAGCATCTGCTGGACCCGCCGCCGCCGAACCGCGAGCCAGAGGGCCGCGAACCAGATGTAGAACCAGAATTCGTACGCGACGCTCCAAAGCGGTCCGTTCGTGCCGAAAGGATGGAAGGCGATGTGCTGGAGGAAGAAGATGTTTCCGACCAGCGCCTTGACCGTCATCGCCGGGGACAGGTCGCTCGGCAGGAACCACACGTCGGTCTGGCCCAGATGGGTCGGCGTCCGCAGCCACCAGAGGCCCGCCGCATCGATCAGCCCGCCGATCATCAGCGCCGGATAGACGACGATCGCAAGACGGCTCCAGCGGTCGGACAGGAACACCCGCCACGACCACCCGCGTGCATCGAGCGAGGCGACGCTCTTCGCGATCCAGAACCCGCTCAGCACGAAGAACAGCATCACCGCCGGATGCGCAAAGCCCGCGAGGAAGAAGAACGGCCGCCCGACCAGCGCATCGCCCGCGCGGTGATCGGCGACGATCAGTCCCCAGCCATGCGAGAAGGCGACGGTGATCGCGAGGATGGCGCGCATCGCGTCCATCCACCGCGCCGCGTCGGCAGGCACGGGAGGGGCGGGTTGGGGAGGCGCGACCCTCTGGTTCATAAAGGCCGCTTAACTCCGCGATCCTTACCTGCGCGTTTCGATAGAAGCTGATTTCGATCAATCGATCGAGACGAAGCTGTCCATCACGCGCTTGCGCCCGGCCTGCTCGAACTCGACCTCGAGCTTGTTGCCCTCGATTGCGTCGATCGTGCCGTAGCCGAACTTTTGGTGAAAGACGCGCATTCCGGTCGACAAGTCGTCGCGCCCCTTGTTGCCGAAGCTGATCGCCGACGCGCGCGCCTCTACCACGCGCGGGGCGTCACGGGTAAAGCCGCCCGCGGCCGCCCGCTGCCAACCCGGCCCGCGCCCGGTGCCGCGGCCGACATCGGCGAACGGGTCCGCTCGCTCGGACCAGTTGGCGCGCCACAGGCTCTCGCCGCCGGACATGGTGGTCTCGACCTCGACATGCTCGGGCGGCAGTTCGCCGACGAAGCGGCTGGGGAGCGAACTGGTCCACTGGCCATAGATGCGTCGATTGGCGGCGTGCAGGATCGTCGCCCGCCGCCGCGCCCGCGTGATCGCGACATAGGCGAGGCGGCGTTCCTCCTCGAGGCTGGCGGTGCCGCCCTCGTCCAGCGCGCGCTGTGAGGGGAACAGGCCTTCCTCCCAACCGGCAAGGAAGACGGTATCGAACTCGAGCCCCTTGGCGGCGTGGATCGTCATGATCGTCACCTCGGGCTGGCGCACGCCGCCCTCGCGCTCCATGACTAGGCTGACATGCTCGAGGAACGCGCCGAGGCTCTCATACTCTTCCATCGCGCGGACGAGTTCGGACAGGTTCTCCAGCCGCCCGGCCGCCTCCGCCGATTTCTCGTTCTGGAGCATCGCGGTGTAGCCGCTCTCGTCGAGGATTTGCCGAGCGAGTTCCGGGTGGGGAAGCGTCTGGCCCATCTGGCGCCAGCGGGCGATGTCGCCGACGAAATTGCCCAGCGATCGCCGCGCCTGCGGCGTCAGCTCGTCGGTATCGAGGATGCGTGCCGCCGCGCTGGTCAGCGGCAACCCTTCGGCGCGGGCAAGCTGGTGCACCTTCTGCACCGCCTTGTCACCCAGGCCGCGCTTGGGGACGTTGACGATCCGCTCGAAGGCGAGGTCATCGGCCGGCTGCGACACGACGCGCAAGTAAGCAAGCGCATCGCGGATCTCGGCGCGCTCATAGAAGCGGAAGCCGCCGACGATTCGGTACGGCATCCCGATCGAGATGAAGCGGTCCTCGAACTCGCGCGTCTGATGCTGCGCGCGCACGAGAATCGCGACATCGTCAAGGCTGAGGCCGCGGCGCTGCTGGCTCTCGATCTCCTCGCCGACGCGGCGCGCTTCCTCCGGCCCGTCCCACACGCCGAGCACGCGCACCTTCTCGCCCGCGTCGAGCTCGGTCCACAACGTCTTGCCCAGCCGCCCGCCATTGTTGGCGATGACCCCGCCCGCGGCGCCCAGGATATGCGGGGTCGAGCGGTAGTTCTGCTCGAGTCGGATCACCGTGGCGCCCGGGAAGTCCCGCTCGAACCGCAGGATGTTCTCCACCTGCGCGCCGCGCCACGAATAGATCGACTGGTCGTCGTCGCCGACGCAGCATAGGTTGCGGCGCTGCTGCGCGAGGAGGCGAAGCCACAGATACTGGACGCTGTTGGTGTCCTGATACTCGTCCACCATGATGTATTTGAAACGCTGCTGGTACTGCTCCAGCACCTCACGGTTTTTCCGCAGCAGCGTCAGCGCGTGGAGCAGCAGGTCGCCGAAGTCGCACGCGTTCACCGCCAGCAACCGCGCCTGATATTGCTGGTAGAGCTCTTGTCCGCGCCCGTTGGCGTAGCGTTCGCTCTCGCCCGCATCGACGTCGGCGGGGGTCAGCCCCTTGTTCTTCCACTCGTCGATCAGCCCGGCGAGCGCGCGGGCGGGCCAGCGCTTTTCGTCGAGGTCGGCGGCGGTGATGAGCTGCTTGAGCAACCGCAACTGGTCGTCGGTGTCGAGGATCGTGAAGTTCGACTGGAGGCCAATCAGTTCGGCATGCCGGCGCAGCATCTTCGCGCCGATCGAGTGAAAGGTGCCGAGCCACGGCATCCCCTCCACCGCATCACCGACCAGCCGGCCGACGCGCTCGCGCATCTCGCGCGCCGCCTTGTTGGTGAAGGTGACGGCGAGGATTTCCGACGGCCATGCCTTACGGGTGTAGATCAGGTGCGCGAGCCGCGCGGTGAGCGCCGCGGTCTTGCCCGTGCCCGCGCCGGCCAGCACCAGCACCGGGCCGTCGGTGGTCAGCACCGCCTGACGCTGCGGCTCGTTCAGGCTCTTGAGATAGGGCGCGTCGGTAAGGGCGTTTCGCGGATCGGTCATCGGCTCGCACGTAAGGTGGGGGCAGGGGGGGGGCAAGTTCGGCGCTTGCGGCGTTACGGATTGCGTGAGAACATACATCGAACAACAAGCGGGCGGAAGTCTCATGACGATGACGGGCGGGTGCCGATGCGGCGCGGTGCGGTACGAGACGGTCGGCGAGCCCGAGCATCACGCCATCTGCCACTGCGCCGACTGCCGCCGCTCGGCCGGCGCGCCGATGGTGGGCTGGATCGCGTTCAGGGAGGATCAGGTGACGGTGACCGGCACGCCCACCGACTACGAATCCTCGCCCAGTGCGATGCGCGCCTTTTGCGGCACGTGCGGCACGGGGCTCTTCTATCGCAACGCCAAGTTCCTGCCGGGCATCGTCGACATCCAGTCGGCGACGCTCGATGCGCCGGAAGCCTCGCCGCCGGGCGCGGAGATCATGGTGCGCGATCGGTTGCCATGGATGGACAGCGTCGGATCGCTACCCCGGTTCGAGATGTATCCCGGCATGGACTGACCTGAACGAACCGGGACGGTCGGGGACGGTTTGCGACAATTTCGGGCAGGCCTCGCGAAACCTTCGCGACAGGCGATGGTCATAACGCTCCCCATCGGCCGCCCCCGGCCGGTTCTGGAGGAGACAGATCATGAAGAAGTTTTCGCTGATGCTCGCCGGCCTGGCCGTCGCCGCGACCTCGCTGCCGATGGCCGCCAATGCGCAGGCGTGGCAGAACATCAACGCGCGCCAAGCGCGGTTGGAGCAGCGGATCAATCAGGGCATCCGCTCGGGCGCGCTCAACCGGAACGAGGCGGTGCGGCTTCGCGCGCAGTTCCGCGACCTGACGGTGCTGGAGAACCGCTATCGCCGGTCGGGCGGCGGGCTCTCGCTTCAGGAGCGCCGTGACCTCGACCGCCGCTTCGACGCGCTGTCGGCGCGGATTAAAGTGCAGAAGAACGACCGCCAGTATCGGCGTTGAGGGATGGGGGTGGCGCCGCGAAGGAGCCACCCTTCTTCCGTCATCCCGGACTTGATCCGGGATCCCGCTTCATTTTTTCCGATGGTTGAAGAAGAAAGAAGCGACACCCTGGATCCGGTCCAAAGCGACGTGGTGTTTGCGGCAGGGCTCACCGGATCGGCTTGCCGCTGTCCTTCCACTTGTCAAGCACCTGCGATTCGTCCGCCTTCGCTACCGCGGTGCCGCTATCCGCATAGGCCGCCTGCACCTGCTGCGGCGGGGTGACGAGCGCCGCGGCTGGGGCGCTGGTGGTGCCTGCGACGACCGGCGTTGCAATCGGCGCGGGCAGCGCCGCAGCCGCGCCCGGTACGGCGCTCGCGAAGCTCACGGCGGGGCGCAGCGGCCCCGGCATCGGCTCGCCGCCGAAATAGCGGTCGCGAAAGGCAGCGGCGGTGCCCCAATAGCCCTTCCACCGGTGAAAAAAATGCGCGCCTTCCGCATCGGTCATCACCAGCCCGCGGTTCCACGCGGGCGTCACGGCATAGGTATGATAGTGTGTGGCGAGACCGACCGGCGCGAACACCTGTCCGTTGAGTGCCGCCGCCGCGACGCGCTGCGCGCGCTCCCACCACCGGCGCATCGGCACGCGCGCCATCGCCCCGTCGCACGCGAAGCTGAACTGGCAACCGCGCTTGTCCGATCCCTGATAGACCACGCCGCACACCGTCGCGGGGAAGGCGGGATGGCGGACGCGATTGAGGATCACCTGTGCGACCGCTCGCTGGCCGGCATCGGGCTCGCTCGCCGCCTCGTAATAGATGGCCGTCGTCAGGCAGTTGAGCGCGCGGGATTGGTCGATCGCCGATCCGCGCAGGCGAAAGGGCTGCGCCGCGACGACGCCCGCCGATCCGCCATAGATCGCAGTCGCCGGGATGGGCAGGTCGGGCAGCGGCATCGTGCCCGTCGTTCCCGGCGCGGGCGCCGCATTGTCGGCGACCGCCAGTTCGAGCGCTGCGCCGGGAAAATGCTCGGCCGCATCATAACCGTCGGCAAGGATCGGGGCGGGCTGCTCGACCTGCGCGCGGCTGGCGATCGTGGCATGCGCACCGAACGCGCCGACCAGCGCGAGCGCGATCGCCCCCGCCGCCCACCGTCCGTTGATCCCCCGCCACTGCATCGCCGCGCCATATAGGAAAGCGGCGGCGGGCAGCAGGGGGCGTTTTGCGCCTGTCCGATCGTGGGACGGAACGCGCGACCGGTAACATCCGCAACCCCGCGATTGACAGTTGCCACGGGCGCGCCACAACTCCCCGCATCGTTTGCCGGAGTGACCGATGCCCCGTTTCGCCGCCGTCCTGCTCGCCGCGACCCTGCTTTCCCCCGTTCCCGCGCTGGCGCAAGCGGGCCGCCCCGCCGCCACCCGCGTCGAGCCGATCGCCTTTACCCAGCGCACGCTGCCCAACGGCCTGCGCGTCTACGCCATCCGCGATACCAAGACGGCGAACGTGTCGGTGCAGGTCTGGTACGATGTCGGGTCCAAGGACGATCCCGCCGGCCGGTCGGGCTTCGCGCACATGTTCGAGCATCTGATGTTCAAGGGCACGCGCAACCTGGTCGACGAGCAGCTCGATCGCCTGACCGAGGATGTCGGCGGCTACAACAACGCCTCGACCGACGACGACTACACCAATTACTACGAAGTGGTGCCCGCCAACCACCTCGAACGGCTGCTGTTCGCCGAAGCCGATCGCATGGCGACATTGGTCGTCGACCCCAAGGTCTTCGCCTCCGAGCGCGACGTGGTGAAGGAGGAACTGCGCAGCCGTGTGCTGGCGCAGCCTTATGGCAAGCTCTTCTACCTCTATCGCCCGATGGCGGCGTACACCGTCCATCCCTATGCGCGCCCCGGCATCGGCAGCATCGAGGATCTGGACGCCGCGACGGTCGAGGATATCCGCGCCTTCCACGCGACTTATTACCGGCCTGACAATGCGGTGCTGGTGGTCGCGGGCAATTTCGACCCCCGCCAGCTCGACCAGTGGGTCGACAAATACTTCGCCGGCATCAAGAAGCCCGATCGCCCGATCCCGCGCGTGACCGTGGCGGAGCCCGAGCCGACCGCGGCGAAGCGCTATACGGTGTACGAGCCGAACACCCCGCTGCCCGCCGTCCTCGTCAGCTATCCGATCCCGCCCGCGAACAGCCCCGATGCGGCCGCGCTGTCGGTGCTGAATACCGTACTGGCCGGCGGCGAGAACTCGCGCCTCTATCAGAGCCTCGTCTATCGCGACCAGACCGCGGCACAGGCTGCGAGCTTCTACGATGCCAAGCAGGGCACGGGCCTGTTCAGCGTCTATGCGATCCTCGCCGGCGGCAAGACCGCGGCTGAGGGCGAGGCGGGACTGACCGCCGAGATCGCACGGCTGCGCGACGCGCCCGTCACCGCCGCCGAACTGGCCGAGGCCAAGAACGAACTGCTGACCGAGGCGCTCCAAAGCCGAGAGACTGCGGAGGGCAAGGCGTCGCAGCTCGCGCAGGGGGTGATCGTCGAACGCGACCCTGCCGCCGCCGATAAGCGGCTCGCCGCAATCGCCGCCGTCACCCCCGCCGACGTGCAGCGCGTCGCCCGCCGCTATCTGACACCCCAGCGATCGTCGACCGTCCTCTACAATTCGGCAGAGGCGGCGAAGGGCGCGAAGGGCGACACGATCGCCATCGCCTCCACCGTCCGCGCGACGCCGCTGACCGTGCCGCCCGGCATCGTCGTCCACACCCAGGCCGCCGCCGCCGACCGCATCGCGCCGCCCGCGCCGGGTGCCGCGGTGGTGCCAGCGCTGCCGAAGCCGGTCGAGACCCGGCTCGCCAACGGGATGCGCGTGATCGTCGTCGATCGACCTGGCTTGCCGCTCGTGTCGGCGCAGCTTGTCGCCGACGGCGGCGCGGCGCTCGACCCGGCAGGCAAGGCGGGGCTGGCGGGCATGACCGCCGGGCTGCTGACCAAGGGGACGAAGACGCGCAGCGCGACGCAGATCGCGCAGGCGGTCGAATCGCTCGGCGGATCGATCGGCAGCGACGCCGACTGGGACGGCTCGGCAGTCACGCTGTCGGTCAAGTCGGACCAGCTTGCACCCGCGATGACGATCCTGGCCGACGTGGCGCGCAATCCCGCCTTCGCCGCAGAGGAGCTCGATCGCGCGCGGGCGCAGACGATCGACGGGCTGACCGTCCAGCTCAAGGACCCCGGCGCGCTGTCGCAGCTGGTCGCCGCGCGCGCGGTCTATGGCGCTGCCCCCTATGGCAACCCGGAAAGCGGCACGCCGACCAGCCTGAAGACGATCACGCCCGCCGACCTGTCGACCGCATACCGGGCGAGCTGGCGGCCCGAGCGCAGCACGCTGATCCTCGTCGGCGACGTGCGCGCCGATGCGGGCCGAGCTCTGGCGCAGCAGCTGTTCGGCGACTGGAAGGGGCAGGGGACCGCAGCGCCCGCGGCCAGGGTCGAGGGCACGGCCGCCACCCCGCGCGTGATCGTCGTCGACCTGCCCGACGCGGGGCAGGCGGGCGTCGTCGTCGCGCGCCCCGGCCTCGCCCGGTCGGACCCTCAATTCTATGCGGGGCAGGTGGCGAACGCGACGCTCGGCGTCGGCTTCACCTCGCGGCTGAATCAGGAAATCCGCATCAAGCGCGGGCTTGCTTATGGCGCGAGATCGGGTCTCGACGCGCGGCGCGGGGTGGGGCCGTTCACCGCCTCGACCCAGACCAAGAACCCGTCCGCACCTGAAGTCGTGTCGATCATCACCGCCGAGATGCAGCGCCTCGGCACGCAGCCCGCGCCGGCGAGCGAACTCGCCACGCGCAAGGCGGTGCTGGTCGGCAGCTTCGGCCGGACGATCGAGACCAATGCGGGGATCGCCGGACTGGTCGGCGATTATGTGGTCGAGCAAGTCGGCATCGACGAACTCGGCCGCTTTATCCCCTCGGTGGAGGGGGTCGATCCGGCCGCGGTACAGGCCGCGGCGGCGCGGCTGTTCGACACGAAGGGGGCGAGCATCGTCGTGGTCGGTGACGCCAAGAGCTTTGTCGAGCCGCTGCGCAAGGCCTATCCGAACCTCGAGGTACTGCCGGCGAGCGCGCTGAACCTCGACTCGCCGACGCTGAAATGAGGCCGGGGCGGGGTGCCCCGGCCCGGTGCCCCGTCACGCCATGCGGCGCAGGACGTAATCCTTGAGGACGAAGTGGTGGCGCAGCGCCGCCGCGATGT
>CAJYIX010000041.1 GCA_913775315.1 uncultured Sphingomonas sp. | reverse complement strand
CGGCCGTCTGAAGGACTGGCGCCGTGTCGCCACCCGCTACGATCGGTGCCCAAACGCCTTCTTCTCCGCCGTCGCCCTCGCTGCCACCATCATCTTCTGGCTGTGATCAACGAGTCCTGACCCTAGGCTGGCCCGCCTCAAAGGGCGGGCAACAGCCCCTAGGGGGTATGGGGGACACTGCGGGCGCATGATGTGCGGGTGATGGCGGCATCATGCGCGGGATGATGCGCGGGGTGATGTGCGAACATGAGCGCATCATGCGCGGATGATGTGCGCCTTTCACGGCACCACCCGAAGCAGCGCCGTTTCACGCCGGTTCTCGACTTCGGCATGATCTTCGATGCGACCTGCGGCCATCAAACGAAGCATGGCTTGCTCGAAGCCCTTTTCGTTCGTGCCGTTCGCGCGCGGATGGCTGGCCATCAACTTCGGTGCGTAGCGCGTCTTCGACTGATAGGCCGATGACAGGCGTTGGCCCTTCGCTGTCAAATCGGCCAAAAGTTCGAGGAACAGCGCATCGATATTATCTTCAGACGCTTGCCTGTGGGCAGTTCGGTTCTCCGCTGTCGCGACGGCTGCGAACACGCCGCTCTGCCATTCGAGCGTGATTTGCTTTCCGATCACGCCATAGTTGGACTTCATCAATTCGAGCGTGCGGACGTTTGGCCGTTCGGGATCGCGCTTCAGGTAGAGCCGCGAACGAACGCTGTTGTTCCACCCGGTTGAACCCGACGTGCCGCTTCCGCTTGTCATGCCGGTTTGCGACGGGTGCGACAGCACGACGATTGCGGTTTGAAATTCGATAGCGAGCCGTCGCAGCATTGCGATGAATTGGCGCGCTTGTGCGCGATCGATTTCGTTGCCGCCAAAGGTGTCAGCAAGCGTGTCGATCACGACGACGGCAGGGCGCAGGGCGGCGATACGGGCTGCAAGGACGGCGTAGAGGGGCGTCGGGTCCAAAGTGCCCCGTGCGCGGTTCGGCACGGCTAGGAGGGCGTCGCGATCGGCAAGCGGCATGATCGCCAGCCCGGCTAGATCGCGCATCGATACGCCTTCAGCGCGGGCAATATCAGCTATGCGGCGATGCACTTCGGCAAGTTCGTCTTCGGCTGTTACGAACAGCGCGCTGCGCTTCGCCAGCGGGATCGGGCCATACCACCCGCGCCCAAGCACCGACGCGGCGCATAGCTGCGATGCAGCTAGGCTTTTGCCGCTGCCCCCGTCGCCGGATAGGAGCGTCACGTTGGCAGCGGGTATCAGCCCTTCGACAAGCCATTCACGCGGGCGAACGTCCATGCCTTCGAAGGTGCCAACGTCAACTGTGGGCACTCCGTCGTCGGCAATGCGGTTCAACACGGGCAAGCCGATTGCGTTCGCAGCGATCTTCGCTTCGGTCGCAGCCTTTGCGCTATCGATCGCTGCGGTTACGTCGATTGCGGGTGCACGGTTGTCGAAGGCGTGCGCCAGCATCCGGTTCACATAGTCTTCGCGGTGCGCCTTCTTGCGCTGCCCGAGCGCAGATGCGCGGAAAATCCGGGCAACCTGTGCCCGGTTACGGCTGTAGAAGCCGACGATATCGACAAGCGCGAAGTCGGCTTCAGACTGCGATCCGTGATGCTGTTGCCACCGGCCTTCGTATAGATCGCGCGCCTTGTCGCCATTGGCTGCGGCAAACATGCGCTCACGAACTACGTCGTCCGGTTCCGCTTCGGGTTCGTCAACGCCCCCGTAGTGCGATCCCGTGGCGGGTCGTATCAACGCGGCAAGGCTTTCGATCATCGCTTGCCGTTCAGCGATCGGCGCGTCGTGATAGACGTTGCCCGTCATCGTCATAAAGCGGGCGTCCGAATAGACTTCGAGTTTCGAACCGCGACAGCCGCGTCCGACGCTCGCTTCCACGATGGCGTGCAAGCCTGTTCCGCTAGGCGACCATTCAGAATAGGTGCTCAGGATGCGGTGAACGTCTTCGTGCCAGCCGAACAGTTCGGCATCGCCTTCGGTGTCGTCAAAGTCGATGAAGCAAAACGGATCGTCCGGCGTGAGAACGAAGCCGATGCCAGCATATCCCCCGCGCTCGAATGCGACGACGGCTTCGGCGAACGATGCCCACGTGTTGCGATCCGTGACGCTCGCCCGGCATTCAAATTGTGGCGCATAGGGCACCTTCGCCGGTTTGGTCGATCCTTCCCGATGTTCGAGTTTCCAGCAAACCCATTGCCGATATGTCCGCAGCGCGTGCGGTATGCGATCCAACTGCATGACGTGCCCGAAGTCTGAAGCTGGATTACGCGGCGCGTTGGCGCTGAAGTTCGGCTACAAGCTGCCGAATGTCGTCGTCGGACTTGCCCGCGATGCGAGCCGCGTTCACGGCGGCAATCTCCGCAGCGGGCCAAGCCGAAACCGCGCCGATCTTGATCGGCTTGGGGAACGTGCCGCGTCGAATATCGCGGTAGATGGTTGGGCGCGCAAGGCTGCTTATCCGGCGCACGTCGGGCATCCGCAAAAGGTCGTTCATGGGTGACTTCCTGTAGCGTCTTATAGACAATGCGTAGGAAGCACAGGAGCGACCGGCAGAAAATCGAATTACCCGCAAATCAGAAATTGCGGCTAGATCAACTTAGCAAAGGTTTCCGCCTTTATATTCAACTTAGACTCGACATTAAGCCGATACGCTGCGTTGATTTTCTTGTAGCCGATCGCGACCAGATTTCGCGCGTCGTTCAGAAGCCGTTCGCGTTCGGGCGCCACACGATTTTTCGAATTAATCTTTCGTCCTTTGTTTGACGGAGGGGCGTAGTCGTCAATTTCGATCATCATGCTGCCACCTGATTGATTGCTACAACGTTCGAGCCATTCGCATCCGCCGTCGCGCAACGCTTCGCCCATTCCTCCATAAGCTTGACGCGCTTTGGAAACAGGGTGCCGCGCTGGTAGGCGGCTTCGGCCTTGTCTGCGATTTGATGCGCCAATGCGTGTTCGATCACTTCGCGGGGGAATGCGGTCGTCTCACCTGCCCAATCGCGGAACGTGCTGCGGAAGCCGTGCTGCGTAAGGCCGTCATGGCCCATGCGCTTCAGAACAGCGGTTAGCGCCATATCCGACATTGCGCCGCCGCGCGGTGCGGCAAACACGTAATCGACGCCGCGAACCTTCTTCGCCAGTTGCGCCTTCACGATCGCAACCGCAGCTTCGGACAGCGGCACGTGATGCTCTTTGCCCGCCTTCATGCGGCTGGCGGGGATGCGCCACACGTGGGCGTCTAGATCAAATTCCTCGAACTTCGCCAATCGCACTTCCTGCGAACGCGACGCGCATAGGACGGCGAATTCGAGGGCGCGGGCGGAGTTGCCATCCCGCTTCGCTAGATCGGCCATGAAGCTGCCAACCTCGGCATAGGGCAGCGCGGCATGGTGCCCACGTGTTAGCTTTTGCCGCTTCGACAGCGAATGCTCTAGGTTGCCCTTCCATGCAGCGGGATTGTCGCCTTCGCGATAGCCGTTGACCTTCGACCAATTCAGCACGGTTTCGATGCGACCGCGAAGGCGTGACGCGGTTTCCGACTTCGCCGCCCAAATTGGGCGAAGCACGTCCAGCACTAAGCCGCGATCGATCGATGCGACGGGCAAAGCGCCAAGCTTGGGATAGGCATAAGTTTTGAGCGTCGCGCCCCATTGCTTCGCGTGCTTATCGTTCTTCCACTCGCCTCGCTTGTCATCGATGCAGAGTTCGGCGCACTCCCGGAACGTCTTCGTCTTCGCGAGTTCGATAGCCGCCGCTGTGACGCTGGCGCGTGCGGCTTCGACCTTCGCCGATGTAGGCGACACGATCACTCCGGTTTCGCGTGCGGTGCGGCGAAGTTCGCGAGCCTTCCACCGCGCTTCGGCAAGCGACAAGCCTTCAAGCTTGGCCGCTTCTTCGTCGGTCGCGCCGACTTTGCCGTTATAGGGTCCAAGGCCAACGTCGCGCCGCTTGTCGCCAACCTTGATCCGTAGCGCCCACGACTTTGTGCCGCCTTCGATTCGAAGGTGCAGCCCGGCGCAATCGGCGGGTCCGACCATGATGCGCCGGTTCTTCGAACCTTCAACCTTCAGCTTCTCGACTGCCGTTGCAGTCAGTTCCTTAGCGCGCTTCGGCATAACCGCCCCTTGGCCAACTTCCCGGCCAACATAAAACGCGAGATTGCAATAGCCGTCAAGAGCCTAGCATAGACGAGAAGTCTCGTTAACCCTCTATTCTGGAACGGAAAAACTAGCCACCTGTAGACTGCTATAGACAGCTATAGAGCGGACTCCGTCTCCGCCACATCCGCGTGTTGTCTTGGCCATCGCGCCCAGCCCGACGCCGACGGCGCGCTTTCATCGGGTCCGCTTGGGTTTGCGCGGCTTCGGCGTCGGCAGCTCACTGGCCGTGATGCTCAGGAGGCGGGTGAGCCAGTCGGCGTCCTCCCATCGATCCGTCTCGATCAGCAAGTGCGGCTTGGCACCCGGATAGGGCGGCGCTTCGGGCGCGGGTTCGGCTTGGGTGCGGCCGGTTGCCGTCGGCTTCACGTAAAGCTGGTCGTCGCAGACGAGCGCGACCATCTTTCCATCGAGATACACGCCGTATTCGCCGAACATCGGCCGGGCCGAAACCGCACCGGCCGTCTGTTCGAGGAGGAAGTCGATCGTGCGGTGCTGCGTCGCCATCCCGCGAGCCTAACAGGATGGCGACGGGCTGACCAACCGGGTTTGCCTCGAGGCGATCGCTCCCGCCTGAACGTCGGCCGGTCGTACCGCGGTCGATGTCGAGCGTGGTGCCCTTGATGCAGCTGGCATTCGGCGCGGTCCTCGTCAACCGGCCGACGTGACGCTCCGCGGAGTGCCCGGCGCGCGGTTCAGCGGCGCCGGGCCACCTTGCCGCCGAAGCGGACGATACAGGTATCGTGCGGCTGGAGCGTCAGGTCCCGCAATGCCGTGCCCGAGGCACAGATGGCCCCCGCGACGCGCGGGGACACGCCCGCCGCCCCGGTTGGCCGCGCGGTGCGGCGATCGGGGCCGACATTGGCAAGGACCATCGCGCCGCTGCCGTCGGGATTGACGCGTGCGAAGGCGAAGACTGACGGGTCGCCGCTGTCGAGCGGCATATAGCGGCCGGTACGGAACGCCGGATCGGTCCGGCGCAGCTTCGCCAGCATCCGGTACCAGTTGAGGAGCGAGTCCGGCTTGCCGTCCTCTGCGGCGACGTTGCGCGCCTGATAGCCGGTGGCGACCGGCAGCCAGGGCGTCCCGCGCGTAAATCCCGCACTGGCACCCGCGGTCCATTGCATCGGCGTGCGCGCCCGGTCGCGATCGTCGGTGCGCGGGCGCTTGGGGCCGATCGGGGCCTTGGCCAGCGTCGCCTTGTCCGCGTCGCCCATGCCGATCTCCTCGCCGTAATAGAGGAGCGCGACGCCCGGATTGAGCATGGTGAGCGCCGCCGACATCTTGGCGATGCGGTCGTTGTCCTTGCCGTCGCCGAACTCGCTCCACTGGCGCGACTGGTCGTGATTGCTGAAGAACGACACCGGCGTCAGCCCGTCGAGCTTCGTCGCAGCCTCGTCGTACCGTCGTTTCAGTTCGGCGGCATCCAGCCTCGTCATGTTGCCGACGAGGAAGTTCATCGGCAGGTGGATCTCGTCCTTGTTCCGGCCATAGACCGCGCGCAGTTGCTCGATCGAGCGGGTCGAGCTTTCGCCCAGCAGCACCGGATTGCCGGGATAGCCGTCGGCGACCCGGCGCAGCTCGCGCAGTACCTGGTTGGTGCCGGGAAGCTGCGAATTATAGGGCTTCAGCCAGACCGGATCGGCATCGGGGTCCTTGTCCTGCGGCCAGTTCGTATCCTCGAACAGATAGGGCGTCGCATCGAGGCGAAAGCCCGCCGCGCCGTGGTCGAGCCAGAAGCGCACCACGTCGAACATCGCCTTCTTCAGGCCCGGATTCTGCCAGTTCAGGTCCGGCTGCTCGGGCAGGAAGATGTGATAGTACCACTGCTTCCGGCCCGGGTCCCAGGTCCAGGCGGGCCCGCCGAAGATCGACTTCCAGTTGGTGGGCGGCGTGTCCGGCGTCCCGTCGCGCCAGACGTACCAGTCGGCCTTGGCATTGGTGCGCGAGCTTCGCGATTCCTTGAACCACGCATGTTCGGCGGAGCTGTGGTTGACGACTAGGTCGACCATCACCCGGATGCCGCGCCTGCGCGCCTGCGCCACCAGCTCGTCCCAATCGGCCATCGTTCCGTATTGCGGGTCGATTGCGGTGTAATCGGACACGTCGTATCCGAAGTCGGCATTGGGCGATTTGAAGAACGGCGTGATCCAGATCGCGTCGAGCCCCAGCGACTTCAGATAGTCGAGCCGGCTGGTGATACCGCGCAGGTCGCCCACCCCATCGCCGTCGCTGTCCTGGAAACTGCGCGGATAGATTTCGTAGATGACCGCATGCTGCCACCAGGGCGATGCCTTCGCGGCCTCCGCCAGCCTCGCGGTGGCCGACGCCGGCCCCTGACCGGCGATTGCTGGCTGGCAAACGATTGCGGCGGCGGCAAGAATACCGCCCGGCGCTCGCATGATACGCATCCGTTCCTCCCCTGACTCCGGGTATACGTATGCATCAAAAGGGGGTGTTGCAATCGATTGTTTGGTTGCATATGCCACCCTCGGACGCCGCGCCGCCGGAGAGCGGGCGCCGCCATGGGGAGGGGATCTATGACTTCACGGCACCTGCTTGCTTGCTCGACCGCGGCCATCGCGCTGCTGGCGGCCGCACCGCTTCATGCACAGACCGCGACCGGCACCGTCGTGCCGCCCGTCGATCCGGCCGCGCCGGTGACGCAGCCGCCGGTCGGCGACACGCAGGCGGCCGATGCCGCCGCCGCGCCCGATCCGTCGCAGGACATCGTCGTCACCGGCCTTCGCGCCAGCCTAGAGCGGGCGCAGACGCTCAAGCGCAACAACAGCTCGGTGGTGGAGGCCGTCTCGGCCGAGGATATCGGCAAGCTGCCGCAGTCGAGCGTCGCCGATTCGCTCGGCCGCCTTGCCGGTCTGGCCGGCGAGCGCCGGTCGGGTCGCATCAGCGGCATCTCGGTCCGCGGCTTTCGCGAGGATTTCGTCGGCACCACGCTCAACGGGCGCGAGCTGATCGGCATCGGCGACAATCGCGGCGTCGAATACGACCTCTACCCGGCCGAGATCGTCAGCGCCGCCGTCGTCTACAAGACGCCCGATGCGGGCCTGACCGCGATGGGCGTCGGCGGCACCGTCGACATCCGCACCGTCCGCCCGCTCGAGCGTGCGCCCGCGCTGATCGTCAACGGCACCTATGAAAAGAACGGGATGAAGTCGAAGAACCCCGACTTCGACGACCAGGGCTATCGCTTCGCCCTCTCCTATACCGACAAGTTCGCCGACGACACGATCGGTATCGCGCTCACCGCGGCGACGACCTCGTCGCCGGTGCAGGACGATTTCTTCAGCGTCTGGGGCTATGACAAGAATGCGATCACGTCGGGCCCCAATGCGGGCAAGTACGTGGCGCAGGGCATCGACATCTCGTCGCGGTCGCGCGTGCTGAAGCGCGACACGATTGCCGGCGTGGTCCAGTACCGGCCGACCGACGCCTTCACCGCGACGTTCGACGCGCTCTACATCAACTTTTCCGACAAGGGCATTTCGCGCGGCTTTATCGAGGCGCTGCCCGTGGCGGCGAACGGCAGCGGCGTGCTCGCCGCCGACAGCACGACCGTGACCTCGGCGCGCACGACCGGCTTCAACTCGGTCATCCGCAGCGACCCCCTCGACAAGACCGGCGACCTCAAGGTGTTCGGCGGCAACCTGGCGTGGAAGGCGTCGTCGAACCTCGACCTGACACTCGATCTGTCGCGGTCGGAGAGCAAGAAGAGCGACACGCGCGCCGAAAGCTATGCCGGTCTCGGCCGTGCGGGCCTCGCCACGCAGGGGCCGAACAACATCCGTACCTGGACCTATACCGATGCGGGCCTGATGTTCTCCGACAACAGCCAGCGCTTCGACGATTTCGCGCGGGTGAAGCTGGCCGGGCCGCAATCGTGGGGCGGCAGCCTGGCGCCAATTACCGAGCTCAACACCGCCGCCGCGCGCGCGGCCGGCGTCGGCTTCGCCCAGGCGCAGGACGGCTTCGTCAACACCGCCCGGTTCGACGAATATCTGAACTCGGCCCGGCTGGAGGCGGCGTACCGCTTCGACGAGGGGTTCCTGAAGTCGATCAACGTCGCGCTTCGCTATTCGGATCACGAGAAGTCGAAGGTCAACCAGGGCTTCTTCCTGACCGCCAGGACCTATCCGCTCGACGGCACGATTCCCGAGGATTCGCGGCGCGGGCTTGCCGACCTCAACTGGGCGGGGCTCGGCAACCTCGTCGCCTATGATGCGCTCGGCCTGATCAACAGCGACTTCTATCAGCGCTGGGACGCCGGCGCGCTCGAGCCCGATCGCCTCGGCGATACCTATTCGATCAAGGAGCGCGTGTGGCAGCCCTCGATCAAGGCCGAGTATGAAAGCGACATGGGCGGCGTACGCGTGTTCGGTAACCTCGGCGTACAGGCGCTTATCACCGACCAGCGCGCAACCGGTTTCGATGCGCTCGTCGTTTCGAACCTGCGCGTCCGCGCCAATCCGGTCGAGGACGGGGCCAAGTACACGCGCGTCCTGCCCAGCCTGAACACCAATTTCGATCTCGGCAACGGCCACACGATCCGCTTCGCGCTGGCGAAGGTGGTCAGCCGGCCGCGCATCGACTTCCTCAATCCGGGCTCGTCGGTGAAGTTCTCGAACAACGTCGCCAACGTCACCAACGCCAATCCGGAACTCGGGCCGTGGACTTCGCGATCGGGCAACGCGCAGCTTCGCCCGTACGAGGCAAACCAGGCTGATCTGAGCTACGAATATTACTTCGCCAGCGACGGGTTCGTCTCGGTCTCGGCCTTCTACAAGGATCTGAAGAACTGGAACGTCCAGACCACGACCATCCGTGATTTCCGCGAGTTCTACATCCCCGGCTATCACCAGGCGGTCAGCAGCGACGGCCAGACCATCTATACCCCCGCGACGT
This sequence comes from uncultured Sphingomonas sp., assembly GCA_913775315.1. Taxonomy (GTDB): domain Bacteria; phylum Pseudomonadota; class Alphaproteobacteria; order Sphingomonadales; family Sphingomonadaceae; genus Sphingomonas. The sequence continues at coordinate 40,101 of CAJYIX010000041.1, read as the reverse complement.
TCCAAGGGCTCAACACGACCTATGTCGGCGGGCTGAAGGGCAAGGTGAAGGGGATCGAGCTTCAGGCGTCGCTGCCGTTCGGCCGCTTCGTCAGCGCGCTCGACGGGTTCGGCCTAACCGGTGGCGCGGCGTTCACCGACGGCAAGCTCGACGACGGATCGCGTATCCCCGGCCTGTCGGCAAGGGTGTTCCAGGGGACGGCGTATTTCGAGAAGTCGGGCTTCTCGGCGCGCGTGTCGGCCAACAACCGCTCGTCCTGGCTGTCGGAGGATCGCGGCGGCAGCAACTCGATCTCACCCGCCAACCGCGAGGGGCAGACGCTGGTCGATGCGCAGATCGGCTTCGACTTCGCCAATACGAAGATCGACTATCTCGACCATCTGCGCCTGTCGTTCCAGGCGCAGAACCTGACCAACCAGCGCGACGTCTATACCGATGCGGCCAGCGGCCTCACCACGCGGCGCGAGACGTTCGGGCGCAACTTCCTCGTCAACCTGACCTACGCGATCTTCTGATCGGAACGAGAATGTCCTCGCCGGTGTCCGCCGGCGGGGATATTCCCCATCGGGACATGAGGGCGAGGATATGAAGGCGACGATCGACCGGGTCGTCATCGTCGGCGGCGGCACCGCGGGCTGGATGGCGGCGGCGCTGATCGCGCGCGTGATCGGCCCGCGCGTCACTGTGACGCTGGTCGAATCGGAGGAGATCGGCATCGTCGGCGTGGGCGAGGCGACGATCCCGCCGATCCGGCACGTCAACGCGGTGCTCGGCATCGATGAGGCCGAGTTCCTTCGCGAGACGCGCGGCACGATCAAGCTCGCCATCCGCTTCGACGACTGGGGCGCGATCGGCGACAGCTATTACCACACGTTCGGCGCGGCGGGGCGCAACACCGCCTTCTGCTCGTTCCATCATTACTGGGCGCGGGCGCGCCGGGCGGGCGTCGCCGCCGATTACTGGGACTACGATCTCAATTACCTGGCGGCGCGCGAGGGCAAGTTCGCGCGGATCCAAGTCGACGACCCGACGTGGCACCTGCCCTATGCCTATCATTTCGATTCGAGCCTCTACGGCCGATATCTGCGCCGCTACAGCGAGCGCGCGGGCGTCACCCGGATCGAGGGGATGGTCGCCGACGTGCGCCGCGCCGACACCGGCGACATCGCCGCACTGATCCTGAAGGACGGGCGAGAGGTCGCGGGCGACCTGTTCGTCGACTGCTCGGGCGCGCGCGGCCTGCTCATCCAGGGACAACTCAATGTCGGTTACGAGGACTGGAGCCACTGGCTGCCCTGCGACCGGGCGATGGCGGTGCCGACCGCGCGCCACGACACGACGCCGCCCTATACCCGCTCCACCGCACGCACCGCCGGCTGGCAATGGCGCATCCCGCTCCAGCACCGGGTGGGCAACGGCCTCGTCTATTCCAGCCGGCATCTGTCGGACGACGCGGCGGCCGAGTTGCTGCTCGGCAATCTGGATGGCGAGGTGCTGGGCGACCCGCGCATCATCCCGTTCCGCACCGGGTGCGCGCGGCGGCAATGGGATCGCAACGTCGTCGCGGTGGGGCTGTCGAGCGGCTTTCTCGAACCGCTAGAGTCGACGAGCATCTATCTCATCCAGTCGGCGATCGTCCGGCTGCTCCACCATTTCCCGCACGCCGGCATCGAGCCCGCCGCGGTCGCCGAATACAACCGCCAGTCGCGGATCGAGTTCGAGACCGTCCGCGACTTTATCATCCTCCATTATCACGCCACCCGCCGCGACGATTCCCCCTTCTGGCGCGATTTGCGCGCCGCCGCGCTGCCTGACCGCCTCGCCGCCAAGATCGAGCTGTTCCGCGCGACCGGCGCGCTGACGCAGGATCCGCTCGACATCTTCATGGAGCCGTCCTGGGTTCAGGTGCTAATGGGGCAGGGGATCGCGGCGGCGGACTATCACCCGCTCGCCGACGAAACCGACCTCGGCGAGCTCGCCGCGCAGCTCGAACAGCTCGCGGCGATGAAGCAGGAGCCGGTGCCGAACATGCCCGCGCACGACCAGTGGCTGAAGGCGTTCGGCGGCACGGCGGCATGATCGCGCCGCGCCGCTTCGTCATCCTGGGCGGCGGCACCGCCGGCTGGATCGCCGCGCACCTGTTCAAGCGCGCGTTCGCCGAATGCGCCGTTACGTTGGTGGAATCACCGGAGATCGGCACGATCGGCGTCGGCGAAGGATCGACGCCGACGCTCAAGCGCTTCTTCGAGCTGATCGGCGCGGACGAGGGCGAGTGGATGCCCCGCTGCGGCGCGACGTACAAGGCGGGGATCCGGTTCGACGGGTGGAGCCCGGCCGCGCCCTGGCCCGGCTATCGCCACCCCTTTACGACGCAGGTCGACGTGCATACCGAGGACGCGTTCGTCCTCAATTGCCGCAACCGTCGCCTCGGCTATGACGTGCCGACATTGCCCGACCGGTTCCTGTTGAATGGCGTCCTGTCGGCACGCGGACTGACGCCCGTCGCGCCGCCCAGTTTCCCGTTCCGGATCGAGTATGGCTATCATTTCGACGCCGGGCTGCTCGGCGCGTATCTGCGCGACCTTGCCGTCGCGCGCGGCGTCGCTCACCGGCAGGCGCGCGTCGCCGGGGTTGAGCGCGCCGGGAACGGCGATATCGCCGCGCTGGCGATCGAGGGCGACGAGCGGATCGAGGGCGACTTTTTCGTCGATTGCAGCGGCTTTGCCGGCCTCTTGATCGAGCGGACGCTGGGCGTGCCGTTCGTGCCCTATGCCGACAACCTGTTCAACGACGCCGCCGTCGTGCTGGCGACGCCGATGACGGGCACGCCGCCGGTCGAGACGGTGGCGAGCGCGATGTCCAACGGCTGGCGCTGGTCGATCCCGCTCGAGCATCGGTTCGGCAACGGCTATGTCTATTCGAGCGCGTTCCAGTCGCCCGATGCGGCCGAGGCAGAGCTGCGCCGCGCGCTCAGTGTCGGCGACGACCTGCCCGCGCGGCACCTGAAGTTCCGGGTGGGACAGGCGGCGCGTGCGTGGGAGCGCAACTGCCTCGCGGTCGGCCTGTCGCAGGGGTTCATCGAGCCGCTGGAGGCGACCGCGCTCCACCTCGTCCTCGGCACCGTCGAGCAGTTCATCCGGCATTTCGGCGACGGCGGCGGCACCGATCGCCACCGCGATGCTTTTAACGCGGTCGTCGACGAGCGGATGGCGGGGGTTCGCGACTACATCGTCGCGCACTACAAGCTGAGCACGCGCACCGACACCGAATACTGGCGGGCGAACGCCGCCAACATGGCGCTTTCCGAGCCGCTGCTGCACCTGCTCGACCGCTGGTTCCGGCGCGGCGACATGACCGAGGAACTGGCGCGGCAGGGCCGGCGCAGCCATTTCGGCAGCCTGTCCTGGCACTGCCTGCTCGCCGGCTATGGCGCATTTCCCCCGGTCAGCCAGCCGCGGCGGCGCGACGTCGATTTTCATGACGACCGCGGGGTGGAGGCGTTCCTGCACGGATGCAGCCTCAACTTCGCACCAGCCCGAGCCTCCTGAGCCATATCGTTACGACGACGATACGGATATAGCAGGCTGCCAAAGGGAGGACCGAACATGCGCCGATCTTCAAAGACGTTGCTACCCGTCGCGGGGCTGCTGCTGGCGGCGTTCGCGCCCGCGCCGGTGACGGTCGAGGATGCGCTCGCCGGGACCGCGGGGCGCTGGCAGGGCGAGCTCCAGTATCGCGACTATCAGAGCGACCGCTGGCAGGGCCTGCCCGTGACGATCGAGATCGGCGTCCAGCCGGATCGCGTGACGATTCTGCGCACCGCGTCCTATGACGACGGGCCGCAGACGGGGATCGTCACGATCACCACCGCCACGCTGTTCGATGCGACCGCGAACGAGGTCCGCTATGCGATCCTGCGCCGCGGGCGTGCCGTCGATACCGGCGCCGCGACGATCGAGCGCTTCGCCCCCGGGGCCGACACCGCCCACTGGACGCTCACCATGATCGAGCATCGCATGGACGGCACCGACCGCGCGCAGGTGCGCGAGACGACGGTGCGAGACGGGGATCGGATGGTGACGACCAAGTCGGTCAATCCCGATGCCGACGGCACCGACCAGTGGCTGCCGCGCAACCGGACGGTGCTGGAGCGGGTCGCGAGCTACAGTCCGGCTCCCCAGGGCGCGACGCTGTCCACGCCGAAGATGCCGCGGGGCGGCAGATCGAAGATGAAATAGGGGTTCGGACGGGGCGGCGCCCCCACCCCATCGAGCTTCGCACGCTGTTCGGGCGACAGCATGATATCGAGCGACGCGGCGTTCTCGCGCACCTGTTCCGGCCGGCTCGCGCCCATCAGCACCGAGGAAACGCCCGTCCGGCCCGTGACCCACGCCAGCGCCACCTGCGCCATCGGCCGGCCGATCTCACCCGCAACCTCTCGCAAAACGTCGACGATGCCGAAGTTCGCCTCGGTGAACAGCATGCCGCCATAGGGATTGTCGCCGTTGAGGCGCCCGTCGCTGCCGCCGCCATGCTCGCCGGCCTTGTTCGGCACGCTGCCCGCCGGCCCTGCCGCCGCCAGCTTGTCGCGCCCGTATTTGCCCGTCAGCATCCCGAAGCCGAGCGGGCTCCACGCCACCAGCCCGAGGCCGAGCGCCCGGCCGGCCGGCGCCACCTCCAGCTCGACGCCGCGATCGATCAGCGAATAGCTGTACTGCAATCCGATCGGTTCGGGCAGGCCGTGCGCGCGCGCCAGCGTCGCGATCTGCGCAGCATACCAGGCGGGGGCGTTCGAGAAGCCGTAATACAGGATGTCGCCGCGCCGCACCGCATCGGTCAGCGCGCGCAGCACCTCTTCGGGCGGGGTCGTGCGATCCCAGACATGCGTCCAGTAGAGATCGATGTGCCCGCTGCCGAGCCGCTTGAGCGACCCCTCCAGCCCGTCGCGGATGTTGCGCGCCGAATTGCCGCCCGCCAGCGGATTGCCCTCGCCGCGCGCGAAGCCGGACTTGGTGGCGATCACCATTCGGTCGCGGTGGCCGCGTTCGCGAAGGAAGCGGCCGACCATCGCCTCGCTCTCGCCCCCCGAATAGACGTCGGCGGTATCGATAAAATTGCCGCCGGTATCGGCATAGGCGTCGAAGATCGCGCGCGACCCCGCCTCGTCCGCGCCCCAGCGTCCCGCGCCGAAGGTCATCGTGCCCAGCGCAAGCGGGCTGACGATCAGGCCCGAGCGGCCGAGCGTGCGATAGTCGGTCATGTCCATGGCTCGTCACTCCTTTGTCGATGATGGAGGTAAGGTATGGGCGACTGCCGGATTAGCCGTTGCGGGCCGCAAGGGCCTGTGAGCATGGTGCATCAATGCGGCGCGGCGACCTCGACGATCTTGCGGCCTTCGCCAGCGTTGCCCGGCATCGCAGCTTCACGCGGGCGGCGGCCGACCTCGGCCTGTCCCCCTCCGCGCTCAGCCACGCGATGAAGGCACTGGAGGCGCGCCTGGACGTCCGCCTGCTCGCGCGGACCACGCGATCGGTCGCGCCAACCGCGGCGGGGGCGCAGCTCCTACGGTCGCTCGATCCGGCATTGGCGCAGGTGACGGCGGGGCTCGCGTCGCTGGCCGATCTGCGCGGAGCGCCGTCCGGCGCGGTGCGGCTGGCGACGTTCGGCTATGCGGCGCGCACGATCCTCGCGCCCCGGCTGCCGCAATTCCTGCTCGACCATCCCGACGTGTCGGTCGAGGTGATCGTCGAGGACCGGCTGATCGACCTGGTCGCGGGCGGGTTCGATGCCGGCATCCGGCTGGGCGAGAGCGTCGAGCGCGACATGGTGGCCGTGCCGGTGGGGCCGGACCTTCGCACCGTCGTCGTCGGCACGCCCGGCTATTTCGCGCGCCACCCGATACCGGATACGCCTGCCGCGCTCGATGCCCATGTCTGTGTCAACTACCGCCTGCTCGGCGGCGGCGGGCTGCTGCCGTGGGAGTTCGAGGATGCGGGGCGCGATATCCGGGTGAAGGTACAGGGCCGGTTGATCGTCAACGACGAGGGGCTGGCCGCGGCGGCGGTGCGGGCGGGGGCCGGGCTTGGCTACATGATGGAGCACGACGTCGCCGACGAGATCGCCGACGGGCGGCTGATCCAGGTGCTGGCCGACTGGTGCCCGGTCTATCCCGGCTGCCGCCTCTATTACCCCGACCGCCGCGTCACGCCCGCGCTGCGCGCGCTGATCGATACGCTTCGTTTGTAGGCACGTTGGTCGCCAGCCGCCGGGCGTCTCGATCGATGATAGCGCGGACCTTTCGCGGCCATGCTAGGTTTCCCAATGTCGTATCGGCATCATTCGGGAGAAACAGAGTGCCGACGACTGCTGCCGACGATGCCGAGACCGGCATACAGGGCCTCGACGATATCCTGGGCGGCGGGTTCGAGCGGGCGCGGACCTTTCTGCTCGAGGGGAGCCCCGGCACCGGCAAGACGACGATCGCGCTCCAGTTCCTGCTGGCCGGCGCGCGTGCGGGCGAGCGCTGCCTCTATATCACCCTGTCCGAGACCGAGGACGAATTGCGCGCGACGGCGACCTCGCACGACTGGGACCTGACGGGTGTCGAGCTCTACGAGCTGGTGCCGCCCGAAAACCTGCTCGACGAGGATCAGCAGCAGAGCCTGCTCTATTCCTCCGACCTTGAGCTCGGCGAGACGACGAAGCGCATTTTCGAGGCGTTCGAGCGGGTGAAGCCCGACCGCGTCGTCGTCGACAGCCTGTCCGAAATCCGGCTGCTCGCGCAAAGCTCGCTGCGCTACCGGCGCCAGATCCTCGCGCTGAAGCATTATTTCGCCCGGAGCCGGGCGACCGTCCTGATGCTCGACGACCTCACCACCGACGTGAACGACAAGACGGTTCATTCGGTCGCGCACGGCGTCGTCCGGCTGGAGGAGATCGCACCTGAATATGGCGCCGAGCGCCGGCGGCTGCGCGTCATCAAATATCGCGGGCGCGCGTTTCGCGGCGGCTATCACGACGCGACGATCAAGCCGGGCGGTGTCCAGGTGTACCCCCGCCTCGTTTCGGCCGAGCACAGGACGCGGTTCGCGCGCGACCTGGTGACGACGGACGTTGCCAAGCTCAACGACCTGCTCGGCGGCGGGATCGAGCGCGGGTCGAGCGTGCTCGTGCTGGGCCCCGCTGGGACCGGCAAGAGCGCGGTCGTGCTCACCTTCGTCCAGACCGCGATCGCCCGCGGCGAAAGCGCGGCGATGTTCGTGTTCGACGAGGAGATCGGCCTGCTGATCCAGCGGGCACGGGGCCTCGGCATCGACCTTCAGGCGATGATCGACGCCGGCAAGCTTCTTCTGCAACAGGTTGATGCGGCCGAACTGTCGCCGGGCGAGTTTTCGGCACGGGTGCGCGCCTGTGTCGAGGAATATGGCGCGAAGACCGTCGTCGTCGACAGCCTGAACGGTTATCAGGCGGCGATGCCGGGCGAGCAGGCGCTGATCCTCCGCCTGCACGAGATGCTGCAATATCTAAACCGGCAGGGGGCGACGACCTTCCTCACCGTGGCGCAGCACGGCCTGGTCGGCGACATGAAGACCCCTGTCGACGTGACCTATCTGGCCGACACCGTAATCCTGCTGCGCTATTTCGAGGCGCTGGGCCGCGTCCGCCGCGCGATCTCGATCGTCAAGAAGCGGACCGGCCCGCACGAGAATACGATCCGCGAATATCGGATCGGCGGCCGGGGGATCACGCTCGGCGAACCGCTCACGAAGTTCCAGGGCGTCCTGCGCGGGGTGCCGATGCTGCATGGTGATGCAGAACTGCTGGACGGCAACGGGACGTGAAGCGGACGACGGTTTCCGAACGCGCGCTGGTCCTCGCGCCGCGGGGTCGCGACGCTGCGATCGCGGCGGCGATGCTGGGCGAGGCGCACTTCGAATTCACGGTCTGCGCGTCGCTCGGCGATCTGGTCGCTGAGCTCGACCGCGGGGCGGCGCTGGTCGTCATCACCGAAGAGGCGATCGCGACCGCCGACCTGTCGCCGCTCACCGAATGGCTTGCCGAGCAGCAGCAATGGTCGGACCTGCCCTTCATCCTCCTGACCCGACGGGGCGGCGGGCTGGAGCGCAATCCGGCGGCGGCGCGCTATCTCGACCTCCTCGGCAACATCACCTTTCTCGAGCGCCCGTTCCATCCCACCACGCTCATCAGCATCGTCCGGTCCGCGGTGCGCGCCCGCCGCCGCCAGTACGAGGCACGCGCGCGGCTGATCGCGTTGCAGGAAAGCGAGGCCCGCTACCGCACGCTTTTCGAGAATATCGAGGTCGGTTTCTGCATCATCGAGATGATCCTCGACGATGCCGGGCAGCCGGTCGATTATCGCTTCATCGAGGCCAATCCCGCCTTTGCCGCACAGGCGGGCTTCGACCCTGCCGGCCGGCGGATGCGAGAGATCGTGCCCGATCACGAAGCCTATTGGTTCGAGTTCTATGGCCGCGTCGCCGCCACGGGCGAGCCGGGCCGTGTCGAGCAAGGATCGGCGACGCTCGGCCGCTGGTGGGACGTCCATGCGTTCCGGGTGGGCAAAGCGACCGAACGCCGGGTGGCGGTGCTGTTCAACGACATCACCGCGCGGCGCGATGCCGAGCTTCGGCTCCAGACGCTGAACGAAACGCTTGAGGCACAGGTGGCGGCCAGGTCGGCGGAGCGCGATCGGCTCTGGAACCTGTCGCAGGACATGCTCGCCCGCGCCGATTTCAGCGGCATGATGTCGGCGGTCAGCCCGGCGTGGACCCGCGTGCTTGGCTGGTCGGCGGTGGAACTGCTGTCGCGCGGCTATGCCAGCTTCATGCATCCCGACGATGCCGCCCCGACGCTCGCGGCGCTGTCCGCGATGGCGCAGTCGGGCGAACCGGCGCGCTACGAGAACCGGATCGCGACGAAGGACGGCGGGTGGAAGCCGGTCGAATGGACCGTCGCGCCCGAACCAGACGGCGCGAACTTCATCGCGGTCGGCCGCGACCTCACGCACGCAAAGGCGCGCGAGGCCGAGCTGGAAGCGGCGCAGGTGGCGCTGCGCCAGAGCCAGAAGATGGAGGCGATGGGCAGCCTGATCGGCGGCGTGGCACACGATTTCAACAACCTGCTGACCCCGATCATCGGCTCGCTCGACATGCTGCACCGAAAGGGGCTGGGGTCGGAGCGCGAGAAGCGGCTGATCGACGGCGCGCTGCAATCGGCGGAGCGCGCGAGGACGCTGGTCCAGCGCCTGCTCGCCTTCGCACGCCGACAGCCGCTTCAGGCGATGGCGGTCGACGTGTCGCAACTGGTTGCCGGCATGCTCGACCTGATCGGTTCGACGATTGGCCCGGCAATCGACCTGACGGTGGACGCGCCCACCGGCCTGCCGCTGGCGCGCGCGGATGCCAACCAGCTCGAAATGGCGCTGCTCAACCTTGCGGTGAACGCGCGGGATGCGATGCCTGGCGGCGGCGAACTGCATGTCGAGGTTTGCCCTGAGTCCGTACGCGACCGGCGTCCGGGGCTGCCGCGTGGTCATTATGTCCGCCTGAGCGTTCGCGACACCGGCACGGGGATGGACGAGCCGACGCTCGCCCGCGCGATCGAGCCGTTCTTCTCGACCAAGGGGATCGGCAAGGGCACCGGCCTGGGCCTGTCGATGGTGCATGGCCTTGCCGCGCAGCTCGGCGGCGCGCTGACGATCGACAGCGATGTGGGGCGGGGCACGGCGGTGTCGCTGTGGCTGCCCCTCAGCCACGACCCGCTGCCGGTCGAGCACCGCGCGCGCGCCGGCGAGGTCGGCGACGAACCGCAAGGCACCGCGCTGCTCGTCGACGACGAGGATCTGGTGCGGAAGAGCACGGCGCACATGTTGTCCGACATGGGGTTCGACGTGGTCGAAGCGGCGTCGGGGGAAAGCGCGTTGTCGATGCTCGCCGCCGGTCTCGAGCCGCAGCTCCTGGTGACCGATCACCTGATGCCCGGCATGACCGGCGCGCAGTTGGTCGAGGCGGTGCGGACGGACCGGCCGTCGCTGAAGGCGCTGATCGTCTCGGGCTATGCCGAGGCGGAGGGCATCGACCCGGCGATCCCACGCCTGACCAAGCCGTTCCGCCGCGACGAACTCGCCGCGACGCTCGCCGCGCTGACGGCGGGCGTGGAAGCGGGGGCGGTCCACTAGCCGCGGCGCGGTCCGCTCCGCCTAATCGATCGCGGCATCGACCCCCGAGGGAAAAGCAACGGGCGTGTCGGCAGGCTCCATCGGGTGGGAGAAGCGGCCGGTCGGCGTGCCGCCTTCGTCCCACAGCGCCGCGCCGTTGCCGTTCGCCGAACAAAGCAGCCAGCGTGCGGTGCCGCTGACGATGCTCGTCGCATATCGCGTGCCCGCCGGCACGTTGACCGCATCCCCCTCGGTCAGCAGATGCGTCTCGTCGCCGATCGTCCATTCGACCGCGCCGCCCAGAATATAGGCGAAGACGTGCGTGTCGCGGTGGCGGATCGCAGGCATCGCCGCCCCGCGCCCGCCCTCGATCACGCGCATGTCGACCATCGCGTCACCGTCGCGCGCGGCTATCTTGGGCCGACGGTCACCTTCTCGGGGCTGACCGGCAGCCAGGTACAGGTGAAGCCGCAGACCGTCGTCGACATCACCGTGGGTGCCAAGACGCAGCTGTTCGACCGGCATCTCACCTTCAACGCCAACGTCTTCTTCGACACGTATCGCAACCTTCAGACCTCGGTCTTCAACGGGCTGGAGTTCCTGACCGAGAATGCCGGCGGGTTCGAGGCGGCCGGGTTCGAGGTCGAGGGGACGTGGCGGTTCAACCGCAATTTCTCGGTCAATGCCGGCTACACCTATTCCGACACCTACTTCACCGATTACGTGACGGCATGCCCGGACTCGACGGTGCTACAGGGCGCGGCGGCGGTGGCGGCGCAGTGCAATGCGCCGGGTTCGACCGCGACGACGCTGCTGTTCCAGGCCAAGGGCCTGCCGCTGTCGGGCGCGCCCAAGCACAGCGTGCAGGCGAGCGCCAATCTGGACGTCCCCATCAACGACCGGCTGAAGCTCGACGCCTCGGGCACCTACTATCACCGTAGCGAAGTGACCTACGATCCCGGCGAGCTTACGCGCGTCAGCCCGGCTATGACGTGGTCAGCCTCAACATCGGCATCGGTGCGCCCGATGGCCGCTGGCGGGTGGGAGCGTTCGCGCGCAACCTGTTCGATACCAAGTTCCAGTCGGCGGTGATCGTCCTGCCGTTCACGACGCCGGGCGGCGCGGTGAACTGGAACACGCGCGACGGGCGGCGAACAATCGGCGTCCAGCTGTCGGGCCGCTTCTGATGCCGGGCCTCGCCGCCGCTGCACTTGCGCTCGCGGCGGCGGGTGTGTGCCCCGCGATGGGCTGGACGACGCGCGGCACCGCGGGCGGGCCGGCGCCGACGATCGAGCGGTCGGAGCCCGTCAACCTGCTGACGCTGGGCGAGCGCCGCATCCTGGTCGATGCGGGCGACGGCACGGTGGGACAACTGGCGCGGGCGGGGCTGACGATGGGCAGCGTCGATGCCGTCGTCATCAGCCACCTGCATCTGGATCACGCGGGCGGTCTGGGCGCGGTGATCGGGCTGCGCTGGATGAACCAGTTTCCGGGCGTCCTCACCGTTTATGGCCCGCCGGGGACGCGGGCGATGGTGGACGGCATCCTCGCCTCGCTCGCCCCGCCCGCTCGCATCGGCTTCGCGCTCGGCAAGCCGCCGCCGCAGCCGGCCGAGGGCGTGCGTGTGGTCGAGGTGGCGGGCGGCAGCGTCACCGATCTGGGCGGCGGCCTGACGATGCGCGGGGTCGAGAACAGCCATTTCGACGACGGCCGCGGCGGCAGGGTGGGGGTCTCGCTCAGTTATCGGTTCGAGCCGGGTGGGCGCAGCATCGCCTATACCGGCGATACGGGGCCGAGCGCGGCGGTCGACCGGCTTGCCAAGGGGGCCGACCTGCTCGTTTTCGAGGTGGTCATGCTCGACCCACTGGTAGCGGAAATCAACGCGCGGCGGCCCGATGCGCCGCCGGGCATGCTCGCCGACATGCGCCGGCATCTGGCGACGCACCACCTGCCGCCCGAGGCGATCGGGCGGATGGCCGCGGTGGCGGGCGTCGGCCGCGTCGTCGTGACGCACTATGCGATGCCCGGCGCGCTCGGCAAGCATGCCGCCGCGATCCGCGCGGGCATCCCGGCTAGCCATCGGGGGCCGTTCGGGCTGGCGCGCGACCTGTCCAGTTACGACCTCGGCTGCCGCTGATGCACGACCCCGCCGCCATCGCCGCGCTCGGCACGCGCCTCGGCCCCGATGTGCTGGCGGCGGTGCAGGCGATGTACGCCGACGAGCAGACCGACCGGACGGCGCCGGTGATCGAGGACGCCGCCTATGGTCCGCACGAGCGGCAGCGGATGGTTGTGTACGCGCCGCAGGATGCGCAGCGCCGGCCGGTGCTGCTCTGGGTGCATGGCGGCGGCTTTGTTCGCGGCGAAAAGGCGAGCGAGGCGCATCCCTACAACGCGCATGTCGGGCGCTGGGCGGCACGGTCGGGTCTGGTCGGTGCGGTGATGGACTACCGCCTGCTGCCCAATGCGCGTTGGCCCTCGGGCGGCGAGGACGTGGCGGCGGCGGTCGACTGGCTGGTCGTCCATGCCGCCGACAGGGGTGGCGACCCGGCACGGATCTTGGTCGCGGGCACCTCGGCCGGGTCGGTGCATGTCGCGACGGCGATGCAGCTCGGCCTGCTGCCCCCGGCGGTGCGCGGGGTGGTGCTCCCCTCCGGCCTCTACGGCGCGACCGCGCCCGAGGATCGCGACGTGCCGTATCTGGGCGAGACCACCCCGCTCGAACCCGCTCGGATCGCCGCAGCCGGGCTGCCGATGCTGCTCGCCTGTGCAGAACATGACCCCGACCGTTTTCAGGCGGAGACGCTGGCACTCGCTAACGCCGCCTTCGCCGCGACCGGCCGCCTGCCGCGCCTGTCGGTCGTTGCGGGACACAATCACTTCAGCCTCGCCTGTCACCTGGGCGGCAGCGACGCGCGGCTGGCCTCCGACATTCTCGATTTCGTGGAGCATTTGGCATGACGATCGACCGACGCACGATGCTTGCCGGCGGCCTCGGCGTCGTCGCGCTTGCCGCCGCGCCCGTCCGCGCGGCCCTGTCGCGCGCTTTCCTAGGGGGTTCCTCTGGGGCGCGGCGACCGCAGGGCATCAGGTCGAGGGGAACAACGTCAACAGCGACGTGTGGCTGCTCGAACATGTCGAACCGACGATCTTTCGCGAGAAGTCGGGCGACGCGTGCAACAGCTTCGCCTTGTGGGAAACCGACCTCGACCTCGTGAAGGGGCTTGGCCTGAACAGCTACAGGTTCAGCCTCGAATGGGCACGGATCGAGCCCGAGGTGGGGTAGTTCTCGATCGCGATGCTCGACCATCACATGGCGATGATCGAAGGCTGCCGCGCGCGCGGCCTCGCCCCCCTTGTCACCTTCAGCCACTATACCACGCCGCGCTGGTTCGCCGCGCGGGGCGGCTGGCTGAACGAGGAGGCGCCAGCGCTGTTCGCGCGGTTCTGCGACCGGGCGGTGCGGCATCTGGGCGCCGGCATCAGCCATGCGATAACCTTCAACGAGCCCAATATCGTCCCCGTCCTCGACGTCGTCCTTCCGCCTCAGGTCCAGCCGGTGATCGGCGCGATGCTGGACAGTGCGGCGCGGTCGCTGGGCGTGAAGGAACTGGCGCTCGGCAATTCGACCAAGCAGGCGGACATCCCGCGCCTGACCACCGCGCTGCTCGCCGCGCATCGGCTGGGCAAACAAGCGATCAAGGCGGTGCGCGGCGACCTGCCGGTTGGCCTGACGATCGCCATCTTCGACGATCAGGCGGTGGGCGCGCCGGACACGCGCGACGCGATGCGCAAGCGGCTCTACGGCCCGTGGCTGGAGGCCGCGCGCGGCGACGACTTCATCGGCATCCAGAATTACGAGTGGGTGCTGTGGGGGGCGTCGGGCCGCCTGCCGCGGCCCGAGGGCGCGGTGCTGACGCAGGGCGGGGGTGAGGTCTATGCGCCGTCCGTCGCCAATGCCGCGCGCTATGCCTACGAACAGGCGCGCGTGCCGTTGATCGTGACCGAGCACGGCGTGTCGGCGACCGACGATCGCATCCGCGTCGACCTGATCCGCGGTGCGCTCAAGGAACTCCAGCGCGCGATTGCGGAGGGGGTGCCCGTCCAGGGCTATGTCCACTGGTCGCTGCTCGACAATTACGAGTGGGTGTCGGGCTACAAGTTCAAGCACGGGCTTTTCGCGTTCGACCCCGCCGCGTTCAGGCGGACGGCGAAGCCCAGCGCCGGCATACTTGGCGCGATCGCGCGGGCGAACGCGGCGTGAGCCGGTCCGTGCTGATCGCGCGCGAGGCGGCGGTCGGCGCGGTCATCAACGGTGTGCTGAGTGGAGTGTTCGCCTTCCTGCTGTTCGGCGGGGCGCGCGAGGTAGCCGGTGCGGCGCTAGTCGTCGATGCGCCGGTCCAGAGTTTCGCGGTCGCGTTCATGGCGACGCTCGTCCCCACGCTCCTCGGGCGACAGCGGATGCGGCGCGGCGGGCTGCCGCGCGGGGCGGTGATGCGGGCCGTTTCGATACCGCGACCCGCGGCCGTGCGCGCGATGCTCGTCGCCGTGGCGGTGTCGCTGGTGGCATGGGGCGTTCAGGCGCTGCTGTTCGCCGATGGCGTCGGTATCGATCGGGGCGCGGTGCTGATCGGCAAGACGCTCTACGGCTGCGCTTGGTGCGATCGTCACCACGGTTGCGGTGAAGGTCGCCATATGCGAACCGGGAATCCAATAATTTCGGGGGGTTGGGCATGCGTCGTCTGATAGTTGGCAGCGCGCTCGCGCTTACGCTCGCAAGTCCCGCGCTGCCCCAGAGCGCGCCCGCCGATCCGCTGGCCGACGGCTTTCGCGATCCGCCGGCAGAGGCCCGGCCGCGCACCTGGTGGCACTGGCTCAACGGCAATATCAGCGAAGAGGGGATCGTCCGCGACCTTCAGTGGATGAAGGACGTGGGGCTGGGCGGGGTCCAGAACTTCGACGCCTCGCTGATGGCGCAACAGGTCGTCGACAAGCGCGTCGTCTATATGTCGCCCGAATGGCAGCGCGCGTTTTCGCTGGCAGCACGGACGGCGGACCGGCTCGGCCTCGAACTCGCCATCGCGTCGTCGGCGGGGTGGAGTGAGACCGGCGGGCCATGGGTGCCGCCCGCCGACGGGATGAAGAAGCTCGTCTGGGCGCAAGTCGACGTCGATGGCGGGCGACCGTTGACCGGGCCGCTGCCCGCGCCGCCGCGCGTCACCGGTGCGTTTGGCAACGCCCCCTTCAGCGACCCGCTGGCCGGTTTCGAGCCGGGACGGCCCGCCGCCAAGCCTGCGGCCTATGGCGACGTGCGCGTCATCGCCTGGCCCGTCACCGGGCAGGCGCTTCCCGCTCCGCAGGTCGAGGCGGGGATCGACGTGGCGGCACTGATCGACGCCGACGAGGCGACCACCGTTTCGATCGGCAAGGGCGATCCGGCGAACCCGCCGGCGGTCACCTATGCCTATGCGCGGCCCGTCCGGGTCGAGGCGGCTACCTTCTACATGCCCGACGCTATCCCGCCGTTCGGCGACCCGGCCTATCTGCCGGTGTTGCAGGCGGAGCGGGACGGGCAATGGGTCGAGGTGGCGAAACTGCCGCTGACCGGGGTGCCGACGACCGCCGCGTTCGCGCCCGTCACCGCGCGGCGCTTTCGCGTCGTGCTTGGTCCCAATACCGGGCCGAAGCGCCCGCCGATGGAGCCGCCCGCACCCGGCGCGGCGATGGACGGCATCTTCCCGTCCGCGCCGCCCGTCACCACGGTCGCGATCGGCACCTTCCGCCTCTATGGCGAGCCTCGCGTCGACCGGGGGGAGGCCAAGGCGGGCTTCTCGACCGTGCTCGACTATCACGCGATCGACGGGCGCGTGCCGGAGGGGGCGGCAGCCCCGGCCGCCAAGGTCATCGACCTAACCGCGCGCCTGCGTCCCGACGGCACGCTCGACTGGACCCCGCCCAAGGGCAGCCGCTGGCGCATCGCGCGGCTCGGCTGGTCGCTGATCGGCAAGACCAACCATCCGGCCACGCCCGAATCGACGGGCCTTGAAGTCGATAAGATGGATGGCGCCGCGGTCCGCCGGTATCTCGACACCTATCTGACGCGCTACCGCGCCGCGGCGGGGGCGGGGATGCTCGGCGAGCGCGGCGTGCGCGCGCTGCTGACCGACAGTATCGAGGCAGGCCCGGCGAACTGGACGCAGCGGCTGATCGAACAGTTCCGCCACTTGCGCGGCTATGACCCGACGCCCTGGCTGCCGACGCTGACCGGCGCGGTGATCGAAAGCCGCGCACGCACCGATGCGTTTCTCTACGACTGGCGCCGGACGCTCGCCGACCTGGTTTCGAGCGAGCATTACGCGACCGTGGCCGAGGTCGCGCACGCCGCCGGGCTCAAGGTCTACGGCGAGGCGCTGGAGGATCAGCGGCCGCAGCTTGGCGACGACATGGCGATGCGCGCCTATGCCGACGTGCCGATGGCGGCGATGTGGACGTGGCCGCGCGGATCGGCGCCGCGCCCGACGCTGATCGGCGACGCGATCGGCGCCGCGTCGGTCGCGCACGTCCATGGCAAGCGATATGTCGCGGCGGAGAGCATGACCGCGTTTATGGCCCCCTGGGCCTTCGCGCCCGCCGATTTGAAGCGCGTTATCGACCTCGAGTTCGCGCTCGGCATCAACCGGCCGGTCGTCCATACCTCGGTCCACAATCCGGTCGAGGGCAAGAAGCCGGGGCTCAGCCTGGCGGTGTTCGGCCAGTATTTCAACCGCTTCGACAGCTGGGCAACGATGGCGCGGCCCTGGGTCGACTACATGGCGCGGACCGGCTTCCTCCTCCAGCAGGGGCGCCACGTCGCGGACGTCGCCTGGTTCTATGGCGAGGAGGCGCCGATCACCGCGCTGTTCGCGAACAAGGTGCCGGGCGACCTGCCGAAGCGGCACGGTTTCGACATGGTCAATGCCGCGATCCTCGCCGAGCTGCGGATCGAAGGTCGCGAGCTCGTCTCCGCGGACGACGCCCGTTACCGCGCGCTCCACCTTGGCGGCAGCAGCGAGCGGATGACGCTGGCGACGCTGGAGAGGGTCGATGCGATCCTTGCCGCCGGGATCCCCGTGATCGGCCGGGCGCCGAAGGACTCGCCCGCGCTCGCCGACGATCCCGCCGCCGTCCGCCGCCTGATCGCGAAGGTGGCGCCGCGACTGACGCCGATCGCGGGCGACGATCTCGACGCCGCGCTCGAAGGTGCCGGGATCGGTGCCGATGTGCGGCTGTCGGGCGGGGACCTGCTGTTCCAGCATCGCCGTGACGGCGCCCGCGACCTCTATTTCCTGTCGAACCGCCGCGACCGCGCCGAGCGGATCGAAGCGAGCTTTCGCGCCGCGGGCACGCCCACGCTGTGGCATGCCGAAACCGGGCGCCTTGAAGCGGTCGCGTTCCGACGCGACGGGGACCGGACGATCGTCGACCTCGAGCTCGAGGCGGAAGGGGCCGTGTTCGTCGTGTTCGGTGCGGATGCGCCGTCCGCGCCGGGACCGCTGCGCTCGGTCATGGCGCTGGACGACGGCTGGACGGTGGCGTTCGAGCCGGGCCGCGGCGCACCCGCCGAGGCGAAGCTCGACCGGCTGGCCGCGCTCGACACGAACGCGGACGCGCGGATCCGCCATTTCTCGGGCGTCGCGACCTATCGCCGGGTCGTCGACCTGCCCGCGGGGCGGCATGAGGCGATGACGCTCGACCTCGGCCGCGTCGGCGACTTAGCGGAGGTTCGCGTCAACGGCGCCGTCGTCGGCAATGCGTGGCATGCGCCGTATCGCGTCGATCTCGGCCGGTCGTTGCGCCCCGGGCGCAACGTGCTGGAGGTGCGCGTCGCGAACACCTGGGTCAATCGCCTGATCGGCGATGCGCAGCCGGGGGCGGCCAAGGTGACATGGACGTCGCTGCCGACCTATCGCGCGGACGCAGCCCTCCGCCCGGCGGGGCTGATCGGCCCGGTCGTGCTAATGTCGAGCGATCGCGGCGGGCGGTAGTGCCCGGCCCGTTCAGACCAGAACGGTCCGGTCGATCTCCGCGACGCTGCGCCGCCCGGTCAGCGTCATCGCGACGCGCATCTCCGCGGCAATGAGGTCGAGGAGGTGCGCGACCCCCGCCTCGCCCCGCGCTGACAGCGCATAGGCCCAGGCGCGGCCGAGCAGCACGCCCTGCGCCCCCAGCGCCAGCATCCGCACGACGTCGAGGCCCGAGCGCACGCCGCCGTCGGCCAGCACGGTCAGGCGGTCGCCCACCGCCGCGGCGATCGGCGGCAGCGCCTGGGCCGTCGCCGGCACGCCGTCGAGCTGGCGGCCACCATGGTTGGAGACGACGATGCCGTCCGCGCCCAGCGACGCGGCGGCGCGCGCATCCTCGGGGTCGAGCACGCCCTTGATGACCAGCGGGCCGTCCCATTCCGCGCGGATGAAGTCGAGATCGGCCCAGGTGACGCTGGCGTCGAAATTGCCGCGCATCCAGCCGAGGAAATCCTCCAGCCCGCTATCCTTGCCGAGCACGGGCGCGACGTTGCCGAGCTGGTGCGGGCGGCCGTGAATGCCGACGTCCCACGCCCAGCCGGGATGGCGAACTGCCTGCCACCAGCGACGCATGTCGGCCCGTAGCCCGCTCGCGCCCGACAGCCCCGAATGGATATCCCGATAGCGCGAGCCGGGGACGGGCATGTCGACGGTGAAGACGAGGACCGAGCAGTTCGCCGCCCGCGCCTGTGCCAGCAGGTCACGCATGAAGCCGCGGTCGCGGATCATGTAGAGCTGGAACCAGAGCGGGCGGGGACTGGCCGGCGCGACCTCTGACAGCGGACAGCAGGAGACGGTCGAGAGGCAGAAGGGTATCCCCGCCGCCGCCGCCGCGCGTGCGGCTTGCACTTCGCCGCGGCGGGCATTCATGCCGGCGAGACCGACCGGGGCGAGTGCGACGGGCAGGGCGGTCGCCTCCCCGAACAGACTGCTCGACAGGTCGACGCCGTCGACGCCGGTCAGCACCCGTTGGCGCAGCGCCACCGCCTCCAGCGCTTCGACATTGCGGCGCAGCGTCACCTCGGCATAGCTGCCGCCATCGATATATTCGAACAGGAACGGCGGCAGGCGGCGGCGCGCAAGCTCGCGATAGTCGATGGCGGAGGCGGCGCGGCGGATCACTGGAGGTTCACGTACGCGCCGCCGTCGACCAGCAGCGCGGCGCCGGTCACATAGGTGGCCATGTCGCTGGCGAGAAAGACGATTGGCCCTGCCAAATCCTCCGCCTTGCCCAGCCGGCCGAGCGGAATGCGCGCGGTCATGCGGTCGCGCTTTTCCTGATCGGCAAGGTCGTCCTTGTTGATCTCGGTCAGGATCGTCCCCGGCAGCACCGAATTGCAGCGGATGCCGTGCCGGCCGAGCGCGATCGCCGCCGACTGCATAAGCGAATGTACCCCCGCCTTGGTCGGCGTGTAGTGCGTCTGATACTCGCCGCCGACCAGCGCGGAGATCGAGGAGACCGCGACGATCGCGCCGCCCTCGCCCTGTGCCACCATCGCCCGCGCCGCCGCCTGGCACATGTAATAGGCGCCGTGGAGGTTGACGCGCATCGTGCGCTCCAGCGTCTCGGCCGGCATGTCGAGGAAGCTGTGAAAGGGGCAGATGCCCGCGTTCGACACCATCACGTCGATCCGCCCGAACGCCGCCTTCGCCGCGTCGACGAAGGCGGTGGCGGTTTCGGCCAACGCCACGTCGCCCTGCACCGCGATCGCGCGGCCGCCCGCCGCCTCGATCTCCGCGACGCAGCTTTCCGCCTTGTCGGCGCTTGAAGCGTAGTTGATCGCCACGTTCGCCCCGTGCTTCGCCGCGCCGATCGCCGCGGCGCGGCCGATGCCGGTCGATGCGCCGGTCACGAGCACGGTCTTTCCTTCAAGCAGTCGCATCAGCCTCTCTCTTTTTCGGGGTTCCAGCCTAGGTCGCGGCCGATCGCCTGCGCCGCGTCGCGGACCGTGTCGGCCAGCGCGGCCATTCGCGCGTCGTCCATATATTGCGCCGCGCTCGACACGCTGATCGCGCCGGCGATCCGGCCAGCGGCATCGCGCACGGGCGCCGCGACGCAGCGGATCGCGTCCTCGTTCTCCTCAAGGTCGAAGGCGTGGCCCGCGGCGACATAGCCCTGCATCTGCGCGGTCCAGCGATCGAAATCGGCGGGCGGCGCGCCGCGTACACGGTCGGCGTCGAACTGGCCGCGCCAGCCGGTGTGCGGGTCGTCGAGCATCAGCGCCTTGCCGAGGCCGGTCGAGGTCAGCGGATGGCGGTCGCCGATGCGGCTCGAAATCTCGATCCGGCGGCGGCCGGGCAGCTTGTCGAGATAGAGTGCCACGTCGCCCTCGCGCCGGCCGAGATGCACCGTATCCTCGCACGCCGCCGCCAGCGCCTCCAGATGTGGGCGCGCGACCTGAACGAGGTCGGCCTGCGCCTGTGCGAGGAAGCCGAGCTGCATCAGCTTGGGCCCGAGGCGATAGCCATCGCGGCTACGAAAGGTCAGGAAGCCGGTATCGACCAGCGCGTTGGCAAGGCGGTGCGTGGTCGAACGGCTGAGCCCCATCCGCAGCGACAGGTCGGCGAGCCTCACCGTCTCCCCGCCGACCGCGTCGAGCATCGCCAGGCCGCGCAGCAGCGTCTGGCTGCCGCCGCCGCTGGCGACTTGCAAAGCATCGGCGAACACGGCATTACGTTCCATATTGCGAAATATAATCCCATAATATGGGAATGTAAAGCGTAGAGAAGATTTGATGGCCGCGATTTCGTTCCTCCGGATTGCCCATGTCCGCGCCTTCACCGTCCGCGGCGGCGGCGCCGACTATCACGACCAGGGGGCGGGCCATTTGATCGACGACCACATTGCCACGCCGATGAGCCGCTATCCCAAATACCGCCAGTCGCGGCAGAGCTTCGGCATCAACGTGCTCGGCACGCTGGCTGCCGCTGGTGGAGGGCACGCCGCGGCTCGGCGTGCCGGTCAAGGGCATCGGCAAGATCGTCGCGATCAGCCTCAATTACGAGGATCACGCGATCGAATCGAACCTGCCGATCCCGGCCGAACCGATGATGTTCATGAAGGCGCTGTCGTTGCTGACCGGCCCGAACGACGAGGTGATGATCCCGAAGGGTTCGACGCATACCGACTGGGAAGTCGAGCTCGCCATCGTCATCGGCAAGACCGCGCGTCATGTCGAGGAGGCCGACGCGCTCGCCTACGTCGCGGGCTATGCGATCGCCAACGACGTGTCCGAACGCTTCGACCAGAAGCAGCGCGGCTCGCAATGGTCGAAGGGCAAGGGGCATGACAGCTTCTGCCCGCTCGGCCCCTGGCTGGTGACGCCCGACGAGGTCGGCGACCCGCAGGGCCTCGACATGTTCCTCGACGTGAATGGCGAGCGGATGCAGACCGGCAATACGCGGACGATGATCTTCGGCGTCGCCAAACTGATCGCCTATGTCAGCCGCTTCATCACCCTCTACCCCGGCGACGTGATGATTACTGGCACCCCGCCGGGCGTCGGCGAGGGCAAGAAGCCGAACGCCACCTACCTCAAGACCGGCGACACGATGCGGCTCGGCATCGCGGGGCTCGGCGAACAGCACCAGCAGGTGGTCGCCTGGCGGCACCTTGGCGACGCGGTGCTCGGATGAGCGTCTTTGCGGGCCGGTTCGCGGGCCGCACCGCGATCGTCACCGGCGGCGCCTCGGGCCTCGGCCTTGCCGTTGCCGAACGGATCGAGGCGGAGGGCGGCGCGGTGTCGCTCTGGGACATGAGCGACGCGCTGGACGCGGTGTGCGAGCGGCTCGGCGCGCACGGCGTCCGCGTCGACGTGTCGGACGAGGATGCGGTCGACGCCGCCGCCACCGCGAGCGAGGCGGCGCTGGGCCGGGTCGACATCCTCGTCGGCTCGGCCGGGATCACCGGGCCGACGGTGCCCGTTCACGATTTCGGGTTCGAGGGGTGGCGGCGCACGCTGGCGATCAACCTCGACGGCGTGTTCCTGTGCAACCGCGCGGTCGTGCCGCTGATGCTGGCGGGCGGATACGGCCGGATCGTCAACGTGTCGTCGGTGGCGGGCAAGGAGGGCAATCCCAATGCCAGCGCCTATTCGGCGTCCAAGGCGGGGGTGATCGGCTTCACCAAGTCGCTGGGCAAGGAACTGGCGGGCAAGGGCGTGATCGCTAACGCGCTCACCCCCCGCAACGTTCGAGAGTCCGATCCTCGCGCAGCTTCCGCCCGAGCAGATCGCGTACATGCGCGGCAAGATCCCCATGGGACGCCTTGGCGACGTGGCCGAGAGCGCGGCGATGGTCTGCTTCATGGCGAGCGAGGAATGCAGCTTCACCACCGCCTCGACGTCCGACACGTCGGGCGGGCGCACGACCTATTAGGGCGCCGGCGGTGTCGCTGCCCTTCGTCGATGCGCACGTCCACCTCTGGGACCTCTCGCGCATCCGCTACCCGTGGCTGACGCCGCCCTTTGCCGATGACGGCCCCAACGGGTCGGTCGAGCGAATCGCCCGCGATTACGGCCTTGCCGACTATAGCGCCGATGCGGCACGGATGGGACGTGCGCGGGATCGTCCATGTCGATGCCGGCGCCGACCCGGCACAGGCGCTGGACGAGACCGTGTGGCTACAGGGGCTGGCCGATCAAACCGGCCTGCCGAGCGCGATCGTCGCGTTCGCCGATCTGGCCGGCCCGAAGCTCGACGCGCTGCTCGCCGCCCATGCCGCGCACAGGAACGTCCGCGGCATCCGGCATATCGTCAACTGGCACCCCGACCCGCGGCGCAGCTATACCTCGCGCGACGTGACGCAGGATGAAGCGTGGCAGGCGGGATACGCCCGCCTGGCCGCGCATAACCTGAGCTTCGATCTCCAGGCCTATCCCGGCCAGTTACCCGCGCTCGCACGGCTGATCGCGCGGTATCCCGACACGCCGGTGATGGTCAACCACGCCGGCATGATGGTGCCGGGAGAGGAGACCGAGTGGCGCGCGGGAATGCGCGCGCTCGCCGCGATCCCGCACGTCGCGATCAAGCTGTCCGGCTTCGGCTTCACCCGCCGGTCGTTCGATGCGGATCATGCGCGCGGGATCATTCTGTCTGCGATCGACTGGTTTCGGGCCGACCGGGTGATGGTCGCCAGCGACTTTCCGACCGACAAGCTCTTCGGCACCTTCGACGCGCAGCTTTCCGCCTGCGCCGCCGTGATCGCCGATTTCACCGAGGACGAGCAGCGGGCGATGTTCGCCGGCAACGCCAACCGCCTCTATCGCCTGGGCCTCTCGCTATGACCCCCAATCCGCTGATCGGCGTCCTCTATCACTGGCTGGGCGGCTTCGCCTCGGCGAGCTTCTACGTCCCCTATCGCGGCGTGAAGCGGTGGAGCTGGGAGATCTACTGGCTAACCGGCGGCATCTTTTCCTGGGCGATCGCGCCGTGGTTCTTCGCCTCGCTCCAGACGAACGATCTGCTCGGGGTGCTGGGTGCGGCGCCCGCCGGCGCGATCCTGTGGCCGTTCGTGTTCGGGATGCTCTGGGGGCTGGGCGGGCTCACCTATGGCCTCACCATGCGCTATCTCGGCCTGTCGCTCGGCATGGCGGTTGTGCTGGGGCTGTGCACGGTGTTCGGCACGCTGATCCCGCCCATTTTCACCGGCGAGTTCGGACCGAAACTGCTGGGCACCGCCAGCGGCAACGTCATCCTGATCGGGCTGGCGGTGACGCTGCTCGGTATCGCCGTCGTCGCGATGGCGGGCGCGCGCAAGGATGCGAGCCTGTCGCCGGAACAGAAGGCCGCCGCCGTCGCCGAGTTCGACTTTCGCAAGGGCCTTGCCGTCGCGATCTTCTCGGGCGTCATGTCCTCCTGCTTCGCGTTCGGGCTGGCGGCGGGCGAGCCGATCAAGGCGCTGTCGGCCGCCGCCGGCACCGGGCCGCTCTGGACCGGGCTGCCGATCCTCTGTCTCGTCATGGCCGGGGGCCTCGTCACCAATGCGATCTGGTGCGCGATCCTGATCGCCCGCAATCGCAGCGCCAGCCAGTGGATCGGCCGGCGAGGCGGCGGGGGCGGCGCTTCTCCCCAACTATCTCCTGTCGGCGCTGGCCGGGACGACCTGGTACTTCCAGTTCTTCTTCTATTCGATGGGCGAGAGCCAGATGGGCAGCCTCGGCTTCTCGAGCTGGACGCTGCACATGGCGTCGATCATCATCTTCGGCACGCCCTGGGGGTTCGCCTTCCGCGAGTGGAAGGCGGCGAGCGGGCGGGTTCGCGCGGCGGTGTGGAGCGGCATCGGTATCCTCGTCCTCGCCACCATCGTCATCGGCTACGGCAACAGCCTCGCCTGAAGGCTTGCGGCGCGGTCAGTTCGCCGCGAGGCGTGCCGGGGCGATGTCCTTTGCCTCGACCGGCGGGGCGGCAGGCGAGCGGCTGGCATAATAGAGCGAAACCGCCTCGATCTCCCGGTCGGTCATCTTCGCGGCGACCGCGGGCATCGGATTGGCCGGCACGTCGCCGCCGCGAATGCCCGTGCGATACAGGCGTAGCTGATCGCGCAGGTAGAGCGGATACTGCCCGTCGAGGCCCGGATAGGCCTTGCTCGCCGCAGCGGTGACGCCGTGACAGCTGGCACACCCGGCGACGCCGCGGTCGGGAAGGCCGCGGACCGCGATCCGCTCGCCAAGCGCCAGCGTCGCGGGATCGGCCTTGACCGCCGCGCCCGAAACCTTGGGCTGCGACGAATAATAGCCGGCCAGGCCCGCAATCTGCTGCGGCGTCAATTGGACCGCGACATTCTGCATGATGCCGCTCTGGCGGACGCCGGTGCGATAGAGGTTGAGTTGCCGGACGATCTGCTCGCGCGTGAGCAGGGCGATGTTGGGAATGCCGCCGCTGGCGCGCGCGCGCCCGTCGACCCCGTGGCACGCGACGCAGCTCTTGCCGATCTCCGCCACTTCAGCGCTGTGGCCGAAGCCGAGTGCGGGCGTGGAGAAGTTGACTGCCGCCTCCGCCGTCCGCGTCCCGCCGATCACATAGGGTTGGGGCCGGAGGTTGCCCGGCGGCAGCATCGGCAGCGCGCCGGTCGCATTCTTCGACGCACCGAGCGTGATGTCGCGATACTGCTGGTAGTTCATGTTCTTCATCGCGCCGAGGAAGGCGACCATCGCCCACACTTCGTCATCGCGGTCGCCCGCGGGCCAGGCGGGCATGGCGCTGTACTTGACGCCGTGCTTGACGATCCAGAACAGCTCGGACGGCGTATATTCCTTGAGCGAGGAGCCCATCAGATATTGCGGCTGTGGACGCATCGACAGCGCGATCGGGTTCTGGCCCATCCCCGGCGCGCCGTGGCAGTTCGAGCAGACGCGGTCGTAATGCGTCGCACCCTTTTCGATCAGCGCGGCCGACCTGATCTCCGCCGGCGGGTCGAGATTGCGCGAGTGGAAGGCAACCGAGCGCTGGAACGCGAAGTGGAGGAAGCTCGCCCACCCTTGCGGATGCGGGGTCGACGCGGCGAGATTGAGCACCCCCGACATCGCTAGCAACACCGCACCGATGCCGCCGATCAGGCCCGCGGTCGCCAGCGGAACGAGCCACTGACGGATCTTCCTGGGAAAGAATTCGCGACGGACGGGGGGGCGGGGATCGGTCACGAACTGATTTCCATCAATATTGCATCTTTTCGCGAACCCGCGGATGCCGCGCTGGTTCCGATGCGGCCCGCGCCCTTGGACCAATGTCCGTAACCGTCCGTCCTGCCTCGTGCATTGGCAATTGCCGGCAATCCTGTACGCTGGCGTTCCACGAGAAAGGGACGGCGCATGCGCATCCCGCCCCAGATGCAGAGGTCGCCGTTGAAACGCTTTCTGATCGCCGCCCGCGTCCTGCTGCTCGTGACGCTGTTGTTCCTGCCGTCGATGGGGGTGCTAATGGGCGTCGCGTTCCTGACCGGGTCGACGCGGTGGTTCCTGTTCGTCGGCACGCCGGTGGTGCTCGCGAATGCGGCGATCATCCTGTGGAAGCCGCAGCGCCGGCGAATCTGGGCCTGGACGGGCGCGATCAGCGGGCGGCGATCGGCGGTATAGCCGAAACACGGGTTCGGCGAGGCGGCCCCGCGGCCGCGCTCGCCTCCCCGGGGGACGTCCGAAGCTAGAAGCGGAACGCGGCGGTCACGCGCATCGTGTGGAAGTCGAAGCGCGGGTCGCTGCGGCTGAATTCGGTGCCGGGCTGGCCATTCAGCACGAACGGATTGCTCGCCACCGCATTGCCCGCGGTCGCGCGGACGCGGTAATCGTCCTCGGTATAGCGGGTGTAGAGATATTCGAGCCCGACAGAGAAATTGCGCCCCAGCGCCTGCTCGACGCCGCCGCCGAACACCGCGCCCTTCGAGAACAGCTTGCGGCCGTTGTCGGAAAAGGCGTTGACGGTGTTGCTGGTCGTGAAGCTGTTCTTGATCCGCGCATAGGCCGGGCCGCCGGTCGCATAGAACAGCGTCTTGCCGCCCGCGGCATAGCCGAAGCGGCCGCGGAC
Source organism: uncultured Sphingomonas sp. (assembly GCA_913775315.1). GTDB lineage: Bacteria > Pseudomonadota > Alphaproteobacteria > Sphingomonadales > Sphingomonadaceae > Sphingomonas. Next base: position 13,347 of record CAJYIX010000041.1, on the reverse strand, counting down.
GCTGCCCTCCCACTCGATCTCGCGCGTCATCGTGTAAAAGGCGGGGGTGGTGCTGAACGAGCTGACGCTGTCGATCACCTCGGTCCGGCCGAACTCGCCGAGCACGCCGACCACAAAATCGCCGATCCGCGCGTCCCAGCCGATGCGGCCGTGATAGGCGATGTCGTCCTTGTCGTTGCGGCACGCATTGGCCGGACGCGGGCCGTTCGCCGCGCCGTTGCAGAAGCCCGGCGAGAAGGCATTGGCGCCCGTCGTCGTCGTGATCGTGTCGAACGATCCGTCGAAGCCGCGGTCGAACCGCTGGAACTCGCGCACGTCGTTGTTCTGGACGCCGATCCCGAACGAGCCGCCGACATAGGGGCCGTTGAAATTGTCGTCGCTGGGCGCGTCCTGCGCCATGGCGGGCGCGGCGGTGAGCGCCAGCGCCGCCACGGTTGCATGCATCAGGTGTCGCATGGTCGAAACTCCCCTTTGGTCCGCTTGCGCGTCAGTTGGCGGCGCTCAGCCGGATGTTGCCGTTGACGCCGGCGGGGAAGAACCCGCCGCGATCGGTCGCCAGCTTGTTGAGATAGGCGATGTTGAGCACCTGTCCCGCCGACCGGCTATAGGCGACGCCCGAGCCGTCGGTCGGCACGATGTTGGACGCATTGCCGTTCGGGCGCACGCCCTGGTCGAGGTCGCTGGTCCCGTCGAGGCTGTCGCGCGCGTTCGAGATCGCCTCCGTCGCGTCGATCAGCGCCGTCGTGTTGACGCCCTTTCGATAGAGGACGGTGCGCACGAGGCCGGCGTGATAGGCTTCGGCGGCGAGGATGCCGGCGGCCGCCTCCAGGAACCCCTTGTTGGTGATGAGCACCGATGCACCCTTGTAGGCGGTGACGCCCACATCCTCGAAGATGAACGCGCCGAGCAGGAAATTTTCGTCGCTGGCATAGGGATCGAACGACGCGCCCGCGCCGATCAGGCCGGCCGCGCGCGCGGCCGAGGAAAAGGCACCGTTGGGGTCGGTGCCGATGTCGAGCGCGGGCTGCGCCACCGCACTGGCGCCGAGATTGCGGCGCAGGAACGCGACGTGCGCGATCTCGTCATTGGCGATCTCTCGCGCATATTGGCGCACCAGCGGATCGGTGAAATTGACCGCCCGCCCGCCGGTGACGCCGCCCTGCGTGCCGGTGCCAGTCAACTGGTTGGCGGGCAGGCCCGTGCCGAACGCCGCGAACGAGTAGAATTGCGCCTCGAGATATTCGAGGTTGAGCGCGAAGTTGAGCACGTCCGCGTCGGTCAGCGCGGCCGGCGTAGGCGTGGGCGTCGGCTGGATGATCGGCTGGAAGTCGTTCTTGCTGCCGCCGCCGCACGCGGCGAGCAGCGACGCCCCCGCCACCGCGGCGGAGGCGGTGCCGGCGGTGCGCAGGAAACGGCGGCGCTCCTCGCGGCGATGGTCGCAGGCGTCGAGAATCTGGGATAGCTGGTCGGTCTGGCTCATGTCGTCCTCCCGTTCGGAAGCGTATTGCTGGATCAGTTCGCCGCGCTCATGCGCAGCGTGCCGTTGACGCCGTTCGGGAAGAACCCGCCGCCCGTCACCGCCGCCCGGTTCAGGTAGACGATGTTGAGCACCTGTCCCGCGGTGCGGCTGTAGGCGAGGCCGTCGGCGTCGAGCGGCACGATGTTGCTCGTCGTCGCATTGCCGGTACCGCTGGCCCGCACGCCCTGGTCGAGGTCGCTCGTCCCGTCGAGGCTGTCGCGCGCGTTCGAGATCGCCTCGGTCGCGTCGATCAGCGCGGGGGTGGTCATGCCCTTGGCATAGAGCGTCGTGCGCACGATCGCGGCGTGATACGCCTCGACCGCGAGGATGCCCGCCGCCGCCTCGAGGAAGGTCTTGTTGCTGACCAGCGGCGATGCGCCCTTATAGGCGGTGACGCCTACGTCCTCGAAGATGAAGGCGGCGAGAAGGAAGTTCTCGTCGCTGGCATAGGGGTCGAACGACGCGCCCGCGCCGATCAGCCCGGCCGCGCGCGCTGCGTTCGAAAACGCACCGTTCGGATCGGCGCTGATGTCGATTGCGGGCTGTGCGACGGCCGTGTTGCCGATCGCGGTGCGCAGAAAGTCGACATGCGCCCGCTCGTCCGCGGCAATCTCCTGCGCATAGCGAGCGACAACGGGGTCGGTGAAATTGACGCGCCGTCCGCCGGTTGCTGCGCCGGCTGTGCCGGTACCCGACAGGCTGGTGGTCGGCAGCCCCGCGCCGGTCGCGGCATAAAGGTAGAACTGCGCCTCGAGATATTCGAGGTTCAGCGCGAAGTTCAGGATGTCGCCGTCGGTGATCGTCGACGTCTGCGCCGCAGCGGGCGACACCCCTGCGGTCAGAACGAAGCCGCCCGCGATCGCCGAAGCGGTGCTGAAGGCATTGAAGAAGGCGCGGCGGTCGGCCCGCCGCTGCGAACGGGCCTCCATCGCGTCGAGAAGGTCGCTGCTGTCGGCCATTCGCGGAACTCCCTGAAGATCGCCATCACAACGCCGGAGGCTATCAGGATTTCAGCCGCTTAAAGCGTGCGTACGCCAGCCGTACGCTGTGCATCCGCGCCCGGAACCTTTTCGTATCTCGTTCGCCGGCCAATTACCCGAAGAGGGCGAGCGCGCATGTTCCGAACTGCCGAAGACCGATCCCCGCCGCCCTGCGGCAATCATCTCCTGGCCTCGCTTTTCGCGCCGAGCCTCGCGTCGCTGCGCCCGCATCTTGTGCGGCAGCGGATCGAGCAGGGCGGCGTGATCGAAAGCGGCGCGGCCGGCGCCGATGTGGTCCATTTTCCCGAGACCGCCGTATTCTGCCTGCGCGCCTGCGTCGCCGGGGGAAAGCAGCAGGGCTTCGGCCTGATCGGCCGCGAAGGCGCGCTCAACTGGGGCCTCGTCGCCGGCGTTCCCGTCCCCGGAAGCCAGGAGGCGGTGGCCGTTTCCGCGGGAACGACATTGGCGATCGACGGGCGCGTGCTGCGCGACCTGTGCTTGATCGACCCTTCGCTGACGGTGCGGCTGGTCGGGTTCGCCTTTCAGTTCGCCTGCCAGCTCGGGGCGACATTGCGCTCGGGCATGTGCGATCCGGTCGACGTCCGGCTAAGCCGCTGGCTGCTCCTGTGGCACGACCGGGTCGACGACGGCGAGCTGATGCTGACCCACGACCTGCTCGCCGGGATGCTCGGCGTCCGGCGCGCGACCGTGACCGACGCGCTCCACATTCTCGAGGGCGAGCGCCTCATCACCTCGACCCGCGGGCGGATCGTCGTGCGCTCGCGCTCGCTTTTGGAGGCGCATGCGGGTATCGCCTATGCCGTGACGGACCGGGTCTGGCCCGGCCGGGGTGGGGCGGCATGATGGATCGATCATCGCAGACGGAGGCCCGCGCGCACCTGGCGAGCCTATTGAAGCAGGTCGGCGTCGGCGATCGCGACGCGCTGCGCGAGGTCTACGCGCTCACCTCCGCAAAGCTGTTCGGCATCTGCATGCGGGTCGTACAGGACCGCGACACGGCCGAGGAAATCCTTCAGGACGTCTATCTCCGGATCTGGCGCCGGGCGGGAAGCTTCGATTCGGGGCGCGCCAGTCCGATCACCTGGATGTGTACGGTCGCGCGCAATGCCGCCATCGACTGGCGCCGGTCGCATCGCCCGCAACTGATGGTCGGCGACGAGCATATCGCCGACCTGGCCGACGACCGTGCCGACGCCGAACAGGTGATCACTGCCGATCAGGAGCGTGCGCGCATCTTCCACTGCATCGAACAGCTCGGCGCGAAGCAGCGGGAGGCGATCCGCTCGGCCTTTTTCGACGGGCTGACCTATGCCGAGCTGGCGGTGGTACGGAACGTGCCGCTCGGCACGATGAAGAGCTGGGTACGCCGCGGGCTCGCCCAAATGAAGGAATGTCTCGGCCATGGCTGAACCGCTCGACCCCGATCTCGACGCGCTGGCCGCCGAGCTGGCGCTCGGCCTCTTGACCGGTGACGAGCGGGCGCGGGCGCTTCGCCTGTCGCTGTCGGACCGCCGTTTTGCCGAGGCGGTCGATGCCTGGCGGGCGCGGCTCGATCCGATGTACGACGGGTTCGAGGCGCAGCCGGCGCCCGATGTCTGGCCGGCGATCGCCGCCCGCCTCGGCCCGGGCGGCGCCGACATGGGCAAACGGCTGCGCCGGTGGCGGTGGACCGCGATCGGCAGCACCGGGATCGCTGCTGCCTTCGCCGCGGCGTTCCTGCTCGCGCGGCCCGAGCCCGTGACGATCGTGCGGGAGGTGGTGCGTGCGCCGGCGGAGGCCACGGTCGCCCAGCTCGGCGGGGCCGAGGGGACGCTGCTCGCGGCGAATTACGCGCCGGGCGACGGCGACCTGCGGATCCGCGCGGTGTCGCTGCCCGAGAGCGATCGCGTGCCTGAACTCTGGGTCATCCCCGCCGACGGCGTGCCGCGGTCGCTGGGCCTGCTAGAGGGGGCGGGCACCACGCGGGTCAAGGTTCCTGCCGCGCTCCAGGCGTTGATCGTGGATGGCGCAACGCTGGCTGTCAGTCTCGAGCTGCCGGATGGTGCGCCGCATCAGGCGCCCAGCACGACGCCGATCGCGACAGGGAAGATCACGCGCATCTGAGGGCGAGCGGATCGGCGGTGTCGCGTCCAGCGCCCTCAGGCGCTAAGGGGCGGGGCATGTTGCGCCTGACCAACCTGACCCTGCCGCTGCACCATGCCGACGAAGCGCTGCTGTCTGCGATCTTCAAGCGGCTGCGTGTCACCCCGCGCGACGTGGTGCGCTATCAGGTCGCGCGCCGCGGCAACGACGCGCGCGACAAGGCCAATATCCAGCTCGTCTACACCGTCGACGTGACGCTTCGGAACGAGGCGCCGGTGCTCGCGCGCTTTCGCAAGGATCGCGACGTTCAGAAGACCCCCGACACGCATTATCGCCATGTCGGCACCGCCCCGGCGGGCGGGCCGCGCCCCGTCGTCATCGGCGCGGGGCCATGCGGCCTGTTCGCGGGGCTGATCCTGGCGCAGATGGGGTTCCGCCCGATCATCCTCGATCGCGGCAAGGTGGTGCGCGAGCGGACCAAGGACACCTGGGGTCTGTGGCGCCGGCGCGTCCTCAATCCCGAATCGAACGTCCAGTTCGGCGAAGGGGGCGCAGGCACCTTTTCCGACGGCAAGCTCTACAGCCGGATCAAGGACCCCCGGCATCTCGACCGGAAGGTGCTGACCGAGTTCGTGAAAGCGGGCGCACCGCCCGAGATCCTGACCGAGGCGCATCCGCACATCGGCACCTTCCGCCTGGTCACGATGGTCGAGAGCATGCGCGCGACGATCGAGGCGCTGGGCGGCGAATATCGGTTCGAGAAGCGCGTCGTCGGGGTGGACATCGACACCGACGGCGCGGGCGTGCGGCGGATGCAGGGGCTTCACCTGCATGACGGCGAGTATCTGGAGGCGAACCATGTCGTCCTCGCTATCGGTCACAGCGCGCGCGATACCTTCCGGATGCTCCACGACGCGGGCATTTATGTCGAGGCCAAGCCATTCTCGATCGGCGTCCGCATCGAGCATCCGCAAAGCTGGATCGATCGCGCGCGCTTCGGCGCCAATGCCGGCCACCCGGTGCTGGGCGCGGCGGAGTATCACATCTCGCACCACTGCTCGAACGGGCGGACGGTCTACAGCTTCTGCATGTGCCCCGGCGGCACCGTCGTCGCCGCGACCAGCGAGGAGGGCGGCGTCGCGACCAACGGCATGAGCCAGTATTCGCGCAACGAGCGGAACGCCAATTCGGGCTTCGTCGTCGCGATCGATCCCGAGCGCGACTTCCCCGGCGATCCGCTGGCGGGCGTCGACCTGCAACGCCATTGGGAGCGGCGGGCGTTCGTGGCGGGCGGGTCGAACTATCACGCACCGGCGCAGCGGCTGGGCGACTTCATGGCGCGCCGCCCGTCGACCACGCTCGGTTCGGTCGTGCCGTCGTACAAGCCTGGCGTCACGCCCACCGCGCTCGACGAGTGCTTGCCCGACTTCGTGGTGGAGGCGATGCGAGAGGCGATCCCCGTCTTCGGCCGGCAGATCCCGGATTACGACCATCCCGACGTGGTGATGACGGGGGTGGAGACGCGCACGTCCTCGCCGGTCCGCTTCACCCGCGGCGACGGTTTTCAGAGCCTCAACACCGCCGGCCTGTATCCGGCGGGCGAAGGGGCGGGCTATGCCGGCGGCATCCTGTCGGCTGCGGTGGACGGGATCAAGGTCGCCGAAGCTGTCGCACGATCGATGATCGGGGCGGCCTGACCGCCGCCGCGCCGCGCCGCTCTTGATCTTCGCGGGCGGTGAGCGCACCGGCGCGGCGATGCGATTGTTTCCGATCCTTGCTGCTGCGGTCGCGCTCGCGGCGCCCGTCCCGGCGCTTGCGCAGCAGGAGGACGAGCAGCTCTGGGAGCAGCTCAACGTCGTTTTGCCCGTAGCCAATGGCGTGCGCGTCACCGCCGAGCAGATCGCGCGGACCAGTGACCGGCAGGAGGGCATCTACACCACCGAATACGGCGTGCTGGTCGGCGTCCAGATCGCGAAGGGCGTCGAACTCGGCGTCGGGTATCGCCATGTCGGCTTCTTTAACGCCAACACCGCCGCCGACGAGGAGCGCGTCCGCCAGCAGATCGTGATCGCGCGCGGGCGATTCGCGGGGCGCCTGCGCCTCGACGAGCGGTTCAATCCCGGCGGGGACGAGATCGGCTTCCGGGTCCGTCCGCTGGTTCGCTACAACCTGCCGCTCGGGCGGCGCCGCGTGTCGCTGTTCGGCAGCCACGAGAGTTTCATCCTGCCCAACTCGACCGTCTGGGGCCAGCGGGCGGGGTATGAGCGGATGCGCAACATCGTCGGGTTCAACGTGCCGATCGGCAAGGCGCTGAGCGCCGATATCGGCTATCTCAACCAGTATCGGCTCGCCCGCGGGGGTGCGCAGGCACAGATGGATCACGCGCTTTCGCTCCAGCTGACGGTCAATCTCGACAAGCTGGGCGTGGCGATGCTGCACGACTGACCGGTATCGTACGTTAGCGGTTGGAGTCCGCGCTGCGACGCGGTAATGGCGCGCCCGCCAACCCCGGAGCTTTCCCATTCGTCAGATCGCCGCCTTGCCGTACCGGATGGAGGGGACCGCCCCCGATGCGCCGGTCAGCATCCTCCTCGTCACCTCGCGTGAGAATCGGCGCTGGGTCATCCCCAAGGGCAACGCGCCCAAGGGACTGAGCCCGCACGATGCCGCCGCGCTGGAGGCCGAGGAGGAGGCGGGCGTTCGCGGTGTCATCTGTCCGGTCGCGCTCGGCTCGTATCGCTATCGCAAGAAGCGCGCGAGCGGCGCGTCGCTGATGCTCGACGTCGACGTGTTTCCGCTGGCGGTGCGCGACGTCCAGGACGCGTGGAAGGAACAGGGCGAGCGCGAACGGCGCTGGTTCAGCCTCGAGGCTGCCGCGCAGGCGGTGGACGAGGACGACCTCAAGGACCTGATCCGTTCGTTCGGCAATCGCGATTTCAAGGCAGCAACGCAGCGCACCGGCTTTATCCAGGCCGTCGCGCAAGGATCGAAAGTCTCTCACATGTTCGCCTGGTTTCAGAAGCTGCTGCCCCGCACGGGCAATTTCTTCGAGATGTTCGAGGCGCACGCCGCCACCGTCGTGGCCGGCGGCAACGCGCTCGCCCGGCTGGTACAGGACGGCAGCGCCGAACACATCCAAGAAGTGGTAGAGCGCGAGCGCGACGCCGACGAGATCATCCGCGAGGTGCTGCGCACCGTTCGCGTCACCTTCCTGACGCCCTTCGACCGCAGCGCGATCATCAGCCTGATCGGCTCGATGGACGACGCGATCGACGAGATGCAGGCGACGGTGCAGGCGATCGACCTGTACGACGTGACGAGCTTCGAGCCCGAGATGAAGGACATGGCCGGTATCATCGTCGATGCCGCCCGCCTGACCGCAGAGGCGATGCCGCTGCTCCGCGACGTCGCCGGCAACGCCACCCGCCTGCACGAGCTGACCGAGCGGCTGGTCCGCATGGAAAGCCATGCCGACGAGATCCACGCCGCGGGCCTGAAGCGCGCGTTCAAGGAGCTCGGCCCGACCGACACGCTGCGCTTCTCGGTCCAGCGCGAGATCTACAAGCATCTCGAGCGCATCGTCGACAAGTTCGAGGATGTCGCCAACGAGATCGACGGCATCGTCATCGATCACGCCTGATGCACGAGCTCGCCTTTCCGCTGCTGGTCGCGCTCATCATCGTCGCGCTGGCGTTCGACTTTCTGAACGGCCTGCACGATGCGGCCAATTCGATCGCGACGGTGGTGGCGACGCGGCTGCTCAAGCCCGTCCACGCCGTCATCTTCGCCGCGGTGTTCAACGGCGCAGCTTACTTCCTGACGATCACCTTCCCCAGCCTACACAAGGTGGCGAGCACGATCGGGCAGGGGCTGATCGAAAAGGACCTGGTGACGCCGGCGGTGGTGTTCGGCGCGCTCGTCGGCGCGATGTTCTGGAACGTCGTCACCTGGCTGAAAGGCATCCCGTCCTCGTCCAGCCATGCGCTGGTCGGCGGGCTGATCGGGGCGGGCGTCGCCCATGCGGGGCTGACCGGGGTGCAGTGGTCGGGGCTCAACAAGACGCTGATCGCGATCGTGCTGTCGCCGACGCTGGGCATGATCCTCGCCATGCTGGTGATGCTGATGACGAGCTGGATCTTCCGCCGCGCGACGACGACGCGGGCGGAAAAGACGTTCCGGTTCCTGCATCTCCTTTCCTCGGGCGCCTATTCGCTTTCTCACGGCCTCAACGACGCGCAGAAGACGATGGGGATCATCACCGTGCTCCTCTATTCGACCGGCTATCTGCAGGGCGAGTTCGAGGTGCCGCACTGGGTGGCCATCGCCTGCTACGTCGCGATCGCGCTGGGCACGTTGAGCGGCGGGTGGAAGATCATCGAGACGATGGGCAGCCGCATCACCAAGCTGTCGCAGCATCAGGGGTTCAGCGCGTCGCTGGCCGGTTCGATCATCCTGTTCAGCGCATCGTGGCTGGGCATCCCGGTGTCGACCACGCACACCATCACCGGCTCGATCATCGGCGCGGGCACGGCGCGCCGCGCGTCTGCGGTCCGCTGGGGCGTGGCAAGCAACGTGGTGACCGCATGGCTCATCACGATTCCCGCGTCGGCGGCGGTGGGGGCGCTGTTCTACTTCCTAACGACGCTGTTTTAAGGCGCCCGCGACGAAGTCGCCGACCAGCGCGACGACGCGCGGGGAGCCGAGATTGGGGCCGAGCGTCGCCACTTCCTTCTCGTCACCGGTGACGGCGCCGTCCTGAAACCAGTGGCTGAGGTCGTCGAAGACGACGACCTTGGCCTTTGGGTTGGCGGCGAGGGCGGTGCGGGCGGCGGCGGCCTCCGGTGCGGCGATGACGAGCGGGTCCTTGCCGCCGTAGACCGCGAGGACGGGTGCCTTCGTGGTGGCGAGGTCGCGCGCCGAGTGGACCTTGCCGGCGCTCCATGCCTCCGGCGTGTCGATGCGCTTCAGGCCGTCCTCCGCTTCGGCCCGGTTGAAGCCGAGCGCCTCGATCCGATCGACCAGAGCAGTGCGCAAGGGCGTGACCGAAGCGTCGCTCCGTCCGGCCGCGCGCGCGTTGAGCAGCGCCATCGCCGCATCGACCGCAGGCTCGATCGCGGCCGGCGGCCGTTTTGCGGCAATCATCTGCTGGCGCAGCGCATTGGCGAGCATCGGAAAGCCGTCGCCGACCGAGCCGCCGAGCGTCACGACCGCGTCGATCGAGGCATCGGCGGCGGCGACCGCGGGGGCGACCACGCCGCCCTGGCTGTGGCCGATCAGTGCGACGTGGGCGCCGTCGATGTCGGGCCGCGCACGCATGGCGGCGACCGCTGCCTGTGCGTCGGCGGTGAGCAGGCCGATATCCTCGACATAGGTGCCGGTCGACTGGCCGATGCCGCGCTTGTCATATTCTAGCGCGGCGATGCCGTCGCGGTTGAGGCGGGCGATCACTTCGTCGAAGCCGCCGCGGCCGTTGGGGCCATGCCCCTGAATGACGATCGCGACAGGGAAGGGGCCGCGGCCGACGGGCAGGTGGAGCGTACCGGCGAGCGTCGCCAGACGGGATGGGATGGTCAGGTCGACGGGGACGGCGGCGGGGCGATAGGCGGCGAACGCTTTTGCCGCGCCGGGGGCGGGCGCCCACGCGACGGGGCCGAGCATGACTGCGCTGTCGGCGCGACCGAGCGTGACGACCAGCGCCTGCGAGCCGGCCGGGAGTGGTGCTGCAGCGGTGCCGGTAACGATAAAGCGTTGCCATTGCGGCGTCAGCGCAAGGTCGGTGCTCGCCACTTGCGCGTAGGTCGGCTCCGGCCCCTGGATCGCGGCGGTCGTGCGCATCGGCTTCGCGGCCCGCGCCCAGAAGGTGGCGGCGATCGTCTCGCCCGCCGCGACGGCGCGCGGCAGCTTCAGGACCGCGCCGCTCGTCCACGGCTTGCCGCGGGTCGCGGGCGGCTGTGCCGCGCGGATCGCACCGCCGGGGACACTTGCGTCGCGCTCATGCGTCGAGGTCGTGCCGTAGATGACCCAGCGGCCGGCATCCTCGACCTGTGCGTGCGCGGGGCTGGCGATGAAGGCGGCGATGGCGAGGGGGATCGTGGCCTTCATCGGAGGTTCCTTCGGCTAGAAAGCGGGCTGTTCGTGGTGAGGGAGCTGCGACTGCCAGGTCGCGAGCGTGAAGATCGCGGCGGTCTCGGCCGCCAGCACCCAGATCGGCAGGATCAGGCTGGTCGGATCGATCGCCGCACAGCCCGAGACGATGGTCAGCGTCGTGACCGCGGCGGCGCCGAAGCGGCTCGCCATCCCGACGCGCGCCCAGTCGCGATCGAGGATCCACCACGCGACGGGCAGGTGCAGCGCGGCGGTCAATAGCATCAGGCAGAGCAGCGACGGCGCAGCGATCATGTTGCCGACGTTGAGAAGCAGCCGATGTTGGCCGCTGCCGTAGAGATAGCCCGCCAGCCCGTCGCTCGCCGCCATGAACGGAAAGCCGAAGATCGCCGCGACCGACAGCATGCTCGCGACGGGCAGGATCACGCCGATCGCCAGCGCGTGCGAGACGAGCGTGAAGCGCCCCTCGGCATGGGCGAGCATCGTCCGCCATGCCGCTACGAGGCAGCCGAGCGCGAAGCGGAGCGGGCGGCCCTCTGCCTCCGCCGCCTCAAGCTCGGCGGCCATCGCCCAGGCCCAGTCGGCGCGGCGGGAGCCGAGACTGCGCGCGGTGACCGCCATGACGATCCAGGCAAGACGGCGGTTCATGCCGTCGCGCCTTCACCAAGCGGCCGCTGCCCTGTCAGTTCACGGGCGAGCGCGAGTCCCGTCGCCGTCAGGCGATAGGCGTGGCGCGGCGGACGGCCGGGCAGTGCCGGCGGATGCCATTCGGCCTCGACCAACCCCTGATCGGTCATCCGCATCAGGAGCGGATAGAGCGTGCCCGAGGCGAGCCCCGTTTCCTTCATCAGCTCATAGCCGTGCTGCGCGGCAGGGGCGTGCGCGTACAGCCGCTCGATCAGGCGAAGCATTTGCGGTGAAGGGCGGCGGGTTCGGACCATAAACCCACAACAACATATGTAGAGTTATGAGTCAATCGTCGTCCGCTCTTTCGTCACCCCGGGCTCGGCCCGGGGTGACGAGAAGCAGGTTACGGCGCCGGCGGCGTCTTGACGATCGGCAGCCACACCGCGCTGGCCGCGCCGCCGCCGCGTTCGAGCGTCACCGTCGCCTTCTGATAGTCGGCCTTCTTCGCGAGGAAGATGTTGGGCACGTATTTCTGCGGGTTGCGGTCGTAGAGCGGGAACAGGCTCGACTGGACCTGCACCATGATCCGGTGACCGGGCTGGAACACGTGGTTCACCGTCGGCAGGCGGAAGCGGTAACGTTGGACCTTGCCCGCGGGGATCGCGGACGGCTTCTCGAGGCTGTCGCGATAGCGGCCGCGGAAGATGTCGAGGCTGACGGCGAGCTGATAGCCGCTCATCTTGACGTCGCTCGGCACTTCGTCGGGATAGACGTCGATCACCTTGACGACGAAATCGCCGTCGGTGCCCGTCGTCTTGGCATAGAGGTCGGCGATCGGCGCGCCCGACATGCGGACCGGCGCGGTCAGGACGGGCGTCGTATAGGTCATCACGTCGGGGCGACCGTCGACATAGCGCTGGTCGCTGACCAGCCAGTCGGGCCAGCGGCCGTCACCGAAATTGACCGGCCGCGGCAGGTGCGGGACGGGCTTTGCGGGATCGCTGACATAGCTGTCCTCGCCCGCCGACCCCTTGGCATAGGCAAGGCTGCTGTCGGCGGCGAGGTACATGGGGGTGAGCGGCGCGGTGCACCCCGCCTCGCACGCCAGCGGCCAGTTGGCGAACCGCTCCCACTTGTTTTCGCCAGTGTTGTAGATGGTGGCGGCTGGCAGGTTCGCGGGCGGGCCGTCCTTCAGATATTGATTGAACAGCGGCAGCACCATCTCCTCGCGGAATTGCTGCGCGGTGTCGCCGTTCCACTGGAGCGGACCCAGCGAGCGCCCCTCGCGATTGACCTGGCTGTGCCGCCACGGCCCCATGACGAGGAAGTTGTTGCCGGTCTTGCCCTTCGCCTTCAGCGCTTCCCACGCGGTGATCGCGCCGTAGATATCCTCCTGATCCCACAGGCCCTGTTCCCAGATCGTCGGGACGTTGGAGGGGTTGGCGGCGAGGAGCTTGTCGAGCGCCTGTCCCTGCCAAAAGGCGTCGTAGGCGGGATGCGCGACCATCTTCTGCCAGGCAGGCAGCTGGTCGAAGCCCGAATTCTTCGCCCACTCGTTGGCGCCGCCCAGCCGGCGGAACTCCTCATAATTGTCGTAGATACCCGTCGCCGGGTCCTGCCCCGCGCCCTTGTAGCCGGTCTGCGAGCCGATCCAGCCGATATTGGCGAGGCGGAAGGCGCCGTTGTGGAACCAGTCGTCGCCGCGCCAGCCGTCGATCATCGGGCTCTCGGGCGCCGCGACCTTGAGCGCGGGGTGCGGGTTGAGCAGCGCCATGACGACGGTGAACCCCTCGTAACTCGACCCGATCATACCGACGCGGCCGTTCGATTCGGGCAGGTTCACCTTGTTCACCAGCCAGTCGATCGTGTCGTAAGCGTCTGTGACGTGGTCGGTGCTGGTGGGGTTCAGCGGCCCGCGCACGGGGCGGGTAACGATATAGTCCCCCTCCGACCCGTATTTGCCGCGAATGTCCTGATAGACGCGGATATAGCCTGCCTTCACGAACGGCTCGT
>CAJYIX010000040.1 GCA_913775315.1 uncultured Sphingomonas sp. | reverse complement strand
TTTGCTGGTCGGTTCGCCGGGTACCGGCAAGACGCTGCTCGCCCGCGCCATTGCGGGTGAGGCTGGCGTGCCGTTCTTCACCATTTCAGGTTCGGATTTCGTCGAGATGTTCGTCGGCGTCGGCGCGAGCCGTGTGCGCGACATGTTCGAACAGGCCAAGAAGAGCGCGCCGTGCATCGTCTTCATCGACGAAATCGACGCGGTCGGCCGCCATCGCGGCGCGGGCCTGGGCAACGGCAATGACGAGCGCGAACAGACGCTGAACCAGCTGCTGGTCGAGATGGACGGCTTCGAGGCAAACGAGGGGATCATCATCGTCGCGGCGACCAACCGCCCCGACGTGCTCGACCCCGCGCTGCTGCGTCCGGGCCGCTTCGACCGCCAGGTTGTCGTGCCGCGGCCGGATATCGAGGGTCGCGTCAAGATCCTGGAAGTCCATATGAAGAAGGTGCCGCTGGCGCCCGACGTCGATGCGCGTACGATCGCGCGCGGTACGCCGGGCTTCTCGGGCGCCGACCTCGCCAACCTCGTCAACGAGGCGGCGCTGATGGGCGCGCGCAAGGGCAAGCGCCTGGTCGCGATGGCCGAATTCGAAGAGGCCAAGGACAAGGTCATGATGGGCGCCGAGCGGCGGTCGATGGTCATGACCGAGGACGAAAAGCGCATGACCGCCTATCACGAGGCGGGCCACGCGATCGTGTCGATCCACGAGCAGGCGTCCGACCCGATCCACAAGGCGACGATCATCCCGCGCGGTCGCGCGCTGGGCATGGTGATGCGTCTGCCGGAGCGCGACAGCTACAGCTACCATCGCGACAAGATGTACGCGAACCTGGCGGTGGCGATGGGCGGCCGTGTCGCCGAAGAGATCATCTTCGGATACGACAAGGTGTCGTCGGGCGCGTCGGGCGACATCCAGTACGCCACCGGCCTCGCCCGCGACATGGTCACCAAGTGGGGCATGTCGGACAAGGTCGGCCCGGTCGAATATGCGCAGCCTGAAGGCGAAAGCTTCCTCGGCTATTCGTCGAGCCAGCCGGTTCGCATGTCCAATGCGACTGCGCAGCTGATCGACGACGAGATCAAGAGCATCGTCGAAGGCGGCCTGACCCGCGCCAAGCAGCTGCTGACCGACCATGTCGATCAGCTTCACCTGCTGGCCGGCGCGCTGCTCGAATATGAGACGCTGTCGGGCGACGAGATCAAGAAGCTGATCGCCGGTGAAGAGATCGGCCGCAGCGATCCATCGGGTCCGAAGGCGACCGTGCCGCGTGCCGGCACCTCGATCCCGAAGACGCGCCGTCCGGGCGGTCCATTCGGCAATCCGGCACCGCTCGGCGCCTGAGCCGAACGACAGAGACGGGGGCGGTTCAGCCCGCTGTCAGTTTGATCCGATTATGCGGCGGCATTCCCATCCGGAGTGCCGCCGTTGTCGTATAAGCCTTTGATCGCCCTTGCCGTTTCGCTGGGCCTCGCCACGCCTGCCGCTGCTGCGATGAGCGTCGGCACCTTCCTGGCCAAGGCCGCGCCGCTGCGCGCCAACCCCTTCACCGCGCTGACCAACCCCGACTATCCGGTGCTGAAGGCGGAAGCCGATGCGGCGACGCGCCAGCTCCGTGCGGAGGGGGCGGCGCGGGTCGCTGCGGGCAAGCCGCCGATCGCCTGCATCCCCGATGGCGAATCGATCGGTATCCTCCAGATGCTGGGCGGGCTGGATGCGCTGTCGCCGGCGGACAAGAAACTGCCGCTGAAGGACGGCTATGCGCGGGTGCTGGCCAAGACCTATCCGTGCCAACGGAATTGAAGTGCTTCCTAGCCGTTCGCCCCGCGCCTGTCGAAGCGCGCGTCCCCCAAAGGTAGCACCTGCGGAGAGCCGCCCTTCGACAAACTCAGGGTGAGGGGCGTTCTTGGCGTGGCACGTCACGCCTCGCGCGGCGCATCCTCGGCGTCGACGCCCGCCGTCACCCGCCGCCCCTCGCGCTCGTCGGTGAGGATTTGCCAGCCGGTGAGGAACAGCGCGGCGACCAGCGGGCCGACGACGATGCCGCTGAGCCCCGCCACCTCGATGCCGCCCAGCGTCGTCACCAGCACCAGCCAATCGGGGATGCCCGTGTCGCGGCCGACCAGGATCGGCCGCAGGATATTGTCGGCCAGGCCGATCACCGCGACGCCCGAGACGATGACGACCACGGCCTGCCAAATGGCACCCGTCGCGAGCAGATAGATCGCGACCGGCCCCCAGACGAGCGCAGGCCCCACCGCCGGCAGCAGCGCGACGAGTGCCATCAGCAGGCCCCACAGCAGCGCCGCCGGCAGACCGACGATCCAGAAGGTGATTGCGCCCAGCGCACCCTGCGCGAGTGCGACGAGCACCGAGCCCTTGATCGTCGCGCGCACCACCGCGACGAAGCGGCCGAGCAGGCGGTCGGCCACGGCACGCTCCAGCGGCAGCGCGTCCCGGATCTTCGGCGCGAGCCGATCGCCGTCGCGCAGCAGGAAATAGGTGACGTAGAGCCCGACGCCGAAGGCGAGCAGGAACGCTGCCGTATTGCGGCCGATCGACAGCGCCTGCGACGCGATGCCGCGGAAGCTGGAGCGCACCGCCTCGACGATGCGGGCCTGCGCGTTGTCGAAACTGCCGAGACCCGAGCGGTCGAGCGGGCGCTGCACCCATTGCGGCAGGCCGTCATGCACCTGCTTGAAGTAACTGGCGAAATCGATCTGGCCGCTTTGCACCTTGGCATAGACGCCGGCGGTCTGGTCGATCACCATGCCGCCGATCGCCAGCGTCGGGATGATGACCGCGACGAAGATGATGAGCAAGGTTGCCGCCGCCGCCCGGTTGCGGTGCCCCGGCCAGCGCTTGAGCAGCCATTGGAACAGCGACTGGAACAGGATCGCGGCGAGCACCGCCCACAGCAGCGCGCCGATGAACGACGACACGATCGCGAGCAGGCCCACGCTCACCGCCACGAGGAAGACGATCAGTCCCCCCGATTCCAGCCGTCGCCTGTCGATCATATCGCCCCCGTCTGCACCCCCGCCGACTGCGGGACGGGGAGAAAACCCGTCAGGACCGTTTCGGGTCCGTCACCGCTCGTCGGGGCCGAGCGCCGGATCAAGGTCGCGCGGGCGGACATAGCGGTCGAGCCGCGCCTGCCCCTCGGCGACCGCACGCCAGCATTCTGCCCCGGTCGCCATCTCGGCGAGCGTCGCGGTCGGGTATTTTTCCTCGAGCCGGTCGCGCAACGCGCCGCCGCCAAACGGCACCAGCAGCATCGCCAGATCCTCGAGGCCGGGGTTGTGGCCGACCATCAGGACCCGTTGCGCCTCATCCGGCAGCTCATGCACCACGTCGAGCAGCGTCGCGGCGGAGGCGAGGTAGATGCGCCGTTCCCACACCGGTTCCAGCTTGCGACCATAGCCGCTGGCGATCGCGTCGAGCGTCTCCATCACGCGCACCGCGGGCGAGGCGACGATATGGTCGAAGACGAGGCCCTCGTCGCGCATATGCCGGCCCATCGTCTGCGCGGCGCGGCGACCTTTGTCGTTCAGCGGACGGTCGAAATCACGGGCGACGGGATCGTCCCAGCCGGACTTGGCGTGGCGCAGCAGCGTCAGCGTCTTCAACCGGCGTCTCCGTCCTCGACCGCGATGCGCGCCTCATGCCCGATCGCGGGCGACAAGGAAAGCCGCCCGCCACTACGCGCGGCGACGCGGGCCACCGCCTCGTCCAGCGTCACGCGCGTCACAGCGACGCCGGGTGGGAAGGCGGCGAGCAACCGCGACGGCATCGCCGACGACAGCATCACGAACGCCCCCGAATCGTCAGCGCGGCGGATGAGGCGGCCGAACGCCTGAGCAAGCCGCGCGCGCACGATACGGTCGTCATAGGCGGAACCACCCCCCGCCAACCGGCGCGCGGCGTGAAGCACGCTCGGCTTGGGCCAGGGCACGCCCTCCATCACCACCAGCCGCAGCGACGATCCGGGTACGTCCACCCCGTCGCGCAAGGCATCGGTGCCGAGCAAAGAGGCGGCGGGATCGTCGCGGAAGATGTCGACCAACGTGCCCGTATCGATCGGATCGACGTGCTGCGCATGGAGCGGCAACCCCTCACGCGCCAGCCGGTCGGCGATGCGGCCGTGGACGCCGCGCAGGCGGCGGATCGCGGTGAACAATCCCAAGGTGCCGCCGCCCGCCGCGACGATCAGCCGCGCATAGGCATTGGCGAGCGCGGGCAGGTCGCCACGCTTGACGTCGGTGACGATCAGCACCTCGGCCTGGCGCTCATAGGCAAAGGGGCTCGCCGCCTCGAACCGCGACGGCGCGCGGGCGAGGTGTGGCGCGCCGACACGCGCCTCCGCGGTCGGCCAGTCGCCGCCGCCGGTCAGCGTCGCCGAGGTGACGAGCACGCCATGCGCGGGCTTCAACACCACCTCGGCAAAGGGGCGCGTGGGATCGAGCCAGTGGCGGTGCAGGCCCATGTCATATTCGCGCCCCTCGATCCGCTCGACCGCGAGCCAGTCGACATGGTCGGGATCGGCGGGGCCACCGACGCGCGCGAGCAGCGACAGCCACGCCGCCACCGTCTCCGCCCGCCAGCCGATCGAGGCGATCGCGCCCTCGATGCGCGCACGTGCCGGACCGTCCATCCAGTCGGGCGCCTCCGCCAGCACGGCTTCCAGCCGGCGGCCGAGCGTCACCAGCGGGCGGACCAAAGCGTCGAGTGCGGCGGCAGCGGGGGCGGCGGCTTCGATCAATTCCGGGGTTGGTTCGGCGAGTTCGGTTTCGAGGCCATAGCCCGCGTCGCCCGGCTGTTCGGCGCGGGCATAGGTGAGACCGCGGACGGCGGCGAGCAGATACTCGATCGGCCCGAACGGCGCGCCCTCCGCGATCCGCCCGAGCCAGCCGTCGCTGGCAAGGTTGCGTGCCGCCTCCACCGCATCCTGGATCGCGATGC
>CAJYIX010000039.1 GCA_913775315.1 uncultured Sphingomonas sp. | reverse complement strand
TCGGCCGTCTGAAGGACTGGCGCCGTGTCGCCACCCGCTACGATCGGTGCCCAAACGCCTTCTTCTCCGCCGTCGCCCTCGCTGCCACCATCATCTTCTGGCTGTGATCAACGAGTCCTGACCCTAGATCAAACGTCGTCCATCGCTGCCGTTTGTTACGGTACCGCAATGTGTAAGCCCGCATTCCAGCCAAAGCGGATCAAAAAGGTCCGAACTGATTGTTCATGGATGCATTGTGGGTCTAAGCGATTTGCTCACGCATCATATGAGGGGCCGACTTGTGAACGTCGACCAAAGCGGCGCTGATCTCCTGCCTGGCTTGTCGGGGGCGAATAATCCGCGACCTTTGCGCTGGTCGCGTTTCTCGTGATACCTGTCACTGATCTAAACGTGCCGAAGCTCACTCGACGCGAACATGAGTGCATGCGACTGGCCGCCTCGCACAAAACCAACAAAGCGATCGCAAACGCCCTTGGGCTATCGGTGAAGACGGTCGACGGATACATCGATGGTGCAAAAGCAAAGCTCGGCCAGAACTATCGATCAGATGCGATCACTAAGTATCTGGAATTATTTGATGATAAATGCCCCGGGGGATTTTCCCCGGTAGAGGCGCCCCGTCCTCAGCCGGTAACAGTACCCCAGCAGCCAGCGGTCGGAGTGCCGACGGGGCGAGGGATGGAGCGGCTGTCAAAGCTGCAGCGCCTCGGGATCATCGTCCTGATCTCGCTCGCCCTCACCGCAAGCCTCGCGTTGGCTGCGACATGGGCGGTGCGATCGATCGCGATTTACGACGCGGCGAATCCACCCCGAACAGGGGAAAGTCGATGATCAAACGGGACGTGCTTGAATTCATTACAAAACTTGATGGTGCCGAGGCGGGCTGCGATGCGGCGTTGGCAAGCTACACGCAGCTAATGGCCTCGGCCCAGAATGTCGAAGGGCTCAAGTTTGGTGAGAGCCAAGCGGTTTACGCCGATATTGTGGAGGCGATGAATTTGCATCTACGCGGGCGTCATCATCTTGCCCGTGCCCATGCGAAGGCGCTTGAGATCGCCGCGCGACGCGAGCTGATCCCCCAGGCATGGGGCGATACGATACCGACAACGAATGCCGAGCGCGATGCGCCGGCGGCATCGATCGAGACACATCTACGCGCGGTCGCATAGCTCGATACGGGATCGCGTGAGCCCCACCTTCTTCTTTGCCACGCTCGGGCTTGTATCGCTGCTCGCGATTTTGCGTGGCGGCGCGCCCGAGCGTTGGGTGGCGTTGATCCTGCTCCTCACGGCGGTAGCGGATCTCGCGTTCGTGGTGACGGCGGGTGAGATGGTGACGCGCGATATCCGCATCCTCGTGCTCGATTGCGCGCTTGCCGTTACGATCACGATCATCGCGCTGCATGCAGAGCGGTATTGGCCGATGCTGATAGCGGCGTTTCTGATCGTAGGTGCGGAAATGCAGATCGGGGTCTGGCTGGCGCCCGTGCACAAACAACAGGTCTACAAGGTGGCGCACGCAGCGTCCGCCTATCCCATCTTGCTCACGCTCTTGACCGGGACGCTGCGCCATTGGTGGCGCACCCGACGAATACCTGAGCGCGACTGGACGGTCTTCCGATGAAGGAATGCCTATGCCGTTCGTTCAATCCGACATTCAGCAGATCGTGGATCGATTGCGGGCAATCTCTCTTGAGGTTAGCACCCTTTCCACCGCACGCGACTTCGACCCCGCTCCGATCAATCTGAGCGAAGCCGTCAGGCGGGCGGAAGAGCTCTATCTGGCTCGCCGACGCCGGGATCGTGTATTTCAGGAATTCGATCTTTTCGGCGAGCCGGCTTGGGACATGATGCTCGACCTGTTCGTGATGCAGGCGCACGATCGACAGGTATCGGTCAGCTCGAGCTGTATCGCCTCAGCAGCTCCGGCAACTACGGCTTTGAGATATCTTAAAAAGCTCGAAGATTACGAGATAATAACCACTGCAGCCGACCCCTACGATCGACGTAGGCGATATTTGAAATTGTCTTCAACCGGTCTGGATTTAATTCGCGCAGCGTTGGCCTGAAACCAATCGCTATCCGCCTCGGCATACGCTAAGCGATGGCGATGATGATCGATGACCCCTTCTCGAACGAGCCGATGGACGAGAAGGAAATTGCTGAATGCGTGGGCACGCTCTTGCGGACGTATGGAAATCAAGCAGGGTCGTTTCTGACTCGTGAATTGGAAGGCGCGTCATGCGCGTCTGCCCGATCAAACTGGTTACGGATCGCGCATCGCTATGCCAATTTGATTGAGTGCACTGCGCACGCTCATCGAGCGACCCCGTTGGAGATGAGCGCCCAAGCGAAGGCGACCGGCAATTTATTGAACTGATTGCCGAATGGGCGCTAAGCTTGTGAGGTATGATTGAGCCTACCCTACTCTTCATGCCCGCAAAAACGACATCTGCTTTAGCCGTCGGATTATAGCCCTTCGACCACAGGACTGGCACGTGCGGGGGCCGATCGTCAGTCGAGCGATCTGATGCGCGGCTTGTGCGCTTCCTTCTGCGGTATAGGGTAGGTCGCGAAGCAGAATGTTGCCAGCGCAAAGCACGCGAGCTTCGATTCTGATGTTTGGGCGGTGCTCCTACGCTTGGGATGTCTTTGGGTGGATGCATTTCAACACCGTCAGGATGCGCGTAAGGGATTGTATTGTTTCGAGAAGTCCTTGCTGGTAAGTAGCCTTCGTAATGCGGGGGTCACAGGTTCGAGTCCTGTAGGCGGCACCACTCGACAGCCCTTGCCGCTGGGCCATGGGGCAGCCACATGAGAGCCATGGAAAAGTATCCGGTCGGCGTCGCCGTGCCGCTTGGCCCGCTGGTGACGCGGGTGCTGGCGGGGAACGCCTCGCCCTATACGCATACCGGTACGCAGACGCATCTGGTCGGGCAGGGCGCGCTTGCCGTAGTCGATCCGGGGCCGGACGAGCCGGCGCATCTGGACGCGCTTCAGCGGGTCATCGCCGGGCGGCCGCTCGCCGCGATCCTCGTCACGCATACCCATCGCGATCACAGCCCGCTGGCGGCAAGGCTGCGTGATCTTACGGGCGCACCGGTGATCGGCTGCGCCCCGCTGACGATGGATGACGAGGGGCCGCGCGCCGACGCCGCTTTCGACACCGAATATACTCCCGACCGCGTGCTGGCCGATGGCGAGCGGATCGAGGGCGAGGGCTGGACGATCGAAGCGGTGACGACGCCCGGGCACACGTCGAACCACATGGCGTTCGCGCTTCCGGAGGCGCGGGCGCTGTTCAGCGGGGACCATGTGATGGGCTGGTCGACGAGCATCGTCTCGCCCCCGGACGGCGACATGGGTGACTATATGGCAAGCCTCGAGAAGCTGATCGGTCGTCCCGAGACGGTTTATTATCCGGGGCACGGCGGGGCGGTGGACAATCCGCAGCGGCTGGTGCGCGGGATGCTCGGCCACAGAAAGCAGCGCGAGGGCCAGATCGTTCGCCTGCTCGCCCGTGGCACGCACGCCGTCGAGGCGATGGTCGAGGCGATGTATGTCGGCCTGGACGCGCGGCTGAAGCCCGCGGCGGCGCGGTCCGTATTGGCGCACCTGATCGAATTGCAGAAGCGCGGCATGGCGGTCGCGGGAGAGGGGGGCGCATGGCACGCCGTCTAGGGCGCGGCGGCGAGCCGTGGCGGCTGATCGTCGCAGGCGCGCTGCTGCTCGCGGTGGTCGGCGGGCTGCTGCTCGCGTGGAGCGACTATCGCGACCGGCACGTCGTCACGAAGCCCGCCGAGGCGCCCGAGGAACCGGCAGTGACGCAGATCGTGACCGCGCGGATCGCGGGGATGAGCCAGCTTCGCGTCGCGCGGCTGTCGGGCATCGTCCAGGCGTCGGCGAGCGACACGCGCTGGGGCGGATTCCTGAAATCGGGGCGCGTCGCGAAGATGCCTTATGCGGTCGACTATACGGTCGACCTGTCGGGCCTGTCGCCGCGCGACATGGCGTGGGACCCGGATACACGCACGCTGATCGTCGATGCGCCTGACGTGACCGCCGACACGCCCAACATCGACGAGGGCGAGGGCGTCGTGGTCGAGCGCAGCGGCGTCCTCGTGACGCGGGAGGCGGGTGAGGCGCTGGGCACCCGCGTCTCGCGCGCCGCGCGCCGCGCCGCGACGCGTGAGGCGACGAGTCCCGAGCGGCTGGCGCAGGCGCGCGAGCTCGCCCGCGGGGCGATCGCCCGGACGATGGGCGCACCGTTGGAGGCCGCGGGGCAGAGCGGCGCGCGCGTCATCGTAACTTTCCCCGCCGAGCGCGGTCGGAGCCGCGAACGCTGGGACCAGTCGAGGACGCCGGCCGAGGTTCTGGGGAATAGTCGATAGATTTGCCGGCCGACGAGGTTGTGAAGGCGTAGTCGTAATTGACTATCGCCTGTGATAATCTGCCCGCCGCAACGGGATGCGGGGGCATGACCATGGCGACGATCTTTCCAGGTGAAGTACGCGCGCGGCGCGACGATCGTTTTTTCGTGACGAGTGCGTTCGTGATGGCGGCGGTGGTCGTCGCGGGCTTCGGGCTTCAGTTCGCGATGGGCCGGTCGATCCTGGCCGCGCCGCCGCTGATCCACCTGCATGCCTTGGTCTTCATGGGCTGGGTGGCGATCTACGTCGCGCAGAACTGGCTGGCGGCGACCGGGCATCCCGAGGGGCACAAGACGTTGGGCTGGGTGGCCTCGGTCTGGGCGATCGCGATGGTGGTGCTCGGCATCCTCGTCACCGTGCTGATGGTGCGGCGGGGCGGCGCGCCGTTCTTCTTCCAGCCGGCCTATTTCCTCGTCATGAACCCCGCCTCGATCCTGGCGTTCGCGGCGCTCACCGGGGCGGCGATCGTCAACCGGCGGCGGACGGCGTGGCACAAGCGGCTGCATTTCTGCGGAATGGCGGTGCTGCTGGGGCCGGCGATCGGCCGGCTGCTGCCGATGCCGCTCCTCATCCCGCATGCGGGCGAGTGGGTGTTCGCGGTGCTGATCCTCTTCCCGATCGCCGGAATGCTCGCCGACCGGCACCGGCAGGGCCGGGTGCACCGCGCGTGGTTCTACGGCCTCGGCGCGATCACGGCGATGATGGTGGCTATCAACCTCGTGACGTTCAGCCCGGTCGGTGCCGCGCTCTACAGGATCGTGACCGCCGGCGCTCCGGGGGCGGGCGTCGACCCCTATGCCTTCCCGCTGCCGCCGCCGATGGGTTGATTAGCCGGCTGCCGCGGGCCATGTGGCGCGCGAACGGGTAAGGAACTGGGTATGGACGCGCGCAACGGCATCGGCGGGTCGCTTTCGGGCGTCGACCTTCTGGCGGAGATCGACCGGCTGAAGCGCGAGCGCAACGCCGTCATCCTCGCGCACTATTATCAGAAGCCGGAGATCCAGGACCTGGCT
Source organism: uncultured Sphingomonas sp. (assembly GCA_913775315.1). GTDB lineage: Bacteria > Pseudomonadota > Alphaproteobacteria > Sphingomonadales > Sphingomonadaceae > Sphingomonas. Next base: position 41,323 of record CAJYIX010000039.1, on the reverse strand, counting down.
GACTTCGTCGGCGACAGCCTGGAGCTGAGCCGCAAGGCCGCCGAGACCGACGCCGACGTCATCGCATTCTGCGGCGTCCGCTTCATGGCGGAGACGGCGAAGATCCTCAGCCCGCAAAAGACGGTGATCCTGCCCGACATGGATGCGGGCTGCAGCCTCGAGGACAGCTGCCCGCCCGACCAATTCGCCGCGTTCCGGGCGCAGCATCCCGACCACATCGCGCTCACCTACATCAACAGCTCGATGGAGGTGAAGGCGCTGAGCGACATCATCGTCACCTCCTCCTCCGCCGAAAAGATTATCGCGCAGATTCCGGAGAGCCAGAAGATCATCTTCGGTCCCGACAAGCATCTCGGCGGCTATCTGTCGCGCAAGTTCGGGCGCGACATGCTGCTGTGGCCGGGCGTGTGCATCGTGCACGAGGCGTTCAGCGAGACCGAGCTCATCAAATTGAAGGCCGAGCATCCCGGCGCGCCCGTCGCCGCGCACCCCGAATGCCCGGCGCATATCGTCGACCATGCGGATTATGTCGGCTCGACAAGCGGCATCCTCGACTATGCCAAGACGATGCCCGGTGACACGCTGATCGTCGCGACCGAGCCGCACATCATCCACCAGATGCAGAAGGCGGTGCCGCACAAGCTGTTCATCGGCGCGCCGGGCGCGGACGGGAACTGCAACTGCAACATCTGTCCGTACATGGCGATGAACACGCTGGAGAAGCTGTACGTCGCGCTGCGCGATCTGTCCCCCCGGATCGAGGTGGACGAGGACCTGCGGCTGAAGGCCAAGGCCAGCCTCGACCGGATGCTGGAAATGGCGTCGGCGAGCGTGGGGCAGGGCGATCTCGGCCCGCGCGTGACCGGGGACTGACGCGCAATCGTATCCTGGCGAAGGCCGGGGTAGGATTGCGGAACGCTTCGATCGAGTCCCCAGCCTCACCCAACTGGAGCCCGGCCTCCGCCGGGGTACGGCGGTGATGGAGCCCGCCGGCTGTCACGACGGAGAGCAGGGCAAATCTGAAGCCGCGCGTAACAGTCGATTGACAGTCCTTACTCCCGAGAAAGCGGGAGGCCTGCGCGACGAACGGCGCCGCCTGCGGCCCCGGGCTCCCGCTTTCGCTGGAGCACGGTTTATTGTTCAACGCGCACCAGTTGCCGGATGCGGGTCGCCAGCGCGTCGATCGCGAAGGGCTTGGTCAGCACCGCCATGCCGGGTTCGAGCTGGCCGTTGTTGAGCAGCGCATTCTCGGCAAAGCCGGTGATGAACAGGACGTGGAGGTCCGGCCGCCCTGCGCGTGCGGCGTCGGCAAGCTGGCGGCCGTTCATGCCGCCGGGCAAACCGACGTCGGTGACGAGCAGGTCGATCCGTGCTCCGCTGTCGAGCACGCGCATGCCGCCCGCGCCGTCCACCGCCTCGATCGCGGCATAGCCGAGCTCGTGCAGCACATCGACGATCAGCAGCCGGACCGAGGGTTCGTCGTCGACGACCAACACCGTCTCGCCTGCGCCCGCCTGTGCCGCGACGGCGGGTTCGAGCGCGGGGAGTTCCGGCTCGTCCTCGCCCAGATGTCGGGGCAGGTAGATGCAGACCATCGTGCCCTGATCGGGCTCCGAATAGATGCGAACCTGTCCGCCCGACTGCTTGGCAAAACCATAGATCATCGAGAGGCCCAGGCCGGTGCCCTCGCCGATCGGCTTGGTGGTGAAGAACGGGTCGAAGGCGCGGGCGCGCACTTCGGGCGTCATGCCGGTGCCGGTGTCGCTGACGCAGAGTGACAGATACTGCCCCTCGGGCATGTCGAGCTGGCGGCTGCCCGCCGCGTCGATCCAGCGATTGCACGTTTCGATCGTGATCCGCCCGCCGCCGGGCATCGCGTCGCGCGCGTTGATGCACAGGTTGAGCAGCGCGTTCTCGAGCTGCGAGGCATCGACATGCGCGGTCCAGAGCCCGCTCGCGGCGACGTTCTCGATCGCGATGCCGGGGCCGACGGTGCGCTGGATGAGCTCGATCATGCCCGCGACCAGCCGGTTGACGTTGACCGGCCGCGGCAACAGCGTCTGGCGGCGAGCGAATGCCAGCAGGCGATGAGTCAGCGCCGCCGCCCGCCGCGTCGCCCCCTGCGCGGTCAGGAGGTATTTCTCGACATCGCCGAGCCGCCCCTGATTGATCCGCATCTGCGCAAGTTCGAGCGAGCCGGAAATGCCCGCGAGCAAATTGTTGAAGTCGTGCGCGAGCCCGCCGGTCAGCTGGCCCACTGCCTCCATCTTCTGGCTCTGGCGCAGCGCCTCTTCGATCTGCGCGCGTTCCTCGACCGCAGCGGCGATCCGTGCCTCGAGCGTTTCGTTCAGGCGGCGCAGCTCGGCTTCGGCCCTGGCGCGGTCGCTCACGTCCTTGAACAGCACCGCGACTTGGCGGAGTGTCACGGGCTCGAGGCGGAAGGACGATACCTCCAGATGGCGTCCGGTCGCGACGAGTTCGCGCTGGAAGCGGATCGGCGTGCCGGTGCGCAGGACGCTGCCATAGAGCTCGACCCAGCCATCGGCCTCGTCGGGCACCATCTCGCGCAGCTTCTGGCCCACGACGTTGGGGATGCCGGCATTGCGCTCGTACGCCGGGTTGGCGAGCACGTGGATATAGTCGCTGTCCGGCCCGTGCGGCCCGTCGAAAAACTCGATGACGCAGAACCCCTCATCCATCGTCTCGAAGAGAGCACGATAGCGGTCTAGCTCGACGGCGTGATGCGGCTGGGGCTGGGGACTCATTCACTCGGATCCTGATGCGCTATCGCGGTGATCTTATCCTGCATCAATCCCAATCAGCAGCGACGCATAAGGTTTCGTCGCAAAATGGAAATCTTCAAACATCGGTTTCGATCGCGCGCACGGCCTGCACCTGCGGATAGGGCATGACGAGCGTGCCGTCGGGTGCGGCGGTAAAGGTCGTCTGCGTCGGATAGGCGATCTCGATCCCCTCGGCATTGAAGCGGCGCAGGATCTCGATCCCGATCGCGGTGCGCGTGTCGTAGAAGGCGACATAGTCGGGGCCGGGGCTGTCGAACTCGACCTCGAAATCGAGGCTCGACGCGCCGAAATTAACGAAGCCCGAGCGGATGAAGATCCGGTCGTGCGCCTCGACGATCTCCTTCAGGATGCCGGGAATGCGGGCGCAGACCTCCGGCGGGGTCTGATAGGTGACGCCGAGCGCGAATTTGGCGCGACGATGGACGCGCTGGGTGTTGTTCTGGATTTCCTTTTCGAGCAGGTTCTTGTTCGAGATGATCCGCTCTTCGCCCTGAAAGCTGCGGATACGCGTCGATTTCAGGCCGATCGCCTCAATGTTTCCTTGTGTGGTGTCGTAGGTGATGCTGTCGCCCTTGCGGAACGGCTTGTCGAAGATGATCGACAGCGCGGCGAACAGGTCGGCGAAGATGCCCTGCGCGGCCAGACCGATGGCGATGCCGCCGACGCCAAGGCCGGCGACGAGGCCGGTCACGTTGACGTTGAGGTTGTCGAGCACGACGATCAGCGCGATCGCGAACACGACGAAGGTCACGAGCAGGCGGATGAGGCCGAGCGCGGTGCCCAGCGCCTCGCTGCCGCGGTGGTCGGTCTGCGTCCGTGCCTCGACCAGGCCGAGGATGACCTCGCGCACCCAGATCGCGGCCTGGAAGGTGGCGGCGACGGTGAACAGGAAGTCGGTCGTCTTGACGATCGCGCTCGGCGCATCGGCGACGCCCACGACCAGCTTGGCCGCGATCATCCACATGAAGAAGCGGTTGGTGCGCGAGATCGCCCGGCCGAAGATGCCAGACCAGCCGGTGACGACGGGCTGCCGCTCGCAATAGCGCCGGCCCCAGCGCTTCACCCAGTCGAGCGCCAGCACGATGAGCGCGGCAAAGCCCACCGCCACGCCAATCTGGATCCAGTGGTCGCCGATCCAGACGACGCCGTCGCGGATCAGGCCATGGACCTGGCGCTGGGCACCCTCGGGGTCAAACTGGATGATCGCGGCGCTGCTGTTCGCCGCTGTGGTGTTGCTCATGCCGGCTCCGTCGTCACGCCGCGCGGGCGGGGGCGCTCGTTTGGTCACATTCGCCGAGGAAGGCGATAAGCCCCCGCTCGGCGCGCGTCAGATGACGCTTGGATCGCGGTAACTTGAGCCGCTGCTTGAGGGCAAGCTGCGCCGCCTTGTCCTTGGCCAACTCGATCAGTTCGGGGTGGACATAGCTCTTTCGCGCGATCGCGGGCGTGTTGCCCAGCGCCTCCACCACCGGCTCGAGCATCGTCTTGAGCCCGATCGGTTCGGGCGCGGTCGCCAGCGCCTCGAACGCGATGGCGCTCGCGCCCCAGGTGCGGAAATGCTTGGCCGTGAAGGGCGCGCCCATCGCCTCGCGGATATAGTCGTTGACGTCGCCGGAGGTGACGGGCCGCGCCTCCCCCGCCTCGTCCAGATAGCCGAACAGGTGCTGGCCGGGCAGGTCCTGGCATTTCTTGACGAAGCGGATCAGCGAATTGTCGGTGATGGTCAGGACCCGCTGCTTTCCAGACTTGGCGGTGTATTGCAGGCGCAGGCGCGTGCCGGTCAGCTTGGCGTGACGGCGGCGCAGCGTCGTCGCGCCGAAACTCTTGTTCGCCTTGGCATAGCTCTCGTTGCCCACGCGCAGCCGGCCGAGGTCGAGCAGGCGGACGACCGCGGCGACCGCACGCTCCCGCGTCAGCTTGCGGGCGCGCAGGTCCTTCTCGACCTGCTTGCGAAGGCGGGGCAGCCGCTCGCCGAACTCGCTGCACCGTGAGTATTTCGCCGCGTCCTGCGCCTCGCGAAAGCCGGTGTGATAGCGATACTGCTTGCGGCCCTTCTCGTCCCAGCCGACCGCTTGGATATGGCCGTTGGGGTGGGGGCAAAACCAGGCGTCGCGATAGGCGGGCGGAAGGCCGATCTTGTTCAGCCGGTCGATCTCGTCACGGTCGGTGATCCGCTCGCCCTTCGGCGACCAATAGCCCCATCCGTGCCGCATCTTGCGGCGGGTGATGCCGGGCTTGCTATCGTCGCAGTAGCGGATGGTGTCGGCCATGGCGGGCGGGGCGGGGCTCAAGTCGTTGGGTGGGAAGGCCCATTCAATGCGCCTCTACGGGCTTTCGTTCCGCCGCTGGGCCCGGGAACAACGAGGGCGGGGGCCGGTTCAGGTCACGAACCCCCAAGTGAACTGGAGTGCCCCCAATGGCCGACCTCAAGGCAAGCCGCGTCCTGATCCTCGCCACCGACGGTTTCGAGCATGACGAACTGTTCGCGCCCCGTCAGGCGCTGCTCGATGCCGGCGCCGAAGTGACGCTCGCTTCGATCAAGACCGACCCGATCCAGGGCGTGAAGAACGACAGCGATCCGACCGAGACGATCACGCCCGACCTGACGCTCGATCAGGTCGATCCCGACGACTATCACGCATTGCTGCTGCCCGGCGGCGTCGGCAATCCCGACAAGATGCGGCTGGAGGACAAGGCGATCGACATCGTCGAGGCGTTCATGGACGACGACAAGATCGTCGCCGCCATCTGCCACGCGCCGTGGCTGCTGGTCGAGGCGGACGTGGTCGACGGCCGCCGGGTGACGAGCTGGCCGTCGGTGCGCACCGACCTCGAAAATGCCGGCGGCGAGGTGGTGGACGAGGAAGTCGTGATCGACGGTAACCTCATCACCAGCCGGATGCCTGACGACATTCCGGCCTTCAATAAGGCGCTGATCGACGCACTGGAAAAGGTGGGCGAAGAGGCCTGACGATCAGGCGGGGGCGCGTTTGCGCGCTCCCGCCTTTGCTGGCGTCCGGTTGATCCACGCCTGCGCCGGAAGCTCGACAAAGCGGTAAAGCAGTGCCGACACGGGGAGCATCAGCGCGAGATATACCCCGATCAGCGGCCATTCGACCGAGCCGGGCGCGTGGACGAAGGCGAGCTTGAACGCCTTCCACATCAGAAAATGCGAGAGGTACGTTGCATAGCTCCACTCGCCAAGCCGGTGGAGCACGGTGCCGCCGAGCCATCGAGGATCACGGTAGGCCAGTGCGAAGACGATCCCCGCGAAGATGAGCGGGACCGCCAGTGCTTCGTCTGCCCAGCCGATCGCCGCGGCGACAAACGCGAGAACGGCGATACCTGCGACCGGCCCGAAGCCGCGGCGGCTCGACCAGAGCGTATGGACGATCATGCCGATCGAAAAGCCGGCGAGGCACCGGATCACGCCGAACTGCGCGATGCCGAAGTTTAGACCTGCCGCCCCGCGCACTTCATTGGCGGCGGCAAACATAGCGGCGATCATGACGATGAGCGCGACCCATGCGGCCGGTGGCAGGCGGCGGCCGCTCGCTATGAGGACGAGCGCCGGGAAGGCGAGATAGGCAGCGAACTCGGCGGAGATCGACCAGGCCGGGTCGTTCCAGCTGAGCGCCGGTGTCAGGCCCCAGTTTTGGATCAGCAGATAATGGAGCGGCAGCTCGGCAAAGGGGAAGTCGTCGGGCACGTGCCGTCCCGTGGCCCACAGCGCCGCCGCCAGCGCCACGCCGCCCGTCAGCACGAACGCGTGAAGCGGCCAGACGCGTGCGAACCGGCGCTTGAGGAACGCCGGCACCGCCGCCCAGCCACGCTGCTCGATCCGGTCGCGCCACGACAATGCGATGACGAAGCCCGACAGAACGAAGAAGAAATCGACCGCGAGATAGCCCCTCTCGATGACCGCGGCGACGGGATCGAGCAGCGGCGGCAGCGACAGGCGCAGATGGTAGAAGACCACCAGCCACGCCGCGATCCCCCGCGCGCCGGTCAGCGCACGCAGCTCCAACCGCGCGCTCACGGCTTGCGGCGGGCGGCAAAGCCCCTCGGCGCGTCGCCATCCTCGCGATCGAGATCGGGGCGGGAGAGCAGGCGCCATGCCGCGAACAGCATCAGCCCGTGGGTAAGAAGGATCGAAAAGCCGTCGACCATTCGCCAGACATAACCGTCAGCCGTTGCCGGGGCGTTAAGCGACGATCCGGCGTGATTGACGCGGCGTTAAACCCTGCCGTGGCAGGAACGGCGTCATGCGTATCCTTCACGTCCTCGACCATGGGCTGCCGCTGCACAGCGGCTATAGTTTCCGCACGCGCGCGATCCTGAAGGCACAGGTCGCGCGCGGCTGGGCGGTCGCAGGGGTCACCGGCCCGCGCTACAACGTCGTCGATGCGCCGGTCGAGACGTTCGACGGGCTCGACTTCCACCGCAGCTCGATGCGCCCCGCCGGCCCGCCGCCGCTGGGCGAATGGCGGGAGATCGGCGTGTTCGCGCGCGCGATCGAACGGGCGGTCGATGCCTTTCGCCCGGACATCCTCCATGCGCATTCGCCCGTCATGGGTGCGCTGGCGGCGCTGCGCGTCGCAAAGAAGCGCGGCCTGCCGCTTCTATACGAGATCCGCGCCTTCTGGGAGGATGCGGCGGTCGGCAACGGGACCGGGCGCGAGGGATCGGCGAAATACCGCGTCACCCGCGCGCTGGAAACCTGGGCCTGCCGGCAGGTCGATGCGGTGGGCGTCATTTGCGAGGGGCTGCGCGGCGACCTGATCGCGCGCGGCATTCCCGGGAGCAAGATCATGGTCAGCCCCAACGGCGTCGACCTGTCGCTGTTCGGCGAGCCGGTAGGCCGCGACGAGCGACTCGCTGTCGAGCTGGGGATGGGCGAGGAAGTCGTCGGCTATGTCGGCAGCTTCTACGACTATGAGGGGCTGGACGACCTGATCGCCGCGATGCCTGCGCTGGTCGCCAAGCGCCCGCAGGCGCAGCTTTTGATGGTCGGCGGCGGTCCGATGGAGCCGCAGCTTCGCGCCGCGGCCGAAGCCTCGCCCGTCGCCAGCCGCATCCGCTTCGTGGGGCGCGTGCCGCATAACGAGGTCGAGCGCTACTACAGCCTGATCGACGTGCTCGCCTATCCGCGCAAGCACATGCGGCTGACCGATCTGGTCACGCCGCTGAAACCGCTGGAGGCGATGGCGCAGGGCAAGCTGGTCGCAGCCTCGAACGTCGGGGGGCATCGCGAGCTGATCGAAGACGGGGTGACGGGCACGTTGTTCACGCCCGACGATCCCGCCGCGATCGCGACCGCGCTGGCCGATCTGTTCGAGCACCGCGCCGGCTGGGACGCGCGGCGCGAGCGGGCGCGGGCGTTCGTCGAGCGCGAACGTAACTGGTCGTCAAATATTTCCCGCTACCAGCCTGTTTACCAACGGCTTGCACAGGCCGCAGCAACGGACGGAACATGGTCGCGCTTACCGCCAGTCAACGCATGAAAGCCGATCCAAAACTAATCGCGACAGCGGTCGTCGCGATGTTCGCGGGCCTTGTCGCCGCGCTGCTCCCGGCTTGGCGGATCGAGGCGCTGGTGACGGAGATCGGGCTGCCCGCGCTGCTCCCTGCCGCGGCGCCGCCGCTCGGCACCACCTTCCGCATCGGCTTGATCCTCGCGGCGATGGCGGGGGCGGGCGGGGCGACCTGGGCTGCGGTCGATCGATTCGCCCCGACGCGCCGCGTCGTCCGTACCGTCACTCGCCGCGCCGATCGGCACCCCGATGCGCCGGTGCGCGAGCCGGTGATGGCGATGCGCGACCTCGGCACGCCGTTCCTCGATGTGGGCGCTCCACCGGCCGAACAGGATATTCCGAGCGACCTCGACCTGCCACTCGCGGCGTTCGATCCCAGGGCGATTCCCGAAACGCCGCTGACGCCGAGCGAGCCGGTCAAGCCGCTGTTCCGGCCCGAGCCGGTCGTGGCGGCCGTTGAGCCGACACCCGAGGTGGAGCCCGAACCCGATCCCGTCGTCGAACATGTCCGGATCGAGACGTCGCCGCCGATGCCTGCCTATCGCCAGCCGGTGCTCGCCGCCGTGCCCGAGATGCCGGCCGCGCGTCCCGTCACCCCGCCGGAGACGGAGGCGTCGATCAACGCGCTGCTCGATCGGCTGGAGCGGGGCGTACGCCGCCGCGGCGGCGGCCCCGCGCTCGTCGAGCGCGCCCATTCGGACGACCTCGACGAGGCGCTCGCCACGCTCCGCCGCTTCGCCGGACGCTAAGCGGTTTCGACCGTCAGAGCTTCGATCCGGGCGCTGATCGAGGCGGGGTTGGTCCGCGTCGCCACCACGATGCAGTCGGCGAGCAATTGTCCGCGCATCGGCAGGTCCATCTCGCCGAGGTTGCCGAGCCAGACGCGCGACGCGCGATCGGTCCCCACCTCCAGATCCAGCACATGACGCGCCCCGGCAAAGGTCGCGCTGGCCCAGCGCGTCGCGCTTGCCTCGACGATCCGCATAGGCACCCCCGCGCCCGCCGCGGACAGGTTCAACGCACGCTCGATCAGCGCGCCGGCATCGGGTCCGCGCGCCATCAGTTGGCACCCCCGGCCAGATAGGCCTCGATCCGCCGGCGCATCGATGGTCCCGGCTCGCGCCCGCGACGCATGTCGAGGACGAGGCGCGGATCGCGCGCGACTCGCCGTCCGAACAACGTGACCGGCGTGCCGGTCGCCTTCAGATGTGCCTCGATCCGCGGCAGCAATTCCATCTCGCATCTCCCGTTCCCGACTCCGATGTTCTATTTCTGTTCTCATTTCCAACTTGTCTAGGAAAAATCCTATGGCTATGCGTCGGTCATGATTATCGAGGATCCGAGGGCAGCGCTGGCGCGGATCGCGGGGGAGCGGGGGGTCAGCCTGTCGCGGCTGTCGCGGCTGATCGGGCGCAATCCGGCCTATATCCAACAGCACGTGACGCGCGGATCGCCGCGGCGGCTTGAGGAGCAGGATCGCGAGACGATCGCAGCATTCCTGGGGATAGACGAGGCGGTGCTGAGCGGTCGTGCCCCCCGGACGGTGGCGGTCGCGCGGTTCGATCTTGCGGCATCGGCGGGGCCGGGGGGCATGGCCGAGATCGAGGCGCCGCGTACCGCGCTGATGCTGCCGCCCGAGACCCTCGCGGGGCTGGGCGTGCGCGCCGCCGACGCCTCGATGATCCGGGTCGCGGGCGAATCGATGGTGCCGACATTATGGCCGGGCGACGACATCCTCGTCGATGCGGCCCAGACGGCGGTGCGGGGGAAGGGCGGGGTCTATGTTCTGCGCCTCGACGACGTGCTGATGGTCAAGCGCGTCGCGCGTGGCCATGGCGGGCTGGTCGTCACCAGCGATAACCCGGAGGCACCGTCGCCGGGCGAAGTCGCGGCGGATCGCACGGCGATTATCGGCCGCGTCGTCTGGGTCAGCCGGACCTTATGACCGGCGGTCACGCCGCCAGATGACGAGCGAGATGACCGCGCCGACGAGGATCCCGCCAATCAGGCCGAGCGATGGCTGACGCAGCGCAACACCGATCGCCGACCCGCCCAGGATCGTCAGCGCAAGGATGCCACCGCCCGCCACGGGGCCGCGATTTCGTCGGGGATCAGCCATGGCGAGCGCCTTGCCACGTCCCGGCGCGGGACGCCACCCGTCCCGCCCCGGCACGCCGGTCCCGGCGGGGGACGGGGTCACCGGCGGCGTTAACTTTCGTATCGCGCGCGTAACCGTCGCGGCTGGTGGTTGGCACGCGTCTTGGTATGTCGCGGGCATGACGAGCTTTTACCTGCCCGACGCGGCCGCGCTTCGCGATGCCGAACAATTGATCGCGAACATGGGAGGGGATGCCGAAAACGAAGCCAATGCACGGGCCGCGCGCAGCCGCGACATCGGCAACCACATCGCCTTTTGCCGCTGGCGCCAGATCGGCCGGCTGATCGCGTTCCTGGGCGACGACGGCGTGGAAGCCCCGACGCTTCACTGAGGGGCGGGGCGGTCCAGATAGGCCGCCACCCACACCAGCGGCGCGTTCCAGTTCACCGCCACCTCGTTCCAGGCAAAGGCGCGCACATCGTCGGCATAGCAACGCTGCGCCGCGCACTTGCCCTCGCTCTGCTTGGCGACCGGGTCGGCAAAGGCGGTGTTGTTCGCGCCGCCCGACAGCGTACCCGGCGGCGGGCCTGGCAGCGACGGGTCGAGGCTGGGCGCCCAGAAGCGGTGATGCGGGTTGGCCAGCGGCTTCCACCCGAAGCCGGCGACATAGCTCTGGTCGATCGGGTTGCGCCCGAGCACATAGTCGGCGGCGTCGATCATCCCCGCCCGGTACTTCGCGTCCCCCGTGAGCTTGTGCGCCGCGCCCAGCACCACCCCGCGGTTGAGGATCGCACCGTTCGATCCCCACGGATAGCGCGCCCCGCCATAGGGCAGGCGATAGCCCGCCCGGTCGCGCTCGGCGAGGAAACGGTCGGCGAGGGCGGTGACGCGCGCCCGCTCGTGATTGCCGATCGCCGGGTCGATACCGGGCAGCGTCGCCAGCGTGATCGTGCCGAGCGTGGCGGTGCCGCCCCAGCTCGGCTCGCGGTCGGGCGTGTCCGACCAGTGCGGGGACCGGGTGAGCGCGACGCGATAGGCCGGGTCGCCGGTCACCGCGAACAATTCGGCTGCGGCCCAGAAGAACTCGTCGGAGACGTCGCCGTCGCCGTAACCGCCGCTGCCGGTAAAGGCGGTGGCCGCGTACACCTCCGGATTGCGTTCGGCCGCGGCAAAAGCGCGCTTGGCGGCGTCAAGGCATTTCGCGGCGAACGCCGGGTCGATCTTCACCCAGATCCGCGCCCCCTGCGCCGCGACGGCGGCGAGGTTGAGCGTGGCCGCGGTGCTCGGCGGATAAAGCAGCCGCGGCTCGCGGTCGTCGGCGGGCCGCATCGGCAGGGGCGTCCAGTTAGCGTCGGCGATCTTGTGATGCGCCATGCCGCCGGCATCGACCATCGTCAGGCTCATCGCCCCGCCGCCGCGCTGATGCCCAACCGGCAGCGGCGTCCGCGTCCCCTCCGGCACCTGCATCTTCAGCAGGAACTCCAGCTCGTAGCGCGCCTCGTCGAGCAGGTCGGAGACGCCGTTGCCCGCCTCCGGCAGTGCGGCGCTCCTGTCGGGGAACGCGCCGATGACTTCGTGGAGGTTCAACAGCGTCCAGACCGCGATGCCGCCGTTGACGACATACTTGCCGTGGTCGCCCGCGTCGTACCAGCCGCCGGTCACGTCGACCGTATAGGCGCAGCCCGGCCAGTCGGTGCCGCGCGGGTCCGCGCCCTTGAAGCACGTCGCCACTTCGCGCGGATGCCCGGCGGGACGCGCCCACCGCTCGCCGCCGGCATAACGTGCCTCGATCGGCACCCCGGCACGCTGCTGATAGAAGAAGTTGAGCGCGCCCTTGGCCAGCGGCCCGTACAAGCCGGGGCGGATCGCGAAGGGGCGGCTTTCGGCTCCGGTAACGGCAAGGCGGTAGTCGCCGGGTGCCGTCAGCGCGCCGAAATCGACGATCTGGACGCGGTCGCCCGAAGCCTCGTCCGCGCCGCCGGGCTGCGTGCGCCCGCTCGCGACGACCTTGCCCGCGGCATCGACGACGCGCCAATCGAGCGGGGCATCGCCGTTGGTGGCGACGATCGCGCGCTTGGGCCCGTCGGGCAGGAAGCCGAACTGGCTGAGGTGGATCGCGGGCGCCGGACTTTGGGCAGCTACCGCTAACAGCGCGACGCTCGCGAGCATCTTCATCGGCAATCGCTCCTCAGGTCGGTTGGGTAAGCTGGTGCGCCAGCGTCGATCGGATGCGTGCAGCGAGTTCGCCGTCGATGTCACCAAGTACGCCGCGGACATTGGCCGGCAGGTGCTCGGCCGGATCGCGATCGGGGCGGAAGACGAGGTGATCGAACATCGTCCGCCACGCCGCGCGCTGGTCGTCTGGCAGCGAGCCGAGCGCGAGCAGCGAATGGAGCAGTGCGTCATAGGCCGCGGCGGGGGGCTTCGCGGCGGGGCTCCACCACCAGTTCATCAGGATGTTGACCGACCCCAGCGAATCGACCGCGTGCCACCAGTGAAAGGGGATGTAGATCGCGTCGCCCGGCGCCAAGGTCGCCGTCCGCGCCGTCTTTGCCGCCTCGGCAAAGCGCGGGAAACGATCGAGGTCGGGGGCGGCGGGATCGACGAGGCTGACGGGCGTGCCAGCGGGCGTCAGTTCGAGCGGCCCCATATAGAGGTTCGCGACCTGATCGGGCGGGAACAGCGTGAACCGCCGGCGACCGGCGACGACGACGCCGATATTTTCCTGCAAGTCGTAATGCGTCGCCACCCGGATCGCGTTGCCCAGCCACAGCCGCGGCACGATCGACGCGTCGACCAGATCGTGCCCGTTCTCGCGCTCGAACCCCGGCACTAGCTCCGAAGCGGGGATCGACTGGACCGCCATCGCATAAGGGCGGGGGTGCTCGCGGTCGCGAAGCAGGCGGTCGAGGAACGGACCCAGCGGCGACTGGCCGCGATTGAAATTGAGCGCGGTGAGGTCGTCGGTATAGCCGAACCGCCCCTCGATCTCCGGCGTGCCGACGATCGCGTTGACGGGCCGGTCGTGACTGAACCGCTTGAGATAGGCGATCAGCGCCGCGTCCCCCTCGCGCGCGGCGCGCACCACCGGCCAGTCGGCGCCCAGCCCGCGGATCACGACCGGCTCACCGGCGGGACGCACCTCGGCATCGAAGATCGCGCGCGTCAGCCCCGTCACTTCGCGGATCGGCGCGGGCGGGGGCAGCGCGGTCACGACGCGCGCCGGAGCGGCGTGAGGTCGCAGCCGATGCGGCGCAGGAACCCCTCGTGGTCGGGCATCGCCGCCGCGGTCTGCGCCACCACCTCGCGGATGTGCTTAAGGCGATCGAGCGTCTCGGTATCGGGCAACAGGTCGGCGACGGGGTGATAGCCCTGCGGCTCGATCCCCTGGCCCGCCATCACCGACAGCCAGCTCGTTTCGGTGAACAGTTCCTCATGCTCGCGAAAGATGCGGCCGTTCCGCCGGAACATGTCGAGCTTGTAGGCGAGGCCGTCGGGCGGGGTCAGCGTGCGGCAATAGTCCCAGAAGGGCGTGTCGTCGCGCTCGGTCGCGGTGTAATGGAGGATCAGGAAGTCGCGGATGTCGACATATTCCTGCGCCGTCTCGGCATTGAACCGCGCAATCTCGACCGGATCGAACCCCCTAGTCGGCCACAAGGTCATCAGCCGCGCGATGCCCGACTGGACGAGGTGAATGCTCGTCGATTCGAGCGGTTCAAGGAACCCGCCCGCCAGCCCCAGCGACACGACATTGCCCTTCCACGCCTCTCGCCGGTGGCCCGCCTTGAAGCGGAGCGGGCGCGGTTCGGCGAGCGGGGCGCCGTCGAGATTGGCGAGTAGCGTCGCCGCCGCCTCGTCATCCGATACATGCGCGCTCGAATAGACGTATCCGTTGCCGGTGCGGTGCTGGAGCGGGATGCGCCATTGCCAGCCCGCCGGGCGCGCGGTGGCGCGCGTGATCGGCAGGCGGTCGCCGCTCGATTCGCACGGCACCGCCAGCGCGCGGTCGCAGGGGAGCCAGTTCGACCAGTCCTCGAACCCCGCGCCCATCGCCCCCTCGATCAACAGGCCGCGAAAGCCCGAGCAGTCGATGAACAGTTCGCCCTCGACCCGCCGCCCGTCGGCCAGGACGACGGCGGTCACGTGGCCGCTCTCGTCGTCCTTCAGCACGTCGACGATCCGCCCCTCGGTACGCGTCACGCCCCAGCGTTCGGCGAGCTTGCGCAGATAGCGGGCATAGAGCGCGGCATCGAACTGGAATGCGTAGCCGATCTTCGACAGCGGCGAATTAGGCTGGTCGGGGCGGGGATGCGCGAACCTGCCCGCCTGTCCCGCGACGCAGCTCAATGAATAGGCATCCAGAGGCGTGCGGTCGCCCAGCATCCGCGCCTTCAGCCAGTGATGGTGGAAATGGATGCCGCCCATGTCGATGCCGTAGAAACCGAACGGGTGGACATAGCGGTGGCCGATCCGCGTCCAGTCGACGAACTCGATGCCGAGCTTGTAGGTCGCGTGCGTTTCCCGCACGAACTCGGCCTCGTCGAAGCCGAGCATCGCGTTGTAGAGGCAGATTTGCGGAATCGTCGCCTCACCGACGCCGACGGTGCCGATCTCCTCGGATTCGACGAGCTCGATCTGAAGGCCCGGCAGTTCGCCGACGACACGCGAGATGCCCGCCGCGGTCATCCACCCGGCGGTGCCGCCGCCGACGATCACGACCTTCCGGATCGCGTCGTCCCTCACAGGCTGAAGTTCCGGTCGGCGAACGGCGTCTCGTTCTCGAACGAGAAGGTCGGGAGCGCGGGTTCGACGGGCTTCGGCGCGGCGAGCGGGGAAGCGGCACCGCTTTTCGCGATGAACTCGGCATGGGTGGGCAGGCGCTGGGCCACGGCTTGATATTCCTCGTACATCTGCGCCAGCGCGGCGGCGACCTTCTCCTCGTCCAGGGCGTCGGCGGCGGGCTCGTGCGTTTCGGGCACGATATGCTGGCCGAGGCATACGGCAACCCAACTGGTCGTCGCAAACAGCTCCTGCCCCTCGCGGAACAAGCGGCCCTTGGCGCGGAACAGGTCTATCTTGCGTTGGAGGCTCTCGGGCACGTCCATCGTGCGGCAGTGGTTCCAGAAGGCCGTGTCGCTGCGCCGCGTCGCCTTGTAATGCAGCACCACGAAATCGCGCACGTCCTCATAGAGGTCGCGCATCTGGCGGTTATATTCATCGCGCTCGATCGGATCGAAACGCAGGTCGGGGAACAGCGCGATCAGCCGCGCGATGCCGGACTGGATGAAGTGGATCGAGGTGGATTCGAGCGGCTCGATGAACCCGCTCGACAGGCCCAATGCGACGACGTTCCGGTTCCAGCACTGCCGCCGCCGCCCGGTGGTGAAGCGGATGCGGCGCGGGTCGGCAAGTGGCTCGCCCTCGAGGTTCGCCAGCAGTTCGGCCTCCGCCGCGTCGTCGTCGATGAACCGGCTCGAATAGACGAGGCCGTTGCCCATCCGGTGCTGCAGCGGGATGCGCCATTGCCAGCCCGACCCGCGGGCGGTGGCGCGCGTGAAGGGATCGGGCTCGGCCGGCAGCGCGCAGGGGACCGCGACGGCGCGATCGGCAGGCAGCCAGCGAGTCCAGTCGTCGTACCCGGTGCCGAGCGCCTCCTCGATCAAGAGCCCGCGAAAGCCCGAGCAGTCGACGAACAGGTCGCCCTCGATCCGCTGGCCGTCCGCGAGGGTCACCGACGCGACATGGCCGTCGGCGGGCCGGGTTTCGACGTGCTCGACCTTCCCTTCGATCCGGGTGACACCGCCGCGCTCGGCATAGCGGCGCAGGAACGCGGCATAGCGGCCGGCATCGAAATGGAAGGCGTAGAGCAGGTCCTTGATCGCCGACTGCGCGTCGGGGGCGGGGCGGCCGAACTTGCCCGCGGCGGCGGCGACCGCGCTCATCGACCAGGCGGAGATATCGGGGATCGGCCGGCGCGCCCGCTCGCGCAGCCAGAGCTGGTGGAAATGCACGCCTTGAAGGTCGCGGCCGTGGAAGCCGAACGGGTGGAAATAGCGCTCGCCGAGGCCACCCCAGTCCACGAACTCGATGCCCAGCTTGAACGTGCCCGCGGTTTCGCGAAGGAACTCGCCCTCGTCGATGCCGAGCATCCGGTTGAAGGTGAGGATCGGCGGGATCGTCGCCTCGCCCACGCCCACGGTGCCGATCTCGTCCGATTCGACCAGCGTGATCCGCGTGACGCCGTTGGCGAGAAAGCGCGAGAACGCCGCCGCCGCCATCCAGCCGGCGGTGCCGCCGCCGACGATGACGACGTTGCGGATGGTATGCTCGTTCATGAAAGGACCTGTCGGTGGAGCGCCTGGAGAAAGGCGGCATGGGTGGGCGCGCGGCCGGCGGCGGCGGCCAAGGCCTCGCGGTGGCGGGCCATGCCGGCCGCGATCGGTGCGGGATCGATCGCCTCGACCATCGGGTCGATCCGGCGCGGGCGCACGCCCTGACCGATCAGCACCGCGAGCCACGAATCGCGCGCGAACGTCTCCTCCTCATAGAAGGGAAGGCGGCCGCGCTCGGTAAACTGGGTCAGCGTATGGGCAAGTGTGTCGGGCGGCTCGATCGCCGCCATGTCGCACCAGAACGGATCGGGCCGGCGTGCGGTGACATAGTGGAGGAGGAGGAAGTCGCGCACCCGCGTCGCCTCGTCGCGCGCCTGCCGGTTGAACTCGGCGATCTCGACTGGCGCGCAGTCGCGATCGGGCATCATCGTCACCAGCCGGTCGATGCCGCTGAGCGCCAGATGCAGGTTGGTCCATTCTAGCGGCTCGACGACGGTGGCCGCGTCGCCGATCGCGACGACGTTCTTCGACCAGGGCTCGGCATGGCTGCCCGCGGCAAAGCCGATGCCGTCACCACGCGGGTTATGCGCGCTCGACCAGCAGGTGCCGGTCGTGGTCTGCACGGCGCCCTCGATACGGAAGCGCCAGCCCGCGTCGATGGCCTCGACCATATCGAGCGAGGCGGGCGGGGCGGTCGTCGGTGCTGCATCGATCGCCAGCCGGTCGCAGGGAAGCCAGCGTTGCCAGTCGGTGCGGTCTCCCCCGACCGCCGAGCGTAGCGTCGCGTCGGGGCCGGTCGCATCGACGAACAGGTCGGCGACAAGCGGCCCGGCTTCGGTCTCGATCGCCTCGACGCAGCCGTCCACGCGGTGACGCACGCTTCTCAGTTTGCTCACCGCCTCTCGCACGCCGAGGTGCCGGGCAAAGGCACGCAGCATCGCGGTCTGAGCGGACAGGTCGAGGACGAGGCCGTACTCATACCCGTCAACGGGCGGCTCGCCGGGTAGCAGGAAGCGCCCCTGCCGCCCCAGCGCTGCGGCGGGGGCGTAGCGATCGAACGGCGCGTCGCCGGTGCGAAGCCAGTGCTGGTGAAAGGCCGACCCCGCGATCGCCTGCCCGTGCGCGCCATAGCTGTGGACATAGTCGGGCAGCCCCTCTGCCCAGCCGACGAAGCGAGTTCCCAGCCTGAACGCCGCGCGCGTGCGGACGATGGCGTCCGCTTCCGACAGGCCGAGGTCGCCGTGAAAGGCGAGCACCGACGGCAGCGTTGCCGGCAGCCGGTCGGCAAAGGCGTCCTCGGGCGGCGTGAGCGGCAGGATCGTGACGTCGAGATGCGGCAGCCGCCGCTTGAGCGCCGCCGCCGCCGCCCAGCCGGTGATGCCGCCGCCCGCGACGACGACCGACCGCATCGGCCCGCTGCTCACGCCGCTTCCGCCATCGGGCAATAGCGGTGAATGAAGTCGAGATGCCCCGGCATCGCCGCGGCGGTTGTCGAAACCTCGTCGCGAAGCGCGCTCATGCTGCGCAGCAAATCGGCTTGCGGGGGCAGGGCGGCGCGCGGATCGAATCCCTCCGGCACCACGCGCTGGCCGAGATAGACAGCGACCCAGCTGGCATCGAGGAACACGCCCTCGCGATACTTCACGACGCGCCCCCGTCGGCGGAACAGCTCGATCTTCTCGGCGAGGCTGTCGGGGATCGGCATGGTGCGGACGTAGTTCCAAAAGTCCGAATCGTCGCGCTCGGTCGCGTGGTAATGGAGGATCAGAAAGTCGCGGATGCGGTCGTATTCGAGGTCGATGATCCGGTTGAACTCGTCCCGGTCGGCATCGGCGATATCGTTCTCCGGCCACAGCTCGACCAGCGCGGTGATCGCCTGCTGGACGAGGTAGATGCTCGTCGACTCGAGCGGCTCCAGGAACCCGCTCGCCAGCCCGACCGCGACGCAGTTGCACACCCAGCTGCGCTCGCGCCGCCCCGCGCGGAAACGGAGGAGGCGGGGGGAGGCCATCGGCTCGCCCTCGACCGCCGCCTCGATCGCGGATGCGGCCTCGTCGTCCGACACGAACGCGCTCGAATAGACATAGCCGTTGCCGGTGCGGTGCTGGAGCGGGATGCGCCAGCGCCAGCCCGCGGGCATCGCGATCGCGCTGGTATAGGGCGTCACGTCGGTGCGTGTCCGGCACGGCATCGCCGCCGCGCGGTCCGCGGGCAGCCAGCGCGACCAGTCCTGGAACGGCTCGCCGAGCGCCTCGCCCAGGAGGAGCGAGCGAAAGCCGGAGCAGTCGACGAACAGATCGCCCTCGATCCGCTTGCCCCCTTCGAGCAGGATCGCGCGGATATCGCCGCTGGTCCCGTCGAGCTCGACGTCGACCACGCGCCCCTCGGTCCGCATCGCGCCCATCCCCTCCGCGATGGCGCGCAGATAGGGGGCGAAGAGCACGGCGTCGAACTGATAGGCATAGCCGAAGGTGCCGGCGAGGCTCGCGGGATCGCCGGGCGGCGCGAACTTGCCCATCCGCGCCATCATGCACGCGACCGAGAATTGCTCGAGCGGCGGCACGTCGCGCCCCTCCAGCCGGGCGCGCGTCCAATAGTGGTGAAAATCGACCTCGCCCGTCCCCCGGCCGAACGTGCCGAACGGGTGGACATAGCTGTCGCCGACCCGCCCCCAGTCGCGAAACTCGATGCCGAGTTTGAACGTCGCGCGGGTCCAGCGCATGAAATCGGCCTCCGCGATCCCCAGCCGTTCGTTGAAGTGGCGGATGTGCGGCAGCGTCGCCTCGCCCACGCCGACGATGCCGATCGCTTCCGATTCGACGAGGTGGATCGAGCAGCGTTTCGGCAGCAGGCGTGCAAGTGCCGCCGCCGCCATCCAACCCGATGTGCCGCCCCCCACGATCACGACCCGCTGTGCGCGCCAGTCCGTCATTTCTGGTGCCTCGAAGCCCTCTCCCGTGCATTGGCTCGGCCATCATGCTGCGGGCGTCAAGCCGCGGCGAATGACTGCATGTTGCACGTTTGCAACATCAATTCGATGATTTCGTATGCAAACCCTTGGCGATGTTACCGCAAACAAAATCGCTTGCTCAACGCCCGGAAGCGCGATTACTGTTCGCGATAAGGCATGGTCAACATGTCAGGTGCTAACGGGGGGAGAGGATCATGGCCATTACTGGCTCTGAAACGCTGCGCGGTAACAAGACGCGCGAAATCGGCAAGTTGTTGAAGTGTGGCGTTTCGGTCGGCGCGGTGTGCACCTTTGCGCTCGCAACCCCGGCATTCGCGCAAACGGGTGCCGCTTCCGGCCAGGGGACCGCGGGAAGCGCGACTCCGGCCGCCCAGCCGCAGGACGGGGCGACCACGACGCCGACCGCCGATAATCCCGCCGGCCAGTCGGCCTCTGACCAGAGTTCGCCCGAAGACATCGTCGTTACCGGCATCCGCCAGAGCCTGGCCAACGCGCAGAGCATCAAGCGCAACGCCGACACGGTCGTCGACGCGATCACCGCGCAGGACATCGGCGCGCTGCCCGATCGTTCGGTGACCGAGGCGCTTCAGCGCGTGCCGGGCGTCTCGATCAACCGCTTCGCCGGATCGAACGATCCCGACCACTTCTCGGTCGAAGGTTCGGGAGTCGTCGTGCGCGGCCTCAACTTCGTCCGCTCCGAGTTCAACGGCCGCAGCGCGTTCGCGGCGGGCATCGGCGGCCAGGCGCTCAATTTCGCC
Organism: uncultured Sphingomonas sp.; assembly: GCA_913775315.1. Lineage (GTDB taxonomy): Bacteria > Pseudomonadota > Alphaproteobacteria > Sphingomonadales > Sphingomonadaceae > Sphingomonas. Next base: position 20,826 of record CAJYIX010000039.1, on the reverse strand, counting down.
GACGTGCCGTCCGAGCTGCTCGGATCGGTCGAGATTTACAAGAACGCGACCGCCGACCTGATCGAGGGCGGTCTGGCCGGCACGGTCAACCTCAACACGCGCAAGCCGTTCGACAATCGCGGCTTCCACATCGGCGGCGGCGTCGAGGCCAATTACGGCGACTTCCGCAAGAAGTGGACGCCGACTGCCTCGCTCCTCGTCAGCGACACGTTCGAGACGGGAATCGGTACGTTCGGCATTCTCGCCAACCTGTCTTATTCGCGGATCAAGAGCCGCGCCGACGGCATCCAGATCACCAACATCCAGACGCGTGACGGCGGCAGCGCGCAGGGCGCCAACGGCGGCGGCATCCAGTGCCGCAACCCGCTGCCCGGCACCGGCGATACGCAGGGCCTGCCCCCGGCGGGCACGTGCGGCTTCGGCGGGACGCCCACCGGTGCCGATGGCCTGCTCGATCAGGCACGGGGTCCGCTCTATGCCCCGATCGGAGGCCAGTTCCGTACCCAGGACTTCGATCGCAAGCGTGACGGGCAAGCGCTGGCGCTCCAGTGGGAAAGCACCGACAAGCGCACCCAGATCGCGGCGCAGTTCCTGCGCTCGCACTCGACCAACGCCTGGGGCGAGCACACCTTCGAGAGCGCGCCCGACCTTTCCGAATACAACACCTATCCCTATGGCTGCCAGCAGAACACCAATGGGGCGAATGGCGGCACGCGCGCGGAATGCCCGACCGGCACCACCCGCAACTATGTGTTCGGTGACGACGGCCTGTTCCAGAAGGGATACATCACGCTGCCGGGCACCGGCTGGCGCTCGGCATCCAGCGGATCGGCGACCACGACCGTCCCCACCGGCGGCATTCAGCAGTCGCTGTCGCGTCGCCAGGTCTTCGAGGAAAACGAGGTTCGGGACTTCGGCTTCAACCTGAAGCACGAGCTGACCGAAAAGCTGTCGATGAACCTCGACGTTGACTATACCTATGCGCGTCGTGAGAACCTCGACGTCAGCGTGTTCGGCTCGACCTTTGCCGACCAGGAGCTCGACCTGACGGGCAACACCCCGGTCGTCATCCCGCACAAGCCGCTGACGCTGGCGGCAAGCTGGGCGACGCCGAATCCCGCGATGGTCGCGGCCAGCGACGCACAGTACTTCCAGAACCGCGATTTCCAGTTCTGGCGCGCGGCGATGGATCACCTCGAGGATTCGCGCGGGTCCGAGTATCAGATCAAGGGCGACTTCACGTACAAGTTCGACGACGGTTCGTTCCTGAACCGCGTCAAGTTCGGCGCGCGCTATTCGGAGCGCAACCAGACGGTGAAGTATTCAGCCTATAACTGGGGCGCGATCAGCGAAGTCTGGTCGGGCGCGCCGGTGACGTTCAACCAGGGCGACACCTCGAAGTCGGACTTCTTCGCGTTCCCGAACTTCTTCCGCGGTGCAACGCCGGGACCGGTCGGCGGCTATTACTATAACGGCGACCTCATCAACGATTATCAGGGGTCGGCGACGTTCTTCAAGGCGCAGAACGACATCTGGCGCGGCACGAACGGCGCCACCGCGACCAACCGCTGGGTGCCCGCCAACGAGCGGCCGAACGCGATCCCCGGCTCGCCCTATCTGCCCGATGAAATCCAGCCGGTGAACCAGCAGGATGCGGCGGCCTATGCCATGCTGAACTTCGGGTCCGACGATCCGCTGTTCGGCAACATCCGCCTGTCGGGCAATATCGGCGTCCGCTACGTCTCGACGAACATCCGCTCCGAGGGGCGGATCGGCGTGCCGACACGGGAGGCGCTGGGGATCGTCGATCCCTTCACCCGGACGGCGATCGATCCGGTCACCGGCCAGACGATCTTCACGGGACGCTGCGATCCGCGCGTGCCGGATGGCGCGCCGGCGGGCACCCCGCCGTCGCGGCCGGGCGGCATCTGTAATCTGGGTGCTGCAGCCTATGCTCAGCTCCAGCAATTCGCGACCGGCCAGACGGTCAGCGACGTGGCGCGCAACGACTATGATTACTTCCTGCCCAGCTTCAACCTGAAGCTCGGCCTGTCACGCGATCTCGTCGCCCGGTTCGCGGTGTCGAAGGTGCTGACGCGCCCCGACCTTGCGAACATCCGCAACTTCATCGGCGTGACCACCGACCCCAACTCGGGTGCCGCCACTGCGACGGCGGGCAATCCGTTCCTGAAGCCCGCGACCGCCTGGCAGTTCGACGCGACGCTCGAATGGTATTTCGCGCGGGTCGGGTCGATCACCGTCAACGGCTTCTACAAGGCGGTCGACAACTTCTTCTATTCGTCGCTCATCACCCGCAACATCACCAGCAATGGCGTGACCATCCCGGTGCTGATCCGCGGTCCCGCCAACTTCGACGGGACCGGCAAGATCAAGGGCGTCGAGGTTTCGTACCAGCAGACGTTCGACTTCCTGCCCGGCTTGCTGAGCGGCCTCGGCTTCAACGGCAACTATTCGTATATCGAGAGCCAAGGCCTGCCCAATTCGTTCCTGAACGGGGGCACGCCGTCGAATTCATCGCCGATCACGCCGGGTAACCTGCCGCTGGAGGGGCTGTCGAAGCATAACGTCAACGCGACGGTATTCTACGAGAAGGGGCCGGTGTCGCTGCGCGCGGCGTATAATTGGCGCTCGCGCTTCCTGCTGACGGCGGCCGACGTGATCTTCCCGTACACGTCGATCTACAATGACGAGACGGGCCAGCTCGACGCGTCGGCGTTCATCAACCTCAACAAGTACATCAAGATCGGCGTCCAGGGCGTGAACCTGACCAACGAATCGACCCGCACGCTTCAGGCGTACACGGGCAATCCCGATCAGCTGGCGCCGCGGTCCTACTTCATCAACGACCGTCGCTTCTCGTTCATCCTGCGCGGCAATTTCTAAAGGGGGCGGATGCGGTCCTTCGGGGCCGCATCCGATGCCGTGCGAAAAGGGGCGCATCCGACCGACCGGATGCGCCCCTTTTTTTGTGCCGCATATTCTTACGGCCGCCGCCCTCGCCGAACCGTGGACCCCGGAACAAGTCAGGGGTGACGGGAGGGCCAGCGGGGCGGGTGGCTCAGCTTACTTCGGACAGACCGCGCCCTCTGGGTCGGTGACAAGCCGCGCATCGGCGATCGCCACCGCGAACGGCCCGGTCGCCGACAGCGCCAGCGGCACGTCGACCTTCGCCATGTCGCCCCCGGCCGCCGCGAAGCATTTGAGCGGCACGCGCGCGGTCTTCCACCCGGAGCCCCCGGTGAACAGGCTCGCGGCATTGACGCTCCCGCTGCCCAGCGACAGACGGACCGGGCCGGCAGGCGCCGTCTCGACCTTGTACTGAAGCTGGAGCAGCACGTCGGCATTGGTCTCGCGCGTCAGGTCGAGCTGCGGGCCGGCAATGCGTGCCGTTCCCGGCTTGCCGCGCGCGAAGGTGAGGAGCGATGCGCCCTCCTGCGTCCGCGCCGAGTCCACCGCCTGCGCCGTCACGCCGTCCAGCTTCCACGCGAACGGCGCGGGGGTGCGGCCGAGCGTGTAGAACAGGCTTGTGTTGGCAAGGCTCGCGTCGATACCTGCGACTTCGCCGAGCTTGGGCACGCGGCCGGGCTTGGCATAGGACAGGCCATAGCCGAGCGCGAAGAGCGGGTCGTAGCCGGGCGTCCCCTTGTTGAGCGTGAACTGCCCCGCGGTCTTGGGCCAGCTATAGGACAGCCGCCCGGTGAAGTCTGTGCGCGGCTTGCCCGCGGCATCCCCCACCAGCACGTCGGCGATCCCGCCGCCCTCCGACCCCGGCAGCCACGCGGCGACGAACGCGTCCGACTGGTTGAGCTCCGGGTTCACCCAGAGCGGGCGGCCCGAAAGGAACACCGAGACGACTGGGATACCCGCCGCCTTTAGCCGCTTGAGCGTCGCCAGTGCCTGCTTGTCGCCCGCCTGGAACTCAAGCGTGCGGATGTCGCCGCGCATCTCGGCATAGGGCATCTCGCCAAACACGACGACCGCCACGTCGGGCTTGGTCGTGAACCGACCATCGAGGTTCAGCTCGGTGGTGCCGCCGCCCTTCCTCACCGCCTCGGCAATGCCGGAATAGATCGACTGGGCGTTGGGGAAGTCGGCGGGCTTGTTGCCGTCGCCCTGCCAGCTCAGCGTCCAGCCGCCCGCCTGAAGGCCCACGTCGTCGGCATGGCTACCGGCGACGAGGATGCGCGCCGACGCCTTGAGCGGCAGCACGCCGTCGTTCTTGAGGAGGATCAGCGACTTGCGCACCGCCTCGCGCGCGATCGCGCGGTGGGCGGCGCTGCCGATCACGCCGGCGCGATTCTCGTACGGGCGTGCCGCGTCGAAAAGGCCGAGCTTGAACTTCACGCGCAGGATGCGGCGGACCGCATCGTCGATGCGCGCCATCGGGATCACGCCGCTGCGCGCCTGGCGGACCGTATTGTCGAACAGGCCCTTCCAGCTATCCGGCGCCATCGCCATGTCGAGCCCGGCGTTGAAGGTCGCGGCGCAATCCTCCTTGGTACAACCGGGGATCTGGCCATGGCCGTTCCAGTCGCCGACGACGAACCCGGCAAAGCCCATCCGCCCCTTGAGCACGTCGGTCAGCAGGCTCTTGTTGCCGTGCATCTTCTTGCCCTGCCACGAGCTGTACGAGGCCATGACCGTCATCGTGCCGGCATCGATCGCGGGCGGGTAGCCGGCCGAATGGATGCCGATCAGCGTCTTCTCGTCGATCTCGTCATTGCCCTGATCGATGCCATCTTTGGTCCCGCCGTCACCCAGGAAGTGCTTGGCGCTCGCCGCCACGTGCCCGTCCTGGATGCGGCCGCGGCCGGGTGTGCCCTGAAGCCCCTCGATCATCGGCGCGGCATAGCTGCGCACCAGGGCCGGATCCTCCGAATAGCCCTCGTACGTCCGGCCCCAGCGGTCGTCCTGCGGCACCGCCAGCGTCGGGCCGAATGCCCAGGTGATGCCGGCGGCGGCAGTTTCCTTCGCTGTCGCGTCGCCGATGCGGCGGATGAGGTCGGGGTCGTGCGCCGCGCCGAGCGCGATATTGTGCGGGAAGAGGGTGGCGCCGACGACGTTGTTGTTGCCATGGACGGCATCGACCCCGAAGATCAGCGGGATCGCGGTATGGCCGGCGCGCTTCTCCATCGCCACCGCGTCGAACGCGCGGCCGGTCGCGGCCCAGTCGGCGCCCGGCGAACGATCGGGCTTGCCGAGCGGCGGCGAGCTGCCGCCCGCGAGGATCGAGCCGAGCGGATACTGCCGCAAATCCTCGGGCTTGATCGCGCCGATATCGGCTTGGATCATCTGCCCGACCTTTTCCTCCAGCGTCATCTTCGCCATCAGCGCGGTGATCTTCGCCTCGGTCGCGGCGTCGATCAGACCCTGGCTCTTGGCGGTCGGCCACGCTTGCGGATGTGCGACGCCCTGCGTGCCCGCATCCTGAGCAAGGGCGGTGGTGGCGAGCAGCGCGGACAGCGCGGCTGCGGCAGTCTTCTTCATCATATCCCCCGTCTTTTCTTTGTCTTGGTCGTCAGCGTCTGGGTGCCGCCGCCAGCGCCGCGGCGACCGCGGCGTGAACCGGCTTGGGCTTGAACTCGCGGTCGTACAGCGTCGGGCGACGAAGCGCCTTGTCGGCGCGCGGCTCGAACCCCTCGATCCAGCTGTAGCGGTCGCTCATCCCCCAGGCGAGTATGTCGCGAAGCTGGGGGTAGGCGAGCGTCACGTCGAAATACGCGCGCGCATAATCGGCGACGGCGCGATCGCGTGCGGCCGGGTCGGCGGGCAGGCCGTTGTCGCGCACGTCGAACTCGGTGACGACCAGCTTGTAGCCCATCGCCGTCACGGCATCGAGGAAGCGGCGCCACTCCGCCTGCTGCGCCGTCACCGAACCGCCGGGCTGGGTGACGAGGTGCGACTGGACGCCGAGCGCGTCGACGGGCGTGCCGCGGGTGCGGAATTCCTCCAGCAGCTTCAGCACGCCCGCGCGGTGCCGGGCATTGTCGGGTTCCCAGCTCATATAGTCGTTGTAGACGAGTTGCGCCCCGGGCGCCGCCGCGCGCGCGGTGCGAAAGGCGAGGTCGAGCGTCGCCTCCGCCCCGCCGATCGCGCGCGACAGCGCGGTTTCGTAGAGGCCGCTGCCATCGGGATTGACCGCTTCGTTGACGACGTCCCAGCTCGTCACGCGCGGGGCATAGCGGCCGATCACGGTCTGGATATGGTTGGTCAGCATCGCTGCGCCGGCGGTGGCGGGACGCGGGCCGAAATCGTGGGTCGCCTCCCATCGCGGCATCCACTTGGTCTGGTGCCAGAGCAGCGTGTGGCCGCGCATCGCCATGCCCCTAGACTTGGCAAAGGCGGCGATGGCGTCGGCGCGCTCGAAGTCGAAGGTCGTGGGGGTGGGGCGCAGCCGCTGCCACTTCATCTCGTTTTCCGCGACGAGGATACCGCAGTCGCGCTCCAGCAGCGCGGTATAGCGCGGGTTGCCGACGCCGCCGCGATCCGCCCCCGGCGGGCACCAGGCCACGGCCGAGCCGAACCGCAGCCCGCGCTTGCCGGCGATCGCATTGAGGCCGGCGGCGGGGGCGGCGGCGGCGGGCATTGCCGCGACGATCGCGGCGCCAGCCGAAAACATCAGCGCCTCGCGCCGGGTCGTACCGTGCCTCGTGACTTCGTGCTTAATCGCCATCATCGCCTCTCCCGCCTGAACCGCGCCGGTCGTTCGCCGGGCTTGCCGCCAACACTCCCCCAGAACGCGGCCATTTGGTAGCGGTAAAATACGTATGCGGGTGCCGTTAGCTTAAGCCGGCGGCTCGAAGGATTCGGTCAGCTCGACAACCTCGAACAAATGGCCGGCCCAGCCGCGCTGGCGCGCCGCCTCGTCCAGCGCGGCGCGCTTGCCCGTCGCTTCCCTGAGCGACTTGGCATGGCCCCAGAAGACCTCGGTCCGGCCGCCGCCCAGATCGGCGACGATCCGCCAGTAATGGGTGAAGGGCGCGGCGGTCGGCCCGATCGTCTTGACGTAGCCGTCGGGCATTGTCGCGGTCAGGTATCGCCGCCGCTTCGCCACCGGGTCAGCCCGTGCGCGGGCGGGCGAGCCAGATCATGTGCGACGCGCCCTTGCCGTTCTCGCGCGCCTTGACGCGCACTTCCTCGGTCGTGAAGCCGGCCTTGAGCAGGCGACGCGTGAACGCCGGATCGGGCGCGGCGGACCAGACGGCAAGCACGCCGCCGGGCCGCAACGCACGGCGCGCAGCCGAAAGACCGGCGGGCGCGTAGAGCCCCTCGTTCGCCTCGCGCGTCAGTCCGTCAGGGCCGTTGTCGACGTCGAGCAGGATCGCGTCGAACCGCCCGGCGCCCTCGCGTATTACCTCACCGACGTCGCGCATCTGCAGTTCGACGCGCGGGTCGTCGAGGCAGCCAGCGGTCAGCGCCGCCATCGGCCCGCGCGCCCATTCGATGATGCCGGGTACCAGCTCGGCCACGACGACCGCCGCCTTCGGCCCTAGCAGGCCGAGAACGGCGCGCAGCGTGAAGCCCATACCGTACCCGCCGATCAGCACCCGCGGGGCCGGGTGGCCGGCCAGCGGCTCGCACGTCAGCGTGCCGAGCGCGACTTCCGACCCGCTCATGCGCGTGCTCATCAGCTCGTTGCGGTCGAGGACGATCATGAAATCGTCGTTCCGCCTGAACAGCCGAAGCGGCGGGCCGCCCGGCACCTCGGCGGTGCCGATCAGCTCGCGCGGGGTCACTTGCCCTTGCGTGCCTTGCGCGCGGCATAGCGCGCGTCGCGGGCCGCCTTCTGCTCCTCGGGGGTCAGCGGCGCCTTCTGGTTGGCCTTCGCCTCTGCGGCGGCTTCGCGCGCGGCGATGCGCGCGGCCTTGTCCGCCTCGATCTTGGCGCGGTGGGCGGCGCGGCGCTCCTCGGCGGCGATCTCTCGCGACGACTTGGCATCGGGATCGGCCGGGGCGGCGGGGGCGGTCGTTTCGGCCTTGGCCTTGCGCAGCTTGGCGAGCGCTTCGAGCTTGGCGGCCTGCGACGCCTTGCGGCGATCGTCGAAATCGGGGAGTTTGAAACCTGTCATATGCCGCGCCCCCTAGCAGGCCGCGCGCCGAAACGCACCCCCTAGATGAAGTGGCTGGCGACCCCGGCAGGGTTCGAACCTGCGACCTAGTGCTTAGAAGGCACTTGCTCTATCCAACTGAGCTACGGGGCCGGCGTGCATCGGGCTAATCGGGGCAGGCCGGCCCTGCAATCCCTTATTCGGCGGGCGCCATTTCGGGCGCGCGGTCCGGGCGCCACTGCCGCAGCGCCGGCCACAAGAACCACCCGCCCATGGCGAGCAGCGACAGGTCGAGGAGATAGAGCGGCAGGATCGCGCTTTCCATCATCGACAGGTGGATCGCCCCCGCCGCCGCCATCGACAGGCCGAGCGCGAGACGCAGCGACCGCGCCCATGCCTGTGCCCGTGGTACGAGGATGCCGGCGGCGATCAGCAGTGCGAGGCCGATCCAGAACAGCGCCACCATCGGTGCCTCCGGTCCCAGCACCGCGCGCGCCGCCAGTGCGATCATCAGGAGGAGCGGCGATCCCCACAAAGTCGCCGCCCACATCGCCTCTAGCCGCGGGCTGGCACGCCCGCGCTGGCGGCGCTTCACCAGCCAGATCGACATGCCCGTGCCGCAGATCGCCGTCACCGCCGCGCCGAGCAGTAAATAGACGACCCGCACCGGCCACCCGCCGAACGAGCCGAAATGCAGGTCATAGGTGGAGGCGGCGAACTGCTGCCCGATCGGCCCGTCGCTCAGGCCCACCTTGTGGGTGGGTTGGCCGTCGGCATCGAAGGCATAGGTCTCGCCATAGATCAGCCGGCGCGGATGCTTGGCGAGGATCGTCAGATACTGGCCGCGCGTGCCGGGTTCGTGGAGGATGACGTAGCTCGGTTCGACATCCGGGTGGGCGGCGGTCAGGTTCGCCATCGCCCGGTCGATGCGGGCGAGCGGGGCCTTGCCCTCGACATGCGCGGGCTCGCCGCCGAAGATCGGGGCATAGGCCTTTTCCATATCGCCGCCATACCACTGGTTCGCGACCGCCCAGAAGCCGACACCCGCCAGCCCGATCATCGCGCCGGTGAGCGCGAGCGCGAGGCCGAACGGCAGCGTCCAGACGCCCAGCCGGTTGTGCCAATCGGCGAGTGCCAACTGTTTCTGCCCCCGCGCCCGCAGCCGGAACGCATCGCGAAAGATGCGCGGATGCGCGAGCACCCCGCCCAGCGTCAGTGCGGTCATCATGACGCCCAGTGCCCCGACGATGGTCAGGCCGAGCGTGCCGGGGACGTGCAGATAGACGTGAAGGTTGATGAGGAACTCGGTCCAGCCATGCGCCTCCTTGTCCGCGATCGCGCCGGTGCCGTCGACATAGACCGCCTGGTTGTCGGTCGTGACGACCGCGCGGGGCAGCGCGCCGTTGGGCAGGCGGATGTAGAAATGCTCGGTCGGCTTCTTGCCCGCCTCGCTCGCCAGCACGTTGCGCGCGGCGTTCTGGAGCGCGCCCGGCGTCATCACGCTCGCTTCGGCGACGTTGGGCTGTTCCCAGCGCTGGATCTCCTCGCGCAGCACGACGATCGTGCCCGACAGGCAGATGAGATAGAGCAGCCCGCCCGCGAGCAGCCCGATCGCGGCATGGCCCGACAGCGCGCGGCGGACGAGATCGGCGGAGGGAAAGCGCATCTGTCGATCCTCAGCCGAGCAGCCAGAAGGTCGCGCCCGAAACCGCGCCGATCGCGGCGAGCGTCCTCAGCATCGGGGCGGCGCGCGGCTGGAGCAGCAGGACGACCCCGAGCACGCTCCAGACCAGCGGCGTGACGAACAGCGCGGTCGTGATCGTGTCCGCCTCCACAGCCCCGGACGCTCGCGCCGCAGCGGCAAGCGCGAGGCCGACGAGCAGCGAGACGGCGCCGGCGATGGGCACGGCGATCAGGAAGATCGCGACGCGCCGGCCCACGTCGCGCCAGTCGGCGGCGTGGAGACGGACGCTCGGCTCGGTCTCGACAATGCGGGCAGCGCGGGTCGGGGCGGTGGAGGCGATTGCCTCGCGCAGCAGAAAAAGGAAGGCGACGAGCGTGACGGGGAGGGTGCCCATCGCCAGCCCCCACGCGCCGTCGCGAGCGACAAGAACCGCCAGCGCCGCCCCGATCGCCGCCCACCCGGCCAACGTCAGCCGGAGCTGCGCCGGTTCCCGCGCATCCCAGGCGAAGCGCAGCGCGACCGTGCCTGCCGCGGCGAGCAGGAGAAGAGTTGTGGTCAGCATGAAAGACGGCGGCGGCTGAGCATGCCGCCTTATGACCCGCAACTCTTTTGAGAGCAAGTCGCAATAGCAGGTTTTCGAGCGAAAGCCTTATTCGGCTGCGACCGCCTCGCTCCCCCCGCGCGCCAGAAGCGGCGCGAGGTAGCGCCCGGTATAGCTGCGCGGCTCCTTCGCCACCTCTTCCGGCGTGCCGACCGCGACGATCTCGCCGCCCTTGACGCCGCCTTCTGGGCCGAGATCGATCAGCCAGTCGGCGGTCTTGATGACGTCAAGGTTGTGCTCGATCACCACCACGGTGTTTCCCTGGTCGACCAGCGCGTGGAGCACTTCGAGGAGCTTGCGCACATCCTCGAAATGCAGGCCGGTGGTCGGCTCGTCGAGGATGTAGAGCGTCTGGCCCGTGGACCGACGCGCCAGTTCCTTGGCGAGCTTCACGCGCTGCGCCTCGCCGCCCGAAAGCGTCGTCGCCTGCTGGCCGACCTTGACGTAGCCGAGGCCCACTTCGGCAAGCATCGCCATCTTTTCGCGGATCGGGGGGACGGCCTTGAAGAACTCCACCGCGTCCTCGACCGTCATGTCGAGCACGTCGGCGATCGACTTGCCCTTGAACTTCACCTCCAGCGTTTCGCGATTGTAGCGCGCGCCGTGGCACACGTCGCAGGTGACATAGACGTCGGGGAGGAAGTGCATCTCGATCTTGAGCACGCCGTCCCCCTGACACGCCTCGCACCGCCCGCCCTTGACGTTGAAGCTGAAGCGGCCCGGCTTGTAGCCGCGCGCCTGCGCCTCGGGCAGGCCGGCGAACCAATCGCGGATCTGCGTGAAGGCGCCCGTATAGGTGGCGGGGTTCGAGCGCGGGGTGCGGCCGATCGGCGACTGGTCGATGTCGATGACCTTGTCGCAATGCTCGAGGCCCGTGATCCTGTCGTGCTTGCCCATCAACACGCGCGCGCCGTTCAGCGTGCGCGCGGCGGCGGCATAGAGCGTGTCGATCGTGAAGCTCGACTTGCCCGATCCCGACACGCCGGTGACGCAGGTGAAGGTGCCCAGCGGGATCGAGGCGGTGACGCCGGTCAGATTGTTGGCGGTCGCATTGTGGACGGTCAGCTTCTTCTTGTTGCCCTTGCGCCGCTTGGCCGGCACCGCGACCTCGCGCGTACCGTTCAGATAATCGGCGGTGACGCTGCCCTTGGCCTTCAGGATCTGCTTCAGCGTGCCCTTGGCGACGATCTCGCCGCCGTGGACGCCCGCGCCCGGCCCCATGTCGATCACATAGTCGGCGGTGCGGATCGCATCCTCGTCATGCTCGACGACGAGCACGGTGTTGCCGAGGTCGCGAAGGCGCCGGAGCGTAGCGAGCAGCATGTCGTTGTCGCGCTGATGGAGGCCGATCGACGGCTCGTCGAGGACGTAGAGCACGCCCGACAGCCCGCTGCCGATCTGTGACGCCAGCCGGATGCGCTGGCTCTCGCCGCCCGACAGCGTGCCCGACGTGCGGTTGAGGTTGAGGTAATCGAGACCGACATTGTTGAGGAAGCCCAGCCGCTCGTCGATCTCCTTCAGGATCGCGCGGGCGATCTCGCGCTGCTGGTCGGTCAGCTTGTCGGGCAGCGACTTGTACCAGTCGAGTGCGTCGAGCACCGACAGACGGGTGATCGCGCTGATGTCGGTGCCGGCGATCTTGACCGCCAGCGCCTCGGGCTTCAGCCGCGCGCCGCCGCAGGTCTCGCACGGGTGCGCGGCCTGGTATTTGGACAGCTCCTCGCGCGTCCACGCACTCTCGGTCTGGAGCATCCGGCGATTGAGGTTGCCGATGACGCCCTCGAACGGCTTCTTCACGTCATAGGATTTGCGTCCGTCGATGAAGGTCAGCGTCACCGCCTTGCCCTTCGTCCCCGTCAGGATCACCGCCTGATGCTCGGACGACAGGTCCTTCCACGGAGTATCGAGACTAAACCCGAACTCGCGTGCGAGGCTGCCGAGCACCTGCATATAATAGGGGCTGGGCGGATTCGACTTGGCCCAGGGGACGACCGCGCCCTTCTTGATCGACAGGTCGTGGTTGGGGACGACGAGGTCGCGGTCGAACTCCAGCCGCTCGCCAAGCCCGTCGCACGCCGGGCAGGCCCCCTGCGGCGCGTTGAACGAGAACAGGCGCGGCTCGATCTCGGGAATGGTGAAGCCCGAGACGGGGCAGGCGAACTTCTCGCTGAACACGATGCGGTTTGGGGGAATACCCGCGCCCTTCATCGCGCCCGCGTCGGTCGCCTCGTTCTCGCGCCCCGGCACGACGCCGTCGGTCAGGTCGACATAGGCGAGCCCCTCGGCCAGCTTCAGTGCCGTCTCGAAACTCTCGGCCAGCCGGGTGGCGATATCCTCGCGCACGACCAGACGGTCGACCACCACTTCGATGTCGTGCTTGTACTTTTTGTCGAGGGTCGGGGCTTCCTCGATCAGGTACGTTTCGCCGTCGATGCGGACGCGCTGGAAGCCCGCCTTCTGCCACTCGGCCAGTTCCTTGCGATACTCGCCCTTGCGGCCGCGCACGACGGGGGCGAGGAGGAGCAGGCGAGTCCCCTCGGGCAGCGCCAGCACGCGGTCGACCATCTGGCTGACCGTCTGCGCCGCGATCGGCAGGCCGGTGGCAGGCGAATAGGGGATGCCGACACGGGCCCAGAGCAGGCGCATGTAATCGTAGATTTCGGTGACCGTCGCGACGGTCGAACGCGGGTTGCGGCTGGTCGTCTTCTGCTCGATCGAGATCGCCGGCGACAGACCCTCGATATGGTCGACGTCGGGCTTCTGCATCATCTCGAGGAACTGGCGCGCATAGGCGCTCAGCGATTCGACGTACCGCCGCTGCCCCTCGGCATAGATGGTGTCGAAGGCGAGGGACGACTTGCCGCTGCCCGACAGGCCGGTGATGACCGTCAGCGTGTCGCGCGGGATGTCGATATCGACGTCCTTGAGATTATGCTCGCGCGCGCCGCGCACGCTGATGTGAGTGAGGGTCATGCGATCCGTTCTAGCTTCGTTCCGGGGCGAGGGCCAGAGCGAGAGATAGGATCAGCAACACGCCGTTACGAGGGGCGCTTGCCCCGCCAGACGAGCGACTGGCGGTTGAGGTCGATAAGGTCGGCGTCGCCTGTAACCGCCGCCTCGCCGAGCGCGACCGCGCGGGCGAGCGCGGCGGTATCCGCATGGGCGTAGGCGGGGCGCCGGGGTACATGGTCGTACCACACGCCCCCGAACGCGTTGTCGAGCAGGATGCGCTGGAAACAGTGATCGGCGCGCACCGGCCAGCGGCGTTCGGGCGCTAGGGCCGGCAGGATCCGGCGCGTGAGGTCGAGCCACCGCGCTTCAAGGGTAGTGCGGTCACCCAGCCGGTCGCGGAAGTGCTCCGTTTCGGACATTGCTAGGCTCCTCGGAAACCTCGGTATTTCGGCGTGAGGCGGGAGATCGAACCGATCAGGTGAAAGTTGAGGTCGCGCCGCTCTGATGGACGTCCGAGGATAATCACACGTTCAACAGTCAGAGCCGAATCGGATGGAGTTCGATATATGTTCTCTTTTTGAAAGTGTAAAGTTCCGGCCTCTCTATCAGAGGCGGGGCAGGTCGATGGTGTCGCTCAACCAGCTATTCTATGGCGACAATCTATCGATCTTGCGGGACTATGTCGCCGACGAGTCTGTCGATCTGGTTTATCTCGATCCCCCGTTTAATTCGAACGCCAACTACAACATCTTATTCAGGTCGCCGACCGGAGCAGCCGCCGACGGCCAGATCGAGGCGTTCGAGGATACCTGGCGCTACGGGACGGAAGCGGCCAACGCCTATCATGAGGTGATCCGAAGCGGTCGGTCGGATATCGCCGAACTGCTGCGATCGATGCAATGCTTCGTCGGCCAGAACGACATGATGGCCTATCTTTCGATGATGGCGGTTCGCCTGATCGAACTTCACCGTGTTCTCAAGCCGACGGGCAGCCTCTATCTCCACTGCGATCCCACGGCGAGCCACTATCTGAAGCTCTTGCTGGACGGCCTGTTTGGCCCCCGAAACTTCCGCTCGGAAATCAGTTGGCGGCGATCGTTCGCGCACAACGACGCGCGCCAAGGTCGCGCTCAGTACGGCAATATCCGCGACACCATTCTGTTCTACACCAAGGGTAACGAATGGACGTGGAACTGGCAATATACGGCCTACGATCACAGTTATGCCGACAGCGCCTATCGCCACATCGATCCCGAAGGTCGCTGCTATCGTCGGGGCGACCTGACCGCCGCCAAGCCGGGCGGCGATGTATCCTATGGATGGCCAGTCAAACGTATGGTGGGCGGCGGGTGGGAAGCCGACATCGACGCAGAGTTCGAGACGCCGAAGGACGGCTGGGAGTATCGACAGGTACCACCCTACAAAGGGCGCTTCTGGGCCTTTTCTCGCGCCAACATGACCCGCTTCGCCCGGGAAGGCCGGCTCGTCTACACATCGTCAGGGATGCCAGAATACAAGCGCTACCTCGACGAACAGCTTGGCGTGCCGCTCCAGAATGATTGGGACGATCTGCCATCGGTCTCCGGCCGGGAGCGACTCGGCTATCCGACGCAAAAGCCGATCGCCCTCCTCGAACGCATCGTCGCGGCCTCGTCCAATCCGGGCGATGTCGTCCTCGACCCGTTCTGCGGATGCGGCACGGCGGTCCATGCCGCGCAAAAGCTCGGGCGGCACTGGGTTGGTATCGACATAACCTATCTGTCGATCGGCCTGATCCAGCGTCGGTTGATGGAGGCGTTCCCGGACATCAACTTCAATATCATCGGCGAGCCCAGCGGCCTCGACGACGCTCGCCACCTTGCTGCCGTCGAGCCTTATCAATTCCAATACTGGATCACGCAGAAGATCGGGGGCCAGCCTTATCGCGGGGGGCGGAAGGGGGCCGATCGCGGTATCGACGGCTATATCTACTACACGCGGAATGCGGTCGGCGCCGGGAGAGCCGGCACCGCGGCGGCAATCATCTCCGTCAAGACCGGGCGGAACGTCGGGGTCGCCATGGTGCGCGATCTGTGCGGCGTTCTGGAGCGCGAAAAAGCCGACATCGGCATTTTCGTCTCCGTCGCGGCGCCCTCGCGCGACATGGCGCGCGAAGCGGCCGCGGCGGGCATCTGGACCGATCCGATCACAAACGAAAGCTACCCGCGCATTCAAATCCTCACGCTCGATGATGTATTCGCCGGCCGAATCCCCAAACTGCCGCTGCTCGACCGTCAGGCGGGATATCGCCGCGCCCCGCGCGAGGCGGGGGCGCGGCAACAACCAAGCCTTTTTTAAGCGCTCAGATCAATTCCACTGCCATCGCCGTCGCCTCGCCCCCGCCGATGCAGAGGGAGGCGAGGCCGCGCTTCTGGCCGTGGGTTTGGAGCGCCGAGAGAAGGGTTGCGAGGACCCGCGCGCCCGATGCGCCGATCGGATGGCCGAGCGCACAGGCGCCGCCATGGACGTTGAGCACGTCGTGACCGATCGACAGGTCGCGCATCGCGATCATGGCGACGACGGCAAACGCCTCGTTCACCTCGAACAAGTCGACGTCGCCGGTCTGCCAGCCGGCCTTTTCCAGCGCCTTTCGCATCGCGAAGACGG
This sequence comes from uncultured Sphingomonas sp., assembly GCA_913775315.1. GTDB lineage: Bacteria > Pseudomonadota > Alphaproteobacteria > Sphingomonadales > Sphingomonadaceae > Sphingomonas. The sequence continues at coordinate 4,875 of CAJYIX010000039.1, read as the reverse complement.
GCGCGGTAGTGAAGCGGGCGGGCGCGTGCGCGTGGGCGGCGGTCGAGACGACGCGGGCGACCGGGGTCAGGCCGAACTTCTCGGCCAGCGACGCGCGCGTCATGACGAGTGCGGCGGCACCGTCGCTGATTGAGGAGGCGTTGGCGGCGGTGATCGTGCCGTCCTTCGAAAAGGCGGGCTTGAGCGTCGGGATCTTGGCGACGTCGCCGCGCGCAGGCTGTTCGTCGAGGCGGACGGTGTCCACGCCCTTTCGGCCCTTCACTTCGACCGGCACGATCTCGCGGTCGAACGCGCCGCTCGTCTGCGCCTTTTGCGCGCGCTCGAGGCTGGTGATCGCGAACTCGTCCTGCGCGGCCCGCGTGAACTGATATTCGGCCGCGGTCTCCTCGGCGAAGCTGCCCATCAGGCGGCCGGGTTCGTACGCGTCTTCCAGCCCGTCGAGGTACATGTGATCCCTGAGCACGTCGTGACCGATCCGCGCGCCGCCGCGGTGGCGCAGCGACAAATAGGGCGCGTTGGTCATGCTCTCCATGCCGCCCGCGACGATCCAGTCGGCGCTGCCCGCCGCCAGCGCCTCGGCCGCCATGATCGCCGCCTGCATGCCGGAGCCGCACATCTTGTTGACCGTCGTCGCCTCGACATGTTGCGGAAGGCCCGCGCCGAGCGCCGCCTGACGCGCGGGCGCCTGACCGAGCCCGGCGGGCAGGACGCAGCCCATGTAGATGCGCTCGATCGCCTCGCCCTTCAGCCCCGCACGCTCGACCGCCGCGCCGACCGCCGCCGCGCCCAGCTCGGTCGCGGTCGCGCCGGTCAGGCATCCCTGAAAGCTCCCCATCGGCGTGCGGGCATAGCTGGCGATGACGACGGGATCGGCGGACATGGTGGCTCTCCGGGATTTGCTTTGCCGGAGATCTAGGCGCGATTGGTGACGATTGAAACCTTGGCGAGCGCGGGGTGGGACGGGTAGGGGCGGGCGATGGTCCCGCCGCTCCTCTGGCCCGTGCTGCTCGGCGTTGTGGGCGCGGTGTTCGGCAGCTTCATCGCGGTCATCGCGATCCGCTGGCCGGCGGGGGCGCGCGCGAACGGGCGGTCCCGCTGCGACGCGTGCGGGGCCGAATTGCGAGCGCGGGAACTGGTGCCGCTGCTCAGCTTCCTGATCCTCCACGGTCGCTGCCGACATTGCGCGGCCCGGATCGGGCGGTCGCACTTCGTCGTCGAGCTGCTGGGGCTAGTGATCGGGATCATCGCCGGGGTCGTCGCGCCGGGGATCGAGGGGGTCGCCGGCGCCGTCTTCGGCTGGCTGTTGCTGGCGCTCGGGGCGATCGACCTTGCCGCCTTCTGGCTGCCGAACCGGCTGGTCGCGGCGTTGGCGCTGGGAGGTCTGGCGAGCGGCGCGGCCGGCCTGCCGCCGACTTGGATGGAGCGGCTGATCGGCGGGGTCGCTGGGTTCGGCGTGCTGTGGCTGGTCGCCGCGCTCTATCGCCGGATGCGCGGGCGGATGGGGCTGGGCGGGGGCGATCCCAAACTCTTCGGCGCGATCGGGCTATGGCTCGGCTGGCGGGCGCTGCCCGGCGTGTTGCTGGCGGCGTGCGTCATCGGCCTGGCCTGGGCGGTTGCGGCGCGGATGCGGGGCGATTCGCGATTGCCGCTCGGCACGCTGCTGGCGGCGGCGGCATGGTTGTTCTGGGTGGGGGCGGCGCTGGGCTAGCGCGCAAGAAAGCGGGCGCGATCCGGGTTTGCTGTCCGTTGGATCGCGCCCGCCACTTGGCCGCTATATCGCGAAAATCCGAACGGATCATTAACCGATACGCAGCTTTGCGCCCAACCGAGCGGATGAAAGGGAGCTAAACCCGCTCGCTGGGCGGGGATCAGTCTCCGCCGAATTTATGCAATCCGCTATCCCCTTAATTGAGCAAGCTCGCCGAAATGTGGGCCTGATGCGGTGAGCCATTTGCGCGCCGTGTCGCGCCCGCTATGCCCCGCGGATGCGAATGCTCCTGACCCTCGCCACCCTGATCGCCATCCCCGCCGCCGCACAGGACATGGCGCCGCTCCCGCCCGAGATGCCGTGGCGGGGGGCAAGCGAGGCGCTGGTCGCCCGGCCCGGCAGCCGCTGGATCACGCCGGCTGAAGCCGCGAACTTCGACCGCACGCCCGATTACGCCGCGACGCGGGCGTTTGCCGAGAAGCTGGTCGCCGCCTCGCCGCTCCTGAAGCTCGAGGTGTTCGGGCGCAGTCCGGAGGGGCGCGACCTGTTCTTCATCCGCGCGAGCAAGGGGCCAGGCAAGCCCGTCGTCCTGGCGCAGGCGGGTATCCATGCGGGCGAGATCGACGGCAAGGACGCCGGCCTGATGCTGCTTCGCGACATTGCATTCGGCGGCAAGGCGGCGCTGCTCGACAGGGCGGATCTGGTGCTCGTCCCCATCTTCAACGTTGACGGGCATGAGCGCGCCTCACGCTACAGCCGCCCGAACCAGCGCGGGCCGATGGTGCAGGGGTGGCGCACGACCGCCCAGAACCTCAACCTCAACCGCGATTACCTGAAGGCCGATGCGCCGGAGATGCAGGCGATGCTCGGGCTGATCCGGCGGCTCGATCCAGTGCTCTACCTCGACCTGCACGTCACCGACGGGATCGATTACCAGTATGACATCACTTACGATTTCAACGGGCTCTATGGGCAATATGCGGCGAGCCCGGCGATCGGGCGCTGGCTCGACACGCGGCTGCGCCCCGCGTTCGACCGCGAGCTAACGGCGGCGGGGCATGTGCCGTCGCTCTATATCGACGCGCTAGACAATCGCGCGCTTGCCAAGGGGATCGCGCACAATGCCGATGCCCCGCGCTTCTCGAACGGCTGGGGCGACGTGGCGCGCGTGCCGACGGTGCTGCTCGAGACGCACAGCCTGAAGAACTATCGCCGCCGCGTGCTCGGCACCTATGTCTTCATCGAGACGGCGCTGAAGACCGCGGGCGACGAGGCGGCGGCGCTGCGAAAGGCGATTGCCGCCGATCGGTCGGCGCGGCCGACGACGATGGTCACCGAGTGGAAGGATGATCCGAAGCCGTTGTTCACAATGGCGTTCAAGGGGATCGCGCAGGAGACCTATCGCTCCCCCGCGTCCGGGCGGGACGAGGTGCGTTGGACCGGGCGGCCGGTGACGATGCAGGTGCCGGTGATGGGCCAGTCGCCCGCCGCCCGGGTGACGCTGCCCCGCGCATGGTGGATCCCGGCAAGCGCGACCGCGATCCAGAAGGTTGCCGGGCTTCAGGGCCTGAAGATGGAGATGATCGACCGCCCGCGCGAGATCGAGCTCGACATGGCGCGCGTGCTCGACCCGAAGCTGGCGGCGGCGAACGAGGGGCGGGTGCCGCTGTCGGGCCGGATCGTGCACGAGCGCCGCCGCGTGATGATGCCTGCTGGCTCGGTCCGCGTGACCGCCGACCAGCCGCTCGCCCTCGTCGCCGCCGCGCTGCTCGAGCCCGAGAGCGCGGATGGGGCGGTGGCCTGGAACCTGACGCCCGCGATGCTCATGCGGACCGAATATATCGAGGGGTACGCGATCGCTCCGCTCGCCGACGCGATGCTGGCGCGGGACCCGAAGCTGAAGGCGGCGTTCGAGGCGAAGCTGGCCGCCGATCCGAAATTCGCCGCCGACGGACAGGCGCGGCTGGCCTGGTTCTACGAGCGGACGCCGTACTATGACGACCGCTACCTCCTGTACCCGGTCGGCCGCGAGGTTCGCTGACGGGTTGACTCCCGCGGCCGATCCGCTAATGGCCCGCGCTTCGCCGGGTACCCGATTTGGGGACACGGCGTCCGTCCGAGACAGCAGGGGATGGGGTTCGCCCGTCTTAATATCCTGCCGAGACGGGGAATGTGTTTCTGCCGGTCCGTTCGCGGATCGGGTCAGCCGCCGGGCAGTGTCCGGCCATGACGACCATGCCCCCTTGGACGAGGGGACCGGGCAGCCGCCCGATCCTCGACGTAACCGGACCCCGATGGGGTCCATTGTGAGGAGACCGGCATGGATCGTTCGCAAAAGACCGAAGCCGTTGCCGAGCTGAACCGCACCTTCAACGAGGTTGCCGTGGTGGTCGTCACCCGCAACCTGGGGCTTACCGTCGCCCAGTCGACGCAGCTCCGGAACAAGATGCGCGAAGCCGGTGCGAGCTACAAGGTCAGCAAGAACCGCCTTGCCAAGATCGCGCTCGAGGGCACCGAGTACGCAGGTATTTCCGACCTGCTGACCGGTCCCGTCGCACTCGCCACCTCGACCGATCCGGTCGCGGCCGCCAAGGTCGTGTCGGATTTCGCCAAGACGAACGACAAGCTCGAGATCGTCGGCGGCGCGATGGGCAAGCAGGTGCTCGACGCGGAAGGCATCAAGGCGCTGGCGTCGCTGCCGTCGCTGGACGAACTGCGCGCCAAGCTCATCGGCCTGGTGCAGGCGCCCGCGACCAAGCTGGCGACCATTACGCAGGCACCGGCGGCACAGATCGCCCGCGTGCTCAGCGCCTATGCGGAAAAGGACGCCGCCTGAATTTCAGGCGGGTCCGGACACTGACCACATTCAACCCATTCAGAATTGGAGTTTACCATGGCTGACCTGAACGCGCTCGTTGAGTCGCTGAGCGAACTGACCGTCCTCGAGGCCGCCGAGCTCTCGAAGATGCTCGAAGAGAAGTGGGGCGTCTCGGCCGCTGCGGCCGTCGCCGCTGCGCCCGCCGGTGGCGGCGCCGCCGCTGCCCCGGTCGAAGAGAAGACCGAGTTCGACGTGATCCTCACCGGCGACGGTGGCAAGAAGATCAACGTCATCAAGGAGGTCCGCGCGATCACCTCGCTCGGCCTGACCGAAGCCAAGGCCCTCGTCG
>CAJYIX010000038.1 GCA_913775315.1 uncultured Sphingomonas sp. | reverse complement strand
AGCCGACGGTGCCCATATGCTCCTCGGCGATCTTCTTGACGATCGCGAGGCCGAGGCCGGTGCCGCGTCACGCTGTCGATCGCCGACAATGGCGTCGGCCTGCCGGTCGAGCGCGACCGTATCGTCGAGCCCTATATGACCACGCGCAGCCGCGGCACCGGCCTCGGCCTCGCGATCGTCAAGAAGATCGCCGAGGAGCATATGGGCACCGTCGGCTTCGCCGACCGGCCCGGCGGCGGCACGGTCGTCACGCTCGCCTTCGACGCGCGCGCACTCGAACCGCTCGCCGCGCCCGAGGATGCCGAGGCAACGCCCGCACCGACCGACGATGACCGTTTCCTCATGTTGACCCGTACCCGGAACCCGAACCCATGACCCTCGATATCCTCGTCGTCGACGACGAACGCGACATTCGTGAGCTGGTGGCCGGCGTGCTGGAGGACGAGGGCTACGACACGCGCTCGGCCGGCGACAGCGACGCGGCGCTCGAGGCAATCGCGATGCGGCGGCCCAGCCTTGTCCTGCTCGACGTGTGGCTGCACGGCTCCCGCCTCGACGGGCTGGAGTTGCTGGAGGAGATCAAGCGGCGCGATCCCTCGCTTCCCGTGCTGGTCATTTCGGGCCACGGGAACCTCGACACCGCGGTCGCGGCGATCCGCCGCGGAGCGTCCGACTTCATCGAGAAGCCGTTCGAGGCAGAGCGGCTGCTCCTCCTTGTCAAGCGCGCGACCGAGACCGAACGGCTGCGCGCCGAGGTCGAGGATCTGCGTGCCAGTGCCGGCCGCGATACGGACCTCACCGGCAGCTCGGCGGCGATCAACACGGTCCGCGCGACCCTGAAGCGCGTCGCGCAGACCGGCAGCCGCGTGCTGATTTCCGGTGGCCCGGGGGTCGGCAAGGAAGTGGCGGCGCGCCTGCTCCACGCGTGGAGCCAGCGCGCGGGCGCGCCATTCGTGATCGTCAGCGCGGCGCGGATGACGCCCGAGCGCGTCGAGGAGGAACTGTTCGGCGTCGAAGAAGCGGGCGACCTCGTCCGCCCCGGCCTGCTCGAACAAGCGCATGGCGGGACGCTGTTCCTCGATGAGATCGCCGACATGCCGGTCGCGACGCAGGCGCGCATCCTGCGCGTTCTGACCGACCAGAGCTTCACCCGCGTGGGCGGCACGCGCGTGGTCAAAGTCGACGTCCGCGTTGTCTCCGCCACCGCCCGCGACCTGATGGTCGAGATCGGGGAGGGGCGGTTCCGCGAGGACCTCTATTATCGTCTGAACGTCGTCCCCGTTGTCATTCCGCCGATCGCCGACCGGCGCGAGGACATTCCGCCGCTGGTCGAGCATTTCGTCGCCCGCTATGCCACTGACCGCCGCGTACCGACGCCGGAGGTCGCCCCCGATGCGATGGTCGCGCTCCAAAGCTATGAATGGCCGGGCAATGTGCGCCAGCTTCGCAACGTGGTCGAGCGCACGGTGATCCTTGCCCCCGGCGACCGGATCGGCCGTATTGACCTCGACCTGTTGCCGCCGGAAGTGCTTCAGACCAGCCGCGACGGCGGCGGAATCGGCGCGAGCGCGATCATGGGCACGCCGCTTCGCGAGGCGCGCGAAACGTTCGAGCGCGAATATCTGCGGGTTCAGATCCGGCGCTTTTCTGGCAATATCAGCCGGACGGCGAGCTTCATCGGCATGGAGCGTTCGGCCCTCCACCGCAAACTGAAGCTGCTCGGTATCACCGAAACGCGCGAGGATTGAGGGCGGGCGCTGGACGCCCGGCCCCGTCGTCCCTACCTTGGCGTCACGCGCCGTCGTGGCGCGCGACCGACGCCGTGCAAAGCGGCGCGCAGCGGGTAATTCCCGCCAAGAACAAGGGATCGACCGATGGCCGACAAACAGACCTCGCTCCAGGACCAGTTCCTCAACGCCCTCCGCCGCGCGAAGACGCCGGTGACGATGTTCCTCGTCAAGGGCGTGAAGCTCCAGGGAATCGTGACCTGGTTCGATAATTTTTCGGTCCTGCTGCGCCGCGACGGCCAGTCGCAGCTTATCTACAAGCACGCCATCTCGACGATCATGCCGACGGGCAATGTCGACCTGTCGCCGATCATCGACAGCGTGTCGGATAACGGCAGCAAGAACCCCGTACTGCAGGAAATCTTCCTGAGCGCGGTGCGCCGCCAGCAGGAGCCGGTGACGATGTTCCTCGTCAACGGGGTGATGCTCCAGGGCCAGATCGCGGCGTTCGACCTGTTCTGCATGCTTCTTCAGCGCGACGGCATGTCGCAGCTCGTCTACAAGCACGCGGTTTCGACGATCCAGCCGGCCAATCCGCTGAACCTTGCCGAGGAGCAGGCGCAGGGGGACGCAGCCTGAGCACCGGGTTCGATCGCGACGCCGAGGAGTTCGCCCGCGGCGCGCGCGCCATCGTCGTGCTGCCCGATCAGGGCGGCGCGAGCCGCGAGGTGGACGCCCGGCTCGAGGAGACCGCCGGCCTTGCCGCCGCCATCGGCGTCGAGGTGGTCGAGCGGGTGGGCCTGCGCGTTCGCCAGCCGCGCCCCGCGACACTGATCGGCGGCGGCCAGGTCGAGAGCCTGCATGAGCGGGTCGAGGCTCTGGATGCGGGCCTTGCCGTGTTCGACGCGGCGCTGACGCCGGTGCAGCAGCGCAATCTCGAAACCGGGCTGGGCTGCAAGGTGATCGATCGCACCGGCCTGATCCTCGAGATTTTCGGCGAGCGGGCGCGGACGGCCGAGGGACGGTTGCAGGTCGAGCTGGCGCATCTCGATTATCAGTCCTCGCGGCTCGTGCGCAGCTGGACCCACCTCGAGCGGCAGCGCGGCGGCTTCGGCTTTCTCGGCGGTCCGGGCGAGACGCAGATCGAGGCCGACCGCCGGATGATCCGCGACCGCATGGCTCGGCTGCGCCGCGAGCTTGAGCAGGTGAGCCGCACGCGCACGCTCCATCGCGACCGGCGCCAGCGCGCGCCGTGGCCGGTGGTGGCGCTGGTCGGTTATACCAATGCGGGCAAGTCGACGCTGTTCAACCGTCTGACCGGGGCGGGGGTGATGGCCGAGAACCTGCTGTTCGCTACGCTCGACCCGACGCTGCGCCAGGTATCGCTGCCGGGGATCGACAAGGCGATCCTGTCGGACACGGTGGGCTTCGTCTCCGACCTACCGACCCAGCTTGTCGCGGCATTCAAGGCGACGCTGGAGGAGGTGGTCTCGGCCGACCTGCTCATCCACGTCCGCGATATCGCGCATCCGGACAGCGAGGCGCAGCGCCAGGACGTCGAGGACGTGCTGACCGAGATCGGGGTCGATCCCGACACGCCCCGGATCGAGGCGTGGAACAAGCTCGATGCGCTGGATGACGTCGGCCGCGACGAGGTGATCGAGGATGCGCACGCCAAGACCGGCGTCGTCGCGATCTCGGCGCTGACCGGGGAGGGGGTGGACGACCTCGTCGCCGCGGCGGCGGCGCGGCTGACGGCAGGGCATCGGCGCTTCATCCTGACGCTCGATCCGGCCGATGGGGCGGGGGCGGCATGGCTGCACCAGCATGGCGAGGTGCTCGACCACTGGATGGCGGATGACGGCGCGCATTACGAGGTGCGACTGGCGCCAGAGGACCATGAGCGATTTGTGAGCCGCGCTGGCTAATTTATTCCGTCGACTTCACCTTCTGCCATAAGGCTTCCTGGCTTTCGAGGTCGAGGGTCGGGAATGCTTCGCCGCCCTCGGCCTCCATTGCGCGAAAGCGGCGCTCGAACTTGGCGTTACCCCGGCGAAGCGCGGCCTCGGGATCGATGCCGTGAAAGCGTGCCCAATTGACGACCGCGAACAGGAGGTCGCCGACTTCCTCGGCGCGATGGTCGGCATCGGTGGCGGCCTCGACCTCGGCCAGTTCCTCGTCGATCTTCGCGCGCGCGCCGCTCGCGTCGGGCCAGTCGAAGCCGACGCGGGCGGCGCGCTTCTGGAGCTTTTCGGCACGCAGGAGAGCGGGCAGGCCGAGGGCGACGCCGGCCAGCGCGCTCTTGTCTTCCTTGGCGGCGCGCTCTTCGGCCTTGATCGCCTCCCAGAGATGGTGACCGCCATGCTCGCGGTCGCCGAAGATATGCGGGTGGCGGCGCTCCATCTTGTCGCTGATCGCGGCGACGACGTCGGCCAGCGTGAACGCCCCGGCTTCCTCGGCCATCCGGCTGTGAAAGACAACCTGGAGCAGCAGGTCGCCGAGCTCGTCCTTCAGTTCGCCCATGTCGCCGCGCTCGCACGCATCGGCGACCTCATAGGCTTCCTCGATCGTGTACGGCGCAATCGAGCGGAAATCCTGCGCGCGATCCCATTCGCAACCATCGATCGGATCGCGCAGGCGCGCCATGATCGCGACGAGCCGTTCGATCATGCTGCAGGTCTCCCTGAGTTCGATAATAGGCATTATGTAAAGGCTAAACGCGTTTTGGTTCGAGGATCAGGGTGCTGCCCTCGACCCGCCAACTGCCCAGCCGCGACAAGAAGTTCATGCCCACCACGCTCATGTCGCCGAAGCTTGGCGAGATGACGACCGACAGGTCGCGAGTTTCGAGGCCGCCGATCGCGAATGTCTGGGCAACGCCTCGACGCGCCTGGACCGGTCCGTTTGCCGTGGCGAGCATCACCGGAAAGTCCGCCTCGTCCGTGATCCCGGCGGCACGCGCCGCATCCTCAGACAAGGCCGTGATCGTCGCACCGCTGTCGATCAGCATCTGCTGGCGCGTGCCGTTGATGCGAACATCGGCATAGAAATGCCCGTCCGGCGACTGGCGGATCCGCACCGTATCGCCCGACACCTGCTGTCCGGTCAGCCCCGCGCGTTCGGCAAGCAGGATGAGGCGGTCGCGGTTGGCGAACAGGACGAAGAGCACGCCGGCGATCGCCGCCCAGCCAAGCAGATTGCGGACGATCACGCCCGCGGAAACACGGCGCGCGCTCAACGCGCTGAGCACGAGAATCAACGCGCCGACGCCCCAGAGCAGTTCGACTGACGTGTCCCCGTTCATGGCACGAGCACCATGCCGTCATAGCCGAGTTCGACGCCGGCCGGCAGCTCGGCATTGAGCGTCCGATAATCCATCGAATTGTCCATATGGATCAGCACCGCGCGGCGCGATTGGACGCGCTCGATGTGGGAAAGCGCAAGTGAGAGATGGTTATGCGACGGATGCGGATGACGCCGCAGGGCATCGAGGACCCAGATATCGCAACCGGAAAGCGCATCTGACATTTGCTCGGTAAGATCATGAAAATCGGTCGAATAGATGATGCGTTTACCATCTTGCGCGAAGCATAGCCCGGCACTCGTAATCTCGCCGTGCGGTTGATCGACGACCTGAACCGCCACGTCGTCGATCGTCATCTCGTCTGGCAGCACGCTCAGCGTCGCGACGGGGCGATAGCCGCCTCCGCCCTCGAAAACATAGGCGAAGCGCGACGCCAGCACCGCGGCGGTCGCGGGGCGCGCGTAACAGGGCACGGGGCGGTCGAGCGCATGGGCGAGTTGACGCAGGTCGTCGATGCCGTGCGTGTGATCCGCATGGTCGTGCGTCCAGATCACGGCATCCACGCGCCCCACATTCGCGGCGTTGAGCTGCTCGCGCATATCCGGACCGGTGTCGATCAGGATGCGCGTGTCGCCGCTTTCGACCAGCGCCGAGCAACGCGTCCGCCGGTTGCGCGGTTCGGCGGGATCGCAGGCGCCCCAGTCGTTGCCGATCCGCGGCACGCCTGACGACGTTCCGCACCCCAGCAACGTCAGCTTCACGCGCGCGTCTTTTGAAAGAGCGTGTGGAAATTCGCGGCGGTCGCGGCGCTCAATTCCTCAGGCGTGGTCCCGCGAAGGTTCGCGAGAAAGGCGCACGTATCGGCGACGAACCCCGGCTCGCCCGGCTTACCCCGATGCGGCACGGGCGCGAGGAACGGCGCATCGGTCTCGATCAGCAGCCGCTCGATCGGCAGGCGCGCGGCGGTTTCCTGCAGATCGCGGGCGCTTTTGAACGTCACGATGCCAGAGATCGAGATGTAGAAACCGAGTTCGAGCATCCGGTCAGCGAACGGTCCGGTGCCGGTGAAGCAATGGATGACGCCGGAAAAGCCCCCCTTCCCCAGTTCCGCTTCGAGCAGCGCGGCGGTGTCGTCCTCCGCATCTCGGGTGTGGACGATGATCGGCAGCCCGGTCTCGCGCGCCGCGGCGCAATGCGCGCGAAAGCTGGTCGCTTGTACACCGCGGTCGCTGTGGTCGTAATGATAATCGAGGCCGCATTCGCCGAGGCCCACGACGCGCGGGTGCGCCGCCGCTGCGACCAGCTTGGCGGCGTCCACGTCAGGGTGCGCGTTCGCCTCATGCGGGTGGATGCCGACACTGGCCCAGACGTCGGGCTCTCGCTCGGCTACTCCGATTACCTCACCCCATTCGCGCTCGCGGGTGGAGATGTTGAGCATCGCGGTCACGCCGCGGGCGCGCGCACGTTCGAGGACGCTCTGCTGTTCCTCGACCAAGCCTTTGTAATTCAGGTGACAATGACTGTCGGCCAGCGTCATGCCGCCGCTTCCTCCTCGGGCACGTCCAGACGCGGGAAGATGGGGGTCGGCGGCGCGATGCGAAAGCCCTCCCCCGCCTTTCGCGCGTACCAGCCGTCATCGGCTAGCGCAGTATGATCGCGCTCGTCGGCGCCGAGCTGGTCGAGCATGGCGCCGGCCGCGGCGGGGACGATGGGCAGGATCGTGATCGCCAGCAGCCGGATCGCGCGAACGAGCGTGCCGAGCACCGCGTGCATCCGCTCTGGATCGGTCTTGCGCAGCGACCAGGGTGCCTGGACGTCGATATACTGGTTGCAGGCGAAGACGCCGCGCATCCATGCCTCCAGCGCGGGGGTGATCGACTGGTCGGCGAACAGGCTGACGAACTCGCCGTTCGCGTCGGCGACCGTCGCCAGCAGTGCGGCATCGGCGTCTTCGCCGCGACCGGCCTCGGGCAGCGCGCCGTCGAGGTTCTTGGCGATGAAGCTCAGCGTGCGCTGCGCGAGATTGCCGAAGCTGTTGGACAGGTCGGCATTGGCGCGCGTCGCGATCGCACGCGGGCTGTAGCTGCCGTCCTGCCCCCAACTGATGTCTCGCAGCAGGAAATAGCGGAGCGGATCGACGCCGAACGCATCGGCCAGCGCCAGCGGATCGGCGACGTTGCCCAGCGACTTCGACATCTTCTCGCCCTTGTTGAGGACGAAGCCGTGGCCGAACACCTCGCGCGGCAGCGGCAGGTTCGCGGACATGAGGAAGGCCGGCCAGTAAACCGCGTGAAAGCGGACGATATCCTTGCCGATGACGTGCAGATCGGCGGGCCAATAGCGCCAGAGATCGCCCTGATCCGGATAGCCGGCGCCGGTCAGGTAGTTGGTCAGCGCATCGACCCACACATACATGACGTGCCCCGGGCTGTCGGGCACGGGTACCCCCCAGTCGAAGCTGGTGCGCGAAACCGACAAGTCGGTTAGCCCCCCCTCGACGAAGCGCAGCACTTCGTTGCGGCGGCTTTCGGGGCGGATGAAACCGGGATTGGCGGCGTAGAAGTCGAGCAACGGCTGCTGATACTTCGACAGGCGGAAGAACCACGTCTCTTCCGCCGTCCATTCGACAGGCGTGCCCTGCGGCGACAGGCGCTGGCCGCCCTCCCCGTCGGTCAATTCCTTTTCCTCGTAGAACGCCTCGTCCCGGACCGAATACCAGCCCTCGTAGCGGTCGAGATAGAGATCGCCCGATGCCTTCATCGCCTCCCAGATCGCCTGACTGGCGCGGTAGTGATCGACCTCGACCGTACGGATGAAGCGGTCGTGGCTGATGTTAAGACGGCCCGCCATCTCGCTGAAATGGGAGGACATCTCGTCGGCTAGTTCGCGCGCGGTGATGCCGCGGTCGCGGGCGGTCTGCGCCATCTTCAGCCCGTGCTCGTCGGTGCCTGTCTGGAACCGCACGTTGCGGCCCGCCTGACGCTGAAAGCGGGCGATCGCGTCGGCGGCGATCATCTCGTACGCGTGGCCGATATGCGGGCGGCCATTGGGATAATGGATCGCGGTGGTGATGTAGTAGGGCTCGGACATGGCCCCGCTCTAGGGCGCGTCCCGCGGTGCGGCAAGCGGATCAGCGCGGGGCGAGACGCGCGACGATGCCGCCAAGTTCGAACACCGTGCCGGCGGCATCCTGCGTCAGGGCAACGGCGATGCCGCCCACCGATCGGGCGGCGTCATGTGCGTCGAGCGCAGTTCGCAGGCGTTCGCCCGACGCAATGCGAGCCTGCTCGGCGATGAACGCGGGCACCCGCTCGACGAACGCGGCGAAGCGCTCGGTCGCGCCTTTGCCCGACAGCGCCTTGGCAAGCCGCCCGCGCACGGCATTGTCCCGGTCGCCGGTCGCGGCGATCTCGGCTAGGTCGCGCTCGATCGTCGTCATGTCGAGCCCGGCAAAGGCGAGCGCGCGGCCGGGCGACCCGGCACCGGCCCGTATCAGCGCGGCCACCTCCGCCTCCGGTAGGTCGGGCTCCTCGGCACGAAGCACGCGCGCGACCTGATCGTCGGCCAGCGCAGAGAAGCGCAGCGAGCGGCAGCGCGAGCGGATGGTGGGCAGCAGCCGCCCCGGCGAATGGCTGACCAGGAGGAAGATCGTCCCCGCGGGCGGCTCCTCCAGGTTCTTAAGCAGCGCGTTGGCGCCGCTGCGCTCGAGATCGTCGATCGCGTCGATCAGGATGACGCGCCGCGGGGACAAGGCGGGCTTGGTCGCGAACATCGGCTGCAGCGTGCGGACCTGATCGATGGTGATGCTGCGCTTCAGCCCGTCGTCGGGCTTGGCCGCGTCCTTGGGCAGGCGAACGAGTTCGCGGTAGTCGGGATGTGCCCCGCTCGCCAGTAATCGCGCGACGCGATGATCGGGCGACAGCGGCCCGGTGGGCGGAACCGCAGGATCAAGCGCGCGGGCGAGGAGCAGCGCCGCCGCTTCCCGTGCGAACCGGCCCTTCCCCACGCCCTCCGGGCCGGCGATCAGCCAGGCGTGGTGGATCGCCTCGCCTTCCATCGCCGCGGCAAAGGCCGCGCGCGGCGCGTCGTTGCCGATGAGTGGCGTCATGGCAGCAGGTCGGCGAGCGCCTCGATCAGCGCGGCGGTCACCTGCTCCGGCGCGGCGGCGGCGTCGATACGGCGGACGCGATCAGGCTCGGCGGCAGCGATACGCGCAAACCCCTCTGCCACCGCAGCGTGGAAGCCGGTGCCGCGCGTCTCGAACCGGTCATTGGCCGCCGCGCCCCGCCCCGCCGCGCGCGCCGCGCCCTCCTCCGGCGGGAGTTCGAGCAGAAAGGTGCGGTCGGGCATCAGCCCGCGCGAGCCGAAGCCGTGGAGCGCCAGGATCGCCGCATCGTCGATCCCCTGTGCCCCCTGATAGGCGCGGGTCGAATCGACATAGCGGTCGCAGATCACCCAATGCCCCGCGCCGATCGCCGGGCGGATGCGCTTCTCGACATGATCGGCACGCGCGGCGGCGAACAGCAGCGTTTCGGCATGAGGGCTCCAGCGACCAATATCGCCCTGCATCAGCAACTCGCGGATCGCCTCCGCCCCGCCGCTGCCGCCGGGTTCGCGCGTGACGAGGACGTGTAGCCCGCGCGCTTCGAGCGCGGCGGCGAGCGCGCGGGCCTGTGTCGACTTGCCCGCGCCCTCCCCGCCCTCAAGCGTTATGAACCGCCCTGGAGTCAAGCGCCGAACAGCCCCATCAGCCCGGCCCAGACGCGGCCGAAGAAGCCGGCTTCCTCGACCGCGCTTTCGGCGACAAGCGGCAGGCGCTGCTCGCCCAGATCGGCGCTGGTGATGACGAGGTCGGCGATGTGCTGGCCTTGCTTGATCGGCGCCTTGACCGGCCCCTGATAGACGACCTTTGCGGTCATCGCCGCGTTGCTGCCCGCGGGCACCGTAACGTTGAGGTCACGCGGGGCGACGAGGCCGACGGTCGCGGCGTTGCCGAGCTGGACGTCGGCGGTTTCGACCCGCTTGCCCTGCTTGACGACGGGCTTGGCCTTCCAGGCGTTGAAGCCCCACTGCATGAAACGCACCGATTCACTGATGCGCTGGTTGAAGCTGGTGAGGCCGGCGACGACCATCACCAGGCGGCGGCCATTCTGTTCGGCGGAGCCCGTGAAGCCGTAGCCCGCCTCCTCGGTATGGCCCGTCTTCAGCCCGTCGGCACCGGCGACGCGGCCCAGCAGCGGGTCGCGGTTCGCCTGGGTGATGGCGTTGCCGCCCATCGTCTGGCCCCAGGTGAAATCCTGGCGGCTGTAGAACTTCTTGTAGAGGTCCGGGTAATTCTGGATCGTCGCCTTGGCGAGGTGGGCAAGGTCGCGTGCGGTGACCATCGTGCGCCCCTCGTCGGGCCAGCCGTTCGACGTGCCGAACTGGCTGTTGGACAGGCCGATCGCCCTGGCGCGCTGGTTCATCAGGTTGACGAACGCCTCCTCGGTCCCCGCCACGCCCTCTGCCAGGACGACGCAGGCATCGTTGCCCGACAGCACGACGACGCCGTAGAGAAGATTCTCGACCGTCACCTGCTCGTTGGGCGACAGGAACATCGTCGAGCCGGCCTTCGGCCCGTGCCACTTCGCCCAGGTTTCGGGGCGGACGGTCAGCTTCTGGTCGAGCTTCACCTCGCCGCGCTTGATCATGTCGAAGAGGACGTAGACCGTCATCATCTTCGCCATCGACGCGGGCGGCATCCGGCGGTCGGCATCCTTGGCATAAAGCACCGCGCCGGAGGACAGGTCCTCCAGATAGGCGACGGGCGCCGGCGTGTCGAACGGCGGGCGCTGCGCCGCGGCGGGGGCAGCGGCGAGAAGGACGAGCGGCGAAAGGGCAAGCAGGCGGTTCATCGGTGGAAAATTACCCGGTGGCTTGAGGAACATCAGGGGATGCGGACGAGCGCCGCGCCGGCCTGACCGCGGCGCGCGGCGGCGGCGCGGGCGGCTTCGGCGGCAGCGCGGTCGGCGAAGGGGCCGAGCTGGACGCGGTAGAGCTTACCCGCGACGCTTACCCGGCCGCCGAGCTGCGCGGCCAGCGCACGGGCGTTCGGCTCGCTCGACAACGCGGCGACCTGGACGGCCCAACCGGATGTCGGTGCCGGCTTGGGCCTCGTGGCGATGGCTGGTTTCGGTGTGGGAGCGGCTGCGGGCGCGCGCTCCGGCAAGGCCTTGGGCTCGGGCTTCGGCCTGGCGGCTTGCGGCTTCGGCGCAGGGGGCGTGGCAACGGGTGACGCTGGCCGCGGAACGCTAGCACCGCCGAGCGCGGGCAATTCCTTGCGCAGGCCGACGAGCAGGACCGGTGGTGCGTCGAGCCGCGCGGTCGCGGGCTGGCCGTTCCGCAACGCGGCGACATCGGGTGGCGACGGCCGTGCGCCGCGCACGCGCACCGGTGCGCCCGCATCAACGCCCAGTTGCCGCAACGCGTCCGCCGAAAGTGCGATCGGCTGACCGGCGCGAGCGGCCGCGGCATCCTTCACCATCAAAAGCACCGTACGGCCGGTGTCGAGCGACGTTACCTCAACGAAGCTGCCGACCGGCAGCGTGGCATGCGCCGCGCCGGTCGCGATCTCGGCCGCGCCGGCATAGCCGACGGCATCGTACCGCTCGCCCTCGTTCGAGGCGGCGCTCGGCCCCGCCCCGACCGGCGGCGCGTCCTGACCGGGCGCGGCGCCCGCGAGGATCAGGGCGAAAAGGTCAGCTGGCGACGGCATCGGCGAGCAGTCCTACCGAAAGCGCATAGAAATTGGAGCAATTGTAATCGAGGATCACGCGATAGTTGCCGGTCAGCAGATAGGCCGTCTGGCCCGGACCGTCGGGTTCGATCAGCGTCGCCTGCACCTCGTCGGCGGGCCAGCGGCCACGCTGCGGCACCATGCCCATCGCGCGCCACTCGCGCATCGTCCGCCACTGGCTGTGCCGCTCAAACACGCGCGGGCATCGCGGCGACAGCGTGCGCGTCGTCATCCCTGCCCGGTCGAAGCCGGCGGGCACGTTGACGGCGATGCCCCAGGGCTGGCCCGCCCGCCAGCCAGCGTTGACGAAGTAGTTGCCGATCGAGGCCAGCGCATCGGCCTCGTTCGTCCAGATGTCCGCTTTCCCGTCACCGTCACCGTCACGGGCGAGGCGCAGATAGATTGACGGCAGGAACTGCGGATAGCCCATCGCCCCCGCCCAGCTCCCTTTCAGCCGTTCGCGCGGGACGCCGCGATCGAGGATCTTCAGGAGCGCGATGAACTCGCCCTCGAACAGCGCGCGGCGGCGCCCCTCATAAGCGAGCGTGGCCAGCGACCGGGCGAGGTCGAAGTCGCCGGTATAGGCGCCGTAATTGGTCTCGTGCCCCCAGATCGCGACCATGATCGATTCGGGCACGCCAGTCTCGGCCTCGATCCGCGACAGCTTCGTGCGATTGGCCGCATAGGCACGCTGCCCGCGGCTGATGCGGGCCGCATCGACGTGGCGGGCGCGATAGGGTGCGAAGTTGAGGACCGCGCTCGGCGGGCCGCTGACGCCGCCCGGCTGGGCGCGATCGAGCTCCACGACGCGCGGATTGACGGTCAGCGTCGGAAGCACGGCATCGAGCGTCCGTGCGCTCACCCCGTCGGCGATCGCGCGGCTGCGCACCTGCGACAGATAGGCCTGGAAGCCCGCATCGTCCTGTGCCGCCGCGCCGCCGGCGGTGCCGACCGCGATCACGGCGCCCAGCAGCGCCGCTTTCCACCTACGCATATTACCCAACCCCAGCATGCGCCCGATGTGCCACAGTCGCGCCCGCGCCAGAACCCCCTTATCGCCGCCCCTTGCACAAATGCGTCGCAGGGCGCTAACGCCCCGGCGACGCGGAGAGGTGGCCGAGTGGTTTAAGGCAGCGGTCTTGAAAACCGCCGTGGGTGGAAGCTCACCGTGGGTTCGAATCCCACCCTCTCCGCCACCGCCCCCGGCGATCAGGCGACCTTGACGACAAGCTTGCCGAAATTGCGGCCGCGCAGCAGGTCGATGAACGCAGTCGGTGCATTCTCCAGCCCCTCGACCACGTCCTCCTTGTACTTGAGCTTGCCCTCGGCGATCCACTGCGCCGCCTCGCGGTAGAAGTCGCGGCGCTGGTCGGCGAATTCGATCTGGATGAACCCGCGGATCGTCAGGCTCTTGGTCAGGATGTCGCGCATCATCCCGGGCAGGCGGTCGCGGCCGGTGTTGGACCCTGCCTTCTCGTTATAGTGCGCGATCAGACCGCAGACGGGCACGCGGGCATAGGGGTTGAGGAGCGGGAACACCGCTTCCCACACGGCGCCGCCGACATTCTCGAAATAGACGTCGATGCCGACGGGACAAGCTGCCTTGAGCTGCTCGGCGAAGTCGGGGGCGCGGTGGTCGACGACCGCGTCGAAGCCCAGTTCGTCGCGGACGAACGCGCATTTCTCCGGCCCGCCGGCGATGCCGACCGCCCGCGCGCCCTTGATCTTCGCGATCTGTCCGACGGCCGAGCCGACTGCGCCGCTGGCCGCCGCCACGACGACGGTCTCGCCGGGCTTGGGCTTGCCGATCGTGAGCAGGCCGGCATAGGCGGTGAAGCCCGGCATGCCGAGGACGCCGAGCGCGGTGCTGACCGGTGCCGCCGCCGGATCGAGCTTGCGCAGGCCTGTGCCGTCCGACAGCGCATAGCTCTGCCAACCTGAATGCGACAGCACGATATCGCCCTCGGCATAATCGGGATGGTGCGAGGTGGCGACGCGGGCGACGGTGCCGCCCTCCATCACCGCGCCGATCTCGACCGGCGCGGCATAGGATTTCGCCGCGCTCATCCGCCCGCGCATATAGGGGTCTAGCGAGAGATAGAGGATTTCGAGCAGCACCTGCCCCTCGCCCGGCTTGGGAACCTCGGCAGTGTCGATCGTGAAGTTCGCAGGGGTCGGTTCGCCATCGGGGCGGGCGGCGAGCAGGATACGGCGATAGGTGCGAGCGTTCATCGGTGGGGTTCCGTGCAGCGGGGTGGAATGCCAGACGAACGCCCTCGCCGCCGGGTCGTTCCGGCGCCGCAACGCTTCAATCAGTCGTCGAGCAGCGCGTCGGTCATCCGCACCAGTGCGCCGCCCAACCCGCCTAGCGCGAAAGCCGGGCGCATCGAGTCGCGACCGTCGTCGAGCCGCATCGACATGCGCGCTTTCACCGGCGTGCCGGGCAGCCGCGGGCGCTCGGTCGTGTCGGCGCACAACTCGCTGGTGGGGCGATCCCCCGGCAGCAGGTCGAGCGGCATCGGCTCCACGGACAGGCGTGGCAGGCGGGGCGCGCGTGGCTCAGCGGTGGTCAGGCGGAGGTCGAGGATCGTCGGCAGGCGTGTGGCGGAAGGCACGGACGGCGGCCCGTCTGCGGCAAGGCCGCCCGCGAGCATCATTCCCATCGCCACCGACACCAGCGCGGCCATCGCGATTCCCCACCCTCCCGGGCCGAGGCGACCAGGGATGTGGCCGAAACATGGCCGAAAGCGGGCGCGGTTACCAGCGCGAATGCGGATGCGTTGCCGACCGATTTCAGCCGGCGGTCAGGAGATCGAACTCGAACGGGGAAAGCGGCTCGTCGAACTGGCAGCCCGCCTCGTAATCGCGCGACCAGACGATGCGCGTCAGCCGGCGCACGGCACCCGGCAGGGTTAGCAGGATGCTGCTGCCGGGAATGAGGTCGCTGAAGGTCTGGAGTCGCGCGCCGCTCATCGACAAATCGGTGATGCGACAGAGGCTGCCATGGCGCGCCTCATCGAAAAGGCCGGCGTCGAGTGACACCGCCTTTCGAGTGGCACGCCGGCTTTCGCCAGCGGCGATGGGGATCAGCTCAGCGGCGATCCGGGTGCGGACGGGGACATGGCTCTCCATGTCCCCGACGCTACGCCGCGCTGGTAAACGCGGCGTAAAAAGAAATTACTTCGACTTCAAAGAAAGGCCGCCGAAGCGCTTGTTGAAGCGCGCGACCTGACCACCGGCGTCGAGCAGGCGCTGGTTGCCGCCGGTCCAGGCCGGGTGCGCCAGCGGGTCGATGTCGAGCGTCATCAGATCGCCTTCCTTGCCCCAGGTCGAGCGCGTCTCGAACACGGTGCCGTCGGTCATCTGGACGCGGATCATGTGATAGTCGGGGTGGCCGGTCTTCTTCACGTTCAATTCTCCGAATATGCCGCTGGTTTCCGACCAGCAGCGAAGGGCGCGCGCATAGCAGCGGCGTGCACGGTCTGCAACTTGCGTCGTATTATGCCGCCTTGGGCGGGTCGGCGATCATTGCGGTGAAGTTGGCCGTCGCGGCGACCGCGCCGTCGATCAGTGCGCGGCCAGCGAACTTGCACACGCTCGACCGCTTCTGCACGAACTCGACCTCCAGCGTCAGGAGCACACCGGGTTCGACGGGCTTCCGGAACTTGGCTTCCTCGATCGCCATGAAATATACGAGCTTGCCCGACCCGGCGAGGCCGAGGCTCTCGACCGCGAGCACGCCGGCGGCCTGTGCCAGCGCCTCGACGATCAGGACGCCGGGCATGATCGGGCGACCGGGGAAATGCCCCTGGAAGAAGCCTTCGTTGATCGTCACCGCCTTGACCGCGCGGATCGACTTGTCGGGGACGATTTCCTCGACGCGATCCACCAGCAGCATCGGATAGCGATGCGGCAGCGCGGCCATCACGCGGGTGACGTCGAGCGGGCCGGGCGCAGCGCGCCCGGCCTCACCCGTCGTTACGGCGTCGGTCACCGGCCCGGCGTGGCGGCCGGACGCGCAGGCGTCGCCGCAGCTGCCGGCGCGGCCGCCGCGCCCTGCTGGCCACCCGGCTGCCAGTTGGCGGGCGGGGTGATGCTGACGTTGGGGACGAGACGGTTGAGCTCGGCGGTCACGTCGGTGGTGATGTCGGCCGAAGGCTGCGTCTGCACGGCGGCCTCTGGGCGCAGCAGCAGCGTCACCTTCTTCTTCGACATGGCGGCGTTGACCGCTGCCTGAAGCTGCGCGCCGATCTGCTCGGCGGCATAGGCGCGGGCGCGCTGCACTGGCTGGGTCAGTCGCTGGAGCTCGGCATTCGCGGCCTGCTCCTTCTGCTGGATCGTGTTGGCCTGCGTGCGCAGCGCCGCCTCGTTCGCGTTGGGGGCCGAGCGCGCCTTCTGGAAGGCGTCGACCAGCGGGCGAAGCTCGTTCTGGACGGCGGTCTGGCGCGACTGCGCCTGGTCGAGCTGCGTCTTGTACGTCGTCTGGATCTGCGAGATCGCGGTCTTCCACGCGTTCGATTCGAGCACCGCGCCCTCGGGATTGGCGACGGCGATGCCGTTGACCTGCGCCAGCGACGGCGTGGCGATCGCAACCGGGGCGAGCGCCGCGGCGATGAGGAACTTGTTCATTAGAAAGCGGCTCCAACGTTGAAGGTGAGAAGCTTGGGATCGTCGCCGTCGACCGAGATGATATCCTTGGCGAGATCGATGCGCAGCGGCCCGAACGGCGAGTTCCAGTTGACGCCCACGCCGACGGTGATGCGCGGCTTGGGCGTGTCGCCGACGAAGCGCTCGAGGAACGGCGAGATCGTCTGCGACGCGGCCGAGTTCGGATCGTTACCCGTACAGGTGCCGCCATAGGTCGCCGAATAGCCGACCGCACAGGTTGTCAGGCGCGTGCCCGACGCGCCGTTCTCGGTAAAGCTGTTGATATAGAGCTGCTGCCCCGTATCCGTCGTCACCGGCCGGACGAGATCGAGCAGGCGGGGCGATCCGTCGACGTTGAACACCGGCTTGCCATTCGCATCGGTCGCCTGCGTGAACGTCGCGGTCGGCAGCGGACGCTTGATGTTAAATAGCGAACCGAGCTGGACATAGACCGACGGCCGAAGCCCCAATTCCTGCGCGCCCGAGCCGAGCGGAATCTCAAGCTCCGCACGGCCGAGATAGTAGGCCTTGCCGCCCAGCGGATCGTCGACGATGCTCTGGCGATCGGTCTGGAGGATAATGTTGCCATTGTCGTCGGTCGTGTACGGCGTGCGGAGCACGCGCGGACCGACGCCGCGGATGTCGAAGCCGCGGAACTGCGGTTCGCCCAGGTAGAAGCGGTCGACGATGCGGACGGGGTCGATCCCCGGCCCGCGATCCTTTTCGAGGCTGTGGATATAGCCGCCCTGCGCGTTCACCGAGAAGATGAAGCCACCGCCAAGGCCCCAGAAGCGGCTATATTCGCCGCGGCCACGGATGTAGCGCACGTCGCCGCCGAGACCCGCAAAATCGACACCCGCGGTCAGGCGCTGGCCGCGCGTTGGCCGCAGGCGGCTGTTGAGGCTGTCATAGACCAGCGTCAGGCCGACCAGCGAAGTCAGGCGGTTGCCGAGCTGCTCGCACAGATAGCGGCCGGCCTTGAGCGGATCGCAGAAGCCGTTGGTGAAATAGAGCGATTCGTCGAGGCTGACGTCGTCCTGGCTGAGCTGATAGCGGCCCGACAGCGACCAGTATTCGGTCAGCGGCACGCCCGCGACGATCTGGAACCCGGTCGATGTCTGGCTGAACGTCGTGTTGCGATCGTTGCCGATGAAGTTGAACGAATTGAAGTCGCGGCGGAAGATCGTGCCGCCCAGCGCGATGTTCTTGTCGAACAGATAGGGCTCGGTAAAGCCCAGCTCGACCGACTTCGAATAGGCCGAGTAATTCGCCTGAAGGCGCAGGTCCTGCCCCTTGCCGCGGAAGTTGCGCTGGCGGATCGAGCCCTGAAGGATGAACCGCTCGAGACTGGAGAAGCCCGCCGACAGCGTTAACTCGCCGGTCGAGCGTTCCTCGACATTGGCGTTGAGGACGACGCGGTCGGGCGACGAGCCCTCCTTCTCCTCGATCTCGAACTTGTCCTGGAAGAAGCCGAGCGAGTTGACGCGATCCTGCGACCGCTTGCGAAGGAAGCTGTTATAGGCGTCGCCCTCGGACAGGCGCATCTCACGGCGGATGACCTCGTCCTGCGTCTGCGTGTTGCCGGTGATCTCGATCCGCTCGACATAGGTGCGCGACGCTTCGGCGATGTTGAACGTCAGCCCCATCGTCAGCGTTTCGGGATCGCGGCGATATTCGGGGCGGACGTCGGCAAAGGCATAGCCGAACAGGCCCGCAGTCTCGGTCAGCGACGTGACCGAATCCTCGACCTGCTTGGCATTGAACCAGTTGCCCTTCTTGATCGGCAGGCCGGCGGCCAGCTTGGCGCCGTCGAAATCGCGGATGCCGCTGTCGACCTCGACATCACCGAACTTGTAGCGCGGCCCTTCCTCGACCACGTACGTAATGATGAAGTCTTCCTTGTCCGGCGTGAGCTCTGCCACCGCGGAAATCACGCGGAAGTCGGCATAGCCCTCCGTCAGGTAGAACTGGCGCAGCTTCTGCTGGTCATAGGCCAGACGATCCTGGTCGTAGGACGTGTTCGAGCTGAAGAAGCGGAAGAAGCGCGCCTGCTTGGTCGCCATCTGCTTGCGCAGCGTGTCGTCGTCATACTGCTGGTTGCCGATGATGTTGATCTGGCGAACCTTGGACTTCGGCCCCTCGGTGATCTCGAAGACGACATCGACGCGGTTCTGGTCGAGGTTGACCTGCTTGGGCTCGACCACCGCGGCGAAGCGGCCCTGGCGACGATAGAGCTCGACGATGCGCGCCACGTCCGTGCGGACGGCGGTGCGCGTGAAGATCTGGCGCGGCTTGAGCTTGATCTCGGGCAGGATCTTGTCGTTCTTCAGCCGCTTGTTGCCCTCGAGCACGATGCGGTTGATGATCGGATTCTCCTTGACCCGAACGATCAGGTCGCCGCTCTCGACGCCCTCGATCTGCACGTCCTGGAGCAGGTCGGACGCGAGCAGGTCCTTGATCGCCTGGTCGACGCTCTCGTTGGTATAGGCCTGCCCGACGCGCAGCTTGGTATAGCTCAGCACCGTTTCGGGCTCGATCCGCTGGCTGCCGACCACGCGAAGCGACTTGATCGTCCGCGCGGGCGCCGCCTGGATCGCGGGCGCGGGCGCGGGGGCCGGCGCCGCCTGTGCCGCGGGGGCCGCGGCCGGGGCTGCGGTCTGCGCCTGTGCCACGCCCGCCAGCATCGTGCCGGCAAGCAGCATCGCGCCATGCGCACCCATCTTGCTCGCCTTGATCGCCGTCACCGTCGTCCCCACCCAAAATGTCCCGAAGAAAAGTCCCGTATCGGGGCGCAAGCCCCCTGCACGAACCGTGTCAGCCGATCAAGCCGGCGAGACTGCGCCAAAGTCCGAAAGCGCCGAGATCGTTGATCGTCACGAGTAGCATGAGCGCGAGCAGCGCAGCGAGCCCGCCGCGGAATGCCCATTCGAGCACCTGGGGGTCGACGGGCCGGCGGCGCACCGCCTCGATCGCATAGAAGAGAAGGTGCCCGCCATCGAGCATCGGCACTGGCAAGAGGTTGATGAACCCCAAGTTAATCGAGATGAGCGCGATCAGCCCGATGAATTCCGGCAGCCCGAGGCTAAGCTGTTGGCCCGATACCTGCGCGATGCGCAGCGGACCGCCCAGCTCGTCCATCGATCGGCGACCGCTGACGATCTGGCCGATGGTATCGACCATCATGCCGACGATCTCGCCGGTCCGCTGCACGCCGACGAGCGGTGCCTCGATCAGGCCGATCGGTTGGCGCACCGCACCCGCCGGGCCGATGCCGAGCCGGCCAATGCGATATTCGTTGCCGAAGCGGTCGCGCTCGCGCTGCTCGCCGATCGTCGCGACGAGAGTCTGCGACGCGCCGTTGCGGTCGATGACGATCTCGGTCCGCTCCGCCGGCCGCAGCCGTGCGAAGCCGGCAATGTCGTCGAACGTCTCAATCGCCCGCCCGCCCAGGCTGCGGACGCGATCGCCGGGGACCAGGCCGGCGGCGGCGGCGGCGCTGTTCGGCGCGACGATCCCGACGATCGGCGGCGTGCGGCTGACGCCATAGGCATAGGCGAAACCGCCGAGGATCAGGATCGCGAGGAGGAAATTGATCGCCGGCCCCGCCGCGACGATGATCGCGCGCTGCCACACGGGCTTGGCCTGAAACGTCTGCGCGCGCTCGGCCGCTGGCAGCGACAGCCATTCGGGGCTGGGCTGGCTGGCCGGGTTCATGTCGCCGGCGAAGCGGACATAGCCGCCGAGCGGCAGCCATCCGAACTTCCACCGCGTGCCGCGCCGGTCGGTGAAACCCGCCACCTCGCGCCCGAACCCGATCGAGAACGCCTCGGCCTTCACCCCGAACCAGCGCCCGGCAAGGTAATGGCCCATCTCGTGCACGAAGACGAGCGGACCGATCACCCCCACAAAGGCGAGGACCGTGAACAGGACACCGGGGTTTTCGATCAAGCCACGCGATCCTTTACCCGCTCGGCCGCGACCCGCCGCGCCTCGCCATCGACCGCCAGCACCGCATCGACATCGAGCGGCGCGGACGGGTCATATGCGTCCAGCGTATCGGCAACGATTGCGGCAATTTCGAGGAAGCCGCAACGCCGCTTCAGGAAAGCCTCGACTGCCACTTCATTCGCGGCATTCAGGATCGCCGGACGCGCACCCCCTGCTCCCAGCGCCTCGCGCGCCAGACGCAGCGCCGGAAAGCGGACGGGATCCGGCGCCTCGAAATCGAGCCGACCCAGCTTCACCAGATCGAGCGGGGCCATCGGCGTCGCCATCCGGTCGGGCCAGGCGAGCGTATGCGCGATCGGCACGCGCATGTCGCTCGGCCCGATCTGCGCCAGCATCGAGCCGTCGACATATTCGACCAGCGAATGGACCGCCGATTGCGGGTGGACGACGATGTCGATCGCGTCGCCCGAAACGGGGAACAGCCGTGCCGCCTCGATCAGTTCGAGGCCCTTGTTCATCATCGTCGCCGAATCGACGCTGATCTTCGCGCCCATCGACCAGTTGGGATGCGCGACCGCCTGCTCTGGGGTGACGCCCGCCATCTGCTCGAGCGACCAGGCCCGGAACGGCCCGCCGCTAGCCGTCAGGATCAGGCGCCGCACGCCCGCGGGGCGATCGCCGGCGAGGCACTGGAAGATCGCGTTGTGTTCGCTGTCGGCTGGCAGCAGCGTGGCGCCGCTCGCGCATAC
>CAJYIX010000037.1 GCA_913775315.1 uncultured Sphingomonas sp. | reverse complement strand
ACCCCGCCGATCGCGCGTTCGCGGCGCATCTGGGCGAGTTCACTCGCACCCCCGCGCGGCTTGCCGATGCGAGCCTCGCGCCCGCTGCGCCGCCCTTGCCACAGCCTGCCCCGGTGCGCCTGGCGGCGGCGACCATCCCGCCACCTGTTGCAGCGCGCACGACGACGGCGCCGGTAGCGGCGGCGCGGACCAAGCCGGCGCGCGTCGAAACCGCATCGGCTGAGTCGACCGGCGACACGCGCGCCCGCGCTCGCGAGCGGCGCGCGCTCGAACGGCGGGCAGAGCGCGATGCGCTGATGGCAGAGCGCTATGGCCGGCGCCCCCGGCGCATCGAGACGGCGGTAGTCGATACGCGGCGCACGCCGGCCGCGACCACGACGCTCCCGGTCGGGCGCACGGGGCTGCCGACTGCGAGTGCGTCCCAGCCGGCAGCGGATCCGCTGCTGCGGACCGGAACCGTGTCCACGGCAACCGCGGCACCCAATCCGGCCCCGGCGGCGGCGACCACACTGGCGCCTGTGAACCCGCCGGTCGGCAGCGCGGTTGTCGCCACGATGCCTGCCCCCACGCGGCCTGAGGCGACGGTAACATCGGCGGCAGCGGGCCTCTCCAAAGCCGTCCCCGCAGCGCCAGCTGTCTCGCCCACGGCTTCGCCGCCCGCAGGATCAGGCGTTTCGGCCGCGCCCGCTGCTTCCGTCGCGGTGAATGCGCTCATGCCGGCTACCGTGACACCTTCTTCGGTCATGCGGGCGTCGGAGCCCGTTGCCGCCGCCGCCGCGCCATCGACAGCCACACCCGGCTTCTCGACGACGGACCGGCCGGCGACCGCCGCGCCGGCGCCCGCGACGCGGCCGATCGGGCGCGAGGACGATGTGCTGGCGATGATCGTCCGCAACATCGCCGTGCCGGCGAACGAGTTGGGCGTGCCGACGCCGCCCGCAGCGAAGCCGCCCGCCACTCAGCCTGCTCCGGCGCCGCCCCTCACCGCGGGAAGGCCGTCGCCTACCCCCGCGCCCAAGGCGCCGCTCGAGCGTGCGCCCGTACCTGCCGAGCCGGTCGCGGCACCGAAGAAGCCAGCCGAGCTCAAGACCCCCGCCGCAAAGAAAGGCAGTCCCAAGGCGGCCGAGGCAAAGGAAGCGAAAAAGGGCGAAGCCAAGCTCGCCGATGCCGGGAAGGCCGACCTCGCCAAGGCGGACGCGAAGAAGGCCGACACCAAGAAGGCCGATCCGAAGAAAACCGATGCGAAAAAGGGTGACGCGAAGAAGCCCGAGCCCAAGAAGCCCGCGGAACCCGCTCGCTGGTGGGTGCAGGTTGCCGGCGGCGCCAATGTCGCCGACCTGCCCAAGGCGTGGAGCGCGCTGACCGCCAAGAACCCGGCGCTCAAGAAGCGTCAGGCGTGGACCACGCCGCTGCGCTTCACCAACCGCCTGCTGACCGGGCCGTTTGCGAGCAGCGGGGAGGCGCAGGCTTACGTCAACACGCTCGGCAAGGACGGGCTCTCGGCCTTCGCATTCCAGAGCGAGGCGGGGCAGAAGGTCACGCGGCTTCCCGCGAAATGACGACGACGGCACGCTGGGCATCGGACCCGGCACGAAGCAGGGGGCGGCTCCATGTCGAGCCTCGCGCCGCCGAACGCGGTCCGCGCGACGCGTTCCAGCGCGACCGCGACCGCGTCGTCCACTCGATCAGCTTCCGCCGCCTGCGCCACAAGACGCAGGTATTCATGGCCCCCGACGGCGATCATTTCCGCGTCCGTCTGACCCACAGCATCGAGGTCGCGCAGATCGGCCGGGTGATCGCGCGGTCACTCGGCCTGAACGAGGACCTGACCGAGGCGCTGTGCCTCGCCCACGATATCGGCCATCCGCCCTTCGGCCATGCGGGCGAGGATGCGCTGAAGGCGGCGCTCACGGGCAAGGGCGGGTTCGACCACAACGGCCACACACTGCGTGCGCTGACGGTGCTGGAGAGCCCCTATCCGCGCTGGCTGGGGCTGAATCTGTCCTGGGAAACGCTGGACGGCCTCGCCAAGCATAACGGCCCCGTCCGCCATCCGGGCTGGGCGCTGGCGGAGGCCGATGCCGCGTTCCCGCTCGAGCTGACGCGCTATTCCTCGCTCGAGGCGCAGGTGGCGGCGCTGGCCGACGACATCGCCTATGACAATCACGATATCGACGACGGGCTGCGCGCGGGGCTGTTGTCGCTCGACGCGATCCTGGCGGTGCCGATGATCGCCGAGGGCTGGGACGCGGTGCGCGCGCGCTTTCCGGACTGCGCGCCCGAGCGGCTGGTGGGGGAACTCGTCCGGTCGCAGATCGGCGCGATGGTCAACGACCTGATCGCCTCGACTCGCGCCAACCTGGCCGAGCATCAGATCGAGACCGCCGAGGATGTGCGCGCCGCCGACGGGGCAATGGTCACGTTTTCGGATGGGATGCGCGCGGCCGAGCGGACGCTCAAGCGATTCATGTACGCCGAACTCTATCACCACCCGCGCCAGCTTGCCGCGGCGGAGACAGCGGCTCAGGTGGTGTCTGGACTGTTCGCGGCCTATGCCGACGATCCGCGGCGACTGCCGGACGGCTGGCGCGAGGCGTTGCCGGCCGAGGAGCCGGGGCGTAGCCGCCACATCGCCGACTTCATCGCCGGCATGACCGATCGGTTCGCGATCACCCGCTATCGCGAGCATGTCGGCGCCATCGACCTGCCCGAGGGCTTTTGACTGCAAAAGGGGCGACCGCGACGGCCGCCCCTTTCTTGTGCCAAATCAGTTGGCATCGACGCTCGCGGTCTGCGGCGCGGCGGCGGCGACCGCCAGCGGCTTGGCGATGCGGAAGCTGACCTGACGGCCATCGACCTCGCCCGCGGCGTTGCGGCCCTTGACGACGAGGCGGAACGGCTCGTCCTGCGGCACGGTGCGGCCGGCGATTACCGTCGCATCGCCCTCGGCAGCGACGGTGTAGGCATAGGT
Source organism: uncultured Sphingomonas sp. (assembly GCA_913775315.1). GTDB lineage: Bacteria > Pseudomonadota > Alphaproteobacteria > Sphingomonadales > Sphingomonadaceae > Sphingomonas. The sequence continues at coordinate 178,899 of CAJYIX010000037.1, read as the reverse complement.
CTGGCCATCGCGCGTGAACGTCTTCTCACCCTCGGCGGCAAGCGCGGGGGTGGCGACGATGGCAGCGGCAGCGGCGGCGAAGAAAAGCTTGGTCACGATCTGTCTCCTCTGGCGGAAAGCCCTGAAAGAGCCTGATCGGCATCCCGATATTTTTTGTTTGCACCAATGTTGTTGCGTTGCAGCAATGTCGCAATCGCGCAAAGTGCCGATGCAGTTGCACGGTGCGCAACGGCAGGGCGGGGCCCGCCTGCGACGAACGATCCCGTTGACAGAGTTCTGCGACAAGTCGGGCGCACGGTCCCCGAATGGCAAAGCAGGATATCCGAATCGCGTGGCACCGCTTCGGCCTTGGGCCGAGACTGAAAGAGGCGCCGCCGGCTGACGCGAGAGCATGGCTGGAGCGACAGATCGCCACCTATGACGCCGCGCCGTCGCCGATCGCCGCAGCGGCGAAGTCGCCGGCGATCGCGGCGGAGATCTTCGCGCTGCTCGAGGAACGTCAGCAGGCGCGGCAGGAAGCCCGATTGGTGGGCGAGGCGCGGCTGATGGCGGCGAACGCGGTCGGTCCCGCCTCCCGCCGGCACCTGATCGACGCGATCGGCGCGCGCGGCGCGGCGGCGCTGTCTACCGACACACCCTTTGCCGAGCGGCTGGTCCATTTCTGGGCGAACCATTTCGCCGTTTCCGCCGACAAGCAGCGAATGATCGCGCTGACCGGCGCGTTCGAATTCGAGGCGATCCGCCCGCACGTCATGGGCCGTTTCGCCGACATGGTGCAGGCGGTCGAACGGCATCCGGCGATGCTCATTTTCCTCGATCAGGCGCAGTCGGTCGGCCCCGGCAGCCCGGCCGCGCAGCGCGCAGCCGCGAACGGCCGCAAGCGCGGGCTGAACGAGAATCTGGCGCGCGAGATCATGGAACTGCACACGCTGGGCGTTCGCACCGGCTATTCGCAAGCCGACGTGACCGAACTGGCGCGGGCGCTGACCGGCTGGACCGTCGGCGGGCTGGGACAGGGCAGGGCGACCGAGCCCGGTCGTTTCTTCTTCGCGCGGCAGATCCACGAGCCCGGCGAGCGGCGTATCCTCGGCAAGTCGTTCGCGGCGGGCGAGGAGGATCAGGGCGCGGCGATGCTCGACATGCTCGCGACGCATCCCGCTACCGCCAGGCATATCGCCACCAAGCTCGCCCGCCATTTCGCTGGCGACACCCCGCCGCCGGCGATGGTCGCGCGGCTGGAGGCGGCGTTCGTGCGATCGGGCGGCGACCTGCCCACCGTCTATCGCGCGCTGATTGCCTCGTCCGAGGCGTGGGTGCCACAGCCGCTCAAGTTCCGCAGCCCCTGGGACTGGACTGTCGCCGTCCTGAGAGCGAGCGGCGTGCGCGAGTTTCCCGGACCCGCGCTCTCGGGTCTCCAGCAACAGCTCGGGCAGCCGGTGTGGAAGCCGGGCTCTCCTGCGGGCTGGGACGATACCGACGCCACCTGGGCCGCGCCCGACGCGCTGATGCGGCGGGTGGAAGCGGCGCAGCGGCTGGCGTCACGTGCGCAATCGGCGACGCTCGATGCACGCGCGCTGGCCCGCGACCAGTTTCCGGGCAGCACCAGCCCCACGGCTGAGGCGGTTGCGCGCGCGGAAAGCCCGCCGCAGGCGCTCGCGCTCCTCTTCGCCTCGCCCGATTTAATGCGGAGATAATCATGGTGGACCGCCGCTCCCTGCTCGCCGCCGGCCTGTCGCTCGGCTTTGCCCCGCGCATCGCGTTCGCGCGCGCGGCGACCGATCGCCGCTTCGTCTTCATCCTCCAGCGCGGCGCCGCCGATGGACTCGGCACGATCGCGCCCGTCGGCGATCCAGCCTTCGCCGGGCAGCGCGGCGCGCTGGCGGAACCGTTCGCCGGCGCGGCCAAGCTCGACGGCATGTTCGCGCTTCATCCGTCGCTCGCCGCGATCGGCGATCTGTATCGCGCGCGCGAGGCGCTGTTCGTCCACGCCGTCGCCTCCCCCTATCGAGAGCGATCGCATTTCGATGGGCAGAACGCGCTCGAAACCGGCAGCGCGCAGCCTTATGCGATCAAGGACGGGTGGATGAACCGCCTGCTCGGCCTGTTGCCGCCGGACGAGGCGCGGGCGATCGCGGTCGCCGCGACGGTGCCGATGGCGCTGCGCGGCAAGGTCGAGGTGGCGAGCTACGCCCCCTCCGCGCTGCCCGATGCCAGCGACGATCTGATCGCGCGGGTGACGCGGCTGTACGAGGGTGATGCGCAGCTTCACGCACTCTGGGCGCAGGCGACGGCGACGCGGATGCTGACCGGCGATCTTGCCGCCGATCAGGGGCGCAACGCCGCCGCCACCGGGGCGCTTGCCGCACGGTTGATCGCGCCCGACAACGGGGCACGGATCGCGATGATCGAGACGGGCGGCTGGGACACGCATGCGGGGCAGGTCGGACGATTGGCGGCGCAGCTCAAGGGGCTCGACGCGATGACGGGGGCGCTCAAGGCCGGTCTGGGACCGCTCTGGGCACAGACGCTGGTGATCGTCGCGACCGAGTTCGGACGCACCGTCCGCGTCAACGGAACGGGCGGCACCGACCATGGCACCGCCTCGGTCGCGATGCTGATGGGCGGGGCGGTGAGGGGCGGGCGGGTGGTCGCCGACTGGCCGGGCCTCGCCGACGCGACGCTCTATGAAGGGCGCGACCTGAAGGCGACGGGCGACGTCAACGCGGTCATCGCCGGTGCGGTGGCTCAGCATTACGCGCTCGAGCCGGCACGCGCGCTGGCGTCGCTGTTCCCCGCAAGCCGGGCGACACGACCGACCGAGGGACTGCTGCGCGCCTGATACGACAACGGGGCCGGACATCGCTGTCCGGCCCCGCGTCATTTCAGCCGATCGGGATCAGTAGGTGCCCGAGAAGCTCTTGCCGAGATTGCCCGTCGTGCCCGACGTGTCGGTCCCGGTGGCGTCGGTGCCGGTCGAGCCGAGGCCCGAGGCGGTCCCGCTGGTGGGCGTCGCCGCACTCGCTCCGGTGCTTTCGGCATTACGACGCGCTTCGCCATAGTTCGTCGTGCGCTCGCCATAGGTCGAGCGATTGTCGTCGCCAAACATCGCCTGGTTCCGCTCCTCGTCGCGCCACTCGGCCTTGGCCTCCGCCGCGGTCTTGCGGATCTTAACCTTGCCGTCGACGCTGTCGATCCAGCGCGACGGGATCGAGTGATGGCGGCCACCGGCATCGACGTCGTTCTTGGTCAGGATGATGCGGTCGCCGCGCACCTTGTCGACCGTCCCGACATGCTCGCCGTCGGAGCCGACGACTTCCATATGCTCGTTGACCTGGGCGAGCGACGAGCGCTGGGTCTGGCGCTCGGTGCGGAAGCTGTTGAACTCGTTCTCGAACTTCGTCGCATTCTCGCGGCGATATTCGTCATAGTCGCGATCGAGCTCGCCGATCCGCTGGCGGCGCCAGTTCGAGTAATGCTCGTCGCGCGACCCTTCGGCGCTGTTGCCATAGCGCTCGTCGAGGCGGCGGTCATGCTCGCGGCGGCGCTCGGCCTCCTCGTCGCCGAACCACGAGCGGACCTCGTCGCCGGCACGGTCGAAAAAGCCGCGCTCTTCATAGTCGTAGCCCTGCGGCTGGCCGGCATAACCGCGGTTGCGATCGGCATCGCGGCCATAGCCGGTCTGGCGCTGATAGCCGGAACGATCGCCGAAGCCGCGGTCGCGCTGGCCATAGTCGCGCTGGCCATAGCCCTGATAGTCGCCGCCGAAGCCGTAGGTGTCGCGGCCCTGATCGGCGCCGTAGCCGCTGCGGCCACGGCCATAGCTGCCCTGCGAGCCGACATTGCCCTGCGAGCCGTAGCCGCTGCGCGAGCCATAGCTGTCGCGCGAGCCGTAGCTACCCTGCGCGCCATAGCTGCCGCCCTGCTGGCCGTAATAGCCACGCTGGTCGCGACCGGTCTCGCGGCTGCCGTAATAGTCGCGGCCCTCACCGCGCCAGTCGGAGCGATCGCGCTGCTCACCGAAGCGGCTGCTGTCGCCGTACTGCGACGATGCGCCGTAGTTGCGGTCCGACGAATAGCCATAGTCGCGCCGGGCGCCACTTTCGCGGCCATAGTCGAAATCGCGGTCGTCGTCGTTGCGCCAGCCGTCACGCGGGTTGCGGTCGTTGCCCATCACACGATCCTCCAGGGGAATATTTACAAGCAGGCGAGGCGCGTCATTGCGCTGCCAGCCCTGACCTTAAGGATCGACGCGGCCTTATGTTCCTCGACTTGGCGCGAACGGCGCGTCGACGAGCCGAAGGTCGTCAAAAAAGACTGAAAATAGCTGCTTCGGGGGCGTTGCATCGCGCCGCGGGGGCCGCTAGAGGGGCCACCTTCCCGCGGCAAGATGCGCGGGAAACCGGTGGCGGGGCTGTAGCTCAGATGGGAGAGCGCTGCAATCGCACTGCAGAGGTCAGGGGTTCGATTCCCCTCAGCTCCACCAGCCACCCTTTTTCCAAATCTTGCAGCTGAACGGGCTTTTGCCCGGTCCGTTTTCGGCTCGTCGAAATGCCGTCCATTTGCCGTGTAGACTTGGATCGTTTCACAGGTGAAGGTGTTACATCAGGTTGACGCGGGGACTCGCGTCGCTTGCCGGCGGCCCTGACCGTGTCATGGTTCGCCAAGCGACCGCAGCGTAACGCGGCGCCGAGTAAACCGTGATGGAGAGGGCGAGATCATGAAGTCTGTATCGACGACCCGTTTGACCCAATGGTCGGTTGGCGCGGCGCTGGCGGCGCTGGCACTGGCCGGCTGTTCCAAGGCGCCCGAGAATTCGGGTTCGACCGCAAGCACCGAAACCGCGGCCGCCAACACCGGCGCCGCCGCCGACACCGCAGCGGCGCCTGCGGCTGCGCCCTCAGCCGCCGCTGTCGCGGCGGACAATACCGATACCACCGACGGCACCAAGCTCGCCAGCTTCACCGGCGACGCGACCAAGGGCAAGACCGACTTCGCCACCTGCTCGACCTGTCATGCTGTCGAGGCGGGCGTGAACAAGATCGGCCCGTCGCTCCACGCCGTGGTCGGCCGCAAGGCAGGATCGGTCGCGGGCTACAGCTACTCGACCGCCAACAAGGGCAGCGGCATCACCTGGACCGAGGACAAGCTGTTCCAGTACCTTCAGAACCCGCAGCGCGTCGTGCCGGGCACGAAGATGGCGTTCGCCGGCTGGTCGGATGCGCAGAAGCGCGCCGACGTGATCGCCTATCTCAAGACGATCTGATCGATCGGGCCGGGCGGCGCGTGCTGTCCGGCCTCTCGGCCCTGAGGTCGAGCAGGTGAATTGGCAGCGACGCCGTCACCGGCAGCGCTATCCAGATCCACGGCGCCCCGACCAGCGCGGCGCGAAGTCCCAGCAGCATCAACGCCCCCGGTAGCAGCCGCAGCAGCGCGCGGCCTGGCGGCCAGCCAAAGCGAGTGACCAGTAGCACGAACTCGGCCGCGATTACCGCCAGAATGATATCGACCGCATGACCGCTGGCGAACAGCGCGGCCATCATCCGAACGGTCCGTTCAGCCGCACGATCGTCATGTTGAGATAGCCCGCGAACGTGACCCAGGCGAGATACGGGACGAGCAGCAGCGCCCCCGTCATAGACCGACGCCAGATGAAGAGGATCAGCGCCGCGACGGATGCCCAGAGCGCCAGCACCTCGGCCATCGCCCAGTCGGGCCGTCGCATCTGGAAGAAGATCAGGCTCCAAGCGATATTGAGGAAGCCGTTGAGCGCGAACAGGCCCAGCAGCCACTCCCGCTCGGCCTTCGTCCGCGCGGCGAGCCAGCCGCGCACCCCGGCCAGCGCCGTCAGCGCATAGATGACCGTCCATGCCGCCCCGTACGCCGCGTCGGGCGGTGCCCAGCGCGGCTTGGCGAGCGAGGCGTACCACGGCCCGATCTCGGTCACCGTCGCGCCCATGAACGCGACCGCCGCCGCCAGCAGCAGCGCGATCACCACGGGCATCAGCCACGGCCGCGCCATCATGCGGTCTGCATCAGGTGGCGCATATCCTTGGCGAAGATGCGCAGATAGGCGAGCGGGTCGGCATAGACGATGCGCTTGTTCATATAGGCGGGCCAGATCAGCCGCTGAACGTCGCGATCCTCGCACATCGCTACGAAACGCTCGCGCCGGCGGTCGTTGCGATACCAGAAATGCTGCATGACGCCGAGGACCCAGAAGACACGGCCGTGCGCGCGCATGAACCGGGTCCGCGCTCCCGCCAGCGCGCGCGCGTCGCCGGTGGCGAGGAAGGTGCCGACCGCGGCAGCGACCTCTCTTCCGCTGGCCATCGCGTAATAGATGCCTTCGCCCGATGCCGGGGCGACAACGCCCGCGGCATCCCCGGCGAGCACGACGGCGCGGCCGTCGTCCCAACGCTTCATCGGCCTGAGCGGGATCGGTGCCCCCTCGCGCCGGACGACGGGCGCGTCGGCCAAGCCGCTTTGGACGCGCAGGCGATCGACGGCGGCGCGCAGGGCAAAGCCCTTTTGAGCGCTGCCGACGCCGACGCTGGTCGTCTCACCGTGCGGAAAGACCCAGCCGTAGAAATCGGGCGACAGCGCACCTTGATAGAAGACGTCGCAGCGGCCGCGGTCGAAGCCGGCGGGCGTGCGCACGATCTCGTGATAGGCGAAGACCTGCGGCGGCGCGGGCTGATCGGGGATCGCTACGCTCGCCACGCGTGAGCGGGCGCCGTCGGCACCGACGACGCATCGCGCCACCAGCCGATGTTCGCGCCCGTCGTTGTCACGATAGGTGACGACCGTCCTGCCGCCATCCCGCTCGATCCCGACGAAGCTGCCCGTTCGCCGCACGGCCCCCGCCGCCACGGCCCGGTCGCGCAGCCATTCGTCGAACGGGCCGCGATCCACCATGCCGACGAACCCGTCGCCGCAGCGGTCGACCGCCATGTCGACGTAGGCGTCGCTCGGCCCGACCATACGCGCGGCGACGGCACGCCCGACCAGCAGCGTTTCGGGTATCGCGAAGTCGGCAATCAGCCGCGGCGGAATGGCGCCGCCGCACGGCTTGATCCGGCCGCCGCGGTCGAGCAGCACGACCGAAGCGCCGGCGGCAGCCAGATCGGTCGCCGCGGTCGACCCCGCGGGGCCGCCGCCGACGACGACGCAATCGACGGTCATGCCGGCAGCGCCGACAGCGGCGCGGCGCGTGCCGGCCGCCAGGCGAGCCAGGCGGCGACGACGAACAGCAGCGCCTCAAGGCCGAAGACCAGCGCAAAGGCCTCGGCCGGCGATCCGGAAGCGGCACGCAGCAGGTCGACGCCGCCGGCACCGATCAGCCCGCCGAGAGCAAAGGCAATCGCCTGGGCCGCGCCCCACACGCCCATGCGGACGCCCTCCCGCCCCGGTCCGCCCGCGCCCGCCAGCGTCATCATCGCCCCGATCGCCGCCACCGCGAATACGCCATTGGCCAGACCCAGCAACCCGACGTTGAGCGCCAGTGGCCAGCCCGGCCCGGCCTGCGCGCCCATCGCCAGCGCCGCCATGGCGAGGCCCGAGCCCGCACAGCCGCCGCCGATCCAGCGGCGAAGGCCCGCGCCGCCGCGCAGGCTGCCGCCCACGCCCGCCGCGATCATGCCGAACAGGACGCCGCCGTGCTGGATGCTCGTCAACGCGGTCGACTGGCCGGGGCTGAAACCGAAACGCAGGCCTGCGAACGGTTCGAGGATCAGGTCCTGCATCGAATAGGCGAGCATCGACACGAATACGAAAATGGTGAAGCGCCGCGCGGCCGGATCGGCGGCGATCTCGCCAAGGGCCATCTCGAACGGCACGGGCGGGGCGTCAGGCGCGGGTAGAGCATCGTCCTCGATACCGAAGGTCGCCGCGGCGGTGAGTGCGATCGCGCCCACGGCCACGACGGCCGTGATGCGCAGCAGCCGGGCGGGGCTGAACGGGTCGATCAGCGCGCCGACGATGCCTGCGGTCAGGGCGATGCCGAGGATCATCATGATCCACGCGATCGCCGATGCCGCGGGCCGCTGCCCCGGCGCGGTGCGCGCCGCGAGCAGCCCGAGGAGCGTCGTCCCCGCCGCACCGACGCCCGCACCAATCAGCGTGAAGCCGAGCGCGGCCAGCGCGAACCCCGCCCAGCTTCGCAACGCCAGCAGCGGCAGCGCCGCGACGGCGATCAGCGTGCCCGCGGCGAGCACGGCCATGCCCGCGACGATCCACGGCGCCCGGCGGCTCGTCCGGTCCGAGCCATGACCCCAGGCGGGACGCGACAGCTGGACCGCATAATGCCAGGCGACGAGGCCTGCGGGCAGCGCGGCGGGCAGCGCATATTCAACCACCATGACACGGTTGAGCAGCGACGTGGCAAGGACGGCGAGCGCGCCGATTGCGCTCTGAACGAGGCCGAGCCGGATGATCCCGGGCCAGCCGAGCGGCTTCACGCGCCGAGCCCGAATGCGGCGGCGAGCATGCCGGTGACGTAGAGCGACGTGCCGGTCGCATTGTACCAAGGCGCATGGCGGCGCGGATCGGACAGCAAGCGCCGCATCAGCACCAACTGCCCGGCAAGCATCGCCGCCACCGCCGCGGCGGCGATCGGGTGCCCCCAATGCGCGAGCAGCGCCACCGCGACGAGCTGCGGCAGTGCCATCACCGCGCAGGCCAGCCGCGCCGCACGCCCGACGCCGAGCACGACGGGCAGCGATCGGAGGCCCGTCTGCCGGTCGCCCTCCACCGCCTTGAAATCGTTGAGCGTCATGATGCCGTGCGCGCCGATGCTATAGAGCATCAGGATCGCCAGCACCGGCAGCGGCGGCAACCCGCCCGCCATCACCGTGGCGCCGGTGAACCAGGTCAGCCCCTCATAGGTGAGCGCAACCACGGCCGGCCCCCACCATCCGCTCGCCTTCAGGCGAAAGGGCGGGGCACTATAGGCCCAGGCGCACGCGAGCCCGAGAAGCGTCGCGGCGAACACCCACGGCCCGGTCGCGGCGGCGACCGCTGCTGACAGGGCGGTGCCAATAATCGCGATGGCCAGGCCCCAGCGCCCCGCGATCCGGCCCGAAGGAATCGGTCGCTCCGGCTGGTTGATCGCGTCAACATGGCGGTCGAACCAGTCGTTGACCGCCTGACTGGTCCCGCACACCAGCGGGCCGGTGAGCAGGATGCCCGCAATCAGGAAGCCCCAGCGGTCGGCGAGCGGCACACCGGAGGAGACGACGCCGCACATAAACGCCCAGATCGGCGGAAACCAGGTGATCGGCTTCAACAGCTCGATCACGTCGCGCGGGGCGGGGAGGGGACTTGCTCCGGCCGTGGTAGTCAGGCGCGCCATGGCAGGAGGCTATGCCTGACGCCTCCCCGCGTCAAACCGAATTGACAGTTCGATCAATCCTCGTTGGAAACGAGATTGCCGAGGCCGTGGCGGTGAAGCTTCGAATAAAGGCTCTGTCGGCTGACACCCAGAATCTCGGCCGCCGACGCGCGGTTGTCGGCAGTGTAGGCAAGCGCCGCCTCGATGCACAGCCGCTCGATCAGGTCGGTCGATTCCCGCACAATCTCCTTCAGCGACATCCGGCCGACCAGGCCGGTCAACTGCTCGACCGAGCGAGGCAAGTCGCGCGGAATCTCGGGCGCGTCGCGCAGCCGCCGGCCCACCGATCGCAGCGTGAAGCCGAAACATTCGCCCGCCGCGCTCGGCGCCATGACCGCGGACACCTCGACCGCTTCCTCGCCGCCCGCCGATCCGCGGATGATCGTCGCGACGTTGCGGACCGCGCCATGCTCGCGAAGCTGCGCGACGATGAGCTCGAGGTCGATGCCCGGCCGGCCCAGCCAGTTGTTGAGGCGGACGCCGGCGACGCGGTCCGCCGACGGCGCCTCGGCAAGGTCGATGAAGGCGGCATTGGCGGTCAGGATCGACAGATTGCGGTCGGTCAGCACGAAGGCGTCGGGCATCCGGTCGACGACCTCGCCGAGTGCGTCGTCCTGACGCCGCGCCGGTGACATGGGCGCGGCGGCGATCCGCACGAGCAGGAGCGGGGCGCGCGCCTGTCGGAACGGACGCGCGGAAAGCGTGGCGGTGCCATGCCCCCCCGCGAGGGTCACGGTCGCGGGGGCTACGTCGTCAGCCGCCTCCGCCGCGCCCAGATGCGCCATCAGGTCGTCGCGCGCGGCAGGATCGACCAGGATATGAACGGGCTCGCCGACCAGCGCGCTCTCGACCGCGCCGATCAGGCGGTGGGCGGCGGGGTTCGCCTCGCGGATACGCCTGGTGCCGGCGTCTACGATCAGGACGGGCTCCGACGCCATCTCGAACAGCAGGCGATAGCGGGTCTCGGCCTGGCGCAGGCGGATATAGTCGCGCTCGAGCGACTGCTGCGCCTGGATGAGGCGCTGCTGCATCTGTGCGGCGCTGCGCATGTCGCGGCCGATCGCGATGCGGCGATCCTCGCCGAGGCGCATGACGAGGTAGCGGATCGGCACGTCGCCGCCGGCCAGCGGGTGGTTCACCTGGCGCCATCGGCCCGGCGCATCGCTCCCGGCGGCGGCGGCGAGCATCTCGGCCACCTTGTCGCGGCTTTCGACCGTTACCGTCTCGGCAAAGCGCTCGCCCACCCACGCGTCAAGGCCGTGGTGCGCAAGCTCGCCGTTCGACACCGCCACGTCGAGGATGCGGCCGTCACCCGACAGGATCAGCGCGACGTCGCCCATCGCGGCGAGCAACGCACCCGCCGTCGCCGCGTCGAGTGTTGCGGGCAGCGTACCCGAACGGGAAAAGGCGGTGGTCCGGGCGGGAGCGATCTGCTTGTTCACGACGAGCACCGGACTCCGGGAAAAACGGGTTTCACTCGGCGGCAAGGACCTCCTCGGCGCGAGCCCGGACCAGGTCCACCGCCACGTCGAGGGCGAGCCTGGGGTCGCGCGCGGTGCCATCGGCGCCGACACAGGTTGCAAGAAGCGGGTCCTGAAGGAAGACACGCCCACCGACCATCACGCTAACCCGCGGATTTTTTGAGGAAATCCTAAGGTCGGCGATCAGCGATGCGAGCGGGGCGATATGGCAGTCGCAACTGATCGTCAATCCGATCAGATCGAAGTGGCGTCCGGCCACGCGATCGAGCAGTTCATTGGCCTCCGTACCGAACCAGCGATCGGTATCCCATCCCCCGCCGCGGAACAGCTCCTCGACGACGACGGTGCCGAAGGTGTGGGAATCGCCGGGCATCACCGTAAACAAGGCGGTAAGTCGCGGTTCGGCATCGATCCGGGGCGGCGGCGTGCGATCGGCGATCTCGTGCACCACTTCCTGCAATCGCCACAGGCCCATGGTCACTTCGACGAAATCGCAGCGATCGCTCTCCCACCATTCGCCGAGCAGCCGGGCGGTGGGGGCCATCAGATCGACGAGCACCGCCTCCAGCGGAACGCCGCGCGCCAGAATCCCCTCGACATGCGCAAGCACAATGTCGGCCTCCACCTCCAGCGTCATCGGCGCGAGGGTGGCGACGTCCTGCGGCACGATCGCATGGATCGGCGAGAAGGTCGGCACGGCGACCGCATTGCGATGTGCGACCATCAGTCGGGGAATGATCTCTCCCTCGATCAGCGCTGACAGAATATTGGGGGACGGGGCGGGCAGGACGCTGATATTGTCCGGCGACGTCCGACCGCGGTCGGACCATCCCTTTCCGTCAACTGGCGCAGTGGTCGCCATCGTCAGCTCTCCGCCCGGTCAAGTTGGCCTTGGTCCGGCTGGCAGGATCGCCATCTTTGGAATGTCCCGCGAATCATAACCTATGCCTGTTTCGGGTGGCTGGCAATCGTCGGTCGTTATTGCGGCGCAACGAAGTGTCTTGCACCATGGACGTCAAGAAAGATTGACACTCTCGGCAGGGTGGGCGTAGCTTCGAGCCAGCCTCAGAACAAAGGAACGGGCGCGACATGCGGGCGGAGGGCACAGCTGGCGGGCGGACCGGGCAGGGGGCGATCCCGCTCTACACGCCCGAACAACGCCGCCGCCGCGACGCTACGCGCTGGACGCTGGTGCAGGGCGTGCTCGCGCCGGTGCAGTTCCTGATCTTCCTCGTCAGCCTGGCGCTTGTCCTGCGCTATCTCGCCACCGGTGAAGGCGCGGGTGCCGCGACGGTCTCGATCGTTGCCAAGACGCTGGCGCTCTACGCGATCATGGTCACCGGCTCGATCTGGGAGAAGGTGGTCTTCGGCAAGTGGCTGTTCGCGCGTCCCTTCTTCTGGGAGGACGTGTTCAGCATGGTCGTCATCGCGCTCCACACCGCCTATCTGGCGGCGCTGGTCGCGGGCATCGGGACCGAGCGGGAGCGAATGCTGCTCGCGCTCGCCGCCTATGCGACCTATGCGATCAATGCGGGCCAGTTCCTGCTGAAGCTGCGCGCCGCGCGGCTTGAGAGCGGGCCGCGGCTGGCGGTGGCGGGATGAGCGCGCCGCTGCCCGCCGCGATGCCGGGGTGCGCCGATGCGCCGGTCCTTCGCGAGCGCGGCCAGCGTGAGGTGTTCTGCGGCCTGACCGGCATCGTCTGGCTGCACCGCAAGATCCAGGACGCGTTCTTCCTCGTCGTCGGCTCGCGCACCTGTGCGCACCTACTGCAATCGGCGGCGGGCGTGATGATCTTCGCCGAGCCGCGCTTCGGCACCGCGATCATCGAGGAGCGGGACCTGGCCGGCATGGCCGACTGCAACGAGGAACTCGACCGCGTTGTCGACCGACTGCTGGATCGCCGGCCGGAGATCAAGCTGCTGTTCCTCGTTGGTTCCTGCCCGTCGGAAGTCATCAAGCTCGACCTGTCACGCGCCGCCGCCCGCCTGTCGGTCAAACATGCCGGCCGGACCGCGATCCTCAACTATTCGGGATCGGGGATCGAGACGACCTTTACCGAGGGCGAGGACGCCTGCCTCGCCGCGCTGGTCCCCGATCTGGCTGCGACAGAGGCGGCCAACCTGATGATCGTCGGCGCGCTGCCCGACATCGTCGAGGACCAGTTCCGCCGCCTCTTGGCCGAACTCGGCATCGCCCATGTCGACTGCCTGCCCGCGCGCCGGGCCGGGGCGATGCCCGCGGTCGGGCCGAACACGCGCTACCTCCTAGCGCAACCTTTCCTGAGCGAGACGGCACGCGCGCTCGACGATCGCGGCGCGACCCGCATCGACGCGCTGTTTCCCTTCGGCGCCGAGGGAACGACCGAGTGGCTCCACGCCGCAGCCATGGCCTTCGGCATCGATGAGATGCATTTCCGCCGCGTCGTGGCCGGTCCGCGCGAGCGCGCCAAGCGCGCGCTCGAACCGATGCGCGAGCGGCTGTTGGGCAAGTCGATCTTCTTCCTCCCCGACTCGCAGCTCGAGGTGCCGCTGGCGCGCTTCCTTGCGACCGAGCTCGGCATGGTGCCGGTCGAGGTCGGTACCCCCTATCTCCACCGCCGCCACCTCGCCCGCGAACTCGCGCTGCTGCCCGCGGGCACCGTCATCAGCGAAGGGCAGGACGTCGACCGCCAGCTCGACCGGGTGCGCGCGGCTAAGCCTGACCTCACCGTCTGCGGCCTCGGCCTCGCCAACCCGTTGGAGGGGGAGGGGCTGACGACGAAATGGGCGATCGAGCTCGTCTTCTCGCCCATTCACGGCTTCGAGCAGGCGGGCGACCTTGCCGAACTCTTCGCGCGGCCGCTCCGCCGCCGCGACGTGCTGAGGCTCTGATGCAGCTCGCGGTCTGGACATACGAGGGGCCACCCCATGTCGGCGCGATGCGCGTCGCGACCGCGATGGAGGGCGTCCATTACGTCCTCCACGCGCCGCAGGGCGACACCTATGCCGACCTGCTGTTCACCATGATCGAACGCCGCGCCAAGCGTCCACCCGTTACCTATACGACGTTCCAGGCGCGCGATCTCGGCAAGGATACCGCGCACCTGTTCCAGGCCGCAGCGCGCGAAGCCTATGCCCGCTTCCAGCCACAGGCGATGCTCGTCGGCGCCTCCTGCACCGCGGAGCTGATCCAGGACGATCCGGCGGGGTTGGCGGAGGCGATGCGGCTGCCGTGCCCGGTGATCGCGCTCGAACTGCCAAGCTATCAGCGCCGCGAGAGCTGGGGTGCGAGCGAGACCTTCTACCAGCTCGTCCGCAAGCTTGCCGATCGCGATGCGCGGCCCGCTCCGACCGAGGGTCGCCGGCCGCGCGCCAACCTGCTTGGGCCCACCGCGCTCGGCTTTCGCCACCGCGACGACGTGATCGAAATCACCCGACTGCTCGAAGCGATGGGTATCGACGTGGCGCTGGTCGCGCCGCTGGGGGCGACGCCCGCCGATCTTGCCGCGATCGGGGCGGCGGACTTCAACATCTGCCTCTACCCCGAAACCGCCGACACCGCCTGCCGCTGGCTTGAGCGGACGTTTGGGCAGAAGACGGTGCGGACCGTGCCGATCGGCCACGGCGCGACGATGGATTTCGTGGCGGAGGTCGCCGCCGCGGCGGGCTTGGCCGAAATCCCCGCGCTGCCGCAGTCGAACCTGCCCTGGTGGAGCAAGTCGGTCGACTCGACCTATCTGACCAACAAGCGGGTGTTCGTGTTCGGCGATGCGACCCACGCGATCGCCGCCGCCCGCGTGGCGCGCGACGAGCTGGGGTTCGAGGTCGTCGGTTTGGGCTGCTACAACCGCGAATTCGCCCGCGACCTCCGCGAAGCAGCCAAGCTTTACGGCGTCGAGCCGCTGATTACCGACGACTATCTCGCGGTCGAGCAGGCGATCCAGGCGGCGCAGCCCGAACTGGTGCTCGGCACGCAGATGGAGCGGCACATCGCCAAGCGGCTGCGCATCCCGTGCGCGGTCATCTCCTCGCCCGTCCATGTCCAGGATTTCCCCGCGCGCTACTCGCCACAAATGGGGTTCGAGGGAGCGAACGTGCTCTTCGACACCTGGGTCCACCCGCTGGTCATGGGGCTGGAGGAGCATCTCCTCACCATGTTCCGCGACGATTTCGAGTTTTCGGACGCCCACGGGGCCAGCCACCTCGGCCACGCCGCCCCCACTGCGGCGGTGGCCGAGGTGCCCGAGGCCGAGGGCTGGACGCCCGAGGCCGAGCGCGAGCTTCTGAATATCCCGTTCTTCGTCCGCGGCAAGGCACGTCGGAATACCGAGGCGTTCGCCGCCGCACAGGGCGTGGCCAGCATCACCCTCGACACCCTTTACGAGGCGAAGGCGCATTATGCCCGCTGAGCCCGCCACTCCGCTCCGCGTGGTCATCGTCACGCTGGACAACCACCTGGCCGGCGCGGTCGAGCGGGCGGGCGCGCGGTTCGCGGCGGAAGGGGCGGGGATCAGCATCGGTTTCCACGCCGCGTCGGACTGGGACCATCATGCCGGCGCGCTCGACCGTTGCATCGCCGATATCAGCCGCGCGGACATCGTCATCGCGACGATGCTGTTCCTCGACGACCATATCCGCGCCGTCATGCCCGCGCTGGAGGCACGGCGCGAGGATTGCGCGGCGATGCTCGGCCTGATGTCCGGCGCGGAGGTGGTCAAGCTCACCCGTCTCGGCGCCTATCGCATGGACAAGCCCGCCAAGGGCCCGCTGGCGCTGCTGAAGCGACTGCGCGGGTCGTCCAAGGGGGGCGGATCGTCGGGCGCCGGACAGATGAAGATGCTGCGCCGCCTGCCGCGGATGCTGCGCTTCATTCCGGGCACCGCCCAGGACGTGCGGGCGTATTTCCTGACGCTGCAATATTGGCTGGCTGGCAGCGACGACAATGTCGTGTCGATGGTCCGCGCGCTCGCGCACCGCTATGCCGGGCACGCGGTGAAGGCCGAGGCGCCACGCGATTACCCAGACGTCGGCGTCTATCACCCGAAGCTGGCGGGCGGGATGAGCGAGCGCGCCGCCGACCTGCCGCGCGCGAAGGATGCGCGCGGAACGGTCGGCCTGCTGCTGCTGCGCTCCTATCTCCTCGCGCACGACACCGGCCATTATAACGGCGTGATCGCGGCGCTGGAGGCGCAGGGGCTGAACGTCCTGCCGGTGTTCGCCAGCGGCCTCGATTCGCGCCCGGCGATCGACGCGTTCTTCACGGGTGAGGGCGCGCGGGCGAGCGTCGATGCGATCGTGTCGCTCACCGGCTTCAGCCTGGTCGGCGGTCCCGCCTATAACGACACCGCGGCGGCCGAGGCGGCGCTTGCCGCGCTCGACGTGCCGTACGTGGCCGCGCACCCGATCGAGTTCCAGTCGATCCAGCAATGGGGCGCCAGCCGCCAGGGCCTGCTGCCGATCGAGGCGACGATGATGGTCGCGATCCCCGAGCTGGACGGGGCGATCCTGCCCAGCGTGTTCGGCGGGCGTGCCGATGCCTCGGGCACTTGCACCGGCTGTGGCCGCGGTTGCGCCTTCGAGGGCGCCGGCCTTCGCCGCGAGATGCAGGTGTGCCCCGAGCGGGCCGAGGCGCTGGCGGGCAAGGTCGCGAACATCGTCGCGCTCAAGCGGTCGGAGCGCGCGGCTCGCAAGCTGGCGGTGGTCCTGTTCAACTTCCCGCCCAATGCCGGCGCAACCGGCACCGCGGCGCATCTGGCGGTCTGGGAATCGCTCCATGCGACGCTAACGCGGCTGGCGGGCGAGGGGTACGCGGTCGACGTGCCCGCCGATGTCGACGCGCTGCGCGATGCGGTGCTGAAAGGCAATGCCGCGCGCTACGGCGCCGACGCCAATGTCCATGCGCGCATCGCCGCCGACGATCATGTCCGCCGGGAGCCGCACCTCGCCGCGATCGAGGCGCAATGGGGCCCGGCGCCCGGCCGCCAGCAGAGCGACGGCGGCTCGATCCACCTCCTCGGCGCGGTTTTCGGCAACGTCTTCGTCGGCATCCAGCCCGCCTTCGGATACGAGGGCGACCCAATGCGCCTACTGTTCGAGGGGCGCTTCACCCCGACCCACGCGTTCAGCGCCTTCTATCGCTGGCTGCGCGAGGATTTCGCGGCCGACGCCGTGCTCCATTTCGGCACCCACGGCGCGCTGGAGTTCATGCCGGGCAAGCAGGCGGGACTGTCGGGCGACTGCTGGCCCGAGCGGCTGATCGGCGACTTGCCCAACTATTATCTTTACGCCGCGAACAATCCGTCGGAGGCGCTGATCGCCAAGCGCCGCTCGGGCGCGACGCTCATCAGCTACCTGACGCCGCCGCTCGCACAGGCAGGGCTCTACAAGGGCTTGTCAGAGCTGAAGGCGTTGGTCGAGCGGTGGCGTTCGTCGCCCGATGCCGCCGAACGCGTGAGGCTCGAACCGATGATCCGCGGCGCGGCAGAGGCACTGGACCTCGACGGCAGTGACACGGGAACGCTCGCCGGCCGCCTCTACGAGATCGAGCGCGAGTTGATCCCGCACGGCCTCCATGTCCTCGGCCGCGACATGCCCGGGGCGCAGCGGGCCGAGATGCTGGCGGCCGGCGTGGAATTGCCCGCCGCGAACGGCGAGCTCGACGCGCTGGTCCACGCGCTCGACGCCGGCTTCGTCCGTCCCGCGCCTGGCGGCGACGTGCTGCGCAATCCTGAAGTGTTGCCGACTGGCCGCAACATCCACGGCTTTGATCCCTTCCGCATCCCCGGCACCTTCGCCTGCGAGACGGGCCGCGCGCAGGCGGACGAGCTGATCGCGCGCCACACCGCCGCCGCTGCGTTCCCCGAAACGCTGGCGATGGTGCTGTGGGGCACCGACAACCTGAAGTCTGAGGGCGTCCAGATCGCACAGGCGCTGTCGCTGATCGGCGCCCGCCCGCGCTTCGACGGGTACGGCCGCCTGTCGGGGGCCGAGCTGGTGCCGCTGGCCGAACTCGGCCGCCCGCGCATTGACGTGATCGTCACGCTCTCGGGCATCTTCCGCGACCTGCTTCCCCTCCAGACCCGGATGATCGCGGAGGCGGCGTTCCTCGCCGCGACCGCCGACGAGCCGCTGGAGGCCAATTTCGTCCGCAAGCACAGCCTGGCGCATGCCGAGCGGCACGGCTGCGACCTCGAAACCGCCGCTCTTCGCGTCTTCTCGAATGCCGAAGGGTCCTACGGCGCCAACGTCAACCTGCTGATCGACGACGGCGCCTGGACCGACCCGGACGAAATCGCCGAGGTGTTCGAGCGGCAGAAGGGCTATGCCTATGGCCGCACTGGCAAGCCCGCGCGTCAGCACGAGCTGTTGAAGACCGCGCTTGCCGGCGTCGATGCGGCTTACCAGAATCTCGACTCGGTCGAACTGGGCGTCACCGATATCGACCATTATGTCGATGCGCTGGGCGGCATCAGCCGCTCGATCGCGCGGGCGAAGGGATCGGCGGCGCCCGTCTATATCCTCGACGCGACGCAAGGGGCGGCCAAAATCCGCACGCTCGCCGAGCAGGTCGATCTCGAAACCCGCACGCGGATGCTCAATCCCGCCTGGTACGAGGCGATGCTGAGCCACGGCTTCGAGGGCGTCCGCCATATCGAGGCCCACGTCACCAATACGATGGGCTGGTCGGCGACGACCGAGGGGGTCAGCCCCTGGGTCTATCAGCGGATCAGCGAAACCTTCGTTCTCGACCCCGCGATGCGCCAGCGGCTGGCCGGGCTGAATGCCAAGGCCGCGGCCCGCGTCGCGAACCGGTTGATCGAAGCAAGCGAACGGCAGTTCTGGACCCCCGATGCGGCGACCCTCGCCGCGCTCCAGGCGGCAAGCGACGAGTTCGAGGATGCCCTCGAAGGCGTCACCGCGGCAGCGGCATGAGGAGCAACTGATGGCCCTATTCGATCCCCCGGGCGGCCGCGGCGACGGCGATGGTTCGGTCCAGGTCGCACTCGACCCGCGCGACCGGATCGGCACCGCCAAGGTATTCGCCGTCTATGGCAAGGGCGGCATCGGCAAGTCGACGACCTCGTCGAACCTGTCCGCGGCCTTCTCGATGCTCGGCAAGCGCGTGCTCCAGATCGGCTGCGATCCCAAGCACGACAGCACCTTCACACTGACCAAGAAGCTGATGCCGACCGTCATCGACGTGCTCGAGACGGTCGAGTTCCACAGCGAGGAACTGCGGCCCGAGGACTATATGTTCGAAGGCTTCAACGGCGTTATGTGCGTCGAGGCGGGCGGCCCGCCGGCCGGCACCGGCTGCGGCGGCTATGTCGTGGGCCAGACGGTCAAGCTCCTCAAGCAGCATCACCTGCTCGAGGATACCGACGTCGTCATCTTCGACGTGCTGGGCGACGTGGTGTGCGGCGGGTTCGCCGCGCCGCTGCAACATGCCGAGCGCGCGGTGGTCGTCGCCGCCAATGATTTCGACAGCATCTTCGCGATGAACCGCATCGTCGCGGCGATCGGCGCGAAGGCGAAGAATTACGACGTGCGGATGGCGGGCGTCATCGCCAACCGGTCGGCCGCAACCGACGAGATCGACCGCTTCAACGAGGCGACGGGGCTGAAGCGGCTCGCGCATTTCCCCGACCTCGACGCGATCCGCCGCAGCCGCCTCAAGAAATGCACGCTGTTCGAGATGGACCAGACGCCCGAGGTCGAGGCGGCGTGCAACGAGTATAAGCGGCTCGCCGCCCAGCTCTGGGCCGGGTGCGACCCGCTCGACGCCAGGCCGATGAAGGATCGCGACATTTTCGAGTTCCTGGGGTTCGAATGATGGGACAGGCGGCTTCCCCCACGCGCTATGCCGACCGGCGCCAGCGGCTCGAGACCTATTTCGACCGCACCGCGGCGAAGGCGTGGGAAGCGCTCACCTCCGACGCGCCGGTCAGCGGCATCCGCGCGACCGTGCGTGCGGGGCGGGACCGGATGCGCGGCACCCTGCTCGGCTGGCTGCCCGAAGATCTGCGCGGCGCCCGCCTGCTCGATGCCGGATGCGGTACCGGCGCGCTGGCGGTCGAGGCGGCGCGTCGCGGTGCGGACGTGGTGGCGATCGACGTGGCCGGCAGCCTGGTCAAGGTCGCCCGCGATCGCGCGCCGGAGGGGCTTTCGATCGACTGGCGCGTCGGCGACATGCTCGACCCCAAGCTCGGCGCGTTCGATCATGTCGTCGCGATGGATTCGCTGATCCATTACGACGCGTTCGACATCGTGACCGTCGTCAAGGCGCTGACCGAGCGGACGCGCGGCAGCGTCGCTTTCACTTTCGCCCCCTCCACCCCGGCGTTGCGCGCGATGCATTCGGTCGGCAAGCTCTTCCCCCGCGGTGACCGCGCGCCCGCGATCGAGCCGGTGGCCGAGCGGCTGCTGCGCACGCTGATCGCCGGCGCAATGCCCGGCGCGCGGATCGGCCGCGACGCGCGGATCGGCGGCGGCTTCTACATCAGCCATGCGGTGGAAGTGCTGCCGTGAGCCGCATCGCCGCCCTTCGCAACGGTCACTTCTGGGCGCGGCTCGGCACGCGTTTCCTGCCGTTCGCGGATGCGGCGACGCCCGAGCTGCCGCTGGGACGGCTGCTGCGCCTGTCGCTGTTCCAGATTTCGGTGGGCATGGCCGCCGTGCTGCTGACCGGCACGCTCAACCGGGTGATGATCGTCGAGCTGGGCATGTCGGCCAGCTTCGTCGCTATCATGGTGTCGCTGCCGCTCGTCTTCGCGCCACTTCGCGCGCTGATCGGGTTTCGGTCGGACACGCACCGCTCGGTGCTCGGCTGGCGGCGGGTGCCCTATATCTGGTTCGGTACGCTCCTCCAGTTCGGCGGCCTTGCGCTTCTCCCCTTCGCGATCCTGGTGATGACGGGCGCGGGGCAGGGGTCGGCGATGGTCGGGCATCTGGGCGCGGCGGCGGCGTTCCTGCTGGTCGGCGCGGGGATGCACACGACGCAGACCGCGGGCCTCGCGCTCGCCACCGACCTTGCGGACGAGACCTCGCGACCCCGCGTCGTCGCGCTTCTTTATGTCAGCCTGCTCGTCGGCATGCTGGTCAGCGCGATTGTCGTCGGCCGCGTGCTTGCCAATTTCAGCCCGACGCGGCTGGTGCAGGTGGTGCAGGGCGCGGCCGTCCTGACGATGGCCCTCAATATCGTCGCGCTCTGGAAGCAGGAAGCGCGCGACCGCACGCGCCGCCCGGTCGCCGAAGCGAAGCCCGCTTTCGGTCCCGCCTGGGGCCGCTTCATCGCGGTGCCGCGCACGCGCCGGCTGCTCGTCGCCGTCGGGTTGGGCGCCGCGGCGTTCGCGATGCAGGACGTGCTGCTCGAGCCCTATGGCGGCCAGATCCTGCGCCTGTCGGTCGGCGCAACGACCTCGCTGACCGCGCTGTGGGCGGCGGGGATGCTCGCCGGCTTCGCCTTTGCCGCGCGCGCGCTGGCCGGCGGAGCGGACCCGCATCGGCTGGCCGGGTTCGGCGCGGTCGGCGGGATCGCCGCCTTCATCGCCATCCTGTTCGCCGGCCCACTGGAAGCGCCAGTACTGCTCGCCATTGGCGCGGCGTTCATCGGTGCGGGTTCGGGCCTGTTCTCGGTCGGCACGCTGACGGCGGCGATGGCGCTGGAGGACGGCGGCCACCGCGGCCTATCGCTCGGCGCCTGGGGCGCGGTACAGGCGAGCGCGGCGGGCGGGGCGATCGCGATCGGCGCGCTGATGCGCGATTGGGTGTCGAGCGCCGCGGTCGCCAACCGGCTGGGCGCGACGCTCGCCGGGCCGGTCACGGGCTATGCCGCGGTCTATCTTGCCGAAATCCTGCTGTTGCTTGCCACCATCGTCGCATTGGGGCCGCTCGTTCGCGGTGCCGGCGCGCCCCCGTCTCGCTTCGGCCTCAGCGAATTTCCGATCTGAAAGGAACGGCCATGCATCCCGATCTCACCCCCGGTCTCGACGTCGCCATGCTGGTGTTCTGGGCGTTCGTGCTGTTCTTCGTCGGGCTCATCTTCTACCTGCGGCGCGAGGATCGGCGCGAGGGCTATCCGCTCGAGGATAACGTAACCGGCCGGCTCGACCTGCCCGGCGGCGTGCTCAGCACCGCCAGCCCCAAGGCGTATAAGCTGCCCTTCGGTCACGGCACCGTCTACGCGCCGCACGACAAGCGCGATCCGGTCCACATCGCCGCGCGGCGCACCGACCGCTTCCCCGGCGCGCCCATCGCCCCCACCGGCGATCCGCTGGCCGACGGCATCGGCCCGGCCGCCTGGGTCGAGCGTGCCAAGCGCCCCGATCTCGATTTCGAGGGGCATCCGCGCGTCGTGCCGATGTCGAGCGCGGCCGGCTTCCACATCGCGCATGAGGATCCCGGCCTTATCGGCTGGCCGCTCTATGGTCTCGACGGAGTGCTGGCGGGCAAGATCACCGAGCTGTGGATCGACAAGGCCGATCGCCTCGTCCGCTATATCCAGTTCGATGCGCCCGGCGGCCCCGCGCTCGCGCCGATGATGATGGCGTCGGTCAACCGCCGCCGCGGCAAGGTGGTCGTCGATGCGCTGAACGGCGCGCAGTTCGCGGGCGTGCCCCGGCTCGAGTCGCCGACGCAGATCACGCTCTATGAGGAAGAGCGCGTCCAGGCCTATTTCGGCGGCGGCTATCTCTACGCCACCCGCAACCGGCAGGAGCCGTTCCTGTGACCGAGTACGAGATCGAGCCGGTGCCGGGCCTGCCCGGCCACCTGCCCGCGGGCGAGACGATGCTGTGGCAGGGGCGGCCCGACCGCGCGAGCCTGGCGCGCCACGCGTTTCACACGCGCGGCGTGGCGATCTACTTCGCGCTGCTGACCGCGCTGGCGCTGGCGAGCGGCGGGCCGGTGGCGGCAGCCATGACTGCGGGGCTGGGGCTGGCGGCGTTCGCGCTGCTGCACGCCTTCGCCTGGGGGGGGGCGAAGACGACGATCTACACGCTGACCGACCGTCGTGTGGTGCTGCGGATCGGCACCGCAGTCCCCAAATGCGTCAACCTGCCGCTGTCGCAGGTGTCCGCCGTCGACATGGCGGTGCGTCGTGACGGGACCGGCGACCTGCCGCTCACGCTCGCGAGCGGGTCGGGGCTCGGCTATGTCGCCCTATGGCCGCATGCACGGCCGTTCAAGCTCGCCCGACCGCAGCCGATGCTGCGCTCGCTGAAGGACCCGCAGGCGGTCGCCGCGCTCCTCGCACGCACCTGCCTTGCCGCCGGTGCCGCGCGCGCCGAAGTGCAGGCCGCGCCCGAACCGATGTTCGCGGGGGCGCAGGCGGCATGAGCCACGACCACGCCACGATGCTGCCGCGCGGCACGGTCGCGATGACCGGCGCGCTGATCCTGTTTGCGATCGGCGCGACCGCGGCGGTGCGCCTGACCGGCACCCCGCTCGCCGCGTCGCCCGCGGCGATGCGCGCTGAGAGCCATGTCGCCCCTGTCGCCACCCGGACGCTGCGCTTTGCCGACCGGGCCGACGGCGCCGTGGTGATCGAGGATGTCGATGCCGGCAGCATCGCGCAGGTGATCGAACCCGGCCAACAGACCGGCTTCATCCGCGGCGTGATGCGGGGCATGGCCCGCGACCGGCGGATGCACGGGGTGGGCGAGGGGCCGCCGTTCAGCCTGACGCTGTGGCGCGACGGCGAATTGTCGCTGACCGACACCGCCACTGGCCGTTCGATCGAATTGACCGCGTTCGGCGCGACCAACCGCGCCGCCTTCGCCGCGTTGCTGCCGCAGGAGAAACGTCCATGATCGCGCTGCGCCGCACCCGTTTCGACACCGAATGCCGGGTCGAGCTGGAGCATAGCGACGAGTTTTTGTGCGCGCATGTCGTGCTGGCCAACGACGTCGAACTCGGGCCGGGCGACCGCGTCCGCGTGCACGGTGCGCCGATCGTCGTCGGCTTCGGCGAGCGCAAGGTGGTCGAACGGACCGCCACGGTCGAGCGCGCCTCCACCGCCGAACGGTTGTGGACCAAGCTTGCCGGTCATTTCGAGATGACCGAGCTTTATGAAGTCAGTTTCAGCGATCGGACCCGGCTATGAACGCGATCTCGCCCGTCAAGGCAGCCCCCGACACGATGGCCATCGCGCGCGAGGATACGGTGTTGTCCCCGCGCTTCTACACCACCGATTTCGAGGCGCTCGACCGTATCGACGTGTCGGGGGTGCGCCACGAATGGGACGCGCTGATCCAGGAGATGCTCGACGATCCCAACCGCCTGCACTTCAAGCGGACGGCGGCGTTCGACGGCGTGATCGAGAGCCTGCCCGACGGCCTGCGCGAGGAGTTCACCGACTTTCTCGTCAGCTCGCTGACCGCCGAGTTTTCTGGCTGTATCCTCTACGCCGAGATCGCCAAGCGGGTGAAGAACCCCGACATCAAGCAGCTCTTCAAGCTGATGAGCCGTGACGAGAGCCGGCATGCGGGCTTCATCAACGATACGCTGAAGGACGCGCGGATCGGCATCGACCTGGGCTTCCTGACGCGCACCAAGAGATACACCTATTTCAGACCAAAGTTCATCTTCTACGCGACCTATTTGAGCGAGAAGATCGGTTATGCGCGCTATATCACCATCTTCCGCCACCTGGCGCGGCACCCGGAGCTTCGCTTCCACCCTATCTTCGACTGGTTCGAACTGTGGTGCAACGACGAGTTCCGGCATGGCGATGCCTTCGCGATCCTGATGCGTACCGATCCCAGGCTCCTCACCGGCATCAACAAGCTATGGATCCGTTTCTTCCTCGTCGCGGTCTATGCGACGATGTACGTGCGCGACCACAATCGGCCGGCGTTCCACAAGGCGCTGGGCATTGATCCGACCGACTACGACCGCCGCGTCTTTTCGATCTGTTCGGAGATCACGCGGCAGGTCTTCCCCGTGGTGCTCGACACCGACTCGCCTCGCTTCCTCGCGCTGCTCGAGCAGATGCGCCGCGTCGCGGTCGCGATCGACGCGGCCAAGGCGCGTGGCGGCATCGTCGGCGCGGTCAAGCGCGCCGGGCTGACGCTGGCGGCGGCGGCGACGTTCGCGGGTCTCTACCTCACCCCGGTCAAGCGCAATGCGGCGCCTGCCAACGTCCGGCTGGTGCCCGCCTGGTGACGCTGCCGCCGCTCCTCTTTGCGCTTCTGATGTGGTTCATGGGCACCGCGGCGGTGGTGTGGCTGTGCAGCCGGCCACACGCTACCTTCGGGCGAGCCCTGGCGCTCGCCGGGCTGGTGGCGCTGGGGGCAGTCGGGGCGGTGTGGGCGACGGCGGACGATGCGAGCGTGGGCGGGGCGTACATTTCCTTCGCCGCGGCGATCACCATCTGGGGCTGGCACGAGATGAGCTTCCTGATGGGCCATGTCGCCGGTCCCAATCGCGGTGAGTGCCCGGCGGGGGCCACCGGCTGGGCGCGGTTCCGGGCGGCGACGGCGACGGTGATCCATCACGAGCTGGCGATCGCGGCGACATTGATCGCGATGGTCGCGCTCACCTGGGGCCAGCCCAACGCGATCGCACCGCTCACCTTCGGCCTGCTCTTCGCGATGCGGCTGTCGGCCAAGTTCAACCTCTATCTCGGCGTTCCGAACCTCAGCGACGAGGTGTTTCCGGCGCATCTGGCGCATCTGAAGAGCTATTTCCGCACCGCGCCGATGAACTGGCTGTTCCCGCTGTCGATCGCGGGCGGCGTCGGTGCGGCGATCATGGCCTGGCGCGCGGCCGAGCTGTCCACGGGCGGTCCGGCGGCGGGCATGACCCTTTTGGCCGGGCTTGCGGTCCTGGGCGTGACCGAGCATCTGTTTCTGGTACTTCCGCTGCGTGACGGGCGTCTGTTCGCCTGGGCGTTGCATGGCAACAAGGCGGTCCGAGCCGCCGGCATTGAGTTCGATGGGAGACGGCGATGAATTACGACGCGGTATTCGCGCAGCAGCTCGACGGCCTGCGTGAGGCGGGAAATTACCGCGTCTTCGCCGAGATCGAGCGGCAGGCGGGCCAGTTCCCGCGCGCGCGCCGTTGGGTCGAGGGCAATCAGGTCGCCGACGTGACTGTCTGGTGCTCGAACGACTATCTGGGCATGGGCCAGCATCCCAAGGTGCTGGACGCGATGCATTCCGCGCTCGATCGCTGCGGCGCGGGGGCGGGGGGTACGCGCAACATCTCCGGTACCAACCACCAGCACGTGCTGCTGGAGGACGAACTGGCCGACCTGCACGGCAAGGAAGCGGCGCTCATCTTCACCTCGGGCTATGTGTCGAACTGGGCGTCGCTGTCGACGCTCGCGTCGCGGCTGCCCGACTGCGTCATCCTGTCCGACGCGCTCAACCACGCCTCGATGATCGAGGGGATGCGGCATAGCCGCGCCGAGTGCCTGCGCTTCCGCCACAACGACGTCGCGCACCTCGACGAGCTGCTGTCGGGCATCGCCCCCGGTCGGCCCAAGATCGTCGCGTTCGAGAGCGTCTATTCGATGGACGGCGACATCGCCCCGATCGAGGAGATCATCGAGCTGTGCGAAAAGCACGGCGCGCTGTCCTACATCGACGAGGTGCACGCCGTCGGTCTCTACGGCCCGCGCGGCGGCGGCGTCGCCGAGGCACGCGGCCTGATGCATCGCATCGACGTGATCGAGGGGACGCTGGGCAAGGCGTTCGGCGTCATGGGCGGCTATATCGCCGCCTCGAAGACGCTGTGCGATTTCGTCCGCAGCTTCGCCAGCGGCTTCATCTTTTCCACCGCGCTGCCGCCGGCGATCGCGGCGGGGGCGGCGGCGTCGATCCGGCACCTCAAGGACAGCCAGATCGAGCGGACGCGCCACCAGAACCGCGTTGCCGTGGTCCGCGCGCGGCTCGACGCGATGGGCATCCCGCACCTCCACAACGACAGCCACATCATTCCGGTGATGGTCGGCGACGCACACCACGCCAAGATGATCTCCGACTGGCTGATGGAAAATCACGGCATCTACGTGCAGCCGATCAACTATCCCACCGTCCCCAAGGGGACCGAGCGGCTGCGCATCACGCCATCGCCCGTCCACACCGACGGCGACATCGACCGGCTGGTCGAGGCGCTGAGCGAGATCTGGTCGCAATGCGCACTCGCAAGGCGCGAGCTGGCGGCCTGATCTTCCCCTTATCGCCCCGGGCATGATCCGGGGTGACGGCCGGTCTGCGGGCGATGCTTCACGTACCCCGGCGAAGGCCGGGGTCCAGTTGCCAGCGGCGGGTGAGAGGTCGCGCCTGTGTCTCGGGCGTGCCGTGGCTGGGCCCCGGCCTTCGCGGGGGATCAGGAGTGCAACTTCTTCCGCACCCTCAGCATCGACAGCGCGACACCGGCCACCACGAGCGGAACCGCGACCGCCATCGTCAGCTTCTTGTCCAGCCCCGGCACCGCCGTCGCGACGTAGCCGATCAGCGCAACGAGATAGTAGCTGATCGCGACCACCGACAGCCCCTCGACCGTCTGCTGAAGCCGTAGTTGCAGGTCGGTGCGCCGGTCCATCGACGCGAGCAGGTCGCGGTTCTGCCTTGCCAGCGCGATGTCGATGCGCGTGCGCAGCAGTTCACTGGTCCAGGCGGCGCGCTGCGACAGGTCCTCCAGCCGCGAGGTGAAGCTGTCGCAGGTGCGCACCGCGGGCATCAGCCGCCGCTCGGTGAAATCGTCGAGTGACTGGTGGCCCGCGACCGCACCGATCCGTAGCTTCTCCAGCCGCTCGATCGCGAGCTTTGCATAGGCCTGCGTCGCGCTCATGCGATAGCGGGTCTCGGTCGTCAGTTGCGCGAGCTTCGAGGAGAGATAGGTGAGTTCGCCCATCAGCGCGTCGTCCTCGGCCGTCCGCTCGGCGACCTGCGCAGTGAGGTCCGCGAGCCGTGCCTCGAGCTCGCCCACCGCCGGAGTCAGCCGCTGGGCGAGCGGCAGGCCGAGGAGCGCCATCTTGCGGTAATTGCCGAGTTCCTGGAGCCGGACGACGAGCTGCGCCGGCTCGTCCCCCGCCAGCCCGCGGTCGAGAATCGCGAGCCGGCCATAGCCGTCGGCGTGCAGCCGGAAGTCGGAGACGATCCGCGCTGCGCCGTCCGCCACGTCGCACTCGATGATCGCCTCGTCCGCGTCGAACCAGTCCTGCCGCTCGGCCGGGGTGGGTATGGGGGCGCCGGGGGCGAGCACGGCGATGTGGACGGCGCGGATGATCTCGCCGGGCATCCCCTCCAGGATCGAGGCGAGATGCGGCTCGAAGGCACGGCGGTCGAACGGCGCCCCGAACGCACCGGTCAGGAGTAGCGTGTAACTGGCGAACTCGGTGTGCCGCTCCCAGACGAGGCAGAGGTCGCCCAGCTTCAGCACCGCATATTTGGCGGCGATCGGAATCACGATCTCGCCCCGCGCGGCGATTGCGGCGATATGGTCGCTCGCGGCGCCGCCCGTCGTCTCGCCCAGCAGCGTCAGGATCTGGATCAGCCGCGCCGGCGCCGCGAACCGCGGCAGCCGGCGGACGTGCATCTCCTCCGACAGGGAGGCGCGCAGAAGGTGATTGCCGATCACGGCGCCCGCTCTCGAAGAAGGCAGGCGACCGTGAGGGGCCGGGTCGTCACTGGCGCGCCGGGGTCGGCGCCGGTTCGTTCTTGCCTGTCATCGCGCCCGGATTGGCGAGCGCGTCGGTGACGGCGTTGCTGCCTGCCGGCCCCGCCTCGGTCGCGGCGGGCCGGATGAGCGGACCGGCGAGCACCGGTGCCTGATCGATCATGCTCTTGCCGCCCAGGGGCTTGTTGATGCCCTGGTGACAGGTGGTGCAGTTGATCTTGTACGGGTCCCCGTGCGGTCCCTTGCGGTTCGCCGGGAACACGGACGTCAGCGACGTGATGTACTCGTCGTTCGCCTGACGGACCATGCGGATGCCGTAATAGGCGGTCGCGCGCTGCCCGCGGCTCAGGTTCCACGCGCGGAACGACTGGCTGTTGTGGCAATAGGTGCAGTTGACGCCCAGCGCGGAGCTGACGTGCATCATCAGGCCGTAGCTCTTCTCCGCATCCTTGACCGACACGACATGGTCGGGCGAGGGCAGCGCCTTGTCCGACGCGACACGGATGTTGGCCTTGCCCGCGAAATAGGCCGCGAACGGGTCCGAGGGGAGCGAGGCATAGCCGACATTGGGGTCGGGCGTGTTCTGCCCGCGCTTGTTGCCCAGGATCGAGCGGTCGTTGGGCGCACCATCCGAAAGCGCCCATTTATAGTCGGGGACCGGCTTGCCGCGGTGACAGGTGTAGCAGGTGACCTTTGTGGCCTTCACATGGCTGGCCCAGGTCGAATTGATCGTCTGCGTCATCTGCAGCATGCGGCGAGCGACGATCTTGGTGTATTTCTCGTCCGAGGCCATGTTCTCGGGATTGTGGCAGTAGTTGCAACCGGCCTCCGGCGGGGCGACCCACTGGTTCATTTCCGCCATCAGGTGGTTGAACCGCTCTGTGCTGAGTCCGCCGAGCACCTGGACGTTCTGGTACGTCTCCGACGCGCGGGGCCCGGTGTCGGGCGGCAGCGGGTAGGGGGCGGGCGGGATGACCGCCGCGGCCGCGACCTTGCCGCGGTCGACGATCTGGGCGAGGCCCGCGCCGCGATAACCCGTCTGGACCGAGTCCTTGGGGCCGAGGTCGCAGCCGCCGGTGAGGGCCGCCGCGGCGCCGCCGATCGCGAGGAGAGTAAGGCGTCGGATCATCGCGGGGCTCCCGGCAGGGTGGCAGGATCGAGAACGCCGGTGCTGGGATAATCGGGCGCGAAATGGTGGAGCACCGCCCACAGATACCAGTTGTCGACGACGGTTCCGGTCAACAGGATGCCGATGCCGCCGGTGATGGGGCAGAGGACCGCAAACCACCACGCCCAGCGGTGGATCGATTCCATCGTCGCGTTGAACCCCATCGTCCAGCGCCAGAACAGCGCCGCGCGTTCGGAGGCGGTGCCGCGATCGGTGATCTGCTCGATCTCGCGCTCGCCGCCGTATCGCCCCACGGCCAGGATCGTCGCGCCGTGCATCGCGAAGAGCAGCGTCGAGCCGTAGAGGAAGACGATCGAGAGGCAGTGGAAGGGATTGTAGAAGAGGTTGCCATACCGGATCGAAAAGGCCGCGGTCCAGTCGAGGTGCGGGAAGATGCCGAACGGCACCGCCTCCGCCCAACTGCCCATCAGCATCGGCCGGATGAAGCCGAGCACGAGGATGAGGAAGATGCCGGCGGCGAACGCCCACGCGACATGCGTGCCCATCCCCATCTTCTTGGCGCGAAGATAGGTGCGTGCCCAGAAGAGCAGGAGCGAGGCGGTCATGAAGAACCCCGCCATCTGCCACCAGCCGCCCTGTGCCAGCGGCACCGAGAGCGTGAAGCCCCATTCCGGCCCGGGTGGCTCGAGCGCGAGCCAGGGGAGCTGGCGAACGAATTGAATCGGGCTCCAGTTGACGCTGGCCGCCATGTTGAGCCCGATGATCTCGATCGCGACGAACGCGCAAAGCAGGGAGGCGAGGCCGAGCTTGCCGAGATAGAGGGGGCCGAGCTGCGCATTGCCGAGCTTGCCAGCCCAGTAATTGTAGGTGGCAAGGTTGGTGCGCTGGAACGTGCTGTCCGGCACCGGCGGGCCGGCCTCGAGCGGGCCGCGAAGCTGAACCTGGGTGAAGATGTTCTGGTATTGCATCGTCTATACCCCCTTCACGACCAGATCGGCAGGTTGAGCCACCAGGTCCACCATTCGGGCCAGCCGCGCGTCCAGAAGGGGCCGGAGATGATGATGCAGATGGCGCTCCAGAAACCCGCCGAGAGGGCAAGGAGCAGGCCGACGCGGTGGATGCCGAGCGTACCCACCGAATAGCCGATCGAGTCGCGGAAGAACGCGTCCTCGTACTCCGGCGACTTGATCTCTTCACCCTTGCCCGGATTGACTGAGGAGAGGACGAGCGCGCCGTGGAAGGCCAGTGCACCGCCGGTCATGAAGAAGAAGCTGACCGCCAGCATGTGCGCCGGGTTGTAGTGGAAATGGAGATACTGATAGCCGGTGTTCGACACCCAATCGAGATGGCTGAAGATGCCGTACGGGAAGCCGAAGCCCCAGGCACCCAGCATCAGCGGGCGGATCACGACGAGGCTGACATAGGCGAAGATCGCAAAGCCGTAGGCGAAGGGGACGTGATACCCCATGCCGAGCTTTCGGCAGATCTCGACCTCGCGCAGCGCCCATGAGGTGAAGGCGGCGATCGCGCAGATGGTGATGATCTGCCAGAACCCGCCCTCGCGCAGCGGCGCGAGGCCCAGCCCGTAGTCGAGGTCGGGCGGCGCAATGCTGATGAGCCAGGGGTTCCAGGTCGGCCCGAGCGAGGCCGCATAGAAGATGAGCGCGGTGCCGAGGATCGCGGTGATCGCGCTGACCACGCCGAAGAAGCCGACATAGAAGGGGCCGACCCAGAAATCGAACAGGTCGCCGCCGATCAGCGTGCCGCCCCTGACCCGATATTTCCGCTCGAAGCTCAAGAGCGCCATGTCTGCCTCTCCTCGCCGCTGCCAGGATGGAGCGGGTGGTCACGTCGATAGAAGTCGGTCTTTCGGGTGGGTCGGGCCGGCCGGAGGGAACCGGCGCCCGCCCACCCGAAATCGCGAAGATACGCGTCAGGTGCCGGGCATCGCCGGGGCCGCCGCCGCCGGGGGCGTGCGCGGGCCGTCAAGCCAGTTGAACTTGTCGGTGCTGAGCAGGATGAAGTGAATCAACAAGGCCAGCACGAACAGGAATACGAACAGTGCGACCAGCGCACGGCGCGGGTCAAAGATCAGCCAGATTCTCCACATGGCGTGGTTCCTTTCAATTGTCGCCGGATGAAGCGTCGGCCCGGCTCAGAGCCAGGGGCGCCAGTTCCAGACGAGGAAGTGCGCGACGGCCGCGACTGCCGTGAAGATCAGGAAGCTCGTGATGAAGAGCTTGTGGAACTCCTTGGCTTCTTCGGGGCTGAGGTAAGTTCCCGGCCCCATCCGTTCTGGATCGTTCATGTTCTACGTCTCCGTTGTTCCGACGATGACAGGAGCGTGGACCGGCCTGCCCGGCGGCATCCGCACCCGGGCATGGCCCGCGCGAGGATCGTGGATCCGCTGGTGCCAGGGGCACGTCGGCGGAGATGGCGGGGCGCCGTCATGGCACCCGACTTTCGGTGATCGCGAGCGCGAGGCGCTCGCGCGAGACGACATCCTCGCCCGCGCGGCGCGCGGCGCGCTCGGCGGCATCGCGGATGCGCTTGGCGGCGGAGATGCGGACGAGCACCGGCTCGCGCTCGACCGCGGCGTCGAGCTCGCGCTTGGCAAGGTCGTCCCATTGCAACTCGCGATCGAGCCGCGATGGCGTCGCCTCGACGCGGTCGAGCTGACCGGCAAGCGGAATGATGTGGAAGAGCGCGTCGAACAGCGCGTTGCACACCTCCTGGACGAGATAGGTCGCGCCGGCATAGCCCATGAACGGCGTGCCCGTATGGCGACGGATCACCGCGCCGGGGAAGCTCGCCGGGATGAACACGCCGCGTCCGCCGGCCTCGGCCATGTACATCCGCTCGTTGACGCTGCCGAACAGGATGAGCGGCGGGTTCGTCGCGATGGAATCGCGGATCGCGTGGTTGTCGGGCTTGGTCCCGGCCGTCCTCGACTCGGCGAGCGTGCAGGGCAGGCCCATCTCCTCCTCGAGGAAACGGCGGATGCCGCGGGTGTAGGTGTCGGTGGCGACGACGCCGAAGCTGGCCGTGCCGAAGAAGTCCTGCGTGACCGAGCGCCACAGGTCCCAGAGCGGCTTGATCGTCGTGTGCTTCTCGCGCTCGATGAACGGCTCGGGATCGAGGCCGGTGAGTTCGCCGAGCTTGCGCAGGAACAGCGACGTGCTCTCCAGCCCGATCGGTGCCTGAAGGTACGGGCGCTCCAGTACCTCGCACAGCCCGCGGCCGAACTCGCGGTAGAGGCAGACATTGACCTCGGCGTTCGCCAGCTTGGCGACGTCGGCCAGGTGGCTGCCGAGCGGGAAGGTCATGTTGACCTCCGCCCCGATTCCCTCGATCAGCCGGCGGATCTCGGCGAGATCGGAGGGCATGTTGAACGTGCCGTACATCGGCCCGATGATGTTGACGCGGGGGCGCTGGCCCTCCTTGCGCGGGCGCGGGGCGGGCACCTTCTTCGGGCCGAACTGCGTCCAGAGCCAGGTGAGTGCGCGGTCGCCCGACTGCCACTGATCCTCGTCGATCGTGCGCGGCAGGAAACGCTGGATGCTCGTCCCCTCGGGCGTGACGCCGCCGCCGATCATCTCGGCGATCGATCCGGTCACGACGACCGAGGGCAGGTCCGGGTCGAGCGTGCCCCAAGCGCGCTTCATCGCCCCCTCGGTCCCGTCGCGGCCGAGTTCCTGTTCGCCGAGGCCGGTGACCGTGATCGGCAGCTCGTGCGGCGGCAGCGCGTCGGTGTAGTGGAGAACCGAGGTGACAGGCAGGTTCTCGCAGCCCACCGGGCCGTCGATGATGACCTGAAGTCCCTTGATCGCGGCAAAAGCGTAGACCGCGCCCCAATAGCCACCCGCCCTGTCGTGATCGATGACGAGGGTCATGCGGCGTCCCCCACCGCTGTGGCGATCACGACGAAATCGTCGGCGCCGTGATCGATGACGAGGGTCATGTCCCGATGTGCTCCTGCGCCTTGGCCGCGGCGATGCGGCGCGCGGCGTACTTGGCCTTGAAGCCGGGGCGATCCTCGGGCGTATCGGTCCAGACGCCGGTCGCGTGACCGGTGCCGACGCCCTCGAAGAAGGCGCTCATCCGGTCGAAGCGGTGTCTGTTGGCGAGCGCTCCGCCGACGACGGCGGCAAGGCTGCCCGCACCCGCCGGCCCCATCAGCGGGCGCGCGGAGATGAGGTTGGTGAAGTAGAGCGCCGGGATCGACTTCTGCTTGGCATGCTGGACCACCGGCGTGGTGC
This sequence comes from uncultured Sphingomonas sp., assembly GCA_913775315.1. Classification (GTDB taxonomy): domain Bacteria; phylum Pseudomonadota; class Alphaproteobacteria; order Sphingomonadales; family Sphingomonadaceae; genus Sphingomonas. Next base: position 145,039 of record CAJYIX010000037.1, on the reverse strand, counting down.
CGATCGCGAGGTCGGGCTGGAACGTGTCGACCGCGGCGAGATCCTGTTCGAGACTGGCGCGATACTGGACGCGGGTGCCGCGCGCCTCCAGCCAGTCGCGGTCGGGATCGCTCCAGCGCGTGCGCGGACAGGCGGTGCCGACATAAGGGACTTCCGCGCCGCTCTCGATCAGCAGGCGCGCGACGAGCAGTTCGGAACCCTCATAGCCAGAGACGGTGATCCGCCCATGGATCGGCCGCGCGGCAAGCGCACCCCGGATTGCGGGCAGGATGCGGTCCTTGGCGGCAGCGACCTGTCGCTCGGCGATGCCGCAGGCCGCGCCGATCGCATCGAGCCAGGCGGCGGTGCCGTCGACGCCGACGGGCGCCGATCCGACGACGCTACGCCCCGCCGCTTCGAACTCACGGACGCTGGCGGTGTAGAAGGGGTGGATCGCACCGACGACGGCGCAGTCGAGCGCGGCATAGAGCTCGCGCCACTCGCGCGTCGGCACGACGGGGCCGGCGGCAAGGCCCATCGGCTCGAGCATCAAGCCGATGCCCGGCGGGTCGGCGGGGAACATCTCGCCCAAGAGCGTCACGGTCGGACGGTCGGTGCGCGTCGCGGGCGCAGCCACCGGGCCGACCTCCGCCTCGGCCCGCGCATAGGCGAGCATCGCGCCTGCCAGCACGTCCTTGGCTTCGGCATGGGTCGGCACCCCGAAGCCCGGCACGTCGATGCCGATCACGCGAACGCCGTTGATCGCATCGGGCAGCAGTTGCAGCGGCACGCCGCTAGCGGTCGGCACGCACAAATTGGTGACGACGATCGTGTCATAGAGCGCCGGGTCGGCCAGCTCGTGCACGGCGTCGCGAATATCCTCGAACAGCTTGCCGGTGACGAGCGTCTCCGAGTTGAAGGGAACGTAGCCGACGCTGCGCCGCGCGCCGTAGAAATGGCTCGTGAAGGTGAGGCCATAGACGCAGCAGGCCGAGCCCGAGAGCACCGTCGCCGTCCGCCGCATCCTGAGGCCCACGCGCAGCGAGCCGAACGCCGGGCACATCGATTGCGGCTGGTCGTGCGGTCCCTTGGGATAGTCGGCGGCGTAGCGACCCAGAATCTCGGCCTTCCCCGCCGCGGTCGCCGCCTCGCGCAGCGTCTCGCGCGAGCTGCAGCCGCCTTCGCCAAGGTCGATCCGGTCGCGGTCGCGGGGAGGGGCGTCGCCGTCCACCGATCAGGCCCGGTCGTACACGACTTCGAGGCTGGGCTTCGCCACCCATTCGGCGCCGCGCATATCCGCCTGCGTCGCGGGCTTCAGCGCAAAGTCGGCGCCCGTCACCTCGGCGCTGAAAAGGCCGAGCAGCCCGTCCTGGTCGAGCGGGGCGGGGCGCAGCGGCGGCGCTTCGGCGACGTTGATCGCCAGCTCCTCGAACAAGGAGGCCCATTCGCCGCCCGGCTTGCCGATGATCTGGTAGTTCGCGCTCTTCTTGCGGATATCCTCGTTCGCGGGGATTGCGGTGAGGATGGGGATGCCCACCGCCTCGGCAAAGGCATTGGCCTCGCCGGTCCCGTCATCCTTGTTCAGGATCATGCCCGCGACGCCGACATTGCCGCCGAGGCGCCGAAAATACTCCACCGCCTTGCACACATTGTTCGCGACGTAGAGCGATTGCAGGTCGTTGGAGGCGACGACGATCACCTTCTGGCACATGTCGCGCGCGATCGGCAGGCCGAAGCCGCCGCAAACCACGTCGCCCAGGAAGTCGAGCAGGACATAGTCGAAGCCCCATTCGTGGAAGCCCAGCTTCTCCAGAGTCTCGAACCCGTGGATGATGCCGCGCCCGCCGCAGCCGCGGCCGACCTCCGGCCCGCCCAGTTCCATCGCGAACACGCCGTCGCGCTGGAAGCAGACGTCCTCGATGCCAACTTCTTCGCCCGCCAGTTTCTTGGCGGCGGAGGTTTCGATGATCGTCGGGGTCGAGCGGCCGCCGAAGAGAAGGCTGGTGGTATCGCTCTTGGGATCGCAGCCGATCAGGAGGACGCGCTTGCCCTGCTGCGCCATCATGTAGCTCAGATTGGCGAGCGCGAACGACTTGCCGCTGCCGCCCTTGCCATAGATGGCGATGATCTGCGTTTCCTTGGTCACCGGGCCGGTGGGCACGGGATCGGGCTCGAACGAGGCTTCCTCGCGCAGCTCGCCGGGGTCGAACATGCTCACATCGTTCTCCAGTCGAGCACCATTTTCAGGCACGCGGTGTCGGTGAAGGCCTGCGGATAGGCATCGGCAGCGTCGGCGGCGGGGCGGGCGTGGGTGATAAGGCCCGACAGGTCGAGCAGGCCCGCGTCGATCAGCGCCAGCACGCCGGCGATATCGGCAGGCGTGAACTCGGCCGAGATGTTGAGCCGTGCCTCGCGCATGAAGGCGGGCGGGAAGGCGAAGGCGAGGCGGTCGTAGAAGCCGGCCAGCGTCACCGATCCGCGCTTCGCGATCCGAGCGAAGGCGAGGTCGAGGACATCGCCCGCACCGCTCGCGTCGCAGATCGCGGCATAGTCGCGACGCTCGTCGGTCGCCGGGTCGATTACGGCGTAGTCGAAGGCATCGCGGCGGCTGGCGTCGGTTTCCCAGACCGTCGGCGCGGTGCCGCCGCTGGCGATCGTGATGCGCGCGATCAGCCGGCCGAGGATGCCATGGCCGATGACGAGCTCGGGCACGCCGCCGACCTCGATCGCATGGAACGCGGTGGCGGCGAGCGCCAGCAGGATGCCGTCGCGACCCAGCGTCTCGCGGATCGGGATCGCGCGGGCGGCGGGCATGACGACGGTCGAGGCCGAGCCACCGAACAGCCCGCGGGCGCCTTGGAAGCAGTTGGCGCCGGGCACGAACACCCATTCGCCGATCCGCGCCCGGGCGTCGCTGCCGGCATCGACGATGCGGCCGACCGACTCGTAGCCGGGGACCAGCGGATAGCCCATACCGGGAAAGCTCGGCATCCGGCCGGCCCAGAGAAGCTTCTCGGTGCCGGAGGAAATGCCGCTCCATTCGATCGCCACGCGGACATCGGCGGGGCCGATGGGGACGAGGGGAAGCGGGCGCAGCGACAGCGCCTCCGGTGCCTCCAGTATGACCGCGATCGCGTCCATACGATCCATCCCCTACCCGGCGTCGCAAGATAGCTCACCGTGTAAACGTCATCCTACGCTGACGATCATGAATGTCAATTAATGTGGACAGTCATTTGTTACGCCTGCGCGATGATCGCACTCGCCACCAGCGGCAGGTGGGTGCGCAAGGAACGGATCCGGCGGAAGCCGGCCATGGCGAGCATGTCGCGGATCTCCGCCATCGAGCGGGGGCGGCCCGATCCCATGGCGAGCAGGTAGAGTTCGAAATAGCTGCCGACGCCCCGCGCGCCGGTCGTCTCCGCCATCGGCTCGGCGATCAGCAGCGCGCCGCCCGGGGGCAGCGCGGCACGGATCGCGCGCAGCAAGGTCATTGCGGGCGCATCGTCATGATCGTGCAGCACACGGATCAGCGTGATGAGGTCGTATCCGGCCGGAAGCGCGTCGCGCAGGAAGTCGCCGCCATGGATCGTCACGCCTGCCCCGAGTCGTCCCCGCGCGCGCTCGCCGACCGCCGGCAGGTCGAACAGGCCGCGCTGAAGCTCAGGGACCGCCTGCGCGACGGCCGACAGGAAGGCGCCCTCGCCGCCGCCAATGTCGAGGATGCGTGCGTGCCGATCGAACCGATAGGCGGCGAGCGCCTGGGCAGCGACCATCGGCTGCGACGCGGCCATGAGCGCCGAATAGGGCGCGACCGCCGCGGCATCGCCCGCGCCCGACGCTTCGGCATAGTGCCAGTGCGCCGATAAAGCGCCGCCCCCGCCGCCGCGCCTGAGTAGCGTCAGTGGATCAGCGAGGTCGGCGTAGAGCAGGCGGTGATGTGCCACCATCTCCGCGATCCCGGGATTGCCGAGCAGTGCCGCGCCCTCGCTTCCCAGCGCCCAGCGGTCCCCCAATCGCTCGACGAAGCCGAGGCCGGCGGCGGCGCGGAGCAGGCGTTCGGCCGCCTCGATCGGCAGGTCGATCTTCGGAGCGAGGGCGGCGGCACGCTGGGGCGCGTTGCGCAGATGCTCGAGCAGCCGCGTCTCGATGCAGGCAGCCAGCGCCTGCGAGTAGGTGAAGCCTGCGACCAAATCGAACAGCGCCCGCGCCCGCCGCCGCGCGACCGGGCGCATGAACGGCGATCGCGCGGCGAGCCGCTGGAAACGCGGCGACCCGATCATCGCGTTGCGCCACGCGATCCATTGCTCATGCAGGCTGGTAGACGATTTCATATGTCAAGCAATGTGGACACGTGTTAGCCTTCGCGTCAACGAGAGGAGCGGCGTTTGGCCGACACACGCGTCATCGTCATCGGGGCCGGGGTCGGCGGCATGGTCGCCGCCGCGCTGCTCGCCGCGCGCGGGCATGCCGTGACGCTGATCGAGGCCCAGCCGAAACCCGGCGGCAAGCTGCGTGCGATCCCTGTCGACGGGTGGGCGATCGACGGCGGCCCCACCGTCTTTACGATGCGCGACGTGATCGAGGGCGTGTTCGCCGATTGCGGCCAGCGTCTTTCCGATTTCGTGACGATGCGGCCGGCAACGACGCTGGCCCGCCACGCCTGGGGCGAGGCGCGGCTCGACCTGTTCGCCGACCCCGCGCAAAGCGAGGCGGCGATCGGCGAGTTCGCGGGCGCGGCCGAGGCCCGCGGCTATCGCGCGTTCCGGGCCGAGGCGAAGCGGTTGTTCGACGCGTGCGATGCCCCCTTCCTGCGCGCGCCGAAGCCCGATCCGCTGACGCTCGGCTGGCGGATGGGGCTACGCGGACTACCGGATTACATGAATCTGCGCGCCTACACCTCGATGTGGCGGGCGCTCGGTGGTTATTTCGCCGATCCCCGGTTGCAGCAGTTGTTCGGGCGCTACGCCACCTATTGCGGCTCCTCGCCCTTTGTCGCGCCCGCCACGCTGATGCTGATCGCGCATGTCGAGGCAAGCGGGGTGTGGCTAGTCGATGGTGGCATGCATCGGCTCGCCGCGGCGCTTTCGACGCTGTGCGAGCGGGTGGGCGTGGCCCGCCGATATGGCGAGCGCGTGGCCGAAATCCGGGTCGAGCACGGTCGCGCCGCGGGCGTGACGCTGGAAAGCGGTGAGGTGATCGAGGCGCCGCGCATCGTCTGCGCCGCCGATCCCGCCGCGATCGGCGCGGGCGCGTTCGGGCGCGCGGCATCGCGTGCGTCCTCGCGCGTCGGCCCGCGCCGCCGGTCGCTCAGCGCGATGGTGTGGACGGCCAACGCGACCTGCACCGGCTTTCCGCTGGCGCGGCACAACGTCTTCTTCTCGACCGACTATCGCGCCGAGTTCGACGCGCTACGTGCTGGTCGGCTGGCCGATGCGCCCACCGTCTATCTGTGCGCCCAGGATCGCGGCGATGCGGGCGGCGCGCAGCCGGGGGCCGAGCGCATCCAGATCATCGTCAACGCGCCCGCCACCGGCGACGGCGCGCCCCTTACATATCAGGAGATCGAGCGGTGCAGGCGGCAGATGCTGGACGGCGTTTCGCGGGCGGGGCTTTCGCTGGACCTGGGGGAAGCAGCGGTGCTGACGACGCCGCACGATTTCGCGCGCCTCTGTCCGTCGACGGGTGGAGCCCTTTATGGACCGGCCTCGCACGGATGGGCGGCGTCCTTCCGCCGGCAGGGCAGCCGGACGTCGATCCCTGGGCTCTATTGCGCGGGCGGGAGCACGCACCCGGGCGCCGGCGTCCCGATGGCGGCGCTTTCCGGCCGGCTAGCCGCCGAATGCTTGGCGCAGGACCGCGTTTCGACGTCGTGGTGGCACCGCAGGGCTATGCCTGGTGGTATGTCGACGCGACCAGCGACTGCGGGCGCTACGGGCTGACGATCATCGCCTTCGTCGGCAGCGTGTTCTCGCCCTATTACAAGGTCACGGGGCGGGGGCGGCCGGACAATCACTGCGCGATCAACGTGTCGTTGACCGGCAAGGGCGCGGGTGCGTGGGCGATGACCGAGCGCGGGCAGAAGCGCGTCGACCGGGGCCGCGATCATTTCCGGGTGGGGCCGAGCGGGCTGTGCTGGGACGGCGATGCGCTCGTCATCGACATCGACGAATGGTCCGCGCCGCTGCCGTACCGCGTGAAGGGGCGGGTGCGGATCAGCCCCGAGATGATCGGCACCACCGCGTTCATGCTCGACCCCGCCGGCCGGCACCGCTGGCACCCCGTCGCGCCGCGCGCGCGGGTGGAGGTGCAGATGGACCATCCCGGCACCCGCTGGTCGGGGGACGGATACTTCGACTCGAACTTCGGCGACGAGGCGCTGGAGGCGGGTTTCGACGACTGGCACTGGTCGCGCGCGCACCTGAAGCAGGACGTGGCGGTTTTGTACGAGGGGCGGCGGCGGGGCGGCGCGCCGTTCGAGCTGGCGCTGCGCTTTGACCGGCAGGGGCGCTGGCACGATTGCGTCCAGCCGCCCAAGGCGAAGCTACCGCGCACCGGCTGGCTGATCGAGCGGGCGACGCGGGCCGACGCCGACGCGGAGCCCCGCGTGCTCAAGACGTGGATCGATGCGCCCTTTTATGCGCGCAGTGCGCTGTCGACACGCCTGTTCGGCGAGCCGGCACAGGCCGTCCACGAAAGCCTGTCACTCGGGCGGTTTCGGTCGCCCATCGTCCAGACCATGCTCCCCTACCGGATGCCGCGCGCGTTCTGGTAAGCGGTCCTTCTTGATCTCGCGGTTGATCGAGACGAGTTGCCAGATCCCAAGTCCGAAGACGACGACGCCGACGACCGCCATGTCGAGAATGCCGAAGATGTGATCGCTCATGCCGCCTCCGCCAGCGCGGCGAGGATCAGCGCCGCGACCTCGCCCGGTCGCTCTTCGTGCGCGAGGTGGCCGAGGGCGGGCAAGCCGGTCGTTCGGCCATCGGGCACCAGCGCTGCCGCCTCTCGCGCGGTCGCGATCGGGATCGCCGCGTCGCGCTCGCCATGGATCAGGCGGAGCGGCGGGGCGAGGCGGGGGAGGTCGCGCTTCAGCGCCTCCAGGTCCCAATCCGCCATCATCGCGATCGCGGCGCCGACATGGCCCGAGTCGCGCAGCAGCCGTTCGTAGAATGCGATCCCCGCCGGCTCGATCGTCGATCCGGTCGCCCGCACGACGAAGCGCGCCGTCTCCCCCTGCATCCGCGCCATCTGCGCAAAGATATACGGCGCGAACGGGTTGACGAACAGGAGCTTCGCCAGCGTCGGGAACAGCGCGGCGGCGAGGCCTGGGAAGGGAAGCAGCGCCGCGCCGAGGCCGACGATCATGCGCGGTTCGGCGATGCTATCGAGCGCCATCCGCGCCGCTACCGCCGCACCCGCCGAATGGCCGACGATGGCGTGGGGCTTGACCGACAGCGTTTCCAGCAGACCGCCGATCGCGCGCGCGATCGCCGGCATCGCCATCCCGCCGGGCGGGCGACCGGTCGAGAAGCCGTGCCCCGGCAAATCGGGCATGACGAGGGTGTAGTGCTCGGCCAGCAGCGGCGCGAGGTCGCGCCAGCTTTGCGTCGCCGCGCCGGTGCCATGGAGGAGGAGCAGCGGCGGGCCGTCGCCCATCACCTGTACGTGCCAGCGCAGCGCGCCTTGCGTGACGAAGCGGCTGTGTTCGCGATGCGGCCAGTCGCGGCCCTCGACCGACCAGCGCAGCGTCACGCGGCCTGCGCGGCGCTGATCGCGGCGTGCATGACGCCGGCGTCGGCGCGAGGCAGGGCAAGGTAGCGCGCGCGCATCGCCGCGGCTAGCATCGCGCCTTCGGGGCGGGGTCTGGCGGAAATATCGACGAAGGCGGCAGCGATCCCGGCGACCCCGATCGCGCGTGCGGCGCTGGCGGCATCGCTCTCGGCGATCGCCCGGACCGTCCCGCCATCGGCGGCGATGTTGGCGCGGCCGTCGGTCAGCACGACGATGAACGGCGTGCGTCCCCGCGCGCGGGCGCTTTCGGCCAGTTCGCGCGCGGCGTTGAGACCTGCGGCAAGCGGCGTGCCGCCCCCGCCGGGCAGGTCGGCGAGCGACCGGCGCGCGCGCGTTAGCGAGCGGGTGGGGGGCAGCAGCGTCTCGGCGCCCGTCCCGCGAAACGCGATCAGCGCGACCTCTGCCCGCTTCACATAGGCCTCCGCCAGCAGCAGCTCGACCGCGCCCTTCGCCTCGGCCAGCCGGGCGAGTGCCGACGAGCCCGAGGCATCGACCGCGAAGATCGTCAGCGCCTCGGCCCGTGCCTCGAACCGGCGGATGCGCAGATCGTCGCGGCGGATCATCACGCGGCCGCTACGCCCGCGCAGCCGCTGCCACGGCGCGGCGGCACGCAGCGTGTCGATCAGCGACAAGCGCTTGCCCCCGCCGGGCATCCCCGCGCGTGCGGCTAAAGGTCGCCCTCGCGCGTGGCCAAGCCGCCGCTCCCCCGCGCCGTTCGCCCGCGCGCGCTGCCGGCTCTTGCCCGCCGCGACTTGCGCGAGCAGGTCGGGGGGGAGGGCGGCAAGCGCGGCGGCGAGGATCAGGTCGTCGAGCGGGGGCGTGTCGGTCGCGGTTTCTTCCTGCCCGTCGCCCTGATCCTGGTCGGGCGGCGGTGGGGGGGCTTCGCCGGCAGTCTCCGGCTCGGTAGGCCACTGCGTCGCGCGGGGGGCGAGGACGAGGAGGGCGGCGAGTGCGAGGTCGGCGTCGGTGACTTGCGTGCGCCCGTTCATTCGCGCGGCGGCCCGCGCCGCCAGCAGCGCAAACCGCGGCGCGCGGGCGGAGGCGATGCCGAGCGCGGCGGCGGTGGTGACGAGCGCGTCGATGGCGCCGGGCGCGTCTTCGACACGATCGGCGACGGTCGTGGGGGAGAGCGCCGCACCCAGTCGCGCCTCGGTCAGGTCGATGTGGAACGCCAGCCGCTCCATCAGCGCGGCGGGCGGGCGGGCGTCGGCCTCGACCCCGTCGTCGAACGCGACCGTGACGAAGCGCGCGTCGCCCGTGTCGATCGCGGCGGCGATGTGGCCGGCGACGGCCTCGGACAGCCGCTCGGCCATCGGCAGCACGACAAAGCCACCCGCGGCCTCGGCCAGCAACCCCTCGCGACGCACGGGCCGCCCGGCGGCGAGCGTGGCGGTCAGGTCGATGCCGCCGAGCAGCCGATCGTCATCGACGTTGACGGGAATGCGCCGCTCGGGTCCCAAACCGCTGCGCAGTTCGGCGAGCACCGCCTCGCGCAACATCTCACCGCCCTTGAGGACGATACCGCCGAGGCGCGGGTCGATCGTGCAGAGGCGAGCGGCGGTCAGCGCGTCGTGGAGCGCATCGGGCGCCGCGACGCCCGGCGCGGTCACGCCGCCTGCGCCAGATCGGCGAGCGCGCGTTCGATGCGGACGGTGGAGCCGGTTTCGTCGAGCACGTTGCGGCGCAGGCGATGGCGCAGCGCCATCGGCGCGACCGCGGCGACATGCGCGGGTGTCGCTTCGACCGCACCCTCCAGCGCCGCGACGGCGCGGGCGGCGCGCATCAGCGTCAGTTCGCCGCGAAGCCCATCCGCGCCCACCGCCATGCACAGCTGCGCGGCATAGCCCAGCACCTCGTCGGGCACGCCGACGCTCGGCAGCGCGTCGCGCGCGCGGGCGAGTTGTCGCAGGGTCCTTCGCTCGGCCTTTTCCCATGTGGCGGCAAAGGCGCCGGGATCGCGCTCGAACGCGTCGCAGCGTTTCAGGATCTCGATCCTGTCGGGCAGGTGGCCGGGCGTGCGCACCTCGACCGACAGGCCGAAGCGGTCGAGCAGTTGCGGGCGAAGCTCGCCCTCCTCAGGGTTGCCGCTGCCGACGAGGACGAAGCGGGCCGGGTGGCGGACGCTCAGCCCTTCGCGCTCGACGACGTTCTCGCCCGAGGCGGCGACATCGAGCAGCAGGTCGACGATATGATCCTCGAGCAGGTTGATCTCGTCGATATACAGAAACCCGCCATTCGCGCGCGCGAGCAGGCCGGGCTCGAACGCCTTTTCGCCCGCACCCAGCGCGCGCTCGAGGTCGAGCGCGCCGACGACGCGATCCTCCGTGGCGCCCAATGGCAGGTCGACGAAGGGGACGGGCACCTTGCCCTTGCGGGGTGAGCCGTCCTGATAGCCGGCGGAGGCGGCGGGAACGGGGGGCAGGAGCGCGGCCAGCGCGCGGACCGCGGTCGACTTGCCGGTGCCGCGGTCCCCGAAGACCATCACGCCGCCGATCCGGGCGTCGACCGCTGCGATCAGCAGCGCGCGCTTCATCTCGTCCTGGCCGACGATCGCCGAGAAGGGGAACGATCTGCGCACGAGGTGCTTGTAACACACACTGGACACGCGGCAAGACAGGCAAAGATGACAAACTGGACTCCGATCCTGATCGCCGGCGGCGGCGCGCTGTTCCTCGGGCTGGCGGGCGGGCTGCTGACGCCGATCGGGGCGTGGTATCGGGGCTTGCGCAAGCCGGCCTTCCAGCCGCCCGACTGGCTGTTCGGACCCGCCTGGACGATCATCCTCGGCCTTGCCGCGTGGTCGGCGGTGGTCGCGTGGGAGGCGGCAGCAGGCGACTCGGGCGCGCAGCGCGACGTCGTGATCCTGTTCGTCGTCAACGCGGTCTGCCACTTCCTGTGGAGCCCGCTGTTCTTCAAGCTCAAGCGGCCCGACTGGGCATTGGTCGAGGTGGTGTTCCTCTGGGCCTCGCTCGTCGCGCTGATCGTCGGGCTCTGGCCGATCTCGCCTTTCGCCAGCCTGTTGATCCTGCCCTATTTTCTGTGGGTCAGTTTCGCTGCCGTTCTGAACCGCGCGATCGTGCGGTTGAACGGCCCGTTCGCGGGGGCTGGCGCGCCTGCTTAAAAGGGTGCAGCGGGCGATCATGTCGATCGCCGCCCGTATCGGACGTGTCCTAGCCGAAGAGCGGTGGGATTATGCCCCGCACGAGGCGCCGGTCATGCCCGGCTCGCCCGGATCGCCCGCGCATCCGGGGCGGCGCAAGCTGGCTTACGTGTTCTGCGCGATCCTGCTCGGGCTGGCGGGCGGGTTCGGCAACGCGCTGGTCGCGGTCAACACGACGACGCTGGCGGGATCGCTGGGGCTCGATCCCGTTGAGATCGCATGGCTGCCGACGGTCTATGTGATGACCAATGTCAGCATCAACCTGTTGCTCATCAAGTTCCGCCAGCAATTCGGCCTCAGGCCCTTCGCGCTGATCTTCATCGGCCTTTATTCGCTGCTCGCCTTCGCGCATCTGTTCGTCAGCGACTTCACCTCGGCGATCCTCGTGCGCGCCGCCAGCGGCCTCGCCGCGGCGCCGCTCAGCACCTTTGCGCTTTATTACATCATGCAGGCGATGCCGCCCGCCGCGCGGCTTCGCGGCGTGGTGCTCGGCATCGGCATCCCGCAATGCGCGACGCCGCTCGCGCGCCTGTTCTCGCCCGAACTGCTGGCAATGAGCCAGTGGCGCGCGCTCTATCTGTTCGAGCTGGGGCTGTCGGTGCTGAGCCTCGCCGCGGTGCTCGCGTTCCGCCTGCCGCCGACGGTGCGGCAAAAGGCGTTCGAGCGGCTGGATTTCGTGACCTTCGCGCTGTTCGCCACCAGCATGGCGCTGTTCGCGGCGGTGCTGGGGCTCGGCCGTGTCGTCTGGTGGACGCAGGCGGCGTGGATCGGCTGGGCGCTGCTCGCAGCGATCCCGATGCTGGCGGCGGCGCTTCTGATCGAGCATGGCCGCGCCAACCCGCTGCTCAACACCCGCTGGCTGGCGAGCGCCGATATCGTCCGCTTCGCCGTCGTGACGGTGATGGCGCGCATCGTACTGTCCGAACAGACGCTGGGCGCGGTGGGGCTGCTCAATCTGCTGGGACAGAATAACGACGAGCTCCAGATTTTCTTCTCGATCATCGCCGTCGCGTCGGTCGCGGGCGTGCTGTTGAGCGCGGCGACGCTCAACCTCGAGAAGCCTGCGCATCCGGTGATGTTGGCGGTCGGGATCGTGGCGGCCGCGGCCTGGGTCGATTCCTATTCGACGAACCTCACGCGCGCGCCGCAGCTTTACGTGACGCAGGCGCTGATCGCCTTCGCCGGCACCTTCTTCCTCGGCCCGGCGCTGCTCTTCGGGATGACCCGCGCGCTCAAGCAGGGGAGCGGGCACATCATCAGCTTCATCGCGCTGTTCGGGATCATCAATTCGCTGGGCGGTCTTGCCGGATCGGCGATCCTCGGCACCTACCAAGTGGTGCGCGAGAAAGCGAACAGCGCGGCGCTGGTGCAGGCGATCGATCCCACCGACCCGTTGGTCCAGGCGCGGCTCCAGGCGGGCGCAGCGGGGATCGGCCGCATCGTCGGCGATCCGGCGCTCCGCACCGCGCAGGGCGGTGCGCTCCTGTCCCAGACTGCGACGCGCGAGGCGAACGTGCTTGCCTATGACGACGTGTTCCGCTTCGTCGCGGTGCTTGCGTCGCTGACCTTTCTGTACCTCGTCTTCCTTCTGGTGCGCCGCCGGGTTCGTGAGCGGCGCGGGAACCTAGCATGACCGACAACCGAACCGCCGCCCCGCCCACCGACGAACGCATCGCCGAACAGGCCGCCGCCGCGCCCGCGGCGGCCACCGGTTCTGGCTGGCGACCGCCGAAGCTGTCGCCCGTCGCGCTGATTGTCATCACGGTGCTGACGCTGGCAGGCATGGCGGCGGTGATGGCGGGGTGGCGGATCGGGCCGTTCGCCAGTGCGATCGAGAATACCGACAACGCCTATGTCCGCGGCCGGGTGACGGTGATCGCGCCGCAGGTATCGGGCTACGTCACCCGCGTCCTCGTCCGCGATTTCGAGACGGTGCGGGCCGGCCAGCCGCTCGTCGAGATCGACCGCCGCATCTACGCGCAAAAGGTCGCGCAGGCCGAGGCGCAGGTGCAGTCGCAGCAGGCGACGCTCGCCAACAACCGACAGGCCGCCGCCAGCCGTGCCGCTTCCGTCCAGGCGCAGGAAGCCGCTGTCGCCAATGCGCAGGCGCAGCTGATGCGGGCGCAGGCCGACATGGCGCGCGTCAACGACCTCGTCTCCGACGGATCGGTGTCGCTGCGCGAGCGTGACCAGACGCGCGCGGCGCTGCGTCAAGCGGAGGCGGCGGTGAAACAGGCGGAGGCCGCACGCCGGATCGCGGTCGAGGACGTGCGCACGGTCGAGGTCGGGCGCGGTGGACAGGAAGCGGGCGTCTCGGGCGCCGAGGCCGCGCTGCGGCTTGCGCGGATCGACCTGTCCAACACGCTCATCCGCGCGCCGGAGGGCGGGCGCGTGAGCGAGGTGGGCGTCCGCGTCGGGCAATATGTGACCGCCGGGTCGCAGCTCTTGTTCCTCGTCCCCACCGACGTCTGGGTCATCGCCAATTACAAGGAGGCGCAGACCGCGCGTATTGCTGTCGGCCAGCCGGCGAGCTTCACCGTCGACGCGCTCGCCAACACCAGGCTGACCGGCCGGGTCGAGCGCATCTCGCCCGCCACGGGCAGCGAGTTCGCGGTGCTCAAGTCCGACAACGCGACGGGCAACTTCACCAAGGTGCCGCAGCGGATCGCCGTGCGCATCCGCATCGACCCCGGCCAGCGCGCGGCCGAGCGGCTGCGCCCCGGCATGTCGGTCGTCGCCCGCGTCGACACGAGCGGCGCGCGGTGAGGCGCGCGGCGCTCCTCGCACTGACGGCGCTCGGTGGATGCGTCTCGGCGGGTAAGCGCGCACCCGCGCCGCCCGCCGCCGCGGTCGTGCCGCCGCCGGCTTGGCGGACCGCGCTGAACCGCGGCGATCCGGTCACCGCCGACTGGTGGCGCAAGTTCGGCGACCCCGCACTCGCGGCGCTGGTCGAGCGGGCGCTGGCAAACAACGTCGACATCGCCATCGCCGCCGCCCGCGTCGAGGAGGCGCGCGCGGCCGAGGCGCTATCGCGTGCACAGCTTCTGCCACAAATCGGCGGCACGCTGCCCGAGACGCAAGGTCAGTCGGTCAGCGCGCTCGGCCAGCCGTCGCGCGCGATCTCCGCGCAGCCGAGCGTCAGCGCGAGCTTCGACCTCGATCTGTTTGGGCGGCTGAAGCTTGCCAGCCGGGCGGCGCGCGCGCAGTTGCTGGCGAGCGAGGGTGCGCGCGATACCGTGCGGCTCGCAACTGCGGCGACGGCGGCGAGCGGCTACATCACGCTGCGCGCCCTCGACCAGCGGCTTTCGATCGCGGAGGCGACGCTGGCGGCACGCAACGACGCGCTGCGGATCGCGCGGCGGCGGTACGAGACGGGCTATTCCTCGCGCCTCGAATATCGTCAGGCACAGGCCGAATATGCCGCGACCGAACAGCTCGTGCCCGCCGCGCGGCTGGCGATCGCGCGCCAGGAGAATGCGCTGTCGCTGCTCGTCGGCGACACGCCGGGGCCGATCGCGCGGGGGCTGTCGCTCGACCGGATCGCGCTGCCGCCGATACCCGCCGGGTTGCCTGCGGACCTGCTGCGTCGCCGGCCCGACCTGTATCAGGCGGAGCAGACATTGGTTGCCGCCGACCTGTCGCTCGACAGCCAGCGCGCGGCGTTCCTGCCCAACCTGTCGCTTACCGGCTCGGCGGGCCTGGTCCTGTCCAGCGCACTCAGGGAGCCGATCGGCATCTTCTCGCTCGGCGCCAGTGTGCTTGCGCCGATCTTCGACGGCGGGCGGCTGGCGGCGCAGGAAGATGCGGCTACCGCGCGGCGCGACCAGGCGGCGTTCGCCTATCGCCGCACCGCGCTCACCGCGTTCCGCGAGGTCGACGATGCGCTGGCGGGCGTCGCGCGCACGGCGGAACAGGCGCGGGCGCTGCGCGATCAGGTGGCGGCGACGCGCGGCGCGGTCAGCAACGCGACCAACCGCTACCGTGCGGGTTATTCGGGCTATCTGGAACAGCTCGATGCCCAGCGCAGCCAGCTTTCGGCCGAACTCTCGCTGGTGCAGGTGGAGGCGGACCGGCTGACGAGCTTCGTCTCGCTCTATCAGGCGATGGGTGGCGGCTGGCGCTGACGCGCCAGGAGGGGGCGGCGGCTGGCGCTAGCCGGCCGGAGCCGTCTTTTCGCGCGCGATGAAGCGGTTCATCTCGTCCTCGAAGATCGACAGCGGTACCGATCCCATGCCGAGCACCGCATCGTGGAAGCGGCGAATGTCGAAGCGGGGGCCGAGGTCGCGCTCGGCCTTCGCTCGCATCCGCCGGATCGTCAGCTCGCCGAGCTTATAGGCAAGCGCCTGTCCCGGCCAACTGATGTAGCGATCGACTTCGTTGGCGATGTCGAGCGGAGCGAGCGCGGTGTGCGCCGCGAAATAGTCGATCGCCCGTTGCCGCGACCAGCCCTTGGCATGGATGCCGGTGTCGACGACGAGGCGGGCGGCGCGCCACATCTCGAACGTCTGGCGGCCGAACTCCTCGTACGGCCCCTCATAGATGCCGAGCTCCTTGCCCAAATATTCGGTGTAGAGCCCCCAGCCTTCGCCATAGCCCGAGAAATAGGTCTCCTGTCGGAAGCGCGGGCGCGCCGGCGCCTCGAGCGCCACCGCGGCCTGGAAGCTGTGGCCGGGGCTGCATTCGTGGAGCGTGAGCGCGGGGATGTTGTAGAGCGGCCGCTGCGCCAGGTCGTAGGTGTTCATGAGGCAGCTATCGAGCCCGCCGCGCCCGGAGGTATAGATCGGCGCGATCTCGTCCGGCACGGGCAGGATGGTAAAGCGATAGCGCGGCAGCAGCCCGAAATTGTCCTTGAGCTTCCCGTCCATCTTCTTGACCACATAGGCCGAGACCGAGAGGAGTTCCTTCGGCGTCTTGGCATAGAAGCGCGGATCGGTGCGCAGGAACGCAAGAAACTCGGGGAACGTCCCCTCGAAGCCCGTCTGCTTCATCGTTGCCTGCATGTCGGCGTCGATCCGCGCGACTTCCCGAAGGCCGATCTCGTGGATCTGGTCGGGTGTCAGGTTGAGCGTCGTGTGCTCGCGAATGCGGTCCTGATAGAAGCGGCGGCCGTCGGGGAGCGATGCCGCGTCGATCGTCCGCCGCGTCTTGGGCAGATATTCCGTCCGCATGAACGACAGGAGCCGGGCATAGGCAGGTGAGACCTGGCCGGCGATGACGCGCTCCGCTTCGGCGCGGAGGGCGGCCTGTTCGGCGGCGGGGATCGTCGCGGGCATTGCGGCGAACGCGGCGTAGAAGGGGTTGGCGGTGCCGGGGGCCGCGAACGGCTCGATCGTCCTGTCGCGCTCAACCAACGACGGGGCGGGGACGCTGTAGCCGCGTTTCAGCCCGGATCGCATGTTGGCGATCTGCTCGCCGAAATAGCGCGGCAGGTCGCGCATCCGGCCGAGATAGCGTCGATAGTCGATCGCGCGCGCATAGCCCCGGCGGGGGCTGAGGCCGGCCCAGAAGAAGCTGTCGCTGTTGAACGGCGCCTCATAGGTGCGCCATTCGATATTGTTGACCTGTTCCCAGAGGTAGGTGCGGAAGACCGCGTGATTCATCCGGTCCTCGTCGCCGAGGCTCGCGACCGGGATCGCATCGACGCGCGCGAGCATGTCGCGCCACGTCGCAAGCCGGCGCTGCCACGCGGCGGGGGTAACGCTCGGCAGATGGTCGTCGGCGGACGGTTCGCCCGGCGCCGCGTCGGCAATCTCGGCGAACTCGCGCGCGCGGAAGGCCCATTCGGCGTCGTAGATCGCCTTCAGCCGCGCATCCGGCGCCTGCGCGGCGGCGATCGCGGGGACGCAAAGCGCAACGGCAAGCGCCGGCATGATCGTCGAACGCATCGTAATTCCCCCCAATTGCCTTTCGACAAGGCGCAGTTTTCCGCGGCTTTGCCTATCCGCCGCCGGGCGCCGTGACCCAAAGGGATGTACGCCGATAACGTCTCGTTAGGCGAGCGATTGATAGCGCCTCGGTCACATCCGGGAGGGGTTGGGTCCAATGATCGACACGTTCCAGAAGCACGCACCGATCCGCAAGAAGTTCGATATCCTGACCGCCATATTCGGCGGGATCGCGGCATTCCAGGCGCTGCTGGTGCTGGTCGCCGCCGGCTTGGTCTGGCAATTCTGGCTGGCCGCCGCCGTCGCCATCGGTGTCGTCGCGGTGATGCGTCAGGCCAAGCGCCTGATCTGCGATCCGTACGTCGACACTGTGGTTCGCATGGAGGGGCTAGCCGCCGGCAATCTCGACGGGCCGATCCGCTATACCGAGCATACCGATTGCGTCGGCCGCCTGACCAAGGCGATGGCGGTGTTCCGCGACAATGCGCTTGCCATGCAGCAATCGGACGTGGTGCTGAAGATCGTCGTGCCCGAACTGACGGTGGCGCTGCGCCACCTGAAGCAGGGCGATCTGACCTATCGCATCGGCACGACCTTCGGCGAGGCGCACGACGTGCTGCGCGACGATTTCAATTCGACGATGACCGAGCTTCAGGACCTGCTCCGCCGCGTGTCGGAGGCGGCGGGGAACGTCCATAGCGGTGCATCGGAGATCCGCCTTGCGTCCGACGACCTGTCGGTGCGCACCGAGCAGCAGGCTGCCCGGCTGGAGGACGGCGCCGCCGCCATGCGCGACGTGACCGCGATCGTCGAGGCGACGGCGCAGAACGCAGCAGCAGTCGGCGCGCAGATCGCCGAAACCAACGTCGCCGCGACCGAGGGGGGCGCCGTCGTCCGCCGCGCGATCGACGCGATGGGCGAGATCGAAAGCTCTGCGCAGGAGATCACCAAGATCATCAACGTGATCGACGGCATCGCCTTCCAGACCAACCTGCTCGCGCTCAACGCCGGGGTCGAGGCGGCGCGCGCCGGCGATGCGGGCAAGGGGTTCGCCGTCGTCGCCAACGAGGTGCGCGCCCTGGCCCAGCGATCGGCGGAGGCGGCCAAGGAGATCAGCGGCCTCATCACCGCATCGACCACCGGCGTCGCCAACGGCGCGGCCCTGGTCGGCGAAACGGGACGGATGCTCGACCGGATCAGCACGCGCGTCAGCGAGATCAACGAGCGGATCGGCGAAATCTCGATCTCGGCCAAGGCGCAGGCAGAGCAGCTGGTTCAGGTCAACACCTCGGTCGGCGAGATGGACAAGATGACGCAGCAGAACGCCGCGATGGTCGAGGAATCGACCGCGGCGGCGCGAAGCCTGGCCGAAGAGGCCAACGCACTGTCGGCGCTGGTTCAGCGGTTCCAGACCGGCACGCCGCCGATCGCGATCGAGCAGCGCACCCGCGCCGCCAGGCCCGCGCGCAAGATGGCGCCGACACAGGGGAACGCCGCGCTTAAGATGCTCGAGGATGAGTGGTCCGCCTTCTGAGGGTTTGAGGGACGCCGGGTGTCCGTCGGGGGGCGGGCATCCGGCACAGGACGGCGACGGTTGCGACCGGCCGTGCATCGCCCTCCACCACTTGCTAACCGACATGGGCTATGCCGCCCCCGATGACCAAGCCGATGTCGCTCGCCGAGTTCGATCGCCTACCGCCCGCGCACGGCGTGGATGCCGTTGTCGGCCTGTCGGCGGCGATCGACGCGGTGGCCGAGCGGGCGCGGCCGACGCATCGGTTCCTGCGCTATGGCTGGTTCGCCGCGGCGCTCGCGGCCTATGGCGGGTCGGCGCGCACGCTGACCGTGACCAGCGAGGGGCAGGCGGTCGCCGCGCTGCCGATCGTGCCGGCGGGGCCGTCACTGCTCGGGCTGGTCGCGGTGCCCGGCTGCTACTGGCCGATGCGCAGTTTTCCCGTGGCCGAGGATGCGGGGGTGGAGGCGGGCGAAGCGCTGCTCGATGCGCTCGGGCGAGAGGCGCGGGCGCTGCGGATCGGTCCGGTCTATGACGACGATCCGGCGCTGTCGCTGCTGCGTGCGGCTGCCGCCTCACGCGGCTGGCGGGCGATGCCGCGCGACGTGGCGCCGAGCTTCCTTCTCGACATGGCCGCCAAGGATGCGGAGGGGCCGTTCCCGCGGCTGTCGACGCTCAAGAAGAACCGCTTCCACGAAAAGCATCTGGGCGCGCACGGAAGCCTCGACTGGGCGTTCGTCAGCGGTGCCGATTGGACCGAGGGCGAGTTCGGTGCGCTGGCGCAAATCGAGCAGGCGAGTTGGATCGCCGACCGCACCGATGGCAGCGATGCGAAGTTCACCGCCGCCGGGCACGGCGCCTTCTGGCGCGCCGCCGCCGCCGATCCGGTGTTGGCAGAGATGATGTGGGCCGCGGTGCTACGCGTCGGCGGGCGGCCAGCGGCGTTCAGCTTCGACATGAACGTCGGCGACCTCAAATACGCGATCGCCAACAGCTATATCCCCGATTATTCAAAGCATTCGCCGGGCAAGCTCCTTTACTATCGCAACCTCGTGCGCGCGCGCGAGGACGGCATTGCTCGCGTCGACTGGGGCGCGGGGGACAGCGGGTACAAGCGGGTGATCGGGGCGGAGCCCGGCCCCATGATCCGCGACTGGCTGTTCGTGCGTCCCGGCCTTGCCTCCGCCGTGGCCCGGCTGGTCGAGCGACGCTGGACCGGCAGCGGGCAGGGTGCAACGGCCGTCTAGCCGCCGTCACAAACGCCCGTTACCATGGCCTCGAAAAGGAGAGGCGCATGGCATTGATCGTCAACGGGATCGAGGCGCCGCCGCCCACCGATCCGCGCGTTTCGCTGCTCGATTTCCTGCGTGAACACAGGGGCCTGACCGGTACCAAGGTCGGCTGCAATCAGGGCGCGTGCGGGGCATGCACGGTGATCGTCGATGGTCGCCGCGTGCTGTCCTGCCTGACGCTGGCGGTGCAGGTCGACGGGCTTGAGGTGACGACGATCGAGGGGCTGGGGACGCCGGGCGACCTCCATCCGCTCCAGGCGGCATTCGTCGAGCATGACGGGCTGCAATGCGGATATTGCACGCCGGGCCAGATCTGTTCGGCGGTCGCGATGATCGAGGAATTGCGCCGCGGCCTGCCCAGCAACGTGACGGCGGACGTGACCGCCGAGACGATCGCCGCGACCCGCGAGGAACTGCGCGAGCGGATGAGCGGCAATCTGTGTCGCTGCGGCGCGCACAACGGCATCATCGCCGCGATCAAGGATGCGTTCGGGCTGGAGAACGCGGCATGACGCCCTTCACCTATGCGCGCGCGGATGCCCCCGGACAGGCGCTCGAACTGGCGGGCGGCGGTGCGCGGTTCCTGGGCGGCGGCACCAACCTGATCGACCTGATGCGCGAGCGGATCGAGGCGCCCGCCGCGCTGGTCGACGTGAGCGGCATCGGCCGCGAGATCGAGGAAACCGCGGATGGCGGCCTCCGGATCGGGGCGGGGGTACGCAACACCGATCTGGCCGGGCATCCGCTGGTCCGCGCCCGCTACCCGCTCGTCACCCGCGCGATCGTCGCGGGGGCGTCGGCGCAGATCCGCAACATGGCGACGGTGGGCGGCAACCTGCTCCAGCGGACGCGCTGCACCTATTTCTACGATGTCGAGGGTTCGCGCTGTAACAAGCGGGTGCCGGGCGAGGGCTGCGACGCGCAGGGCGGGTTCAACCGCATCCACGCGATCCTCGGCGCGAGCGAGGCGTGCGTCGCGACGCATCCCTCGGACCTGTGCGTCGCGCTGACCGCGCTCGATGCAACCGTGCATACCGAGGGGCCGCAGGGTGCGCGGCAAATTACGTTCGGCGACTTCCACCTGCTGCCCGGCGACACGCCCGATCGAGAGACGGCGCTGGTCCCCGGCGAACTCGTCACCGCCATCGAACTGCCGCCGCTGCCGATCGCCGCGCATTCGCGCTATCGCAAGGTGCGCGATCGGGCGAGCTATGCGTTCGCGCTGATCTCGGTCGCGGCGGCACTTCGTGTCGAGGACGGCCGGGTGGCCGAGGTGCGGCTGGCGCTGGGCGGCGTGGCGCATCGACCGTGGCGCGCGCATGCGGCCGAAGCGGCGCTGGTCGGTGCCGCGGCGGGCGAGGACAGCTTCCTCGCCGCGGCCGATGCCGAACTTGGCCCGGCAGTGCCGCTGCGTGACAACGCGTTCAAGATCGAGCTGGCGCGGCGGACGATCGCTGCGGTCCTTTCCGACCTTTCGGAGGCAGGCGCATGAGCATCCTCGACAATGCCAAGTCGCGCGCACAGGGGCTCGCCATGGCGGCGCTGACCAAGGCGGTGGCGCTCGCCCCGGACAAGTGGATCCCCGGCAGCACCCCCGACCCGCTGATCCGCAAGCAGAACGGCCATGTCGGCAAGCCGCTGTCGCGGCTCGACGGACCGCTCAAGGTGGCAGGTCAGGCGCGCTTCTCGGCCGAGGTCGCGCTGCCGAACATGGCCTATGCCGCGATCGTCCATGCCGACACGCCCAAGGGGCGCATCGCCGCGCTCGACACCGCGGCGGCGGAGGCGGTGGCGGGCGTCGTCCTCGTCATGACACACCGTAACGCGCCCCGGATGAACCCGATGCCGGTGTTCATGTCGGCGGCCAAGGCGGCGGGGCCGGACGCGCTTCCGATCCTTCAGGACGATCGCATCCACTGGAACGGTCAGCCGGTCGCGGTCGTGGTCGCCGAGACGCAGGAGATCGCCGACGAAGCCGCCGGGCTGATTGCGGTGACGTTCAGGGAAGAGCCCGCCGTCACGTCTTTTGCCGCGGCGCGGGCGAAGGGGACGCAGCAGGGCAGCTTCATGGCCCAGCCGCTCCGCAACGAGATCGGCGATGCGGAAAAAGCGCTCGCCGCCGCGCATTTCCGCGTCGACGCGCGCTACACGACACCGCGGCATAATCACAATGCGATCGAGCTCCATGCGCTCACCTGCGAATGGCAGGACGACGGGACGCTGCGCATCCACGACACGACGCAGATGGTCGCGCAGGAGGCGTGGACGATCGGCCGCGTATTCGGTTTGAGCGAGGACAAGGTCGTCGTCACCTCGCCCTTCGTCGGCGGCGGGTTCGGCGGCAAGGGGTTGTGGCAGCATCAGGCATGCGCCGCCGCTGCGGCGAAACT
The DNA here is from genome assembly GCA_913775315.1 of uncultured Sphingomonas sp. Taxonomy (GTDB): domain Bacteria; phylum Pseudomonadota; class Alphaproteobacteria; order Sphingomonadales; family Sphingomonadaceae; genus Sphingomonas. The sequence goes on along the minus strand of CAJYIX010000037.1, from coordinate 123,026 downwards.
GGCGAAGCGGCCCGTCAGGCTGATGCTGTCGCGCGAGAGCGTCTATCGCATCGTCGGCGGCCGCGCGCCGACCGAGCAGCGTGTGGCGCTCGGCGCGACGGCGGAGGGGAAGCTGACCGCGCTGATCCACACCGGCCTCACCGCCAAGTCGCCGGCCAGTCCGATGCCCGAACCGTTCATCCTGCCGACGCGCAGCGCCTATGCGACCGAGACGATGCTGCTCGACGTCAAGACGGTGGAGATCGAGTCGCTCAGCAACACCTTCATGCGCGCGCCGGGCGAGGCGGTGGGCACCTTCGCCCTCGAATGCGCGATCGACGAGCTGGCGGAGGTTGCGGGGATCGATCCGATCGAGCTGCGGCTACGTAATGAGCCGGAAAAGGACCCGGTTTCGGGCCTGCCCTTCTCGGGTCGCCACCTCGACGCTGCCTACCGGATGGGCGCGGAGAAATTCGGTTGGGATCGCCGCTCGCCGACCCCGCGCGCGCGGCGCGAGGGGGAGTGGTGGGTCGGCATGGGCTGCGCCACCGGCACTTACCCCTATTACCGGATGCCCGGCGGTGCGGCGCGCATCACGCTGACCGGCGACGGGGCGACGATCGACATCGCCGCGCACGAGATGGGGATGGGCACCGCCACCGCCGCGACGCAGGTGGCGGCGGACCGGCTCGGCCTGTCGCCCGGGGGAATCGCCTTCCACTATGGCGACTCGACGCTGCCGGGCACGGTGATGGCGGGCGGGTCGCAACAGACCGCCTCGATCGGCGCGTCGATCGTCGCCGCGCACCGCGCGCTGGTGGCCGAGCTCGTCAAGCTCGCCGGCAACGATTCGCCGATCGCGGGGGCCAAGCCCGACGAGCTTTCCTGCCGCGATGCTGGCCTGTGCCGCGCCGACGACGAGGCTGCGTACGAGAGCTACGCCTCGATTCTCGCGCGTGCGAACCGCCCGTCAGTGAGCGCGGAGGCGTCGCCGCCGTTGCCGCTCGAGATGATGCACTGGTCGATGCACAGCCACGCGGCAATGTTCGCCGAAGCGCGGGTGAACGCCGTCACCGGCGAGGTGCGCGTCAGCCGCTTTCTCGGCAGTTTCGATTGCGGGCGGATCCTCAACCCCAAGACCGCGGCCAGCCAGTTCAGGGGCGGGATCATCATGGGCCTCGGCCTCGCGCTGATGGAGGAGACGCAGTTCGATGAGCGCAAGGGCCGGGTGATGAACGCGAGCCTCGCCGAATATCACCTGCCCGTGCATCTCGACGTCCCGGATATCGAGGTGATCTGGACCGACATTCCCGATCCGCACACGCCGATGGGCGCGCGCGGGATCGGCGAGATCGGCATCACCGGCACCGGCGCGGCGGTCGCCAACGCGATCTACAATGCCATCGGCAAGCGCGTCCGCGACCTGCCGATCACGCTCGACAAGCTGCTGTAAGGGAAAGACGATGATCCTGCTCGCGATGGCGCTCCAGACCGCGACGCTGGGCGCGACCAATTACGGCGTCGATGCGCCCCTGGCCGCGCCCGCGACGAAGCCCGACTTCGCCGACGAGTTCGACGGTCCGCGCGTCGATGCGAAGGCGTGGCGCTACGACACCTCGCGCAATGCCGAAGGGTGGGCGAACAACGAGAAGCAGTACTACGCCGCCGACCGGCGAGAGAATGCGCGGATCGAGAAGGGCACGCTGGTGATCGAGGCGCGGCGGGAGACCCTGTCGAAGGATCGCTTCGCCGACTGGGGCGGGCAGGGGTACAGCTCGGCCAAGCTGGTGACGCGTGAGCCGCTCGGCTATGGCTTCTATTCGATCCGCGCGAAGCTGCCATGCGAGCGGGGAAGCTGGCCCGCCGTCTGGCTGCTTCCCACGGGCGGGAAATGGCCCGACATGGGCGAAATCGACATCATGGAGATGGTCGGCTGGGACGCGGGCGTCGTTCACGCGACGCTGCATTCGGGCGACTATAATCACGTGAAGGGGACGCAGCGCGGGGCGCAGAAGCGCGTGCCCGACTCGTGCACCGCCTATCACGACTATCAGCTCGACTGGCGGCCCGATGCGATCACCATCGGCATGGACGGCCGCGCCTATATGCGCGTGCCGAACGTGAAACCCGGCAACCATGGCGCCTGGCCGTTCGACCGGCCCTATCACCTCATCCTCAACCTGGCGGTCGGCGGCGACTGGGGCGGGAAGATGGGAATTGACGACGGCGCGTTCCCGATGCGCTTCTCGATCGATCACGTCCGCTACTGGAAGGCGAAATAGCCGCGCGTTGCACCCTTTCGGCGGCGATGCGTTAGGGACGCCATGCGCGCCTTTGCCGATCTGCTCGACCGCCTGATCTACACCCGGTCGCGCAACGCCAAGCTGAAGCTGATCGCCGACTATCTGCGCGCGACGCCCGATCCAGATCGCGGCTGGGCGCTGGCGGCGCTGACCGGCGAAGTCGATCTGCCGGCGGTGAAGCCCGCGCTGATCCGCGCGCTGATCGCCGAACGGGTCGATCCCGTGCTGTTCGCGATGAGCCGCGACTTCGTCGGCGACACTGCGGAGACGGTGGCGCTGCTCTGGCCCGAACCGGCGGAGAAGCGCGCGCACAACGCCGAGCCGCTGACCGTGGCGCAGGTGATCGACCGGCTGGCGGCGCTCACCCGTTCCGACGCGCCCGCGGTGCTTGCCGACATGCTCGACCGGCTGGAGGCGGACGAGCGGTACGCGCTCTTGAAGCTCGCGACCGGTGGTTTGCGGGTGGGCGTGTCGGCGCGCCTCGCCAAGACCGCGCTGGCGCTGGCGTTCGGGCTCGACGTCGATGCGGTGGAGGAGGTGTGGCACGGGATCGACGCGCCCTATCCCGAGCTGTTCGACTGGGCCGAGGGGCGGGGCGCGCAGCCGACCGCCGCCGACGTGCCGGTGTTCCGCCCGTTCATGCTCGCGCATCCGCTGGAGGACGGGACGGTCGACCTTGCCGACTATGCCGCCGAGTGGAAATGGGACGGCATTCGTGTCCAACTCGTCCATGTCGCGGGTCAGACGCGCCTCTACAGCCGCGCGGGCGACGACGTGACGGGGAGTTTCCCGGAGGTGGCGGCGGCGTTCCGAACGGCGGGCGTGCTCGACGGCGAACTGCTCGTGCGCGGCGATGCGCAGGGCGGCGAGGCGGCGAGCTTCAACGCGTTGCAACAGCGGCTCGGGCGCAAGGTCGTGTCCGCGAAGATGCTTGCCGACTATCCCGCCTTCGTGCGCCTCTACGACATTCTGTTCGACGGGCCGGAGGACCTGCGCACGCTGCCCTGGACCGAGCGGCGCGTGCGGCTGGAGGCGTTCGTCGGGCGGCTCGATCCCGAGACGTTCGATCTCAGCCGAGTGATCGACTCGATCGACTTCGCCGCCTTGGGGGAGGTGCGGGCGGGCGCCCGCGACTCGGCGATCGAGGGGGTGATGCTCAAGCGGCGCGACAGCCCTTATGTCGCGGGGCGGCGCGTCGGCCTGTGGTACAAGTGGAAGCGCGATCCGCTGACCGCCGATTGCGTGATGATGTACGCGCAGCGCGGGAGCGGCAAACGGTCGAGCTTCTACAGCGACTATACCTTCGGCTGCTGGACCGAGGAGGGCGAGCTGCTGCCCGTCGGCAAGGCCTATTCGGGCTTCACCGACGAGGAGCTGAAATGGCTCGACCGGTTCGTGCGCAACCACACTGTCCAGCGTTTCGGCCCCGTGCGGGAGGTCGAGAAGACGCTGGTGCTGGAGGTCGCGTTCGATTCGATCCACGAGTCGAAGCGGCACAAGTCGGGGCTCGCGATGCGCTTCCCCCGCATCGCCCGTATCCGCCGTGACAAGCCTGCGGGCGAAGCCGACCGGATCGAAACGCTGCGGCGGATGGTGACGTGAGGGTGCTGCTCGTGGCGGCACTCGGGCTGGTGCTGGCGGTGGGATCGAGCTTCGTCGCGGCGGGGACGGCGGTCGCGGTCTATCCCGATATCATGGGGTGCGAGCGGGGGTGCGCCGTCGTCGCGAGCGGCTGGCCGCTTCGCTACGCGCTTGATTATCCCGGCTTGTCGGTGGTGGGCCGCACCGACGCGTTCGAGGCCTGGCTGGGAAGCGACCGGCTAAATCCGGCGCGATTCGCGTTCGACTGGGCGCTGTGGAGCTTGGTAGCCGGCGCTTTGCTCGTAGCTTTTGGGAGAAGGAAGAAGCGGGATCCCGCATCAAGTCCGGGATGACGACGGCGTGGGGGAGTGCCGTGCCTTACAGCCCCGCCTCGACCGCCAGCCGCACCATTTCGGCCGAGCGGCTGATGCCCAGCCGCTCCATCACGATCGCCCGGTGCATCTTCACCGTCTTTTCCGAAAGCCCCAGCACGCCGGCGATCTGCTTGTTGAGCAGGCCCTTGGCGACGAGCATCAGCACCTGACGCTGCCGCTCCGACAAGGCCTTGATGCTCTCTGCCGCGCGGATGCGGCGGCTGGTGGAGGGGCCGGGGACGCCCTCGGCCAGCTCGACCTGCGAGCCGACGAAATAGGCAAGGTCGCCCTTTTCGTCGAACATCGGCGCGACGACGACGGCGTTGCGGAACGGCGTGCCGCACTTCTTGTAGTTAAGGATCTCGACCAGCACCGGCCGCTGTTCGCGCACGCCCGAGCGGATTTCCTCGGTCAGCCAGGGCTCGGTCCCCTTGCCGGCGAGGAAGCGGCAGTTGCGGCCGACGATCTCGTTCCGGTCGTAACCGGTCAGCGCGCAGAACGACTGATTGCACGCAACGATCGGGTTGTCCTGAATGCGCGGATTGGAAATCACCGATGCGATCGGGCTGTCAGCGATCATCGCCTCGACCCAAGGCTCGATGGTCAGGACCGGTTCAGGGATTGGCGACATGGCCGTACAATAAACAATCCGGCCAAGTTGTTCCAGTAGCGTTACACCTTTCGCGATGAACCGCGTGCTACTGTCGTTCCGGTACCGTGAAGCGGCCGGTGACGCGCCCGCTCTGGCGCACGACGCCGTTGTCGGTCGAGGTGCCCGCGGCTGCACCGCCGACCGACGACCCGTCGATCACCGCGCGTCCGGTGTCGAGATTGATCGACAGCCGCCCGCCGGTGACGGTGTTCGTCCCCTGCGTCAGCGAGACCGCGCCCAGCATCGTGATGACGCGGCGGTTGAGGTCGTAGACGCCGTATTGCGCACGAGCCTTTTGCTGCGGGCGAACCACGGTCACCCCGCCCGAGGCGTCGAGGCGCGACACCTGCGGGCTGCCGCCGATCACCTGGCCGGTATAGGCGACGGTGACGCGATCGGCGGTCAACGTCATGTTTGACTGGCGGATGTTGACCCCGCCCGACAGGACGGCGCGGTTCGCCTTGTCCTGAAGCTCGATCGCGTTGGCGGCGAAGTCGATCGGCGCACTGGTGTCGTGGCGCTGCGCGCGCGCGGCACTGGGAAACGCCGTGCCGGCAAGCACGAGAGCGAGAAGGGCGGGGGCGCGAAGCATCACTGCCTATTTGCGCGCTTCGGGACGATCCGCAAGCGGGCGTTGCCGACGATTCGCACCGTCCGGGCCTCCAGATCGGCTTCGAGCCGCTTTCCGCTGAAATTACCCTGCGGCGTCGACCCCGTCACCGCACCGCCCGAGGCGAGCTTTTTCGAGCGCAGGTCCACCGTCGCGTCGCGCGTGTCGAGCTGGTAGCCATTGGCGGCGCGTACCGCGATCGGGCCGTCGATCGCCACACGGTCGGTGTCCATGAAATAGCGGCCCTGATTGGCCTTGATCGTTGCGGGGCCGTCGGTCAGCTCGATCCCGGCGGCAAGCTGGTTCAGCCGCACGATCCGTTCGGCCGAGCTTTTCTGCACCGCCGAACCGGCGTCGAGCTCGAAAGCGCGGCCCTTGTCGTCGGCGCCGCGATACTTCGCAGACTGGCTGCGCATCCGCTCGGCGGCGATATCGACCTTGTTCTTGTCGAGCACGAACGACACGTCGCCGCCGGTGAACAGCGGCGCCATGACGAGGAACGCGGCAAGGATGCCGATCCCCATCGGCAACGCGACCTGAAGCAGCCGGATCAGCGCATCGTGACGGCTGCCGGGCGCCGCCCAGCGCTGGCGTTCGGTGCGGACGCGGACGGCGGTTTCGGACAAGGGCGGCTCCCGGTGGGTGAGGGGGGTCAGGCGTGGGCGAAGATGTCGGTTTCGGGCCAGCCGGCAAGGTCTAGCGCGGCCCGCGTCGGCAGGAAGTCGAAGCACGCCTGTGCCAGCGGCATCCGCCCCTCGCGCGTCAGCCGCTTGTCGAACTCGGCCTTCAGCGCGTGGAGGAAGCGCACGTCGGAGGCGGCATAGTCCTTTTGCGCGTCGGACAGCACGGGACCGCCCCAGTCGGAGGACTGCTGCTGCTTGGAAATGTCCTGGCCGAGCAGTTCGCGCACCAGCTCCTTCAGACCGTGGCGGTCAGTATAGGTCCGCACGAGCCGCGAGGCGATCTTGGTACAATAGACGGGCGCGGCCACGACGCCCAGATAATGCTGGATTGCGGCCAAGTCGAAGCGCGCGAAATGATAGAGCTTCAGCCGCTCGGGATCGGCGAGCACGGCGCGCAGGTTCGGCGCGGCATAGTCGCTGCCGGGGCCGAAGCGGACCAGATGCTCGTCGCCGCCGCCGTCCGAAAGCTGGACGACGCAAAGGCGATCGCGCGGGGTGATGAGCCCCATCGTCTCGGTGTCGACGGCGATCGAGGCGCCGGGGGCGAAGACGCCCGCGGGCAGTTCTTCCTCATGGAAATAGACGGTCATCGCCGCGCCATAGGGAAAGGCGCGGCCTTGCTCAATGCCCGCCCTTCGCCCGCTCGCGCCGCCGCCGCGCGAAGATGTTAAGCAGCTCAACCCCAGCCGAAAATGCCATCGCGGTATAGATATAGCCCTTGGGAATGTGCGCGCCGAACCCCTCGGCGATCAGCACCATGCCGATCATCAGGAGGAAGCCGAGCGCGAGCATCACCACGGTCGGGTTGCGATTAATGAAATCGGCGAGCGGATCGGCGGCGATCAGCATCACCGTCACTGCGACGACGACCGCCACGTACATGATCTCGACATGCTCGGTCATGCCGACCGCCGTCAGGATCGAATCGATCGAAAAGACGATGTCGAGCAGGATGATCTGGACGATCGCGGCGGCGAATCCGATCTCGATCGTGCTCTTCGTCTTGTCGAGCAGGTCGTCGCTTTCGTGCCCGTCGAGCGTGCCATGGATCTCCTTCGTCGCCTTCCACATCAGGAACAGGCCGCCGGCGATCAGAATGAGATCGCGCCATGAGAATTGCGTCTCGAAGCTCGGCTCGCCGTGCGCGCCCAGCGGCCCGGTGATGCCGAGGTCGAAGACCGGCGCGGTTAGCGCGACGATCCACGCGATCGCGGTCAGGAGGAGCAGGCGCATGACCAGCGCGAGGCCGATGCCGATTCGCCGCGCCTTCTGCCGCTGCGCCTCGGGCAGCTTGTTCGACAGGATCGAGATGAAGATCAGATTGTCGATGCCGAGCACGACTTCCATCACGATCAGCGTGACGAGCGCGGCCCAGGCGGCGGGATCGGCGAGAAGAGCGGTGATATTGTCCATGACCTGTGCTTTCGCCGCGACGAAGCCCCAGGACACGGCATGGTTCCCGAAGCCGTCGTTTCCGCGACGATTTCGTTCGCGGTGATCGCTTTTATCGGCTATGCCTTGCTTGGAAGTGTGTGGGTTCCACGCGCTCAGACACCTGCGTTGTTCGTCCGGCGCTTGGGGTTAAGGGATTGCAACGGGCGAAGCGGGAAGACGAACAGGGCATGAGTTTCGATCGAGGACGCGGCGGTGGCCGCGGTGGCCGTGGCGGCAAGGACAAGCGCGACTTTTTCGGCGGCGATGATTTCGGCGGCGGCGGTGGCGGCTTCGGCGATCGCGGCGGCTTTGGCGGCGGTGACCGCTTCGGCGGTGGCGGCGGCTATGGTGGCGGCGGCGGCGGTGGTTTCGGCGGCGGCGGCGGCGGTGGTTACCGCGGCGGCGGTGGCTTCGGCGGCGGCGGTGGCGGCTTCGGTGGTGGCGGCGGCGGTGGCCGCGGCATGCCCCCCCAGGTCGTTGGCGAGGGCAAGGGCGTCGTCAAGTTCTTCAACGGCCAGAAGGGCTTCGGCTTCATCGTCCGTGACGATGGCGGCGAGGACGTGTTCGTGCACATCTCGGCGGTCGAGCAGGCGGGTCTTTCGGGCCTGGCAGAGGGTCAGCCGCTCGGCTTCACGCTCGTCGATCGCGGTGGCCGCATCTCGGCGACCGAGCTCAAGATCGATGGCGAGCCGATGCCCGTCACCGGCGGCGGCGCAGCGGCGCCCCGCGGCGATCGCGATGCGGGCCCGCGCGGCGGTGCCGGCGCGGGCGGTCCGCAGCGTCAGCTGACCGGCGAACGTTCGTCGGGCACGGTCAAGTTCTTCAACGCGATGAAGGGCTTCGGCTTCATTCAGCGCGACGATGGCCAGCCCGATGCGTTCGTGCACATTTCGGCGGTCGAGCGCGCGGGCCTCCCCACGCTCAACGAGGGCGACCGGCTCGAGTTCGAGCTCGAGGTCGATCGTCGCGGCAAGTACGCCGCGGTGAACCTCAACCCCGTTCAGTAACCGACGGATCGAGGGGGCACGCCCGCGTGCGCGCCGCAACGATCCTGAAAATCGCCGCGTCGGCTCTCGCCGGCGCGGCATTTTCATGTCCGCTCTCCGCTCAGGAGGCGGTACCTGCCGTCACCTGTCCCGCGCCGGCGATGGAACAGGTGCGCGTCGTCGCGCGGATGCCGCATGACCCCCGCGCCTTTACCCAAGGGCTGATCGTCCATTCGGGCGCGCTGCTCGAAACGACGGGCCAGTACGGCCAGTCGCAGTTGCGCCGGCTCGACGTGCGCACGGGCAAAGTGCTGGCGCGCCGCGCGCTGCCCGCCGACCAATTCGGCGAAGGGCTGGGGCGGATCGGCAACGAACTGGTCGCGCTCACCTGGACCAACGGCGTCGCGCATCGCTTCGCCGCCGACACGCTGAAGCCGCTCGGCAGCTTTCGCTATCGGGGCGAGGGCTGGGGACTGACGAGCGACGGCAAACGCTGGATCCGGTCGGACGGCAGCGATAGTTTGATCTTCCATGACGCCGCGACCTTCAAGGAAACCGGCCGCGTGCGCGTGACGTTGGCGGGCACGCCGCTGTCGCAGCTCAACGAGCTCGAATGGATTGGCGGACTGGTCTTCGCCAATGTCTGGCACAGCGACGTGATCGTCGCGATCGATCCGAAGACGGGCTGCGTCGCGCGCCGTTTCGACCTAGGGCCGCTGGTCCGCGAGGTCGCCGCGGCGGACTCCGAAGCCGTACTCAACGGCATCGCTTGGGACGAGAAGGGCGAGCGCCTCTATGTCACGGGCAAGAACTGGCCGCGGCTTTTCGAGATCGCGCTTCCCGAACGCAAATAGCCGGAGCGGAAGCAGCGGCCCGGCGTTGGGGGCGCATGGGCAAACTGATCGACGGCAAATGGACGAGCGGCGACGCGGTCGCGCCGACCAACGACAAGGGTGAGTTCGAACGCGCCGACAGCGGCTTTCGGGGCTGGCTGACGGCGGATGGCGGGCCGGGGCCGGACAGGCAGCGGGGCTGGCGGGCCGAACCGGGGCGCTATCGCCTGTACGTCAGTCTCGCCTGCCCCTGGGCACACCGGACGCTGGTCATCCGCGCGCTCAAGCGGCTCGACGACCTGATCCCCGTTACCGTCGTCGGCCCGATCATGGGTAGGGACGGCTGGAGCTTCGCTGAAGCTTTTGGCGGGACCGGCGAGCCGCTCTACGGCCTCGACCACCTCCACCAGCTTTACACGCGCGCACGACCCGACATGACGGGCAAGGTCACGGTCCCGGTGCTTTGGGATGAGGTAGAGCAGACGATCGTCAGCAACGAGTCGGCCGATATCCTGCGGATGCTGTCGACCGCCTATGACGGGCTTGGCGCGGCGCCGGGGGACTATTACCCGGCCGATCTGCGCGCCGAGATCGATGCGGTGAACGACCGCGTCTATCCGGGGCTCAACAACGGCGTCTACCGCGCGGGCTTCGCGACCAGGCAGGACGCGTATGAGGCGGCGGCGCGCGAGGTTTTCGCGACCCTCGACTGGCTGGAGGAGCGGCTGGCGGATCGTGAATGGCTGGTCGGCGAGCGGCTGACCGAGGCGGACATTCGGACGTTCACCACGCTCGTCCGGTTCGACCCGGTCTATCACGGGCATTTCAAGTGCAACTGGCGGCGGCTGATCGACTATCCGCGATTGTCGGACTTCGCCGCGCGGATCGCCGAACTACCGGGTGTGGCGGCGACGATCGACCTCGATCACATCAAGACGCATTATTATCGCAGCCATCCCGACATAAACCCGACCGGCATCGTGCCGATCGGCCCGGCGCACGGCGTGGTCGGCGAGGCGGACGGCGGTTGAACGCGGGGGCCATGGCCCGCATAAGGCGCAGCATGTCGCGTAAGCTCTTCCTTGCCGCCCTGCCACTCCTCGCGGTTACTGGCTGCGTGCCCGCTGCGCGTCCGCTTCCCAGCCCCGAGCCGGCGTCGCGACCCGCACCCGCGCCGCGGCCGACGCCTGCGCCCGCGCCGCCGCCCGCCTCCAGCGACTGGCGGGACTGGGCGCTGACGCCAGGCGACTGGCGCTATACCGCGACGGCGAGTGGGTCGGTCGCGCGGTTCGGGGCGGGGATTGCCAGCCTGACCTGTGACCGGGGGAGCGGCACCGTCACCCTCGCGGTGCAGGGCAGCGGCGCCCGCGCGATCGTGCGCACCAGCAGCACTGCGCGAACGCTGGCGATGACGCCCGCCGCTGGCGGCGTGTCGGTGCGACTGCCCGCGCGGGACGGGCTGCTCGACGCGATGGGTTTCAGCCGCGGCCGTTTCGTGATCGAAGGCGTGACGCCCCGGCCGCTGGTCATCCCCGCCTGGCCGGAAATCCTGCGCGTGGCGGAGGATTGCCGCGCCTAGCCGGCGCGGAACGTCAGCCCCGCACGTTGCGCCAGCCGGTCTCGCAACGCAGCGCCCAGCAGCGCGGTGGGCGTCCAGACGCCGCCCTCGCTCTCGGTTTCGCCGAGCAGCAGCGCGGTTTCCGCGATCATCTTCGAGGTCGAGCCATAGCCCGGATCGCGGTCGCCGGTGACGACCGCCTCGGCGCGGTCGCCATCGGGCATCTCGGCGATGAAAAGGAGGTCGTAGAAGCCCGCCTCGCGCTCCTCGCGGGTCGGGCCTTCGCCGGGCGCGGGCCCCTTGTCGCCGCCGATCGGGTTCAACTTCGCGATCGCCTCCGCCGCTGCCTTGCCGAGTTCGCCGAGGCCCGGTGCGATCATCATCTCGTCATAGACGAAGTCGGTCCCGTATGCGTGGCCGGTCAGCGCGTTGGTGCGGTGGACGTTCTTGGTATTGATCGTCGCCATGACGAATGGCGCGACCCAGCCGCCGACCGCCGCGTCGTACTCCGGGATCATGCCGGTCGGCTGCGACGGCCCCTGGAACCCGGGGGTCAGCGCAAAGGGGTTGATCATCAACTTCAGGATGCCCGGATCGCGGGCGGCGGCGGCCATGGTCGCCTTGGCGCTGGCAAAGGTGCCGCCGGAGAACGTGCCCTGCATCTTGCGGATGCGGCCCTTCACGCGCGGGGCGGGGCGGCCGAACTTGGCCTTGGCGCATTGCTGTACTTCCCAGACGCCGAGGTCGAACGGGATCGAATCGAAGCCGCAGGAAAAGACGATCCGCGCGCCCGACGCCTTCGCATCCCCATCATATTTGTCGATCATCGCGCGCATCCAGGCGGGCTCGCCGCACAGGTCGACATAGCCGGTGCCGGTATGCGCGCACGCGGCGACCAATGGCTCGCCATAGAGCTGGTACGGGCCGACCGTGGTCAGGACGACCTTGGTGCGCCCGCACATTGCCTTGAGCGCCGACGGGTCCTCGGCATCGGCGACGATCAGGGGCGTGTCGGCCGGCGCGCTGACCTCCGCCCGCGCGGCCTCCAGCTTGGTCAGCGATCGGCCTGCCATCGCCCAGCGGGGAGCGGGATCGCGCTGCGCCAGATATTCGGCGACGAGCTTGCCCGTATAGCCGGTGGCGCCATAGACGATGACGTCGAACTCGCGATCCATGTTCCGCTCCCGATCGGTTTCGTTATGCAACCTCATTGAATTGCAGCGCCGCGAGCCGCGCGTAAAGCCCGCTTTGTGCGGCGAGCGCCGAATGCGTGCCGGTTTCGACGATCCGGCCATTTTCCATGACGACGATGCGGTCGGCGTTGCGGACGGTGGCGAGGCGGTGCGCGATGACGAGCGTGGTGCGCGTCGCCATCAGCCGCTCTAGCGCATCCTGCACCAGCCGCTCGCTCTCGGCATCGAGCGCCGACGTCGCCTCATCGAGCAGCAGGATCGGCGCATCACGCAAGAGCGCGCGGGCGATCGCGATCCGCTGCCGCTGCCCGCCCGACAGCCGCGCCCCGCCCTCGCCAAGGAAGGTGTCGAGGCCCTGGGGCAGGGTGCGCAGGAACTCGGCGGCGTTGGCGGCCTCTGCCGCTTCCCAGATCGCCTCGTCGCTCGCGTCCCAGCGGCCGTAGCGCAGGTTGTCGCGGGCGGAGGAGGCGAAGATCACCGTCTCCTGCGGCACCATGGCGATGCGCGCGCGGATGTCGGCGGGGTCGGCCTCCGCCACGGGCACGCCGTCGATACGGACCGTGCCCGCCTGCGGATCATAGAAGCGCTCGGCGAGCTGGAACAGCGTCGACTTGCCCGCGCCCGAGGGGCCGACGACGGCGATCGTCTCGCCCGGCGCCACGTCGAGCGTGAAGTCGTAGAGCGCGGCATGTTCGGGCCGAGTAGGGTAGCGGAAGGTCACCCCCTCGAACGCGATGCTGCCGCGGGCCGGCACCGGCAGCGCGCGCGGATCGGCGGGCGGGGCGATATCCGGCTGCTCGGCCAGCAGTTCGGCCAGCCGCGCGGCAGCGCCGGAGGCGCGCAGGAGGTCGCCGTAAACCTCAATCAGCGCGCCGAACGCGCCCGTGACGAGCCCGGCGGTCAACACGAACGCGGTGATCGAGCCCCCGGTGGTCCGGCCCGAGGCGACGTCGGCGACCGCTTCCCAAATGATGAGCGTGACCGCGCCGAACAGCAGGAGGATGACGAGCGCGGTCATCAGCGCGCGGGTGCCGAACCGCGCCTTGGCGGTGGCGAAGCCGCGATCGACCGCAGCGGCGAAGCGGTCGGCCTCGCGTCCTTCCTGTCCAAACGCCTGGACGATCTTCATCGCGCCCAGCGTCTCGTTCGCAGTGGCACCGATATCCGCCACGCGGTCCTGGCTGGATCGCGACAACCGGCGCACGCGCGCGCCGAGCAGGAAGATCGGCAGCACGATCAGCGGCAGGCCGAGCAGCAGATAGCCGGCGATCTTCGGGCTGAGTGCGAAGAGATAGATGAGGCCGCCGACGCCGACGAGCAGGTTGCGCAGCGCCACCGATACGGTCGAGCCGACGATCTGCTCGACGATCGCGGTGTCGGCGGTCAGGCGGCTGGCGATCTCCGACGGGCGGTTCTCCTCGAACCAGCGCGGCGCGAGGCGCAGGAGGTTGCGCTGCACCGCGACGCGCATGTCGGCGACCGTCCGCTCGGCGAGCCACGACACGAACCAGAAGCGTGCTGCGGTGGCGACCGCGAGCACCACGACCACCATCAGCAGCCGGTGAAAATAGGGCGCGATCGCCGCCGCGCTGCCGCCCGCGAACCCGTTGTCGACAACAAGCTGGAAGGTGCGCGGGATGTAGAGCGTCGCCGTCGCCGCCACGATCAGCGCCAGCACCGCACAGGCAAGCTGGAGCGGATAGCTGCGCGTGAATCGCCAGACGACGAGGAGGTTCGACAGCTTGCGGGACGGGGCGGGCGGGACGGGGGCTTCGGTTGCCATGGCCGCGGGCGTAGCGCGAAGCGCGGGGCGGGGAAAGGCGGGCGATTGTCGGTGCCCAAGCGATGCTTGCTTGGCGGGGGCGGGCGCGCGCCCTATCTCCCGCCGATGCATATCGCCGCAGACACCATCGCGCTCGTCGGCAACACCCCGCTCGTCCGGCTGAAGGGGCCGAGCAAGGCTGCGAACGCCGAAATCTTCGCCAAGTGCGAGTTCGCCAATCCGGGCGCGAGCGTGAAGGACCGCGCCGCGCGCTTCATCGTCGAGGATGCCGAGGAAAAGGGGCTGATCCAGCCCGGCGGCACCTTTGTCGAGGGGACAGCGGGCAATACCGGCATCGGCCTCGCCTTGGTGGCCAATGCCAAGGGCTACAAGACGATCATCGTGATGCCCGAGACGCAGAGCCGCGAGAAGATGGACACGCTGCGCGCGCTGGGGGCCGAGCTCGTCCTCGTCCCCGCGGCGCCCTACTCGAACCCCGGCCATTTCGTGCACACCAGCCGCCGCATCGCCGAAGAGACGCCGAACGCTGTCTGGGCCAACCAGTTCGACAATATCGCCAACCGCCGCGCGCACATCGTCGGTACCGCGCCCGAGATCTGGGAGCAGATGGACGGGCGGATCGACGGCTTCACCTGTGCGGTCGGGACCGGCGGCACGCTGGCCGGCGTCGGCCTCGGCCTCAAGGAGAAGGACGCGAATGTCCGCATCGCCTTGAGCGACCCGCATGGCGCCGCGCTCTACGAATATTACGCGCATGGCGAGCTGAAGTCGGAAGGCTCGTCGGTCGCAGAGGGGATCGGTCAGGGGCGGATCACCGCAAATCTGGAGGGCGCGCCGATCGACACGCAGTTCCGCATCTCGGATGCCGAAGGCTATGAATGGGTTCGCCGCCTGCTTGACGAGGAGGGGCTGTGCCTGGGCCTGTCGTCGGGGATCAACGTCGCCGGCGCGGTGCGGCTGGCGAGGGAGATCGGACCGGGCGCGCGCGTCGCGACGATCCTGTGCGATACCGGGTTCCGGTACCTTTCGACGCTGTACAATAACGAATGGCTGGCGGCGAAGGGGTTGATCTGAGTTTATCCTCCCCCGTCAGGGGGAGGGGGACCGCCGCAGGCGGTGGAGGGGGGGCGCCGCAAACGCAGCGCCCGCGGCCCGCCCCTTCCGTCGCGCTACGCGCGCTACCTCCCCCTCACGTGGGAGGATTAATCTTGCATACCCCGGCGAAGGCCGGGGTCTAGTCGGTGGACGCCGCTTAATTTGCGCTGCCGCCAGATTACGGCTGTTCTGCAACTGGACACCGGCCTTCGCCGGGGGGGCAGCCGATGGGTAATCCGATCAATGCACCCGCGCTTCGCTCTCGCTCGCCGCCGGGCGGGGCAGGCCGGCGCCCTTGCAGACCGACACGGCTTCGAACCCGGCGATCCGCCAGTGGTCGGTCCGGCGCATCAGGATGACGCAATCGGCCGAGGCGACGGGCGCACAGTCCATGCAGTCGCGCACGGTCAGGAACGCGCGGACCTTCATCTCGCGCCCGCTCGCCGCGCGGTCGACGATGATGTTGGTGAAATGGTGCCGCCAGTTGCCGCCGCTTTTTGTGCGGTGTTCGCCGGGGATCCGCATGATGCCGGCGCGTCCCTCGATCGGGTCTATGCCCGACTTGGCGTAGCGCGCGTCGATCGTGAAGAGCTGCTCCCATTCACCCGTATCGTCATGATCGATCGCCCAGCAGAACCGGCTGAGCACTTCGTGCAGCTCGAGCTTGGTGACGGGATCGACGCTCGACAGGCCCATGGCAACTCTCCGACGCTTTTGTTTGCCGTAACAAACCATGCGCGCCGGAGAGGCGCAAGATTGGAGTCTAGCTTTCTGTCCCGCGGCCGGTTTTCGCCTGCAGCGCGTCGATCGCCTTCGACGCATCGGCCTTGGTCAGCGACTCGTCGAACGGCTCGCCGGCTTCCTCGCTCAGCGTCTTGAGATAGCTCGCCTGCGCGCCGGTCATCGGCTCGTCGCCGGTCGTCCAGTCGTCGGGGTCCTTCTCGGCGTTAGAGAAGGGTTCGGTCTTGGGATTATGGGTGTCGGCCACGGCAAAGTCTCCTTCGCCGCGGCCAACGCATCATGTTCTCAATGTGTTCCGATCAGGCGTTCCAGGCCTGATAGGGCAGGCCCAGATCGTCGGCGACCGCCTTGAACGCGATGTTGCCCTTGTAGACATTGAGGCCGTTGGCGAGGTGCCGGTCGGCCTTCATCGCCGCTTCCGCGCCGAGATTGGCGAGGCGGAGGGCGAAGGGCAACGTCGCGTTGTTGAGCGCGAACGCGCTGGTCCGCGCGACCGCGCCCGGCATGTTGGCGACGCAATAGTGGATCACGCCGTCGACCTCGAACACCGGGTCCTCGTGCGTGGTCGCGTGGCTGGTCTCGAAGCAGCCGCCCTGGTCGATGGCGATGTCGACCATCACCGAGCCGCGCTTCATCGTCTTCACCATCTCGCGCGTGACGAGCTTGGGCGCGGCTGCGCCGGGGACGAGCACCGCGCCGATGACTAGGTGCGCGTTCTTCACCGCCGCCGCGATCGCCGCCTTCGACGCGTACGCGGTCTTGATCTGGCTCGAGAAGAACATGTCGAGTTCGGCGAGACGATCGTTGTTGATGTCGTAGATCGTCACGTCGGCGCGCATGCCGACCGCCATCTGCGCGGCGTTGACGCCCGACACGCCGCCGCCGAGGATCGCCACGCGCGCTGGCGCCACGCCCGGCACGCCGCCGAGCAGGACACCGCGGCCGCCCTGTTCCTTTTCGAGGTAATGCGCGCCGACCTGCACCGACATGCGGCCTGCGACTTCGCTCATCGGCTTGAGCAGCGGCAGGCTGCGCGAATCGCTGGTGACGGTTTCGTACGCGATGCAGGTCGCGCCCGACTTCATCAGCCCCTCGGCCTGCGGCTTGTCGGCGGCGAGGTGGAGATAGGTGAACAGCGTGTGGCGCGGCTCGAGCAGTGCGATCTCGCTCGCCTGCGGCTCCTTCACCTTCACGATCATGTCGCTCTGCGCGAACACCTCCGAAGCGGTGGCGACAATGCGCGCGCCGGCGGCGACATAGTCCTGATCCTCGAAATCGATGCCGCCGCCCGCCTTGGTCTCGACGACGACCTCGTGCCCTGCGGCGACGAGTTCGGCGACCGACGGCGGTGTCAGGCCGACGCGATATTCGTGGTTCTTGATTTCCTTGGGGACGCCGATCCGCATCAGTCTTCTCCTGTCGATTTATTTGCATGGCAAATAGCACCGGGACGGGAGCGGCGTCCTTGCAAAGACGCGCGCCTTGGATGCGTTCTTTGCATGGATGCCGCGCTAAGATCCGTTTATATGGCGTATCCATGCAGATCGATCGCATCGACCGAGTTATTCTGCGCGCGTTGGCCGACGATGCGCGCGCGCCTGTCGCACGCGTGGCCGACCAGTGCGGGTTGTCGCAATCGGCCTGCTCGCGTCGCATCGCCGCGCTGGAGGCGGCGGGCGCGATCCGTGGCTACGGCGCGCGGCTGGGCGCACGGCGACTCGGGGTGCACGTCACCGCGCTGGTCGACATCACGCTGTCGACACAGGTCGAGGAGGATCTGGCCGCGTTCGAGCGCGCGGTGGGGGCGATCCCCGGCGTTGTCGGCTGCGCGCTCGTTTCCGGCCAGCAGGATTACCGGCTGACGATCCTGGCCCGCGATCTCGATGATTATGAACGGCTTCACCGCGAGCATCTGGGCCGGCTACCCGGCGTAACGACGATCAATTCGAGCTTCGTCCTGCGCGAGGTGCCCACCTTGGGCGAGGCGGAGGCGATGCTCGGATGAGCGGCGTCGCCCGCCCCGCATTGCGGGCCGCATCGCGCGGTGCTAACGGCGCGCCGATCATGGACCGGACCGTCGCCACCGCGCTGACCTCGCCCCCACCGGCCGCCCGGAAAGCCGCGCGCCCGTGACCCCTCCCGCAGGCGCGACCGCCTCCGCCGAAGGCGCCCCCACCGACCCGACGGCCGAAACCGTCGCCGCCCCGCATCACAAGAGTCAGCCGATGTGGCGACTCGTCGTGGGCGCGATCGGCATCGTGTTCGGCGATATCGGGACGAGTCCGCTCTATGCGATGAAAGAAACCTTCATCGGGCACCATCCGCTGCCGGTCGAAAGCTTCTTCATCTACGGCGTCGTCAGCCTCGTCTTCTGGACGATGGTGATGATCGTGACGGTCAAATATGTCGGCTTCATCATGCGCGCCGACAACAATGGCGAGGGGGGCAGCATGTCGCTCCTCGCGCTCATCACGCGGCGCAGCGGCGGGGCGGGGTGGACCGCCAGCCTCGTCATGCTCGGCGTGTTCGCGACCGCGCTTTTCTATGGCGACAGCGTCATCACGCCGGCGATCTCGGTGCTGTCGGCGGTGGAGGGCCTGACGACGGTCAGCCCCGGCTTCGGCCCGTGGGTGCTGCCGATCGCGACGGCGATCCTCGTCTTCCTGTTCGTGCTTCAGGCGCGGGGGACGGAGACGATGGGCAAGCTGTTCGGCCCGATCGTGCTCGTCTATTTCGCGACGCTCGCGGTGCTCGGCGTGATGCAGATCGTCACCCGGCCCGAGGTTCTTTTCGCGCTGTCGCCGCATTATGCGGCCGAATTCTTCGCGCAGCGGCCGATGCTCGCCTTCCTCGCCCTGGGCTCGGTCGTGCTCGCGGTGACCGGGGCGGAGGCGCTCTACGCCGATATGGGCCATTTCGGCCGCCGGCCGATCTCGATCGCATGGCTGTACCTCGTCTTTCCGGCGCTTATCCTCAATTATCTGGGACAGGCGGCGTTGCTGCTCAACGACCCCAGCGCGGTGTCCAACCCGTTCTTCCGCATGGCCCCGGACGAGTGGCGCCTGCCGCTGGTCATCCTGGCGACGATGGCGACGGTGATCGCCAGCCAGGCGGTGATCTCGGGCGCCTTCTCGATCACGCAGCAGGCGATCCAGCTTGGCTTCATCCCGCGGATGCGGATCACGCATACCAGCGCTACCACCGTGGGCCAGATCTATATCCCGACGGTCAATTGGACGCTGCTCGTCATGGTGCTGCTGCTGGTCTTCACCTTCGGCAACTCAACAGACCTCGCCGCTGCCTATGGCATCGCCGTCACGGGGACGATGTTCATCACCGCCTGTATGCTCGGCGTGCTGATGTTCAGGGTGTGGAAGTTCAACCGCATTCTCGCCGGCATCCTGTTCGCCGCGTTCATCATCATCGACGGCGCGTATCTGGCGTCGAACATGCTCAAGGTGACCGATGGCGGCTGGTTCCCGCTGCTGGTCGGAATTGTCATCTTCACGCTGCTCACGACCTGGTCGAAGGGGCGCAAGCTGATGATGGAGCGGCTGCGCGAGAGTGCGATGCCGATCAAGGTATTCATCCAGTCCGCCGCCAATTCGGCGACCCGCGTGCCGGGCACCGCGGTCTTCATGACCTCGACGCCCGAGGGGGTGCCGCATGCCCTCCTACACAACCTCAAGCACAACAAGGTGCTGCACGAGCGTGTCATCCTCCTGACCGTCAAGGTCATCGACGAACCCTATGTGGCCGAGCCCAATCGCGTGCGGCTGGAGCATCTGGAAAGCGGCTTCCACCGCATGGTGCTGTGTTACGGCTTCATGGAGGAAGTCGACGTCCCCGCCGCCTTGAAGCGCATCCATAATTGCGAGGGCGAGTTCCGGATGATGGAGACGAGCTTCTTCCTCGCGCGCCAGACGCTGCTTCCCTCGGCGCGGCCGGGCATGATGCTGTGGCGCGAGAAGCTGTTCGCCTGGATGCTGCGCAACGCCGAAAGCGCGATGGAGTTCTTCCGCCTGCCCACCAACCGCGTGGTCGAGCTGGGCAGCCAGGTGGAGATTTGAGCGCGGTCGATGCGCCTATCATCGTGACGGCGCTGTTCGGGGCGGCGGATGCCGCGTGGCTAACCGGGCTGCGCCGCCAGCATTTCCCGCCCGAGCGCAATCACCTCGACGCGCATCTGACGATGTTCCATCACATCGCGCCCAGCCTCGCGCCCGAACTGAAGCAGCGCCTCGTCGCCGAGACGCGCGGTGTGCCCGCACCGGCGGCGCGCGTGGGCGGCGTCATGTCGCTGGGGCGGGGGACAGCGCTGCGCATCGAGAGCCCGGAGCTGGAGGCGATCCGCGCCCGCCTTGCCGATGCGTTCCGCGGCATGCTGATGCCGCAGGACCAGGCCGGCTGGCGCCCGCACGTCACGATCCAGAACAAGGTCGAGCCCGCCGCGGCAAAGGCGCTGAAGGCCGAACTCGAAGCCGGGTTCACGCCCCGTCCGCTCGCCATCGCGGGCCTTGCTGCGTGGTGGTATCGCGGCGGCCCGTGGGAATCGTTGAGCCGTCACATGTTCGCTTGACCGGGGGGCGGGCGGCCGATATGTGGCCCGCCTCGCCGCCATGCGGCGCGGCCCCTTGGGGCGGAGTAGCTCAGTTGGTTAGAGCAGCGGAATCATAATCCGCGTGTCGGGGGTTCAAGTCCCTCCTCCGCTACCATCTCCCAGATATCGCTGATTGACCGGGAAGCCCGGAAATCCGCCCTTTTTCCCCCTGTTGATGTTCTATTCGGTGTTGGTTGTCCGCGCGGTCGGCGCGGCGGTTGGGAAAATGGTTGGGAAAACTACCCGCTTTCGAGCTTGCGGATGGCGGCCTCGGCGAGGCGCGGATCGCGGCTGAGGTAGTGGGCGTCGAGGATCTCGTGGACGTCGCGCAGGCTGTGGCCGGTGATGGTCGCGATCTCGACCGGCGTGGCACCGGCAAGTGCCAATCGGGTGACGGCGGTGCCGCGCAGATCGTGGAAGGTGACGCCGACGACGCCGGCATCGATGCACGCTTTGCGCCACGATGCCCGGAAGCCGTGATCGGTCCAGGGCGTGTCCCGTAGCGTGAGCAGGATATGGCGGTCGCGGGTATCGCCTTCGGCATTGGCCGGCCGCAGCGCGTCGAGGCGCTCCTTCAGCGGTGCGCCGACCGGGATGACAAGACGCTTGCCCGAGCTGCGCTGGCGCTTGCGGATCGTCTTGCGCTGGATGAGCCGGATGTGGGTGCCGTCGTAGTTCGCCCAGGTGAGGGCGAGCAGATCGCCCTGTCGCTGACCGGTCCAGAGGGCGAGAACGAGCGCGAGGTGCAGGTGCGCCGGCGCCTTGGCATAAAATGCCGCCTCGTCGACGCTGGTCCATACATTGTCGGTGCGGCTGGCGCGATAGACGCGGCCGCCGGCGCGGCAGGGATTTACCGGGACGAGGCCGCGATCGAGCGACCAGGACATGATCCGGGCGAGGACGGCGAAGGTGTAGTCGGCCTGTCGCCGCGACTTGACCGCGAGGCGGTCCCGCCATGCCAGCATGTCGCCGCGGGTACGTCGATCGGCGAGGGCGGCGATCGGGAAGTCGCCATATTCGGCATCGATGATGCGAATGTGCTTGCGATAGTCGGCGCGCGTCCGATCGGCAAGATCGGAGAAGTCGGTGGCATCCTGATAGGCATCGAGCAGGAAGCGAAGGATGCGATCGTCGGGCTTGTGCTTCTGCGCGATCGCAGCGTTGTAGCTGGCGATGAACTCGGGCGAGCCGAGCTTGCCCACAAGCCGGGGGCCACCCTTCCACGCGTAGTAATAGTCGACGACGCTGCCGTCGGCGAGGCGCTTCGCCACCCGGTTCAGGCCCTTGAGCTTAACGCGCACCGCGAGCCGCCTTCCATTCGTCATAGGGCGTGGCCGCGGGCGCGGCGGTCTTTTCATGGAACAGGACGATTCGGCCATCCGGCGCGATCTCCGTTCGGGAGACGCCGAGGCCACCGTTGATGCACGCGCGGACGGCGCGGGTCAGATCGTGCTGGGTGAAGGCGACACGCTTCGCCATGCGTCAGGCCTTTCGCTTTCGATGATTGGGGGCGCACGGGGCGGGCAGGGCGAGCTGACGCCCGGCGGACGGATGCAGGGCGTCCAGCTCGCGGCACTCGACGCACCGGCATAGGTCGCCCTTCGGCTGCGAGACTGGACGCCGGCGCATTAGCTAAGACCCAGCGCCTGTTTGTAGGTTTCGAGCAGCATCTCGGCTTCGTCCCGATGATGCTTTTCCATCCGCCGCAGCCGGACGATCGTGCGCATCGTCTTGATGTCGAAGCCAGTCGACTTGGCGTCGAGATAGACGTCGCGGATGTCGTCGCTGAGGCCCTTCTTCTCTTCCTCGAGGCGCTCGACGCGTTCGATGAGCAGGCGGAGTTGTTCGGCCGAGATACTGTCGGTCATGGGGTGATCCGTTCTTGAGGGAGGGCATCGGGGCGCCGACCATCACGGCGATGCCGGGACCATCGAGCGCGATGTCGAGAAGCTGCGTCAGCAGGAGGCCAGTCGCGAGGCCGAGCAGCCAGCGGCGTGCAGCGGGGGCGGGTGTCATCAGCGCCGCTCGCCGGAGATCGATGCGATCAACATCATGACGATGATCGGCATGGTCAGAATGGCGATCAGGATCGCCACGGCGACCTTGGCGACATCATGACGGTCGCGGGGATGCCCGTGCTTCATTGCGTGATGGTCCGCGCCGGCGCGCAGGCGGTGCATGCGCCCGAGATGACCGAGCAATGCTCATGGCCATCGGCGGACATGCACGGCAGGGCGGGGGAGCAGCCGCATTCCTCGCACAAGGTTGGCGGCGATGCGGTGCGGTCGGCGAGCTGGAAGTAAGTGTCGGCGTCGAGGGGAATGACGGCGGCGAACCGCTCGATCGTTTCCCGATGCCGAGCGACCGAGCCCGGCGATTCGAGCGTCTGGATCAGATCGATCGCATCGGCGCGGCGGGTGCGTTCCGATGCCAGCGAGGCGGCAATCTGAGCCACGCTCAATCCAGCGGCGAGGCGGCGGAGGCGCAGATACCGGGCCGGGGACATTGCGCCGAGCCGCGGCGGCGTTGGTAGGAGGGGGGAGATGGATTGGCAGATCAGCATGGCCGTGGTTCTCCAAGACAAGCGGGGGGCGTTGCCGGCAGTGGGGGTGATCTGCCGGGGAAGGTGTGTCGGGCGGGGCTGGGCTGGCGGCGATCAGGCCGCCCGGATCAGCCGGTCATGGCGCTGGCGGCGGGCGTCGGCGGCGGCACCGCGTCGTTCGCGGGTTCGGGCACGTCGTCGTTGGCCGGCGGTCGGCCGAGCTGGCGACCGCGCGGAAGCTTGACGTCCGGGTTCGGCCGCAGGCTCGACTGGATCTCGCGCAGCAACAGGATCTGGCCGACGAAGGTCGCGCCGCAATCCATGTTCATGCACATCCAGTCGGCCGTGCGGCTGACGGGCGTTTCCTGTTCGCTACGCCGGATGACCAGCGGCGATCGGCAGTGCGGACACGGCACGTAAGGCGCGCGTGGCCGTCGATTGATACTCATGGATGCACCCCCGAAGAGCCTGCCGCCGGCCCCGCGCCGGTGGTTAGGAAGCTACCCAGGCGCCGAGCGATGGCGCCGAGTTTGGTCTGCGCCTGCTCGGTCTCGCCGAGAGCGCGATAGATCGATTGGGGACTGGCGTTGCCCTGCGTGACGGCGATCGCCGTGGCGACCACGTCGCCAGCCTCCTGCGCAAAGCCAGCAACGTCGTCGCCCAGCGCGCGATAGCAGGCGCTGGCCGAGCTGCTCGCCAGTTCGAGCTGATGCGAGTATGCCTCGTGGAACGGATGGCCATCCCCGCCCGCGGCGGCATAGGCGGCGTCGAGCGTTGCCGCTTGGGCGATCGTCGGGCAGGTCGAACTGCTTGGCCGTGCCCATTCGTAGATGGTGCGTTCACGCCGGCGCACGATCCGCGCGGCCTCGGCGTAGCCGATCAGCCCGGCGACGCGGGTCGCGGCCTGGGCGAAGCTGAGAGGCGCACGTGCCTGTGTCATGCGACGCGATTCCGTTGCGAAACGGGTGGGCGATCGCAGGCGACCTCGCGCTGATTGAAAGATATCTCACTGCAATCGTCAGGATCGGTGCGCGGCCCGATGTCGCGTGGATAGATATCGGGTCGGAGATCGAAACGGGAGATGCCCGTAACAGCCTCGACTTTGAGAACATGCTGCGGAGGAAGCCGCTTGCTCGCTTGAAGCCATTTCCAGACCGCAGGCTGACCCACGCCGCAGATTCGCGCGAGGGCGGATTGCGATCCCGCCCTCGCGAGCGCGGCCTGCAACGCTTCGTAAGGGGTAGCACTGTCAAACATGGCCCCGGTATTACCTGCGGAATACCGGCGGTCAATAACAAAGTGCGATTGCCGCCTATTCCGCTAGTGATAGGTCATTTCCGTGATCCACAGCGAACGCATCCTGCGCCTCATGGCGGAAAAAGGGCTGAGCCAAACGGCACTGGCACGGCGCGTAGGCGTGACCCAAGGAGCCATAGCGAAGATTGCTGGGAGTAACCCGGGCGGCTCTCGCTACCTTCATATCATCGCGCGAGAGCTAGGGACGACGGCGGCCTATTTAACCGGGGAAACGGACGACCCATCGGAAGGTGCAGTGCCTGCGCCGACAGTGCAGGATATTGCGGAGCATCTCGACCTCGTCGAAGTCGTCTCGATCGACGCGAACTACGGGATGGGAGGAACCTTTCTCGGCTCCGAGGTCGAGGAGAAGGTGCTGCATTTTCCCCGAGCATTCATCGAAAGCATTACGCTCAGTCCCCCGGCTTCCCTGACCTGGGCACGTGGCCGCGGCGACTCAATGTTCCCGACGATCGGCGATGGCGACCTTGTTCTAATCGACCGCTCGAACCGGACGCCACGCGAGCAGGACGCGTTGTGGGCACTGACGGTTGGCGAGATGGCGATGATCAAGCGCCTTCGTGTCCGGGGTGAGACCGTCACCATCCTTTCGGACAACGATCGGGTTCCGCCCGACCAGGCGCACGCTGACGAGGTGAATATCGTTGGACGAGTGATCTTCGTGGGACGGCGGACTTAGGTTTTAGGGGGCGGCTGTATTGTCAGGACACAAGTTTGGTGGCGCTTGGACCGAGGTCAAGCTAGATGCCATTTCGGCCTACTTCGAATATTACAACAACGTGCTGCGCACCCAGCCACGTCTCGATCGACCGTTTCGTAGATGGTACATCGATGCCTTTGCCGGAAGTGGAAGCCGCACTGCCGAAATAGCTAGGGGTGGCCTATTGGAAGGCCAGCCACTATCCTTAGAGCAGATCGAGTTAGACGGCTCTGCACGCAAAGCACTACTGGTCGATCCGCCATTTGACCGCCTGCTGTTTATCGAGCCTCATCGCGGCCGGTTTAAGGACCTAGCTGCTTTGAGAGAGGATTATCCGGGTCGGGTCATCGATTGTAGACGCGGAGATGCCAACCAAGAAATCGCAGCAATTTTTTCAGCGGGGCCGTGGCATGGGGGAAGGATCGCGAATTGGACGGATCGGGCGGTAGTTTTCCTTGATCCGTACGGAATGGCCGTCGACTGGTCGACGCTCCAGCTCCTTGCGAATACACGCGCTGTAGATGTTTGGTATTTGTTTCCGCTAGAGGCCGTAAATCGACAGCTAGCGCATGACCTCGATCGGGTTGATGCTAATAAGCAAGTCAGGCTCGACCAGATTTTTGGCACTAGCGCTTGGCGTGAGGAATTATACCACACTCAGGTAAGTCGTGATTTATTTGATGTGCTTACGGAGCGATCCGGCCGGCAGGTAAATAAGCGACAGATCGAACAATATGCGATAAGTCGCTTAAGGACGATATTCAAATATGTCTCCGATCCGCTTCCACTAATAAACGAAGCAGATCGTCAATTGTTTTCACTTCTGTGTCTAGCTAATCCCGCCACAGACGCTGCCGAAAAGCTCATCAAAAGGGGAGTTAATTGGGTTTTCAAGCAATATGGGCCGGCATCTCGTCGTAAGTCTTCCCATTGAGGTGCCGCCCCGCAGCCTTTTTATTACGACCACCCCATTGTTTGAAAAAGAACGCTGTATTAGCGGCGCGGCATATGGCCTCAATTTCAAGGACCCAGTCCTTTGGCATCGGCCTCGAACGCGGCCCCGACTCTCCGCCGACAATCGCCCAATGAATGTCTTTGAGGTCCGCTCCGGCCACAGAACCGATCAAAGGCTCAAATGAGACAAAGCGCACATATGCTGGTGTTAGCCGCAGATCATCGATGCGTTGTAGAACCGCAGCATCTTCGACGCTTGTGCCTAGCCAAACGTTAGGAAGCCTTGGGAAGTTAGCGCCGGAAAGTATCTCCCTCATCCGGGCGGGTCGCTTGGTCAAAATTTGATATGTGTGCTGGCGAGTCGATGCCATGACTTCCCAAACCTTGAGGATGAATGCCTCAGGGACTTCAGGATGAAATAGGTCAGACATCGAGTTGACGAATACCGTTCGAGGCTTTTTCCACCCCGATGGTGCCGCCAGGGCGCGCTCGTCACAAAAAACCCTGCCGGTCCAGACATAGCGATCGCCGCTTTTGCGAGTCAGACCCTGATATTTGGCGGTACCCATCGCTTCCAAGCGCGCTGCCATCCTCATGGCATAGCAGTTGGTGCAACCCGCGGTCGCCACGGAGCAGCCCGCAACGGGATTCCACGTCACGTCGGTCCACTCGATCGATGAAGTCTGTGCCATTGATTGGCTCCCTGCGCGCGGTAGCCCGCGCTGAATCGACTGGCTCACCCTATGTCAATGTCTGATGTAGGAAAGCGGCAAATTGGCGGCGCTGAAGTGATTGGTCGCAACAGCGCTATATCACGCTGCTTCCAGCTTCACCGACGTCGTAAAGCCCCGATCGCCGAGCGCGTGCGCGACTTCGGCGATCAGCCATTTGGCGTCCGCTATCTCGCGCTTCAGCCCTTCGACTGTCGCGCGCTGTTCAGGCTGAAGGTCGGCGCGACCGAGCGCCAGCGTCATCGACAGGGTGACGGGCTCGCGGCCGGCGCGCTTTGCCGCGGCGCCGGCGGCGCGCTGGGCTTCGGCCTCGCTGCCGTAAACGCGGCCGAGCTTCTTCGCGCCCGCCGCCTTGCCCGCAGTCACCGTCTTTCGCTTGCCCTCGCTTCGATCATGCCACGACGCCTCCGCCCCCTCGGCCTCTTCGCGCCGACGCCGGCCGAAGTCGTGGCGATCGCCATCGGCGCGGCGGATCGTCACCGCCGGCAATGCCGCCCCCGAGGGCGCGGTGCCCGCGCCGATCGGCGACAGGATCAGCGCGCCGCCCTTGATCGTCGCTGCGGCGTCGTGCTCGCGCCCCAGGCGGCGCAGGAACGCAAGATCGCTCTCCCGGCTCTGCGCCTTGGTCGCGACCGGGATACGCGCCAGCGCGGGCGCGCAGGCTGGCTTGAGGCCATGCCGGCCGGCGATCTCGCGCACGATCGCGCCGAGGGTCGTGCCGTTCCAGCTCTTGTCGCGCCGCGTCTTGAGCGATCCGGTGAAGTCGGCCGAGCGCGCGCGGATCGTCAGCAGGTCGGGCGGGCCGGTGTGGCCCAGCTCGTCGACAACGAACTCGCCCATATCAATCAGGCCGGGCGTGACGCCGACGCCGCGCTTCCACCCCAGCCAGACGCGCACCTTCGCATCGGTCGGCGGGAAGGCGAGCGCGCCGTCGCTGTCGTCGAGCACGAGGTCGAGCTGGTCGGCATCGCCGCCCCGCTTCGACGTGATCCCGAGCGACACGAGACGGGCGCGCTTCGGCCCGCGGGCGGGTGAGACGAGGCCGCGCAGCATATCGGTGATATCGCGGCCGTCGACGGTCACCCGGAAGTCAGGAACGGCGCTCATCCGCGCGCCTCGGCATCGACGCGCAGGAGGTTGACGGTGAAGCCGATCTTGAGCGGCGTGCCATCGGGGAGGAAGTCGCTCCAGCGATCGTCGATCGTCGTGATGACGAACGCGCCATAGACGCGGCCATTGCCATCGACGAGCGCCCAGGGCTCGCCCTTGTCCGCCATAGCGCGCAGCTCGTCGATCGAGACGCGGCCATCGGCGATTTCGTCATAGACGGTGCCGGGCAGGCTGATCGTTTCCTCACCGATGCCGACGAACTGCGACGCATCGCGCGCGCCGACGCGCGGGCTCATCGCGTGCCGCCAGCTCGCGCGGCGTTGCAGCTCGTCGTAGGCGAGCGTGTCGATCGAGAAAACGAAGGCCTCGCCCAGCGCCATCAGCATCGTCAGCTCCCCCATTCGTCGAGGTCGGACAGGCTCGAGCGCGAGGCGGCGGCCTGCTCGCGACCGCGGCGGTCGAACTCGTCGGCGATCGTGCGCGCCAGATCTTCGGCGCTTTGGCCGTCCTTCTGGACGACGTGCCAGGTGTGATAGTGGACCGCGGCGGGCGCACTGCCTCCCGCGCCGCCGGGCGGTGCGCCGCCGGTGCCCATCGCCAGCGCCGGCGCGGCGCCGGTCGTGACGATCGCGGCCGACAGCCGACGCGACAGCGCCGTCATGCGGCGGACGGGCTCGCTTTCCTGCGCGGCAATGCCGTTCGTCAGCCCATCGACGATATGCCCGCCGAAGCCCATGAAGACGCGGCTCGGCGAGCGGATGCCGAGCCGCTGCTTGAACCAGTCGGCGGCGGCACTGGCGGCACCGACGATCGTCCTCTTGAGCGCTGCAAGGTTGCCGAGGATGCCGCGGATGAGGCCGCCGATCATGTCGCTGCCGAGCTGGACGAACATGCCGGGAAGCGAGGCGAGATAGGCCCGAAGCGCGCCGATATTGGCGCCGACGCGGGCATTGAGCGCGTTCCAGCGATCGACGACATAGCCGACGAACGCCCCGACCGCGCCCCGCACCGCGGCAATGTCGGCGCGGACATTGGCGTTGAGGCCGTTCCACCGAGCGACGATCGTGTCCCACTTAGAATAGACGAGGTAGGCAGCGGCGCCGACCGCGACGATACCGGCAACGACCGCGAGCGCGATGCCGATTACCGGCAGGAGGCCGATGCCGAGCGCGCCGGCGGCAAAGGAAAGCGCAGCGAACGGGGCGACGAGACCGGCGATGACGATGGCGCCGCCGCCGAGCACGGCGAACAACGCGGCGAAACCGGCGACGCCGATCATCACTGCCTTGGTCGCGTTGGGGTAACGGGTGGCGATGTCGCCGATCCAGTCGGCGAACGCCGAGCCATAGCGAGCGGCCGTGTCCATTGCCGGGATCAGCTTAGACCCAAGTGCGACCGCCAGCACCTGCGCGCGGACGGCGAGTTGCTTCGACGCCTCGCCTGAATCGTTCATCCGCTCTTCGAAGTCGCGATCGGTCGTGTTGTTCGCCTGCGCCGCGGCGATCGCCTCGGCGCGGATGCGCCGGTATTCGCCCATGTTCTGAATGAGCGGGCGCAGGCCCTGCTGCACCTGGGCATCCTCGAACAGATAGCCGATGCGGCTCAGGTCGCCCTTCAGCGTCTTGTTGGTCAGCTCGGCGATCGCCTCGATCGGCGTTTTGCCCTCCTGATACATGCGCTTCAGCGCGGCGGGCAGATCGACGCCCATCTTCTCGAACGCCTTCACCGTCGTCGGCGCGTTGATCTTCTGAAGCACGTTGGCGAGATTGGTCGCGGCGGTCGCGGAATCGCCCGCTCCCTTGCGCGTGATCTGGGCGGCGGCGGCAAGGTCGGCACCGGCGCGCACGCCGGTCTGGCCGAGCCCCTGATAGGCAGCGGTGAACTGCGGGAAATACTGCGCCATGTCGCGCATCTCGAACGCGCCGGCCTTCCCCGCCGCGGCCATTGCGTCGATCATGCGGCCGGTCTGTGCGACCGGGACCTTGAGGTTGTCGTTCGCCGCGAAGGCCGCGGCCGAGAGGTCGGCGATCTCAGCCTTGTAAGCGGTTGCCGCGCGCCCGATCGGGCGCATCATCTCGGCCGCCTGCCGCGGATCCATGCCGAAGCCGGCCAGCGTGTCGATGCCGTCCTGAAGCGCGGTCGGGAGCTGGTTCGCGGCTTTGGCCGCGAGCAGGATGCCCGCGCCCATCTTCTCGGCGTCGGCGCGCGACAGGTTCGCCTTCTGTGCGATGTCGGTCATGCGCGACTGGAAATCCTGCGCAGCCTTCACCGACTGGAGGATCGGCGCGCCGACCGCCGCCGCGGTGCCGATGCCGGCGGCGCCGCTTGCGGCGAGTCCGGTCGCCCGGTTCATGTTACGATCGAAGTTGCCGCGTGCGGTCGACATCCGACGCGCGCGATCGTCGAGCTGATGGACGCGACGCGTCTGTTCGGACAGCTCGCGGTTCGCCTCGTCGGTGCGCCGGGCGAGGTCGCGCTGATGCTGCGTCAGGTTGCCGACATCGGGGGCTGCGGCGCGCAGCTCGGCGCGGCAGCGCTGGAGCTCGGCGCGCTGCTTGCTCTCCGCCGCCTCGAGTTGATGCAGTTCGCGCCGCGCCTTCTCGAACTCGCGGGTCAGCTTCTTGGGCGGTTCGGCGGTCGCCGAGATCTCGCGGCCGAGCGCCTCGACCTTGGCGCGCGTCTGATCGGCCTGTTGCCGCGTGTCGCGCAGCGCCTGCCCGGCGCGGCGGAAGCCGTCGAGCGTGCGCGCCTCGGCATCGAGCGCCTTCAGCCGGTCGCGCGTCGTCTTCAGCGCGTCCGCCGCCTCACGTCCGCCCCCCGCGATCGAGCGCAGGGGGCGGGTCGCGCGGTCGCCCGCCTCAATCAGCAACCGGATGCGCATGTTGCGGTCCAAGGGTCAGTCCTTCGGATTATGCCGGCGGGCCGCTTGGGCGCGCCACTGCATCAGGTCGGCGACCGAAAGGTCATTCATGGCGCCGGGCGGCCAATGGAAGACGAAGGCGATGTCCGCCATCGCGTCCTCTACGCGCTCGGGAAGAGCGCCTCCTTCGCGGCAGTCGGCAGCAAAAAATCGACGAGGATCCCGCCAAGCTGCATCACGTCCGCCGGATCGACGTTGGGCAGGCCAGCGACGAGCGGCGGCATGGTCACGCGCGGCGCGACCATCGCGATCTGGTCGAAGTCCATGCGGACGAGGCCGCCCAGGTTGGCACCGCGCAGCGCACCGCCCATCGGCTTCGTAACGAGGATCTCGGTCCCGGCGGGATGAATGACGGTGTCGCCCGCCTTGATGTCGTGCTCGAGCGTCATCTTGACGCTGGTCGGGGCGGGGTTCGGATTCGGATCGGTCATGTCGGCAATCCCGGTGAGGGTAGAGGAGAGTGGCGGCGGGCCGGGCGTTAGAAGCCCAGCCCAAGCGCGCGGCGATGGCCGGCCATCATGTCGACCCCGCCCATGAACTCGACCATGCCGAGCGGATCAGATTCGATGACGCGGACGCCGTTCCAGAGCAGCTTGTAGTAGCTGAGCGCGCTCTTCACCTTGAACTCGCTGTCGTCGCCGGGCTTCCAGTCGCCCATGTCGATCTCCTCGTGGCGGCCGCGCACGACAATCTCGACCTGATCGATCGCGCCGGTGTCGTCGTTCTGGAACGAGCCGACGAAGCGCTGCTGGATGCCGGCGAGGTTGAGTTGCCCGGCCTGCTCGAGGACGGCACGGACGGGGCCACCATAGGTCGCCTCCATCTCCAGAGCCTCGCCGCCCATGTCGACCTTGATCGGGCGGTTCATGCCGCCGGTGCGAACCTCCTCGAGCTTGCGGGTCAGCTTGGGGACGGTGATCGAGACGGTTTCGGCGAGCCAGACGCCCTCGTTGTAGAGGGCCATCTGCTTGAGCTTGGACGGGAACGCCATGGCGAAGATCCTTCAGGAAGAGAGCGGGGAAGCGGGGTGGCCGATCAGGCGGCGACGAGGGTCGCGAAGTCGGCGAGGAACTCGTCGGTGATTTCCTGCTCGAGGCCGAGCGCCTCCAGCGGGGGAACGGGCGTGTAGCGGTAGCTGATCGTCAGCTGCCCGGCCTTCAGCGCCTCGACCGGGTTCTTGTCGGTGAGGAACTCGGCCTCGGCACCGATGATGCGGCCGGCGCGCTTCTCTTCAGCAAACTTGCCGTTGATCTTCTCGACGATGTCGCGGGCGAGGCTGGGCAGCAGCGGCTTGTCGAGCGCCCAGACGAGCCCGATCGCGACGCTGTCGGCGAGGATCTGCGCGGTGCGGGTGGCGCTTTCGAAGGTGAAGTCGCTCGTCGGATCGGCCGCCGTGCGGTTGCCCCAGAAACGAAAGGCATCGCCGATGCGGACGATCGTCGTCACCTGGGCGGCATTGAGGATGTTGGCGTCGCAGCCGGGATCCTGCACGTCGAAGGTCACGCCGGCGGTCAGACCGTCGATGCCGCCCAGCGCGACGTTCGAGATCGTCTTGTGCCAGCCCTGCGCCTCGTCGATCGCGGCGCGTGCGCCCATCGCGACCGCGGCGACGGGAGCGGGCGTGCTGATCCCGGTGACGGGCGCCGGCGCGGTGACGCCGGGCCACAGCAGCATCAGTTCGCGCGCCTCGAAATTCTCGCGATAGGCGGCCGCCTCGTCGATATCGTCGCCGATCGCCGCGGCATAGACCATCGCGCGCAGCTTCTTGCCGACAAGGGTCAGCGCGGTCGTGACCGGCTGCGTGTCGAGGCCGGGGGCGCCGATGATCCGCGGCTGAAGCCCTATTTGGGCCTGCGCGGTGAGCAGCGCCTGCATGCCGGTCTTCACCCCGGCGGCGTCGGCGCCGATGACGGCGGCGTCGGTCCCGGCGGCATCGTTACCGGGCGCCACGCGCACGACGACGACGGTCGCGTTCGCCTGGGCGGCGATCGCGCGCAGCGCGGGGGCGAGCGTGCCGGTCGCGCCCGCCTTCTCGATCGCGTCGCGCAGGCTCGTCACCTTGACGGGCTTGTCGAGCGGGAAGGCACCGGCGACGGCGTCGGGCGCGGTTGCGACGAGGCCGATGATGGCGGTGGCGATGGTGCGGAGCGCGCGGGGCTGGCGGGCGACCTCGCGAACCTGAATGCCGTGAGCGAACATAGAGGATCCTTTCAGACGAGAGGCGCGCTGCGCGCGCGGACGGTGACGGGGAAATCGAAGGGCGATCGGGCGCCATCGGTGCGCCGGCCGCGTAGGCGCAGCACGGCCGACTGCGGCGTCTCGCCGGGCTCGAGCGTCAGCTGCTCGAGGCGGCAGCGCTCCTCCTGCCGCAGGAGCGCGTGCGCGGCGGCGGCGAAGATCCGCATGCGGCCGAGCGCGTTGTTGGGCTGGTCGAGCAGCTGCGGTACGAGACTGCCGTAATCGCGGCGGCAACAACGCGTGCCGACCGGCGTGCCGAGCACGTCCTCGATCGACTGGCGCAGATGATCGACGCCCTCGAGGCGCGCGCCGGTGCGGCGATCCATGCCGTTCATGCCGGCGGCCCCGACAGCGCCTGCCCTGCGGCGACGGCAGTATGCTTGTGATCCTTGAGGCTCTTGCCCGCGCCGACGACGTCGCCGGTCGCATCGAGCTTGCCAGCGATCGCGACGTCGCCCTCGACCTTGAGCGGGCCGATAAGCGTGATGCCGGCGGGCGCGGAGATCCGCGCGGTGCCGCCGGCGACGATCGCGGTCAACTCGGCCGCGCCGGGGTCGTAGGCAAGCGTGGTGCCATCCTCGAACGCGACGACGGTCGAGGCGTCGCCGGCCGGCGATGGAAAGCGCTCGTAACTGAGGCTGGCGACGATCAGACCGCCCTCGAGGTCGCCCTCCGGCGAGGCGACGAGCACCTGTTCGCCGACCGCGGGCGGGCACCAGATGCGCGCAGCGCCGGCGCGGCCGGTCGCCCATTTGATGCCGGGAAGACTGATTTCGCCGATCTCGACCACTGCCTCGCCGGCGGCGAGATCGACGGACGCGACGATGCCGATCGACAGGAGGTCGCCCAGAAGGCGGGGAAGGTCGGCGGGTTCGGTCATCCCGCCGACCATGCAGAAGCCTCGCAAGCGTGCGACGGCGTGATCCGTTCGAGCGCGTCTCTACCGGATGGCGCGGACGGATCAGACGGTCACGATACCGCGCGCCGCCATCCGCTTCTTGCTGCGGTTGTAGATCATGCCCAGTTCGGCTGCGCCGACCGCGCGATTGATGACGATCAGCTCGGCGATCTCGATGCCCCCCGAATAGGTGACGTCGGCGGCGCCCACCACGATGCCGCGTTGGGAGGCCGGCTCAGGCAGCGTCAGCGCGACGGCGGCCGAATAGGTGTTGCCGCCGCCCCAGAAGACGGTGCGCTTGTCGGGGGTGTGCGTCACGGCGCCGAAGACCCAATCGCCGCTATTACCCGGCGGTGCGACCGCCTGGATCGAGTAATAGGGGTTGGCGGTGATGTGGCTCGACGCCTGATAGGTGGCGCCGATCCGGCCGAACAGCATGCCGTGATCGGACGCCGGGCCGATCGGCCGGTTCGACCAGCGCCCGAATACCGACCGATTGTCGGCGCCCGGCCGGCGGAAGACCGCGGCGATCGTCTGGTTGGTGGTGAGCGCGATCGGCGACAAGAGGCCGTTGGGCAGCGCGCCGATCGAGGATGCGAGGGCGAGGCTGCCGGCGGCCAGCGTAGGGGCGCCGGCGATATAGACGGTGCCCGCGGCGCCCGCACCGCCGCCGCCGGCGAAGCTGACCGTGCCGACCGTATCGTCGTCGCCGTGATTGGTGATGAACACGGCCGAGACGGCGCCGCCATTAAGGACGGCGATGCCGGTCATACCCGGCGCGGTGAAGGCGACATTCGGCGCGCTCGTATAGCCCGCCCCACCATTGTTGATCGAGACGATCTTGAAGCGGCGCAGCGACTGCCGCGCAACGAGATCGGCGTGGGTCGGGTTATCAGCGCCGAGCAGCCAGTGCCCGACCGCTTCCTTCTCGACGGTGGTTTCGAGCATCTGCTGCGCCTTGGCAGGAAGATCGAGAATGAGGCCGCTGCCGGTCGCGGCGGCGGCGGGGACGAGAACGAGGGGGATGTTGATCGCCATGGTTGAGCCTCACTTGATGTAGGCGGCAAGCGCGGCGGCCATTTCAGCCGCGCCGAGCGCATTGGGATGGATGCCGTCGACGAGCCGGTTGGCGCTGTTCGTCATGAGCGTCAGGCCATCGACGAAGACGCTGTTCGGGTCTGCCACGGCGTCGAAGGCTGCGCGGCCGGCGGCACGATAGCTGCTAAGCGAGATCGCGTTGTTCGAGGTCGAATAGATCGGCGAGATGTAGACGAGCCGAGCATAGGGCAAAGCGGCGCGCATGTTCGTGATCCACGCTTGCTCGCTCGCCTGGAACTCGGCCAGCGGGCGCTGTGCCGCGAAGTCGTTGTAGCCGATCAGCCGGGTCACGAAGTCGGCGTCGATCCCCGCGAGCGCCGTCGCGTCAGCGGCGATCGACTGCCGGAAGCCGAAGCCCATGTTGACTAGATTAAGCCCGCGCTGCTCGGCGAGGAGATAGGGCCACCCCTCGCTTGTCTTGTTGGCGGTATAGATCTGCGAAATGCTGTCGCCGGCGGGGACGAAGGTGCGACGTCGCGGGCGGATCGGTTCCGCCGAATAGCCCGCGGTATAGCGAAGCGCGATCAGGTCGAGACTGTCGGCATAGGGCCAGAGGATTTCGACGCGGCGGAACGCCACGCTGCCGAAGTTGAGCGACACGGTGAAGGTCGCGGTGCCAGCGCGGGTGAAAGTCGAATGCTCGACCCCATCGACCAGCACGACACCGACCGACTTCCGGTTGGTATTGTCGGTGAACAGGTTGGTGTAGGCGAGATCGAACTCGACGATCGGCGCATCGGTAAGGATGCCGACCTTCGCGGCCGGGGTCGCGAACCGCATATCCTTGTCGTCGGCGATCGGTCGCTGCATCCGCAAGCGCGCGGCCGAGCGCTCGACCGTCCAGTTCGGGCCGGTGTTGAGCACACCCAGCTTCGGACTTGCGGGGGTATGCGACGTCAACCCGCCGCCGCCACCATTTCCGGCGGCGAACGCACCGACGAGCTTTTGCGCGACCGTGTCGAAACCTAGGATTAGCCCGCCATCGGTGCCGACGAAGAACGGAATGATCGTGTCGGTCGCCGCCTCGTACCGATAGAGGAGCGACTGCTTGAACGACGGCGAGATGACGGCGTTGATCGGGCCTTCGGCATATTGACCGACGATCGCGCCATTGTTGCCGAGGTCGAAGCCGAGCAGCACGGCGCCGGTTTCCTGATTGACGACAAGCGGGAGGATCTGGGCGTTCGCGTCGAGCGCATAGTTGACGAGCGAGCCGCCGCCGCGAAGCGACGTGGCGACTTCGGTCTCTGCCTTCTTCGACGCTGCTACCGCGCGATCGGCCTCGGCGGAGGCTTCAGCGACGAGCGGCGCGGTCAGCTCCGCAAGGTCGGCGCGCTGTGCAATGCCATCCTTGAGGACCACGACGGTCTCATCGCCGGTCGGCGCCGCGACGATCGGCAGGGCGGAGATCTTCGACATAGCTACTCCTTCGGCCAGCCAGCGAGGGCGGCGACATCGATGTCGGTGAGTGCGCCGGCCGCCCAGGTCGCCAGCTGCGTCTCGAGCGCGTCGGAGGCGGCGCGGATCGCGTCGATGCGGCGGCGGCGATCGAGCGCGGCGGCGATTGGCGCGCGGTCGATCGCGGGGTCGAGCGCGGCGAGCGCGATCAACGCATTGTCGTTCGACTGCCGCTCGAGGCTGGCGACGGCGAGGATCCGGCGGGCGGCCTCGCCCTTCACCGCCGCGATCGCGGCGGTGCGCAGCTCGCCGACGCGGATCCGGCGCGGCGGGGCCAGCTCGGGTCGGCCGACCATGCCGGCGATGATCGTGCGGCCGGTGGCCTGCCCCTCGAGCAGCATCGCGTGGCGGCTGTCGGTGATGGCGACGGCGTCGTCGGGGATCGCCTCGCCGTGGATCGAGGGGCGGTAGAAGGCGCCGGTCGAGGCGCTCCAGCGAATGCGATCGTCGCTCATGTCAGCGCCCCCAGACGATGATGTCGAAGCCGTCGCAGCGCTTGTCGTTCGACGTCGCGCTCTGAAGCTGGACGGTGCAGCCGTTGACGGTCGGCTCGCCGGCGATCTGCGCCCAGAGGTCGCGGAAGGTGTTCGCGCCGGCGATGTAGGTCGTGATGGTGACGGGCAGCGCCAGCTCGCTGAAGGCAAGCGGCCAGGAGACATAGACCGCCTGTTCGGAGCCGAAGACGGCGCGGTAGCGGACCCACTGCATCATCAGCCCGCCGGGAAGCATGGCGTACCCGTTCGGCGTCAGGCTGCGCGGCAGGGCAGCGAGCGCGGCGGGCGTGATCGCCGCGTCGGCGCGCAGGCCGGCAACGATGTCGGCCGCGCTCGCCGCGTCGAGGGTGAGCACCGGATTGTTGCCGATCGGGCCGCCGCCCTTGAGCAGCCCGGCCGCGCCGATCGTCGCGCCGGCGCTGGCCTTGCCGCCGATCGCGGCAATGACCGGCGCGAGCGCGGCGGGCGTAACGGCAACGTCCGGACGCGCGCCTGCGCCGGCCTCTTCCGGCGTTGCGGCGGTCACGGTGAGCGTGCGATCGCCCTCGAGCGTGCCGCCACCGGTGACGAGGCCGCCGGCGATGACGCAGCGCGTGGCGGGCGCTGCCCCGACATCGGCGGGGGTCAGAACGACGGGGCC
The DNA here is from genome assembly GCA_913775315.1 of uncultured Sphingomonas sp. Taxonomy (GTDB): domain Bacteria; phylum Pseudomonadota; class Alphaproteobacteria; order Sphingomonadales; family Sphingomonadaceae; genus Sphingomonas. The sequence continues at coordinate 85,521 of CAJYIX010000037.1, read as the reverse complement.
GACCTTGCCGTTGACCGATTGGACGGGCGCGGGAGCGTTCAGCTCGACCCAATTGGCGAGTGTCGTCGCGGGCGTGACGGAGAGAATGTAGACCCGGCCATTGTCGTTCCGCACCGCCATGTCGCCGGCCGTCGCGGGGAGCGCGAGCATCGCGGCCTGGTCGGCGGCGGTGAAGACGTCGATCGCGTCGATCGGCGGGCGCTGGCCGGCGGCGAGCTTGCCATCGGCGCCAAGCGTGGCGACGCCGTTCGGCTGCGCGAGCTGCGCGGCGCGGACATAGCCGGCGAGCACCTCGCCCATTCGGGCCGGGGTGATGATCTTGTCGGCGACGAGCATCGCCAGCGCCTCCGCCGTGGTGGCGAGCTTGGCGACGCCGGCCATGTCGGCGGTGGCGGGCGGCAGGAGGAAGTTCGTGTCGCCGAAGGTGACGAGATCGGCCTCGCCGGGCAGGAAGCGGAGATCCGCGGCGATGTAGAGCCCGACCTCGGGCGGCTTGTCGAAGATCGGTGCCGCTTGGCTATAGACGGCGAACAGCGTGCCATCGTCGAGATAGAGGCCGAAGCCGCGCACGATGTAGGCGGCGGCGCTGGCGTCGCGGATGGTCAGGTGGACCGTGGTGGCATCGGCGGCGATGCCCGAGATCGCCTCGGCCCGACGATGTTCGCCCGGCAGGATCTCCAGCGTCGGCGCGGCGATGAAGTCGGCGGCGGTGAGCCCGGCCTCGACGATGCGAACCGCGGCGGTCCCGCCGGCGGCGGCGTCGACAAGCGCGGCGCGGCCAGCATTGGTGATGGTGAGGGCAAGGGCAGACATCAGGCGCTCCCGTCGATCATGGTGCCGGCGTCGTCGGTCAGCGGTTCGCCGTGTTCGTTCTGGAGAAGGTCGGCCCATGGGATGCCGGCGGCGCCGTCATTGGCGGCGAGGTCGAGGCGGCGCAGGCCGGTGACGGTGGCGGCGGCGATCGGCGCGGGGATGGCATCGAGCGCGAGCTGCCCGGTGATCGCGAAGACCGATCGCGCGGGCTTGGTGCGGGCGATCTCGCCGGCCATGCGCGAGAGCGTAGCGGCCGACAGGCGCGGCCCATTGCCGGCGGCGTCGATCAGCGGCAGGCGAACCTCGAACGTGTGCGGGTCGCCGCTGCCACCGGCCTGCCACCATTCGACCAGCTCGGCGAGGGCGTCATAGCGGGCGAGGACGCGCTCGACGGCGAGGCGCGAGCCCTTGATGCGTTGATCGGGAATCGCGCTGGCAACCGCGGCGCGCTTCTCCTCGTCGCTCCAGTTGGCGTCCCAGCGGTCGATGGAAAGGAAGAAGGCCAGCCACGGCAGCGCGCTCGACGGGATCGTCGCCGGGTTCATCAGCGCGCCGATCTCCAGCGGCACGCCGGCGACGTTGCCGGCGATGGTCGCGAGCGCGCGTTCGAGCGGCGTCGCGTTAGGTGGCAGGAGGTCAGAAGCCATTGCCGATGACCGTCACATCGGTGCCCGCGCACCATCCGACCTGCGTATCGCCGATCGCCACGTCGGCGGCCGGCGAGATCAGGTTGACCGACTGGACGCCCTCGACGTGGAGGGCGGCGAGGATGCCCGAGCGCGCGACGTCGCGGCCCAGGCGGCGCTGGCGGGCGAGATAGGCGGCAAGCGCCGCCTCGGCCGCGGCGCGCACGACGTCGCTGTCCGGGCCGACATAGATGCGCAGCTCGGCGTCGACGACGAAGGGTACGATCTCGGCCGAGACGACGGTGACGCGATCGGTCAGTGGGCGGATCGATCGATGCGTCAGCACCGCTTCGACCTCCGCGATCTCGTCGGCGCTGGCGGTGCCCTGACCGTTTCGCGACAGGATCGCGACGGTGACATCGCCCGGCGCCGGGGTCGAGGCGATCGCGTCGGCGATCGTCGGCGCAGCGGACAGCGCCCAGAAGACATAGGCGTCGGCCGGTCCGGCGACGCTGAAGCTCTCCGGCGCGAGGACGATGCGGCGGCGGAAGTCGTCGTCGCTTTCGAAGACGGGGGCGATGCCCTGATCGGCATCGCCGGGATCGATCGTCAGGCGGGTGACGCCCATAATCGCGCCGAGCTGATCGAGGTTCGCGCCGGTGGCATAGGCAACCATCAGCTGCCGACCGCGGTCGTTGAAATCCTGCCGCAGGAGTATCTCGCGATAGGAGAAAAGCTCGAGCAGCTTGACCGCGGGATCGCTGGCGATCGTGGCGTCGAACCACGGCGCGAGCGTCTGAAGCATGTCGACGTTGCGCGCGCGGATCGTGTCGAAGGCAAGCAGCTCGACAACGGTCGGCGGCGGCAGGCGCGACAGGTCGATGACGTTGGAGGAGGCGGCGTCGGACATCGCCGCCATGTCGGCGGCGGGGGTGAGGCAGGGCTAGCGCGTCAACCGGTAGAGACGCACTCCAACGGATCGCAAGGCGGTATCGGGCTGTAAGCAGAACGGCCGCTTTCGGGCATCGCGCCTAACGGCGCTAGCGTCCGCTATAACAGGAAAGCGGACCGTTCTAAATCGCTCGTGCCTTGCTGATAGTGCGCTTAGCGACTCTTTCGGCGAACCGTTGTTGAGCACATACCAAAGGGTCAAGCTGCTCAATTGATCCAATGCGGATACAATGTCATCGGGAACAAGCATTCGAATCCATGAGGCTGGGATGCGACGGCTCATCTACAGAAGCGTTTATGCTGGCCAAAATTGGCCAAACGATCTGTTTGCTATCGTCCACAAGTCTAGACGAAACAATGCCTTGTGCGGGATAACAGGACTACTCTGGGCCGATTTTCCAAACTTTATTCAAATTATTGAGGGTGCGCCGGATACGGTTGAGGCAACCTATCAACGCATCGCAGCAGACCCACGCCATTGGAATGTCGAGATTTTAAGTGATCGAGAGATACTCGCGCGTGAATTTGCCGGTTGGTCGTTAGCGAGCTTCCCATTCGACGATCCAGAGGAATTCGCCATTCGCTTAACCCGCCTGATACACCTGGGTGAACTCAGCCAGGAAGTTATCGAGATTGCGCCACGTCAGGCGTGATGGTTCTGCTTCAGCGGCTTACGGACACGCCGGTTCATTCACCCCGTCGGTGGCCGGGTTTGGGCGTAAGCGGCCTGTCCGCTTTTTGGCGTCGCTCCAGGTAACCTCGGCGTCCGCTATGGGCAGGAAAGCGGACGTTCGGCACGATCGCGAAAGCGTGCTATCGCGGCGTCGCCAGCGTGACGGAATTGGTAGACGTATCGCTACAGCGATCCCCGGTGACGGGGTGCGGGTTCGATCCCCTGCCGCTGGCAATGTCTGCAAGTGGGCGTAAGAGGACAGGCCGCTTTCGGTATCGCCCTCAACCGGTCTCGGCGTCCGCTAGGGGCAAGAAAACGGACGTCAGCTGCCATGACCAAGCAGCGCTGAAATGCCCGCGATTAACCCTATCCCGGCTAGGAAACCGGCCGCAGCAAGCTCGCGCTGCTTCTTGCTGTTCGCCTTCACGATCGCAATGATGAATGCGATCACTAAAGGGACCGGCAGAAACATCGTCCAGTGCATGGCCATTTGTTTTCGTCCGGCTATCGGAGGCCGATGTCAACGTCCGCAAGTGGGCGAGAGCGGAGATTCCGCTTACGGTAACGCCGACCTGCATTGCCGACCTTAACCCTCACCAGCTTTCCCGCAAACGATGATGAAGCGGGAATCATCGTGTAGCGGTGACAGGCTCGATCAAATCCCACCGATTGCCATAGAGGTCCTCGAAGACGGCCACGATGCCATACGGTTCATGGCGAGGCTTCTCGACGAACCGGATGCCCCGCTGGGTATAGGCAAGATGGTCACGGGCGAAGTCATCGGTTTCGAGGAACAAGAACACCCGACCACCACTTTGATCGCCGATCGCTCCACATTGCCTGTCACCGACAGCCCGCGCCAGTAACAGTCCGCTCGCCGCGCCATGCGGCGCAACCACCACCCATCGCTTGCCATCGCCCATCGCTGTGTCGGCGCGCAACTCGAAGCCAAGCTTTCCGACGAAAAAGTCGATGGCAGTGTCATATTCGTCAACGAGGAGGGCGGTCAGATTCAGGCGCTGCGGCATCCGGTGAAGCTGCCCTAATCCGGGCGTCGAGCCAACGCCTGCGTCGAATTCGGATCGAGCTTCGGGAATGTCTGCGTTTGGGCGTGAGCGGACGGGCCGCTTTCCGGCATAGCGCAGCTCGGCCCCGGCGTCCGCTATGAGCAGGTTAGCGGTCATTCCGGTTAGGGTTCTTCGGATTGGACGCGCGTCGTTTCCAAAGGCGCCAACCGAGCTCAGCAAGATTGGCTAGGGTGGCGATGCCAACGAGCGGCCAAAGCCAACCGCCAGGCACGCCTGCGAGCCATTCGTAATGCAGCGCCGCCCAAAACAGACCCGCATAAAACAATCCGCCTGCCCAGAGATAAACGGAGTTGCGCGCGTCTTCGCTCAAACTGGCTCTCCTCGTTGAGGCGAGAATGCGTTCCCAAGCGGGGGCCTGCAAGTGGGCGTGAGCGGAATGGCCGCTTCCGGTAACAGTTGTTGTCCTCTTGGATGTCAGGACGCGATGCTAGCCGTGCAACGCATTTACGATCAGCAGGGCGGAGCAAGCGATTATCAAAGCCCATCCGCTAATCCGCAGCGGCTTATAGACACCGGTTCGGGCAAGCCCGATTCCTAAACCCAGCAGTGCCAGGAGGACTATGCGGACAGCGAGCGCCATCTAAAGACGATAGTCAGCTGACCCCTAAATCTGCAACTTGGCGGAAGCGCCCTGTCCGTTTTCCGGCATCACGCCGATCGGCCCCGGCGTTCGCTATGGGCGGGAAAGCGGACGTTCAGCCGTAACTTGTGAAGTTCACCCCGATGAGCACCCCGACCACGAGCGAGACACTCAGTAGGGCGATGGCCATTAAGGAACGACGCCCCCAACCGGCATTCCCAATCACCGCCACGCCGAGGGGCAGTCCCACCATCCAAGCCAGATTGAAGAGCGACCTGAAGGCGAGCGCGTCTGTAATCAATACGCACACCGCTGTTGCTGCTGCCACCAAGCCAACTTGGATCAGGTAGCGACGCCGTGTCAGTGCTCGCGTCTCCCTCATAGGCGGAGCTTACGTCCGACCCACCAATGTCTGCAAATGGGCGGAAGCGGACTTGCCGCTTTCGGGGTCGGCCTCAACCTACCTGAACGTCCGCTATGGGTGGGTAAGCAGCCCGTCCGGTTTCCGGCGTCGGGCCGATCGGCCCCAGCGTTCGTTATGGGCAGGGTAGCAGTCGATCCGACTTGGGCCGGGGAATGCCTACTATTCATCTTATCAGTGATCTGATTTGGCGCATTGAAGATAGGTGAACTGCTTCGTCCGTGGCTCATATTGAAGATCGATTGCGGTGCAGCCAGACCCCGTTACGGCGGGATAGTCTTCGTATCTGACCCACCGGCGTTGTCCTACAGGAACATCGGCTGCGGCTGGGCAAGATACGGCTTTCACGCTGTCATCAGATTTCATCTCACTGCAGGCAAAATCAGGTGGGCGGGGTCCCTCTACTGTGGTTGTGTAAGCTCCATGAACCGATCCTTTGTATTCAGTGTAGTAGCGGGCATAACTTTGTACCGTTCCTGCATTGGCAGGTAATTTTACCAAGCTCTCTATCTCATTCATCAATGCTTCTTGCCTGGAAAGCCTAGCGGGCGCGCAACTCACCGACGCAATCAGCAGAAGGAGTACAAGGACGGGTCGCATCGACAAGTTCCTCTCACTCGCTGCTAATGTCTGCAAGTGGGCGATAGCGGAATGGCCGCTTTCGGGCATGGCGCGGCACGACGTCAGCACCTGTTGTTTAGAGCGTTTTGCCGGCGCTCTGGATGTTACCTATCAAGAAATCCATCGCACATGCGACCTCAGTGGGCGTCAGTCCGAGCAGCACACGGCGGGTGTAGCGAACCTTGCGCATACCCGGTGCCGGTGCATCGTCGAGCCCGAGCTGATGGACCCGCGCGACGCGCGACGCCGGACCGCTGAAGCCAATCGTCGCCTCGTCGGTCGTTGCTTGGGCGCGCAGGTGCTTCGCGAGCCGGATCTTGGAGAACATGCGGCGCTGGCGCAGTTTGCCCTTCTTCTTCGGCTTCGGCCGACGCGGCGCGAATGCGCTGCCATCGGGCGCTTTCTGCGCGGCGATGCGGTCGGACTGGCTGCGGCGGATGTCGCGCGCGATTGCGGTCAGGATCTTGCGGCGCGCGGGCGGCGCGACCGAGCGCAGGAGCGCGCTCGCCAGCTGCTCCACCGCCGCGAGGTCGTTCACGCGGGCACCATGCCGGCCGGGCCGCCTGTGATATCGTCGAGCAGGCCCTGCCAGAGCAACGTCGCAACGGGGACGTCGGCGAACTGGTCGCGGGCGATCGGCTCATCGAGATAGTCGACCTTCAGCCCGCCGGCGACGCGCGAGACGCGGACCAGCTCGGTCAGTTCGACCGAGATCAGGAGGTCGATCGTGTCGGCGTCGAGGATCTCGGACTCGAAGGTGAAGGGGCGGCTTTCGCCCTTCTCGAACAGATCGGGCTGGTTGTCGCCGATCCACCCCAGCAGCGGGACGTGGATGTCGGTCGGGTTGCCGGCGAAATCGCGGACGAAGATCGAGGCGGTGTAGGCGTACTCGAACGACAGCGAGCCCGGCCGCGCACGCACGCCGCCGCGCTCGACGTACACCTCAAGCAGCGAGGGGTCGGCTGCGATCGCGGGGACCGACGCGATCAGCGCAGCCCGAAGCGAGCTGAGCTTCTTCACCGCGTTTTGTCCGGGCAGGCACCGGGCGTCCACCAGTTGACCAGGCGGTCGCGACGATCGGCATTGGCGCCGAAGGCGCGCGCGAGGCGGATGATGCCGGCGCGGATCGCGGTCGGGATCTGGGCGATCAGCGCGGGATCCTCCGGCAGGCCGGCGGGGCGATCGGCACAAGCGAGCAGCTCGGCGGGCGGCAGCTGCGGCTTTACCTCGACCGCGATCGGCAGCGGCGCGGGCGGCGGCAGCTCAGCGGTTCGGCGGGCGCAGCCCGGCAACGCCGTTGACAGCAGCAAACCACTCACGATCGACGAGATTACGACGTTCGGCTTCCGCATCGGCGGCCTCCATTCGGGTTGCGGCGGCGCGCGCTGCCTCGGCGGCAGCGCGGGCGGCCTGATTGTCCTTCAGCGTGCGGTCCTGCGCAGCGGCCATCGCCGCGGCCATGGCGCGGGCGCTTTCGTCGGCGGCGGCGGTGCGGAAGTCGGCGAGGTCGCGCACCTTTGCGAGGCAGAGCGCGCCGCGCTTGGCCTTCTCGGTCGCGTTCCAGTCGGATCCTGCGCGCGCGCAAATCGTCGTCGCGCGGGCGATCGCATCGTCGCGATCGGCGCCGGCGCGCTGCGCCTCGACGTAGAGCCACGCGCCGACGCCGGCGACGGCGAGCAGCACGAGGAAGCCCAGCTCGGCGTTGAGCCAGGAGAACAGCTTCGTCATTTGGGCAGCTCCTTCAGGCAAAGGCGGCGCTCGGCCTCGCGGCGATTGGTGAGGCCGCGCACGACGCGCCCGCCAGCCTTGTTCCACATGAGGAGGGCGTCGCACGCGCCGCGCCAGTCGGCCGCGTTGAAGCGGCGGGCAACGGTCGATCCGCAATAGGCGCCGGTGCCGATGTTGTAGGCGAGGCTGATGCCGGCGGCGAGCTGGTTGGGTCGCCCGCGCAGGCCCGGCGTGCAGGCGAGCACCGGCCCGGCGTGGCGCAGCAGCGCGTCATAGCGGCGCGCCTCACACCCCTTGACCGTCTCGACCATCCCCGGCTTTACGCCCAGCGTTTCGCCGTCGCAGATCGTCCAGACGCCGATGATGTCGCGATACGCCTCGAGACGCGGCTCGCCGCCCGATTCCCATCCGGCGACGAAGGGGGAGACGATGGCGAGTGTGCCGGCGCCGATCAGCGCGACGAGCTTGTTGCGGCTGTTCACTTCGGATCCTTTCGGCGGGGGAGCATCGCGAAGAGACGATCGCGCAGCTGGGCGGGCAACTCGGCGAGGACGGCGGCCGTGCCGGCGATGAAGCCGGGCGCCGCGCGGTAGGCGACCATGCCGGTCACGAAGCCGAGCGCCTGCGTCACATACGGATGCACCGGGTAGATCGCGCCGACCGCGCGGGTGACGAAATAGGAGACGGTGATGCCGACAAGGAGCTGCGTCACCCGCTGCGCCCAGGTGAGGCCCGGTTCGTAAATCAGGCTGACGCTGGCACCGAGCGCGGGCGGCAGGAGGCCGGCGAGGAAGGCGGCGATCGCCTCGAACAGATCGTGCAGCAGCTTGTCCATGTCAGCTCCAGAGCTGCACCAGCTCGCGCACGCTCGAGGCGGGGGCGGCGATGTCGGGGAGGATGACGGGCGTACCCGTCGGAAGGATCGCGCCGAGCGCGGCGATACCGGGATTGGCGGCGAGGATTGCGGGCAGATCGGCGGGGCCGAGCCCGCGCTCGCGCCACGCCAGCGCGTCGATCGTGTCGCCGTCGATCGAGCGGACGGTATCCATCAGATCAGCTCGACCGCGGTGCGGCCGACGCCCAGCATGTCGCGGATCGCGTGGAGCGCGTCGCGGCGCAGCTCGCCCGGCGTCTCGTCCAGATCCTCGGCTCGGCGCTGTCCAGCCTGCGTCGTATCGACATCGCGGTAGCGCTCGACCAGATCGGCCTTCGCGTAGCAGAAGATGGCGCGGCGATAGGCGTGGACGAGGATGCTCTGCCCGTCGATCGTCGGGGCCTCGACGTCGGCGAGCGTCGCGGCGCCCTCGGCGCGGCGGGCGGCGACCCATGGCGCGAGATCGCGCGCGGCCGAGATCATCGCGCCGATCAGCGCCTCGCGAGCGCGGGGCGCGGTCACGGCGTCGCGGATGCGGGAAACCTCGCGGAAGCTGGCGACGTCGATGTCGGGCAGGAAGCCGTCATTGGCGATCGGCGCGCTGGCGGGCGCGGGCGTGTCGGCGACGAGCCGATAGTCGCTCATACCGGCATCACCACAGCGGCGAAGACGTTGGCGCCCGCGATGAACAGGAGGAGGCCGACCGCTCCGATGAGGGCGAGCAGGATCGGCGGCAGCTCGGGGACTGGCATGTCGAGCGGCAGCGCGAACCGCGGCGCGAGCGCCACGACGATCGCCGCCAGCATCAGCCATGCGCCAAGGCCAAGCTGGATCAGCGCGACAAGCGTCAGGGCGATAACGGCGACGATCGACATAGCGGATCCTTCGTTCGATTACGGGGGTGGGGATCGGGCGGTTGGCGGCCCACAGCCCGAAGGCCCTCCCGCCATGCGCGATCCGCCCCCGAGCGCCGGGGGGCGAGCTTGTCAGCCGGCAGCGCCGGCCTGTTCGGTTGCGGCGATCGCCTTCTCGACCGCCTTGATCGTCATCTTCGCGCCGACGCGGGGGTGCAGATCCTGCGCGCGCTGGAGCGCGACGAGCGATCGGCTGAGCAGCGGCAGTGCGATCTCGCCCGCTTCGGCGGCGGTGCGTGCGGCGGCGTCCAATTCGACGCCGATCGCCTTGAAAAGCTTGGCGCGGATCTCGTCGTGCATGTCGACGTCGCTTGTCAGGTCCTCGACCGCCTCAAGCACCTCGAGGGGGAAGCGCTCGCCCTTGCCCTGAAGCTTGAACGCGGCCTCCGCCATTTCCTCGACCAGGAGCGGCGCCGCGCCGCGCACGTAGCGGGACGGAAGCGGCAGGCGATGCTCGAGCACGAACGCGGCCAGCTCGAGCGCGCGCGACCAGTCGCCGATGTCGATCGACCAGACCATCATCGTCGGCAGGATCTCGGCGGCGACGCCGCCCTGCGCGATCGTGCCGGCGAGCTGGGCGTCGCACCATTCGCGATAGGCTTCGATCATCGCGCGCTTCTTCTCGACCTTCAGGCCGATCGACTGCGTCGCCTTCAGCTCGCGCAGATCGTGCGCCAAGCGCATCGCCATCTGGGCGACGATGGGGTCGATGCGAGACGAGGCACCGCCGGCGGCGGCGGGAGTCGCGGCGACGCTCTCCGTGAGGCGATGCATGCGGGCGGGCGTCATCGCGGGCGGCGGGACGGGTCCGCCCTCCACGCCGGATGTGATCGTCGGATGGGAGGGCGCTGCCTTGGCGGCGTGGCGGTCCCGGTGTGCGCGAGCTGGGCTCATGATCGATCCAATGGCGGGAGGGCGAACAGGGGGCGGGTCCGAGGTGCGCTTAAGGCGCCTTCGGCCCGAGCTGGATGTTCTCGATCAGGCAGGCCTTGCCGTATTCCTCGACCATGAAGGCGTCGTTGACGCTCTCGAAATTGTCGATCTGATCGAGCGCGGGGTTGTCGATGATCGCGCGGCGGGCCGAGCCGATCTGCCAGTAGTAGGACAGATTCTTCAGGCTCGTGATGAGGATCGCGTTCGCCGGGAAGAACGGCACCTGCATCGTCGGCTTACCGCCGAGCTGGCGGCTCGAGAGGATGACGTCGCGCGCCACCTGCTCGGTCGCCTGGTCACCGGCCGCGCTGACGATCTTGAAATACTTCTCGTGGACCAGATCGCTGCCGATGATGACGACGAGGTCGGTGGCGGTGCGGAAGCTTTCGTGCAGCAGGTTGTGGATCGCGTCGAAGACGAGCGCGTCGAGGTTGACGTAGTCGGCGTCGCCCTCGTCCGACACATAGACCTTGAGGTTGTCCAGGCCGCCATGTGCCATGACGCGGGCCGGCGCATGCTGGCGCATCTTGTAGAGCCAGCCCCAGTTGACGTCCTGAAGGAGCGGGTTCTCGTCGCGATCGGTCTCGGCTGCGGCCTCAACGCCGTTGAAACCGATCGTGATGATGTCCGACGCCTTTTGCGTCACGACCGCATCGCGGCAGAGCTGCTGGAACTCCGGCCGGTGCGCCCATGCGTCGAGCAGCTCGTAGCCCCACGCATAGTCGTAATCGGTCTTCTTGCAGAAATACTGGTCGATGTTGCCGCCGCCAGTGGGATCGGTCGGCGTGCGGCGATGCCCGAGCGACCGATTGGTGCGGCTCGCCATCGACCGGTTGATACCGACGCCGACGCGCCCGCCCTGCTGGTTGACCACGGGGACGATATTGATGCGGCTGAGAAAGTCGCTCGTCACCGCAAGGCGCGCCTGGAGCTTCTGTTCGATGACGGGCGAGACGTTGAACTGCTTTAGCTCGCCGGGGATGGCGGTGAGGCTGTTGTCGAGGCCGTTGAGCTGGGCGAGCTGGCTGACATAGCTGGCGAAGAGGAGGCGGGTCGAAGTGCGCATGGGAAGCTCCCGGTGGAATGGCGGCGGGGGATGACGAGCGGGTCGGCGTTCAGCAGTCGGTGGCGAACTTCGCGTCGACCGCAGCGCCAGTGGCAGGCGAACGGGTGAAGCTGCCGCCCTGCGGCTCTGCGGCGAGCTGCGTCTTGAGTTCGGCGAAGGCGGCGTCGGTCTTCGCCTGCGCTTCGGCCACCGGCTTGATGGCGGCGGCAACGGCCTCGCCCAGGGCGGTGATGGCGGCGGCGAAGTTGTCGTTCGCGGGTTCCTTTTCGACCGGCGGGATCGGCGGCTTCGGCTCTTCCTTCTTCGCCTTGAACATCTCGCCGACCTTGGCGAAGCCGGCGGCGATCGCGTTGGTGATGCTGGCCGCGTTGACCGGGTCGCCCTCGAACTCGATTGCCGCGGCGTCGGTGCCGGCCGCGAACACGGTGCCCGGCGCCGAGCGCGAAAACTGGAGCTTCTGCGTGCCGATCGACGCGGGCTTGTCGGTGAAGGCGAGACCGATGAGGCCGATCTTGCCCGTCCCCGCATAGTCCGGCGTCAATTCGACCGAGGGGAACGGCTTCTGACCGCGGTCGGTCAGGCCGACGAGCTGGTCGTTAGCATCGACCTGGGCGTAGAGCGCGCGGCGGGTTTCCGCCTTGCCCGCGATCGTGAATGCGTCGTCGCGCGCCTCGACCGCGATGACGTCGCCATAGCCGTTGAATGGCGGCTCGGGGCTGTACCCGGCGATATGCTCGACGTTGATGCGGGGCGTGTACGCCTCGGCATTGAAGGTCTCGACGATCTCGTCGATCATTTCCGGCGTGATCGTACGGCCGTCGCTGATCGTGTTGCCGGCGACGAATACCCGGAAAAGCTTGCTCTTCTTGCCCATGGCGCTGCGGTCCTCGGTTGCGTTCGGTCGGGGCGGCCTGGGCCGCGCATTTGAAGGCCGAACAGGGACCGAAGGCCCGGCGCTTCTCAAGCGCGCCAACCGGTAGAGACGCACTCCAACGGATCGCGGCGGCGAAGCATGGGCGGGCGCGTGGCTAGGTTCCGCGCCGATGAGCATCTTCGCCGATCCCCTGACCCTGCCGATCGAGGACCGCCGCCGCGCGGCGCGCTCTCTCTATTGGCGCGGGTGGGAGGCCTCGCAAATCGCCGGCGAGCTACAGGTCCCGCGCACGACGGTCAGCTCGTGGATCTCGCGCGGCAAGTGGGACGACGCGCCAAGCATCCGCCGCATGGAGGATTGCCTCGAGGCGCGCTGGCAGGCGCTGATCGCCAAGACGGTGAAGACCGGGGCCGACTTCAAGGAGATCGACCTGCTCGGCCGCCAGATTGCGGTGCTGGCGAAGGTGCGTCGCTACGAGCAGCCGGGCGGGCACGAGGGCGACCTCAACGACAAGATCGCGAACCGCAACGCCGGGGAGCGCAAGGCCAAGAAGAAGGCGAACCACTTCACCGCCGAGCAAGCCGAACAACTCAAGGCGATCTTCCTCGAGCAGCTCTACGGCTATCAGGAAACGTGGTGGGCGAACCTAAACCGCCGCACGCGCATGATCCTCAAGTCGCGCCAGATCGGCGCGACTTACTATTTCGCGTTCGAGGCGCTGATCGATGCGATCGAGAGCGGCCGAAACCAGATCTTCCTGTCAGCGTCGAAGGCGCAGGCGCATCAGTTCCGCAATTACATCGTCGGGTTCGCCAAGCTGGTCGGCGTCGACCTGAAGGGCGATCCGATGCTCATCACGAGCGATCTGCGCCCCGAGGGCGAGGCCGCCGCCGAGCTGCACTTTCTGGGCACGAACTTCCGCACCGCGCAGGGGCGCTCGGGCAATTTCTATTTTGACGAGTTCTTCTGGGTCCACGGGTTCGAGGAGCTGAACAAGGTCGCCAGCGGCATGGCGACGCACAAGCGGTGGCGGAAGACCTACTTCTCGACGCCGTCGACCGTCGCGCATCTCGCCTATCCCTATTGGACCGGCGAGCGCCGCAACCGCCGGCGCAAGAAAGAAGACCGGGTCGAGATCGACGTCACGCACAAGGCGCTGAAGGATGGGCGGCTATGCGAGGATTCGGTCTGGCGCCAGATCGTCACGGTCGAGGACGCAATCGCCAGCGGCTTCGATCTTGTCGACCTCGACGAGCTGCGCGACGAATATGCCGAGGACGAGTTCGCCAACCTGTTCGGCTGCACCTTCGTCGACGACAGCCTCTCGGCCTTCAAGTTCAACGAGTTGGTCAAGCTCGGCTGCGACAGCCTGGTCGAATGGGCGGACTTCGACCCCGACGCGGCGCGACCCTATAGCGAGCGCACCGTCTGGGCGGGCTATGATCCGCAGAACAGCGAGACCGGCGACAATGCCGCGCTGGTCATCATCGCGCCGCCGCTCGAGCAGGGGGGCACGTTCCGCGTCCTCGAGAAGCACCAGCTGCGCGGCCTCGATTTCGAGCAGCAGGCCGAGTTCATCAAGGCGGTGCTGAGCCGGTACAATGTCAGCTATCTTGGCATCGACGCGACCGGCGTCGGCGCCGGCGTCTATCAGCTGCTCGCCAAGCCCGAGGCCGGGATCCGCGGCGTCACCAAGATCGAGTATTCGCTCGAGGTGAAGGCCGCGATGGTGATGAAGGCGCAAAACGTCGTGCGCCGCGGGCGACTGGCGTTCGACAACGGCATGCTCGACCTCGTCTCGTCGTTCATCTCGATCAAGAAGACCATCACCGACAGCGGCCGGAACATGACGTTCAAGTCGGGTCGCGGCGGCGGTGACGGGCACGGCGATCTCGCCTGGGCGACGATGCACATCCTCATGAACGAACCGCTGGACGGCAAGGAAAAGCCGACCGCCACGATGGAGCTGATCTGATGACGAAGCGGACGCGGCGAATGGCCCGATCGGAAGCGCGCGCGGCCTCCATGGGCGCGATCGATGCCGGCGGCGGCAAGGCGATGGTCGCCGCGGCGCCGCGCGAGGTCGAGGCGTTCAGCTTCGGCGATCCCGAGCCGGTGCTCGAACGGCGCGAGCTGCTCGACCTCATCGAGTGCTGGTCGAACGATCGCTGGTACGAGCCGCCGGTGTCGCGCGTGGGCCTCGCCCGCGCGTTTCGCGCGTCAGCGCACCATAGCTCGGCGATCCTGTTCAAGCGCAACCTTGTCGCCGCGTCGGCCGAGCTGGCGTCGATCCTGCCGCGCTCGACGTTCGCCAAGGCGGTGCAGGATTGGCTGGTCTTCGGCGACTGCTATTTCCAGATCGTCCGCAATCGCCTGGGCGGGGTGCTGCGCCTCGACTATGCGCCGGCTAAATATGTCCGCCGCGGCGTCGATCCGGGCCGCTTTTGGTACGTGCCCGGCGGCGCGCCGGAGACCGAGTTCGAGCCGGGCAGCGTGATCCAGATCATGCAGCCCGACGTCAATCAGGAGATCTACGGGATCCCCGAATATCTGAGCGCGCTCCAGTCGGCGCTGCTCAATGAGGCCGCGACGCTGTTCCGGCGCCGCTATTACCTCAACGGCTCGCACGCCGGCTACATCCTCTATGCGACCGGCGAGTTCGCCAACGGCGATACCGACGCGATGCGTGAGGCGCTGAAGAAGTCGAAGGGGCCGGGCAATTTCCGCAACCTGTTCGTCCATGCGCCCAGCGGCAAGGAGCACGGAATCAAGATTATTCCGATCGCCGAGGCCGGGGCGAAAGACGAGTTCATCGGGATCAAGTCGGCGACGATGCAGGACGTGCTCGCCGCGCACCGCGTGCCGCCCCAGCTGCTCGGCATCGTGCCGGCGCAGGGTTCGGCCTTCAGCGATCCCGAAAAGGCGAAGGCCGTCTTTGTCGATCTGGAGATCCGGCCGATCCTGATGGCGTTTCTCGAGCTGAATGAGCGGCTCGGCATCGACGTCATCCGCCTGCCCGAACCGGCGGCGGCGACCTGATCCACCGCGGCTTCGGCCGCGCGGGGGCGCCGGGGGTCCAGCCCGGCAAACCGACGAGGAATGATCTCGCCACGACTGACCGGCCAATCGGCCGTCCCGCACCCGGCGCGCGCGCCGGGCGGGCAACCTAGAAGGCGAGATTTTCCAACATGACCAGTACCAAAATCCGTCCCGTCGCACCCGCGGCCGGATATATCGGCGGCAAGCGCAACCTTGCTGGCCGCGTCACGCGCATGATCGAGGCGATCGAGCATGACGGCTATGCCGAGCCGTTCGTCGGCATGGGCGGCATCTTCCTGCGCCGGCGCGAGGCCAAGCGCGTCGAGGTCATCAACGACGTGTCGGGCGACGTCGCGACCTTCTTCCGCGTGCTCCAGGAGCACTACGCCTATTTCGTCGATATGCTGCGCTTCCGCATCTCGAGCCGGGCCGAGTTCGAGCGACTGCTCGCGCTGCCGCCCGAGCGGCTGACCGACCTTCAGCGCGCGGCGCGCTTCCTCTACCTTCAGCGCCTGACGTTCGGCGGCAAGGTCGACCAGCGGCATTTCGGCATCGACAAGACGCAGGGCGCGCGGTTCAACGTCACCAAGCTCGAGCCGATGCTTGCCGAGATCCATGAGCGCCTCGCTGGCGTCGTGATCGAGCAGCTCGACTTCGGCGCGTTCCTGCAGCGCTACGACAGGCCCGGCATGCTGTTCTATCTCGATCCGCCCTATTGGGGGTGCGAGCGCGACTATGGACAGGACGTCTTCGGCCGTGCCGACTTCGACCGCCTCGCCGAAATCCTCGCCGGGCTGAAGGGGCGGTTCCTGATGTCGATCAACGACACGCCGGGCGTGCGCGAGTGCTTTCGGGCATTCGAGCTGGTCGAGGTCGAGACGACTTACACGGTCGCGGCCGGCGCGGCGCGGAAGGTGAGGGAGCTTATAATCTCGAACTAAAAGCAGAAACTGTGCGGTATACCTATCAGCCTTCAAGCTGGGGTGCTCTGGTGTGCATACGGGGAGTCGATAATGGACGAAAATCTCAAACTTTGGGTTTCGCGGTTGATCAAGGGGGATGCGTCAGCCCGGGATCTGGACCGCATTTACCTATCTCTCCGCGCACGATCCTACGGCAACAAGGCGGTCACCGAAATCGGCGATTTCATCGCCCACGCGGATCAGCGAGACCGAGGAGAAGTGTTTTCCGTATCAAATGACATGGTCACCACTCTCGTATATAACATGCAAAGCATAGCTGCACGGGAGGCAGGGATAGCCGATTGCGCCGACCTTGAAAAGATCAAGAATTACGGAAAATCTCTACTGAATTTGCACTCCGATGCTGAACTTAAGCGTTTGATAGGGTTAAATAGAAAGTCTGCAAAGGAAGTGCTTGAATCTGCCATATCTAAGCTGATTGTAGGGGGCGATGGCAAGGTATATTATAAAGAAATGCTAACAAGGTCTGAAAAACTGACCTATGATTTTTCGATATCAAAAATACGGGTTAAGCCGGCTTTTACTTCTAATGATCTAGGTAATCAGTTATTTTCATGCCTTTTAAAGAACTCTTTAATTTCAAAAGTCGATTTAAAGTTTCTTCCGGATGTAATTGGTTTTATTGCCTCTCATGCTGTCGAGAAGATGCATTTAAGCAAAGTTAGGGTTAAAGACAATTTATCCGTGCCCTTGTTTATTCAGACAGAATACAATGATGGTAAATCCAATGTAGCTATATATGCCACGTTCCCCGTGGAAGGGGATGGCATCGGAGAACTTCGCGTATCAGTTCCTATTTTCACTTCCAATTCGATCGTTGGAGATGTTTGCTCCGGTGAGCTGGCTGAAACACTAATGCGCGATCATACGACAAATCGATCTATAGAGTTAGATGCGAGCGGAAAGCTTCTATTTTCCGATACCTAAATAACTCTGTCGCAGTTGTGTAACTAATGTGCTTTTATGCGCCCCATTCGGGTCCGTCTGGATCCACCGCTTCGGGCCATTCCTCGACCGGCCGCCGCGCCGGCGGTGCTTCAGTCTGCGGCGGCATCGTCATCTTCCCGCCGCCAAAGCGGATGCGGATGTAGGCCACCGGGCCGTGCCAGTCCTGAAAGGCGACCTCGTACACTTCGCGCTGGATCCGTGCGCCAATGTAGCCGCACCGCTCGGCCGTCAGATAGCCGAGCTGCATCCCCATGCCGGTCATCACCGCCACTGCGTTCCGATCCTTCTTGTTCTTCGGCTCGGGGACGAGGTGGACCGGGTCGCCCGGTCGAAGAGTCGCAGCGGCGAAGATGCGGCTCGAGCCGTCAGCGTTCGGATGCTGAAGCCCGACGACGGCTAGGGTCATCTCGTACATGGCGCAGTTCGATCAGATCGCGGCCGAAAGCAGCGCAAGCAGCATCGCCGCGCCGATGATCGCCGCTTCGACTTCAAGGGGCGTCGGCCGTCGCATGATGCCGTTCTAGCCCGGCGAGCGCGTCCTCTGCCAGCGTCAGGAAGGTCTTTTCCTAATATTCACCGACCTCGCTGAAGGGCTCATCGTGCCGCGGTGCCCACAGTCGCGCCGCGAGCGCGCGGACGAGTTCAGCGCGCTTAGCCGTGCCCGCCGGCGGGATTTCGATCAGCATGCCGGCATCGGCTTTCGCCACCACGGCCGGGTGTCGGGCCGCTTCGGTTCGGGCAGGATAACGCCCAGCCGACGAGCGTCGGCACCGAGGAAGTCAGCGACGAGCTTGGCGTCGCGATCGGCCAGGAGCGCGGGGACGCCGTCGCGGATGTGACGCCCGATATAGCCGGGTGCGCGGTTGAGCAGCCGCGAAACGCTGGCGTGGGGGACGCCCATCCGCGCGATCGCCGCCTCGAGGTTCGCGCGCGCCTCCTGCGACGTCACGATCCTCACAGCGATAGCCAGTCCAGCTCGGCATCATCGAGCGCTTCGAACGTGTCGGGATCCGCGCCCAGCTCGCCCATCCGGCGGCGAACGGCGTCAGGGTCACCGTCCTTGGGGAAGCCGCGATCGGCGCGAGCCATGTCGGCGAGCTGGTCGATCCAGTCGCCGCGACTGCGCTGGACAAGGAGCCATCGGCCGAAGGTCTCTCGCTTCGTTTCGTAGCGCGATTGCGGGGCGAGCATCGAAAACTCCTGTGGGCGACTCGTCATGTCGCCCACATAGCATGTTCCCTATCCGTTCTAAAGTTGGCACCCCGGCGCGATGAGCGCGAACACGCGATTCGAGACGCTGGGCGACATCACCCGAAAGCGCGGCAACATCGCCGTCGGCTGCTCGGGTTGCCAGCGCCGGGCGGTGATCTCGGGCGAATGGCTCGAGCGCGTCTTCAACGTGCATCGGTGGGACAAGCGGGTGCATCTGATCCGGCAGCGGATCCGCTGCGCCCGGTGCGGTGCGAGGCCCGACATCCTGCGCGTCACGCACCAGCGCCCGACCCTCGACCGCCCGCCGCGGACGGAGGCCGAGTGGCGACGCCTCGCCGCCCGCCTGCGCGGCTAGGCTTGCCGCGGCAGCATTGCCGGGCGCATGCTCGCCCGATGTGCAATCGCTATCGCATGACCGCGAACCAGGCCGAGATCGCCGCCCGCTATGGGATCGTCGGCTTCCCGCCGGACCTTCAGCTCCCGCCGCCGGAGCTGTTCCCCAAGCGAACCGCCTGGACGATCCGCGATGAAGGCGGTGCACGGATCGCCGAGCCGATGGCGTGGGGCTTTCCGATGACGATCAAGGGCAAGAGCGGCAAGCCGATCGAGAAGGCCGTGACCAACGTGCGGAACTACGCTTCACCCTTCTGGCGTAGCGCTCTGAAGGTGCCGGCGCGGCGTTGCCTCGTGCCGTTCACGATGTTCTGCGAGTGGGAAGGGGAGGCGGGTGCCAAGGTGGAGCGATGGTTCGACGTGCCGTCGCAGCCGATCACCAGCTTCGCCGGGGTGTGGCGGCCGAGCGAGGCGGGGGCGGTGATGGCGTTCCTGACGACTGAGCCGAACCCTCTGGTCGCGCCAATCCACCCCAAGGCGATGCCGGTCCTGCTGTCGATCGGGGACGAGGAGCGATGGCTGACGGCACCCGTCGAAGACGCGCTGGAGCTTGCCGCACCGTTTCCATCTCAATTGATGCGGGTTGCCTAGCCTCCCCGGCGGTGACCGGGCGCCCGCGGCGCCGCCGACTGCGCCGCCCGGCTGCGCCCCCTGAAAACGCGCTTATCCCCCCGCCTCGCCTGCGATCTAAACGGAGCGTTTCGACGCATCGAGTCGGATCGACGCAAGCCTAGAATATTGCGCAGAGAAAGCCGCTCGCCGCCGCTGGAACGCTGTCGCAGATTGACGCCAGTCTCGATGGTCGACGCCACGATCCGCTACGCGCCTGTGAAATGTGTCTTTGGAGCTGAGCGAACGTCCACCTCGAGCAGGACAGCGGAGCGTTCGCTTCCGGGCGGAAATTCAGCGCTTTCTCCCGTTCGCTAATGCACCAAGGCAGGAGCTCCGCCGTCCCGCAATGACGGGGCGGCACCGCCGCCATGAGCGGGCTGTATTACTATTCCTGCGTGTGGTCGATTATGGTGGGTCCGCGGCAGTGACGTAGTCGCCCGGCGGCTCAGGCTCGAAGGCCTCCCCATCTACGCTCAAAAAGAGTACACCGACAATCAGCGCGGCTAAACCTACAATATGTCCGCCGCCTTGAAGCTGACGGCATCGTTACCCTGTGCGATCCATCCTGACTGCATAACTTGCCGGCAAAAACCTGCCGGGCGATCCGCAATAAGGGAATGCGCATGGTGTAAGATGCCGACTGTAGGTGTCCATGGCCGAGCATTGGCGGGTCTGCCCGCCGCACGACTGGCCAGCCTCCCCGGATACGCGTTTGGCATGACAGTTGCTGCGAATGCTTATGCTCTCCTCTGATAACGAGGTGCTTGTGCTGCCAAAAAGAATTGCCCCGGGGATCGCGAAATTGGGTGCGCCGCACGCGATCGCCGGACTGACGGTCTTGGGCGCTCCGACGGAGGCTTCCATGCGCTAATCACGAACTGATTTAATTGGTAAGGCGTTCGAACAACGGTCGCCATTGCTGCCCCGCGCCTTTCCCTCGCGAGTGCAGCAGCGGCAGGCTGTTGTTCGGAACGGTGGTGGGGAAGACGATGCTTAAGCCCAACCCGCCGTACCCCAATGGCGCCCTTTTGTAGATCGTGGCGCCTACGTCGGTCGCTATCGCGAGAGCTCGGTCCCGCTGATCTGCGGAGGCAAATGTGCCCTTTTCGCCAACGAAGATCTGAGCTTCGTCACCCAAGACCTCACCTGCCCTGAAATCAATCTGGTTATAATCGAGCTTTGAAAGGTTGCGCAGCATGGTCGCCTGCCCTTGCTTGGTCGCGAGCAAGGAGAATGCGAGGATCAGGGGCTTGTCGGTGGCGAGCATTTCGACATGGGCGTCATGGAAACGCCGAAGATTTTCTGATAGAGAATTGCCGGTTGCGACTATATCGTCAACGATGACGATCGCCTTTGGCGGACCGAACAACTTAATATGTTGCTGATAGGCCTGGGCAAATGCTGCCGGTGGCAGAATCGCATTGACGGAAACATAATTCTCCTCGGCATACAACGCTGCATACCTCTGTCCGCTCTTCCCTTCACCGTCGACGTAGGTGATTACGATGTCGGATCGCCGATCCGTCTGCTTACGACGGACGGCAGCGTCCACGAGCCCGAGGACCGTAAGCCGAGCGCCCCGGATCCGTTCGAGAATATCGATCTCCGTCAGGAAGCGAGTGGACTTGAGAATGTTAAAGAGAGCTCTCTGATCGCGGTTGCTTTGCCTTTGGTTTAGCCAGGAACGCACCTCTTCCGGACCGACGCGGTGACCCCGATACAGCGGCCAGGAGCTTGTCAGCGCCACCAATTCCTCCGACAGAACCCTGGCTTCGTCTTCCAAACGTTGCACGTCCGCCGCGAGATTTTGCGAGAGGGCGTCCGCGGCTAGTCGGGTCAGGCCTATGTCAGTCAACCATAACTGGAAGATTGGCAGCACCGCGTTGTACTGCCCATCAGCTTCGACCAGCACCTCGCGACTGACGAAGTCAACGAGTACGCTCCTGATTTCATCGCGACTTAGATCGGTTGTTGATGAACGATCAAAGATATTGTCGATGGTGGTCGGGACGTTTGCGCGGAGGCAGCGGGCAATTGACGCCAACACTCTTTTTCGTTTCAGAACGATCGGCTCTCGCTCATCTACCGGAGCAAATATACCGTCTTGCCAAAGATGAGCGAAAAGGTTGTCGTCTAGTCGTGAGATCTCAGCGCTTACAGCCTCTCGTACTTCCTCTCGCGTGATATCTATGTCGCGCCCGCGCAGCGCCCTCGAAAAGACCTTGGAGCATATGATGTTAGTGAAGTAAGGGTTGCCTGCCGTAAGGTCGTAAACCGCTACGATCGCGTCCTCATGCCAGTTTAGGACGGTTCGCGAGGGGTGGCGAACGAGGCGGACGTAATCATCCCACTCGGTTGATCGATCAAAATAGGTTAGGTTCACTCGCGAGAATTTGTTGAGCCGCTGACCCTGCCTGTCCATGACGAAAGGCATGTTCTCGCCGCCGACAAGCAGCAGGCATAGGTTGCCGGTGGTCGTGAGCGCGCGTATGTTCGCGAACACGGTGTCGGCCAGATTGCCTTGCAAATATAGTTCCTGAGGCATCTCGTCGAACTCGTCGATGATGACCACAAAACGTCGTTCAGGATCCGCCGCCTTCGCGGCATTGGCCAGCCTTATGAGTGGCGACAGGGAACCGTCGTAAGATCCGCGCGGCAGTGTCGTGCTACCGGGAAAAGCGCCGACGACGAACTCCTCGATACGCTCGCCAAGTTGGCGTAAAGAGACGCGTGGATCTTCGTGCGCGATCTCTCCCAAGAGAATGTACTCCCAAGAGAGCTTCCCTTGCGGGTCGCGGACCTTCGCAGCTTGTGCCGCACCCTTGGCGAGCGATGTCTTGCCTACCCGCTTCTGACCGGTCACATACGAGGGGTCCATCGGCCGTCGAAGCATGCGAGCTACAAGTGTCTGGACCTGCTCGTGGCGTCCTACAAAGTCTTCGCCCTCCGCCGGTGAAGTACCGTATGGGTCAGCGAAGGCATAACTTTCCCAGTCAATTCCCGTAGCTTGTGCAAGCACTCTTATCTCGAACAGAGTGCTTTGCCTCCTCGGGGTGCCGACTTCCCCCCACTCGATCTCCAGCATTGCGGAGACCTCGTCCGCAGGGTCGACCACGTGGACGTCCAGGCCGATGGAGAACCTCCCCGGTGAGATGCTGCCCAGCGCTATTTCTTCGTTTATGAAGAAGACGTGCTGGCTGTCGCTCGTGACTGTGACGCGGACGTCGGTAGCGGCCCCGCGTCCGTCGCTGCTACAAGGTACGAGGATTCGCAGGTCCCGCCCCTTTTCAAGCAGGGGATAGCGTTTTGGCAGTTCCTCTCCCGACCAATCTTGGTTGATGATTGCGGTAAACCTGCCCCGAAGGGATGATATAAATTCAGCGAGCCGCGCTCGTGCGCATGCCAAGAACGGAGCGAGGTAATTCGTCGACACGAATGAAGGACTGGCGGACGCCAAGTGCAACGCGTCGTCGATGACGTTCTCAGCGTTCTCGACGTCGGCGGCGAGCGTCACCGCCACCTTGCTTACCGCTTCCATGCTCGCGAATACGGCTTCGACCGCATCTCTGATCTCCGGAAGGCGGTACACGCCGCCGAACTCTAGGAGCCGTCCGTGAGCGAGCGGCGCCAGAATTTGTTTTCGCGCAGCCAGCAGCGATTCGAAGGTTGCATAGGGTACCACGAGAGGTGCGAGCTTAGCTTCCACCCAGTTCTTTGAGCCGCAGAGGACGTTGAACTTCTCGAAATTCTGTGAGCCGCCTTTCACGCCAAGCATGTTAGTAAAGCCCGGCAGCGCTTTCTCGGCCAGCTCGACGGAGTACCTCGCTAGCTGATTCGCAGCGTTAACCTGAAGGAGGTCGTTCTCGCCGAGGGAGCGGAGCACCAACGCCGCAGCCTTGACCGGCGGGTGTGTCATGCCCGCCAAAAGCCGAACGGCGTCACCAACTGAACCTTCGATCGGTGAATCAGCTAAGCCGAACAATAGGTGCCGCAACTCTCCGCGGGCCTCGTCGTGACGTCCTGCGGAAAGCTCGGTTTCGAAGCGGCCAAGGATTTGTTGAAGATCTTCGTCGTCCATTCGCATAAGCTAAACCAGCCAGCAGCGATCGAGAAGTAGCAAAGACTTACCGGCCCGGCGCGCGCGGGCAACCGCTACGACAGCTTTTTCGCCGATAGCCGATGGCAAGCAACGTGCTAGGCCCGAATCGACCTGCTATTCGGAGCGCGTAGGAATCCGAGACCTGGAGGCCCGCTGAAATCACGCAGGCCGAGCCCGAAAAGGAGCGCTGCGCCAACCCAGCATGGGGAGTGCCGTCCTCCGTGATATTGAACCGTGCGCGCGCCGAGTTGCGCTGGCTGGACCGGCGCCATCTTCGCCCTTTGTCAGAGATGAACTAATAATCGGGATTGGAGCGCTAGGAAGCTCTTGCAAGCGGCCGCAACTGGGCGAGAGCGGAGGAGCGAATTACGCGGCACGGTTCCTGCTCACCCCTACGCCGAGCAGCGGGCGGCGCAGCCACCCGATCGCAGCCTCTCCGCGAGCGCTGTCGTGGGGGAGGGCGTTCCCATTAGATCTGTAGGGGCAATCGAGGTGAGCACGCCGAAGGCGTTCATCATCAAATCTTATTCTGATCCCCGGAGACGGTATGGAAATGCAACTCGCGCTCATTCCTCGCTAGTGCTGCCTCGACAGAAGCAAGAGCCCGGTTGAGGTCTGCGTTTTTTGTCTGCGTAAAGCTCCAGGCACCTGTCGATGAAGTGGCTGGCGTGAGTGTTGGCTGCTCAGCTTTCCCTAGAACGGCACGTAAGAGCTGCTGGAAGCGCGAAGAGACGGCGCTGGGCAGGCGCTGCAGATCGATGAAATAGAGGTTGTTGACCTGGCAGCGTTGAGGGCCAGCCTTGCCGGCACGATGGAGGTTCTGCGTTCGACGAACCCAATCGATGAACCCGTGCTGCTTGAGTCTTTTTAGGATCGCCACGATCGTCGTGCGTGCATAGCCGGTGGCAGCTTCCAGCTGCGAGAGCGCCGGATCGATATGACCGGAGCGGAAGTCATGCCAGTGGTTCAATAAAATCGCCTCTAGCACCTGCAAACCTGACGCGCCGAGCGGCGATCGCCCGCTCTCTCGCCTGCAATGCACGTCGAACTCGCGCGCTGCGCGCAAGTAGGCCCGTATCCAGCGACCGGTCCCGCTTTTCGACCCATCTCCGTAGCGTCGCGCAACCCGCGCACGTCGATCGTCGACATCGTAGCTTGATCGATTAATTCGTCCTCGGAAATGCGGGTCCCTGCCGACAAGGCGGTTTACGATGGTCCGGCTGAGCGCACGCACGTCACAGGGTCGCGCTGGCTCAGTTTCGCCTGCGTTGTTGGTTGGAAAATCGCTTGTAACCTGTTGAAATTGCATGGCCCAAATCTCGCGGATTTGGAGGCAAAGGGCGGCTTTCTCAAAAGCTTAATTGGGAATCATAATCCGCGTGTCGGGGGTTCAAGTCCCTCCTCCGCTACCATCGTTTCTTGCGATGTTTGAGCCGTGATAGTCGCGAAACACGCCGCGGATCGTCGCGCCGCGTCCGCCGCATCCCCGGCAGCGAGAGCGTCGCTCGGCGTCTCGCACGTGCGTCGTCGCGCCATAGACGCTGGCGACCATCTTCGGCGGCAAAATGACGGTTCGCTGGCAGGCGCGGCACCGGATTTCCGCGTGCTGACACTTGCGCTCGAAATCGAGCACCACACGAATCGTCCGATCGGCCATCACCCCATGAAGCCCGCCCCGGCGGTCTGTAGGAAAGGGTCCTCGCCGGGGTGATCAGTCGATCTCCGCCGCCCGCCGCGCCAGCATCAGCGCGCCGAGCAGGCCGGCATCGCCGTCGAGCGCGGTCGGGGCGACCACGGTGTCGATCATATCGTCGGGCAGCAGATAGCCGTTGTTGAGCCGCCGTGCCTCGGCGCGGATGCGGTCGATCAGGCCGGGGGTGTGCAGCACGCCGCCGCCCAGCGCGATGCGGCGCGGCGACAGCGTGGCGATCAGCGTGATCGACAGGTGGGCGAGCGCCTGGGCGACGATCTCGTGCCCCACATGATCCTCAGGCAGGTCGGACAGCGAGCAGCCCCAGCGGTCGACGATCGCCGGACCCGACGCGATCCCCTCCAAGCAGTCGCCATGATAGGGGCAGCGTCCGGCAAAGCCGGTGTCGGCGGGATGGCGCGGCACGCGGAAATGGCCCATTTCGGCATGGCGCTCGCCGTCGAGCGGCACGCCGTCCGCGACCACCCCGCCGCCGATGCCGGTGCCGACCGTCACATAGACGACGATCCCGCCGATCGCGCCCACCGTCGCCTCCGCCATCGCCGCCGCGGCGACGTCGGTGTCAAAGCCAGTGGGCACGCCTGCATCGCCGACGATGCCGGCGACCAGCGCGGCGTCGCTCCAATGCGGCTTGGGCGTCCTCAGGATAGTGCCCCAGCCGGGGGAGGCGCGGTCGCGGTCGATCGGGCCGAAGCTGCCGATGCCATAGGCCTCGATCGGGCCGTGCCGGTCAGCGGCGGCGGCGAAGAACGCACGGACCTCGGCCAGCGTCTGCTCGGGCGTCGTGGTCGCAATCCACGCCCGCTCGCCGATCAGCCTGTCGTCATTGCCGAGCGAGCAGACGAACTTCGTACCCCCCGCCTCAACGCAGCCGTACAATCGATTTCCGCTCATACAAATCTCCGCAGTCTCGCTGCAAAGCGCATGGCCCGCGATGCGCGTCAAGCCACCCGAACGGACGCGGGGCTTGCACTAGTTGGGGGGTCGGTCCGCACCATATCGCCCCCCGGACCGCTCGGATATGCGTGGGGCTTCAGACCGAGGATGTTCCGATGAGCCGCACCGCCAGCGAAGAGCGCGACTATTTCCTGCGCCGCAGTGCGGATCACCGCGATCTGGCGGCGCGCAGCGCCGAGGCGGGAAATCGTGTTCTGCATGAACAGTTTGCGACGCTTTACGCCGAGCGCGCGGCATCGGTCATGGTAGATGACCACTAAGGGTCAGGGGCAAAGATACCAGGAACGCCCTAACCTATCATAGGTTTTCCGCCCGAACCCGCCGCTGTTGGTGCGTTCGAGTTGCGGAGACGGGCATGAAGAAGACGCTTTCGATCATCGCCGTCGCTGCGGGCGGACTTGCCGCCTGCGCCGCGCCGTCGACGCGCATCTCCGACGGGCTCCAGCGCTACGGCCTCGACCAGGCACGGTCGCAGTGCGTCGGCGACCGGCTGGGGCGCGAGCTGTCGCTCGGCCAACTCCAGCAACTGGGCAAGGCGGCGGCGGCCTATCGCCGCGACGACCCGAACCCCGGTCAACTGACGGGCGGCGACCTCATCCGCGTGGCGGGCGAGATCAAGGATCCCAAGGTGGCGCTCGAAGTGGGCAAGGCGGCCGCGACCTGCGGCGTCGTGCTCTGATCCCGAGCCAGACAGGAGATTTTCGGTGAACAAGCATGAATTGGGCGGCGACGTCCGCTATGCCGGCGGCAAGGTCGAAGAGGCGGTCGGCGACCTGATCGGTAACCGCGAGATGCAGGCCAACGGCGTCAAGAATCAGGTCGCCGGCGGTGCCGAGAACCTGCTCGGCCGCGCCCAATCGGCGGCGGGCGACGTTGCCGATGTGACCGCCTCGCTGATCGAGCGGGCGCGCGACCGTGCGGCCGATCTGGTCGGCCGCTCGGGCAAGAATCTGGGCCACGAGGCCGACAAGGCAGAGCGCGACCTGAGCCGCGGTGCCAAGCATGCCGAGCACGAGCTGCGCCACGGGGCGAAGCGCGCTGAGAAGGAGCTTCGCCGCGGTGCGAAGCATGCCAAGGCGGCGGTACGCGGCGACGCGCCGGTCTGGGCGGTGATTGCGGCGCTGGCCGGCGGCTATGCGATCGGCGCGCTAATTCACGGGCGCCGCGCCTGAGCGAGACGCGCATGGCGAGCCAGCTCAAGCCCCTTCGCGAGTCCGTCGACCTGCGCCATCTGCGCCAGATCATCGCCGGGCTCGACGAGGGCGTGATCCTGATCGACCCGGACGAGACGCTCCTTTGGGCGAACGATGCCGCGCTTTCGATGCACGGGGTCGAGCGCCTGGAGGAACTCGGCCGGACGGTCGACGAGTATCGCGAGCGGTTTCGCCTGCGCTATCGCAACAACCACCGGCTGGCCGCCGACGACTATCCGATCGAGCGCGTCGTCGCGGGCGACCGCTTCTCCGAAGTCGTCGTGGAGGTGTCGGTCGACGAGGACGACACGCCGCGCTGGGTGCATCAGGTGCGCAGCCTCGTTCTCAACGACGATGACGAGGGCGAGCCGGCGATGGTCGTGCTCGTCATCCAGGACGTGACCGCGCGGTTCGAGGCGGAGGATCGCTTCGAACAGTCGTTCAACGCGAATCCGGCGCCGGCGGTCATCGCTCGGCTGGCGGACCTTCGCTACGTCAAGGTCAACCAGGGTTTCCTCGACATGACCGGGCACGCGCGCGACCAGGTGATGGCGCACACCGTCTACGACATCGACGTGCTGCGCGAGGCGACCGATCGGGAGCTTGCCAAGTCGCGCCTCGCCGAAGGGCGCACGATCCCGCAGATGGAGGCCGAGCTCGAACTGCCCGGCGGCGGCACCAAGCTCGTCATCGTTGCGGGGCAGCCGATCGAGATGAGCGGCGAGCCGTGCATGCTGTTCACCTTCGCCGACCTCGAGCCGCGCCGCTCGGCAGAGGCGGCGCTGCGGCATAGCGAGGAGCGGTTCACGCGCACCTTTCAGATGGCGCCGGTGCCGATGGCGATCGGCGCGCGCGACGGCCATCGCCTGTGCGAGATCAACGAGAGCTTCTCAGGCCTGACCGGGCATGAGGAGCCGACGATCATCGGCCGCTCGCTAGCCGAGGCAGGTCTATGGGCCGACGAGCGGACGCGGCGCGAGGTCGAACAGGCGATCGCCGACGGCCGCGACCTGCGCGGCCACGAGGTGCGGATCGCTGCGCGCGAAGGCGGGCATATCGATTGTCTCGTCTCCACCGTCTCGATCCGGATCGGCGGCGACGACTGCGTGCTCTGGGCGTTCCAGGACATCACCCAGCGCAAGGCGACCGAGATCGAGCTCGTAGAGGCGATCGAGGCGGTGATGAAGGACACGCGCTGGTTCAGCCGGTCGATCATGGACAAGCTCGCCCGGCTGCGCGCGCCGCAGCCCGACGAGAACGGTGCGGGGATCGACGACCTGACCCCGCGCGAGCGTGAGGTGCTGGCGCAAATCTGTCGCGGGCTCGACGACAAGAGCATCGCGCGGGCGCTCGGCGTCTCGGGCAACACCGTGCGCAACCATGTCGCACGCATCTATTCCAAGATCGGCGTCAATCGCCGTACCGCCGCCGCCGCCTGGGCGCGGACGCGTGGCTTCGACGGCGAGGCGCTGATCGCCGAACGACGGGAGAATGGCGGATGACCGACAAGCCGAAGAACGAGGCCAAGGCCGCAAAGGGCGCCGCGCGCGCCGCGATCGGCAAGCTGATCGGCGACGACGCCGCGGTGCGCCGCGGCGAGGCCGAAAAGGCGGATGCCGACGCCAAGCCGAAGAAATAGCTTCCCCGGCGCTCGCAGCCCGGCCGCGGGCAATGATCCCATGAAGAGGAGACGATCGATGAAGACGAAGATTGCCGCGATGGCCGGCCTAGCCGCGATGATGACGCTCGGCGCCTGCAACACCGTGGGCGGTGCGGGCAAGGACCTGAAGTCGGCGGGCAGCGCCGTCGAGAAGGCGTCGGGCCAGAAGGGCAAGGAGTAAACGGTTTCGCCGCGGCGGCGTTTCGGCCGCCCAGTCGGCGGCTTGCCGCGGTGAATAGACGGCCGGCGCCCCAACCGCCGGCCGTCCTTTTGCGTGTCAGCCCTCGGGCGGCGGGACGGCGGCTTCCTCGCGCTTGTCGAGCTGCAGGCCGTGCTTCAGCAGCATGGGGATGTTGGCGAAGGTGAAGATCAGCGTCGCCGGGATCATCCCCCACGTCTTGAACGTCACCCACTGATCCCAGTTGAGGCTCGCGCGGGCGACCTCGTTCCCCACCGCCGCCACCGCGAAGAACGCCGCCCAGTTGATCGTCAGCTGCCGCCACCCCTTTGCCGACAATCCGGGATAGGCGCTTTCGAGCAGATTCTGGAGTAGCGGCTTGCCCGTCGCGAGGCCATAGGCCAGCAGCACCGCGAACATCGCATAGACGAAGGTCGGCTTCACCTGGATGAAGGTGCGGTCGTGGAAATAGAGTGTCAGGCTGCCGAACACGAGCACGAGCCCGCCCGACAGCCACAGCATCGGCGAGATGTGCCCGGCCTTCACCCATGAAAAGATCAGCGCTGCGGCGATCGCCACCATGAAGGCGGCGGTGGCGGCGAGGATGCGGCCGATCTCGTTCCCCGGCGCCAGCGCGTTGACCGCGAAGAAGACCGCAAGCGGGCCATAGTCGACCGCCATGCGGAGGGCAGGGGAGAGGGGCGGCTTGGCCGTGCTCACAGCAATTCCTCCACCCCGGCGATGATCCGCGACACTTCGCGCGCGTCGAACGGGCGAAGGTCGTCGGCCTTTTCGCCGACGCCGATCGCGTGGATGGGCAGGCCGTATTTCTCCGCCGCCGCCACGAGCACGCCGCCGCGCGCGGTGCCGTCGAGCTTGGTCATGACGAGGCCGGTGACACCGGCGACCTCCTTGAACACCTCGATCTGGCTGAGCGCATTCTGACCCGTCGTTGCGTCGAGGACGAGCACCACGTCATGCGGCGCGGCGGGGTTGAGACGGCCGAGCACGCGGCGGATCTTGGCAAGCTCGTCCATCAGCTCGCGCTTGTTCTGGAGCCGACCCGCGGTGTCGACGATCAAAACGTCGATGCCCGTCGCGGTCGCCTGTTTCACCGCCTCATAGACGATGCCCGCCGCGTCGCCACCCTCGGCACCCGAGACGATCGGCACGCCGATGCGGTCGGCCCAGGTGCGAAGCTGGCCGATCGCGGCAGCGCGGAACGTGTCACCCGCCGCCAGCATGACGCCGTAATCCTGATCGACCAGCGTCTTGGCGAGCTTGGCGATCGTCGTCGTCTTGCCGGAACCGTTGACGCCGATGACGAGGATCACCTGCGGCCGCGGAAAGGCCTCGATCTCCAGCGGCTTGGCGACCTTTTGCAGCGCCTTTTCCACTTCCTCGGCGACGACGAGGCGGATGCCGAGTTCCTCCATGTTGCGCTCATACTGCCCCTCGGCCAGCCGCTGGCGCACGCGCGCGGCGGTTTCGGGGCCGAGGTCGGAAGCGATCAGCGCCTCCTCGATCTCGTCGAGCGTCTCGTCGTCGAGCCGGGCGAGCGATAGGCCGGCAAGATTGCCCATCAGCCGGTCGGAGGTCTTGCGAAAGCCCCCGAGCAGCTTTTCATGCCAGCTTGGGCCGTTCATTCAGCTTCTCCGATCAAATGGTCGTCGGCGGCGGCCGTGATGCGCGCCGAAATAAGGATGCCGGGCTCGTGCCTTGCGGCGAAGCGGACCTCGGCGAAGTTCTCCGCATGGCCGGTATCGCCGGGGCGCTCGACCAACACCGACTGGACCGTGCCGACGAGGCCCGCCAGCCAGTCGCGGCGGACGCGGGCGGCGGTATCGCGCAGGATGGCGGCGCGCTCGCGCACCAGCACGGGGTCGACCTGCGGCATTCGCGCGGCGGGGGTGCCTTCGCGGGGCGAGAAGGGGAAGATGTGTGCGTGGACGATGCCGCATTCCTCGATCAGCGCGCGGCCGTTCTCGAACGCCGCCTCGCTCTCGGTCGGGAAGCCGGCGATCAGGTCGGCGCCGACGGCGAGATCGGGACGCGCTTCGCGGAGCCGTTTTACCAGCGACACCGCCTGTGCGCGGCTGTGGCGGCGCTTCATCCGCTTGAGGATCAGGTCGTCGCCGGCCTGCATCGACAGATGAAGGTGCGGCATCACTCGCGGTTCGTGCGCAAGCAGCGCGAACAGGCGATCGTCAACCTCGGCCGGGTCGATCGATGATAAGCGCAGGCGGGGAAGGTCGGGGACGAGCCGCAGAATGCGTTCGACCAGATGGCCGAGCGTCGGCACGCCGGGCAGATCGGCACCGTAGCTCGTGAGATCCACGCCGGTCAGCACGACCTCCCGATGGCCGGCTGCCACCAGTGTTGCGATCCGATCGACCACGCCGCCGGCGGGCAGCGATCGGCTGGGGCCGCGGCCGGCGGGAATGATGCAGAAGGTGCAGCGATGATCGCATCCGTTCTGCACCTCGACCAGCGCGCGGGCGTGGGGCGAGGGGGGCAGGGCGGCGGGGGCCGGTGCGCCCCATGCCTCGGGCGACAGCTTCAGCGGATTGGCGACGACGCGGGTGACGCCGGGCAGCGCCGCGAACCCCGCCGGGTCGATCGTCGCGGCACAGCCGGTGACGACGAGCTCCGCGTCGGGATTTTGCCGCGCTAGCCGCCGCACCGCGCGGCGCGAGCGTCGCACGGCCTCGCCCGTCACCGCGCACGAATTGACGACCGCGACCGGACGATCGCCCAGCATCGACCGGATCGTTTCGCTTTCGGAGAGGTTGAGGCGGCAGCCCAGCGTGACGATCTCGGCCATGTCAGCCCGGGCGCTTGGCGGCGAACATGGGCGGGACTTAGGAGCGATGGCCCCGGAAGTCCATTGCCGCGAAAGGGGACCGATGCACAAGGACGCCGCCGCCATTCTCGATTTCTGGTTCGGCGAATGCACGCCCGAGCAGCATTTCGCCAAGGACGACGCGCTCGACGCGAAAATCGCGCGGCGCTTCGGCGAGCTGCGCGAGGCGGTGGTGGCGAACGGGGCGGCGGGGTGGAGCGACGATGCCGACAGTCTGATCGCCGCGATCGTGTTGATCGACCAGTTCGGGCGCAACCTCCACCGCGGCTCGGGCGCAGCGTTCGCCGCCGATCCACTGGCCCTGCAACTGGCGCGCGAGGGCGTGGCCAAGGGGTATGACGCGCTACTGCCGCCAGCCCGCGCGAAGTTCCTTTACATGCCGTTCATGCATGCCGAGGATGCGGGCGCACAGGCCGAATGCGTGCGGCTGTTCGAGGCGCTGGGCGATGCCGACTCGCTCGATTTCGCCCGGCAGCATCGCGCGGTGATCGATGACTTCGGCCGCTTCCCGTCGCGAAACGCGGCGCTGGGGCGGGAGAACACGCCCGCCGAGCAAGCCTATCTCAGCCGGCCCGACGCCGGCTGGTGATCGGCTCGACATTGCTGGTCGCGGGCGCGGCGCCGACGATCAGGTGGCGCTCGGCAAGTAGCGACCGCACGCCCACTGGCGACAGCGGCTTGCCATAATGCCAGCCCTGCGCCTTCGCACAGCCCATTGCGATCAGGCGCGCGGCGATCGCGCCGTCCTCGACCCCCTCGGCCGTCACGGGCAGGTTGAGGCTCTCGCCCAGCCGCACGATCGCGGTGACGATCGCCGCCGAATCGGGCGCCTCGTTGATCGAGGTGACGAACGACTTGTCGATCTTGATCCGGTCGAACGGCAACGCGCGCAGGTGCGCGAGGCTGGAATAGCCCGTCCCGAAATCGTCGAGCGCGAGGCGGACGCCCTGGTTCTTGAGGCTGCCGGCGATCGACTGGGCTAGCGCGAGATTGTCGAACAGCGCGCTTTCGGTGATCTCGATCTCGAGCCGGCTGGCGGGAAAACCCGTCTCGGTCAGCGTCTTGATGATCTTCTGCGCCAGCCACGCATCGCGAAGCTGCCATGGCGAGATGTTGACCGACAGCGTCAGCGCCTGGTCCCAGTCGCGCGCCGCGGTGAACGCCTGCCGCATGATCGACAGCGACAGCTCGGCGATCATGCCGGTTTCCTCGGCGATCGGGATGAAGCGGTCGGGGCCGATCACGCCGCGGGTCGGATGCTCCCAGCGAGCCAGCACCTCGAATCCGGTCAGTTCGCCGGTGGCGAGGTCGATCTGCTGCTCGAAATAGGGGACGATCTGGCCGCCCGGAATGGCGATGCGCAGGCCTTGCTCCAAGTCGTTGCGAGCCTTGAGCTCGCGCTCCATCGATTCGTCGAACCAGGCGAAGCGGTTGCGGCCCGATTTCTTGGCCGCATACATCGCGATGTCGCCCGCGCGCATCAGCGCCTCGATCGAGCGGCATCCGAAGTCGGAGCGGGCGAGGCCGAGCGAGCAACTGATGTGCAGCTTCTGCCCCTCGGCATCGAAGGGCTGGGCAAGGCGCGCGACGAGGCGTTCGGCCACGCGCTCCACCACCTCGGGTGCGTTCGAATCGAAGATCATCGCGATCGCGAACTCGTCACCGCCGAGGCGCGCATGGAGCGCGCTGGTCGGCGTGATCGCCTTCACTTCCTGTGCGACGATGCGCAGCAGGGTGTCGCCGACGGCATGGCCGTGCATGTCGTTGACGCTCTTGAAGTGGTCGAGGTCGAGCATCATCAGCGCGGTCGCCTTGCCCCGCCGCTCCGCGTCGACGAGCATCGCCGCTCCCTCATCGGCAAGGCTGCGGCGGTTGTGGAAGCCCGTCAGCGGGTCGCGCGCGGCAAGGGCGCGGGCGCGCGCCTCCGCCTCGGCATGGCCGCGCACCTGGCCTACGAGCCCGGCATGGCGTCGCCATCCGATCAGGATCAGCGCGGTGTTGAGAAGGAGCGCGATGACCAGGATCTCGTCCGCGCCGTCGCGCGTGCCCAGATGCTGGCCGACAAGCTGCGAAAGGACGGTCGAACCGATGCCAACGAACAGCAGGATCGCGGCAACGCTGATCGCGCCGGTCAGGCGCTGGCTGTCGCCGGTCTCGGCCGCTTCCGTCTTCCGCATGGCGTGTCGATCGCTCCCCATCGGGCCCCGGGTGGCACAGGTCGTGTCAAGAAGCCGTTAATCGCCCTGCGGCGTTGCGTCGTGGCCGGTGTTGCGCTATGCGCCGCGGCCAACGCTCCGAGCGGATCGTGATGCAGAGCGCCCCAAGGGGTACGCCGGCCGACGAGGTTTCGTCCGCCGGCGCATTTTGCGTTACGCCGGTCGGCCCGCGGAAACGGAGTTGAAAGCGCATGTTCGACAGTCTCAGCGATCGGCTTGGCGGCGTCTTCGACCGTCTGCGCGGCCGCGGCGCGCTGACCGAAGCCGATGTGCGCGGTGCGATGCGCGAGGTGCGGATCGCGCTGCTCGAAGCCGACGTGGCGCTGCCCGTCGCGCGCGCCTTTGTCGACAAGGTGACCGAGGAAGCGGTCGGCCAGAACGTCCTGCGCTCGGTCACCCCGGGGCAGCAGGTCGTCAAGATCGTCAACGACGCGCTGGTCGAGATGCTGGGGTCGGACAGCGCCGACCTCAATCTCGACGTGACGCCGCCCGCCGTCGTGATGATGGTCGGGCTTCAGGGCTCGGGCAAGACGACGACCACGGCCAAGCTCTCGCGCCTCGTCAAGAAGCGCGGCAAGAAGGTGCTGATGGCGTCGCTCGACGTCAATCGCCCGGCCGCGCAGGAGCAGCTTGCGGTGCTCGGCACCCAGATCGAGGTGGCGACGCTGCCGATCGTCGCGGGTCAGCAGCCCGTCGACATCGCCCGCCGCGCGCTCCAGTCCGCGAAGCTGCAAGGCTTCGACGTGGTGATGCTCGACACCGCGGGCCGCCTGCACGTCGATCAGGCGCTGATGGACGAGATGAAGGCGGTCGCCGACATCTCGAAACCGAACGAGATCCTGCTCGTCGTCGATTCGCTCACCGGTCAGGACGCGGTCAACGTCGCCACCAACTTTTCCCAGCAGGTGCCGCTGACCGGCGTCGTGCTGACGCGGATGGACGGCGATGCGCGCGGCGGCGCGGCGCTGTCGATGCGCGCGGTGACGGGCAAGCCGATCAAGTTTGCGGGCGTCGGCGAAAAGCTCGACGCGATCGAGCCGTTCCACCCCAAGCGCGTCGCCGGCCGCATCCTCGGCATGGGCGACGTCGTCAGCCTGGTCGAGCGCGCGGCGGAGGCGATCCAGGCCGACGATGCCGAGAAGATGGCCGCGCGCATGGCCAAGGGTCAGTTCGACATGAACGACCTGCGCAGCCAGCTGGCGCAGATGCGTCGCATGGGCGGTCTGGGTGCGCTGGCGGGTATGATCCCCGGCATGAAGAAGGCGCAGGCCGCGATGGCCGCGTCGAACATGGACGAGCGGATCCTCCTGCGCATGGACGCGATGATCGGGTCGATGACGATCAAGGAGCGCGCCAAGCCTGAGCTTTTGAATGCCAAGCGCAAGATCCGCGTCGCCAAGGGGTCGGGCACCACCGTGCAGGACGTCAACAAGCTCCTAAAGATGCATCAGGAAATGGCGACCGCGATGAAGCGCATCAAGAAGATGGGCGGCATCAAGGGGCTGGCCGCGATGCTCGGCAAGGGCGGCCCCGGCGGCGGCATGGGCGGCATCGGCAATGCGCTGGGCGGGCCGGCGATGGGCGATTTCATGTCGAAGGCGGGCGGGGGGCTCCCTGGCCTTGGCGGCGGGGGCGAGATGCCCAAGCTGCCGCCCGGCTTCGAAAACCTCATCAAGAAGAAATAACGAACTCAAGCGAAGGAAAGTACGAACAATGGCAATCAGCATGCGTCTGTCGCGCGGCGGCTCGAAGAAGCGTCCCTATTACCGCATCGTCGTTGCGGACGCGCGCAGCCCGCGCGACGGCAAGTTCATCGAGAAGATCGGCACCTACAACCCGCTCCTCGCCAAGGATTCGGACGAGCGCGTCAAGCTCGACACCGATCGCGCGAAGCACTGGCTGAGCGTCGGTGCGCAGCCGACCGACCGCGTCGCCCGCTTCCTCGACGCCGCGGGCGTCCGTGAACGCGCCGCGCGCAACAACCCGAACAAGGCGAAGCCCGGCGAGAAGGCGACCGAGCGCGCCGAGGAGAAGGCCGAGAAGCTGAAGGCGCAAGCGGAAGCCGCCGAAGCGGCGAAAAACGCGCCCGCAGAGGCTCCGGCCGAAGAGAGCGCCGAGGCGTAAGGGCTTGCCCGTCGCCGCGCGGTGCGCCGATTCCGGCGCGCGCGGCGACGGGCGATGCTTCGTAGCATTGCAAGGATTTTGCGCGTGACCGATCCGGCGAACAGCAAGGCGCCGTCCCCGGCGGACCCGGACCGGCCCGTCACGCTGGCAGCGATCACCGGCGCGCATGGCATCCGCGGCGAGGTGAAGCTCAAGATCTTCGCCGACGACCTCGCATCCTATCGCCTGTTCAATGGCGGCACGCTGAAATTGGTGAGCCTGCGACAGGATATCGCCCGGTTCGAGGGCGTGGCCGACCGCACCGCGGCCGAAGCGATGCGCGGCACCGCGCTGACCGTACCGCGCTCGAGCCTGCCGCCGCTCGACGAGGGCGAATATTATCACGCCGACCTGATCGGCCTTGCCGCGCGCAGCGAAACGGGCGAACCGCTCGGCACCGTCGTCGCGGTCGAGAATTACGGCGCGAGCGACCTGGTCGAGATCGAGCGCGCGGGCGGCCGCCGCTTCCTCGTGCCGCTGACGGCGCAGGCGGTGCCGCACTGGGACGAGGCCGAACTCGTCGTCAACAACGCCTTCATCGAATAGAGCGATCTTCGGCAAGCGGAATGACGAGATCCGCCCGTTCGGTCATCTCGTTCAGGATGTGCCGCGTCAGACGCTCGTAGTGGCTGACGAAGCGGCTCAAGCTTGCTTCCTCCACGCGGATGGGGCCTGGCTTCAAAGCCGCCTCCTTCTCGCGGCGCCACCCCAGCACCACGTCCCATGACGGTGCGGCGAGCAGCGCCAGCTTGTCGATCGCCGCAAACAGGGGTGGAAGGTCGGCAGCGAGCGCGGCGTTCCAGGTGCGCCGCCATGTCGCGTCCGGGTCCTCGTCGCGCTCCAGTCGATTGATCGGCGGGCGCAAGTCGCCGTGGATCGGCCGTGCCCCGACGCACCAGCCCTCGAAGACTACGAGCCGCGGGCGGGGCGGGGATAGCGGCCAATCGCGCTCGGGCAGCCGGTCGTCATGCGACTTGTCGAAGCGGGGCAGTCGGACCTGTCGTCCTTCGCGAAGCGCGTTTAGCGTCGCTATGCCGAGTGGAACGTCATGCGTCCCCGGCACCCCGCGCGTGGCGAAGAGCGGATGGACGTCGCGGGCCAGTCGCTGCCGTTCTTCTTGAGGGAGATAGAGGTCGTCGATCGACAGGATCGCCGTACCCGAGAATTTTTGCGCAAGGGCCTCGGTGAGGGTCGATTTGCCGCTGCCCTGTGC
This sequence comes from uncultured Sphingomonas sp., assembly GCA_913775315.1. Classification (GTDB taxonomy): domain Bacteria; phylum Pseudomonadota; class Alphaproteobacteria; order Sphingomonadales; family Sphingomonadaceae; genus Sphingomonas. The sequence goes on along the minus strand of CAJYIX010000037.1, from coordinate 47,919 downwards.
GCCGCACAGGCCAACAACGAGCGGTCGTGGGGTTTGCGCGAGTGCTTTCTCGACAAAGCTTGCAAGCGCGATCTCGGCGGTCATATCCCGATCCTATCGGCTGTGCGGAAACCGGAAAGGGCTGGTGCGGGCCGGGGGACTCGAACCCCCACGGGCCGTTCGGCCCACCGGATTTTCGTACCCGCCACGGCTTTCGCCGCCGCCCGGCCCCGAGGGGCCGCAAGCGTTCGGGGTCTGGACTATCCCTTCGCCATGCCCGTGATGGGTTTAGGCGCCGCCCGTCTAGTCTCTACACCTTCCCGGCAGCTTGGGCCGCCAGGCTTGGCTCGGGATCGCCATCTGACAGGGTTCCCCGAATTTGAGCGGTTCTACGTCGCCGGTTTCCCGGCGCGCACTCAATTTTCGCGTCAAGTCCGTTGCGTCTACCATTCCGCCACGCCCGCATGCCGCCCGCCCGCCATAAGGCGGCCGCGGCGCAAGGCAAGCTATTCGCCGACGTTCAGGCGCTGGCGCATTTCCTTGCCGGGCTTGAAATAGGGGACGCGCTTGGCATCCACCGGCACGACCTCGCCCGTGCGCGGGTTGCGGCCGGTGCGGGCATCGCGTGCGCGGGTCGAGAAGGCGCCAAAACCGCGCAGCTCGACGCGGCCATCCTCCGACAGGCGCGCGGTGATCTGGTCGAAGAAGATGTTGACGATGCGCTCGACGTCACGGACCGCAAGATCCGGATTGTCGCGGACCAGTAGCTGGACGAGTTCGGAACGTATCATGTCAAATCATGCCCCTGCGGATATCGATCCGACGATCGATCGAGATAAGTCCGCTAACGACGTACCCTAGCGCATAGGGCTAATCTCCATCAATCGGTAGTGGCGTTGAAACCTGTCCCGTACCGATGATCCATTGGGGTGAGACCCAATGAAATGGGCGGCGGATGCGAATGCACCCGCCGCCCGATTCCCATCCGGTTTCCCGAAAGGTCTTAGTTCTTCTCGCCGCGCGCCTTCAACGCCTCGCCGAGAATGTCGCCGAGCGACGCGCCCGAGTCGGACGAGCCGTACTGCGCGACCGCCTGCTTCTCTTCGGCGATCTGCATCGCCTTGATCGAGAAGGTGGGCTTCTTCGAACGGTCGAAGCCGGTCACCATCGCATCGAACTTCTGGCCGACCTGGAAGCGCTCCGGGCGCTGCTCGTCGCGGTCGCGGCCAAGGTCGGTACGCTTGATGAAGCCGGTGGCGCCGTCGTCCCCGGTCTGGACCTCGAGGCCCGCGTCGCGGACTTCGAGCACCGTCACGGTAACGATCTCGTTCTTGCCCACGCGGCCCGCGCCGCCGGCAGCCGCCGCACCGCCCGCAACCGGGGCGCCGCGCTCAAGCTGCTTCATGCCGAGGCTGATGCGCTCCTTGTCGGCCTCGACCGCCAGGACGATCGCCTTGACGACCTCACCCTTGCGGTGGAGCGCCAGCGCGTCCTCGCCCGAGATGCCCCAGGCGATGTCGGACATGTGGACCATGCCGTCGACGTCGCCGTCCAGGCCGATGAACAGGCCGAACTCGGTGGCGTTCTTGACTTCGCCCTCGACCTCGGTGCCGACCGGATGCGCCTCTGCGAAGCGCTCCCACGGGTTCTGCTGCGCCTGCTTGAGGCCGAGGCTGATGCGGCGCTTGTCCTCGTCGACCTCGAGCACGACGACTTCGACTTCCTGCGAGGTCGAGACGATCTTGCCCGGATGGACGTTCTTCTTGGTCCACGACATTTCGCTGACGTGGACGAGGCCCTCGATGCCCGGCTCCAGCTCGACGAACGCACCATATTCGGTGATGTTCGTGACGCGGCCCGACAGCTTCGCACCGACCGGATACTTGCTCGACGCGCCATCCCACGGATCGCTCTCGAGCTGCTTCATGCCGAGGCTGATGCGCTGCGTGTCGCGGTTGATGCGGATGATCTGCACCTTCACCGTGTCGCCGATGTTCAGCATCTCCGACGGGTGGCCGACGCGCTTGTAGCTGAGGTCGGTGACGTGGAGCAGGCCGTCGATGCCGCCGAGGTCGACGAACGCACCGTAGTCGGTGATGTTCTTGACGACGCCGTCGATGATCTGACCCTCGGCCAGGCTCTGGATCAGGCCCGAACGCTGCTCGGCGCGCGTCTCTTCGAGGACGGCGCGGCGCGACACGACGATGTTGCCGCGCTTGCGGTCCATCTTCAGGATCTGGAAAGGCTGGGGCAGGTCCATCAGCGGGGTGACGTCGCGCACGGGGCGGATGTCGACCTGCGAACCCGGCAGGAACGCGACGGCGCCCGACAGGTCGACGGTGAAGCCGCCCTTGACGCGGCCGAAGATCACGCCCTCGACGCGGTTGCCCTGGCTGAACTCGAGCTCGAGCTTGTCCCAGGCGGCTTCGCGGCGGGCGCGGTCGCGCGACAGCATCGCTTCGCCATTGGCGTTCTCGACGCGGTCGACATAGACCTCGACTTCGTCACCGACCTTGAGCTCGGCCTTCTGGCCCGGCGCGGCGAACTCGCGCAGCGGCACGCGGCCTTCGCTCTTCAGGCCGACGTCGATGACGGCAAGGTCGTTCTCGATCGCGGTGACGGTGCCGTGGACGACACGGCCCTCGAAGCTGTCGGCACCGCCGAACATGTCGTCGAGCATCGCGGCGAAATCGTCGCGGGTGGGGTTAGTAGCCATGGGTTGGAGTTGATCCTCAGTTTTGACGGTTTCCGGCCAGCCGGTTGGATCCGGCGGTCTTTGGGCCAGAATGCCGTGGCGGCCGAATGCCGCTACGGCATCCGCGCGAGCGCATGAGCGGGGGGCGAAGGTTCTCGATCGCGAATACGAAAGGGAACGGGGCCGGTCGGACATGCCGCATGGCTGCTCCGCCGCCGAGCATGCACTCGTCGGACGGTCGCGCGCCTAGCGCGTGCGCGCCAGAAACGCAAGCGCGCGCCGCCGTTGCCGCGACGGGGCGAGCGCCCTAGACCCGCGATATGATGTTCGAGCCTCCCTTCACATGACGAGCGGTGCTGACTGGCAGGCGCGCGTCGGGGACGCCTGGGCCGCCGAGTGGCGGCGGACGGATCGCAGTTTCGCCGGGCTCGACCCCGCGCTGTTGGTCGCGGCGCTGGACGGACTGGACAAGGGCGCATGCGTTCTCGACGTCGGGTGCGGGGCCGGGGCGACCGCGCTCGCCATCGCCGCGGCGCGGCCCGACGTGGCTGTGACGGGCGTCGACCTGTCCGCCGCGCTGGTCGCCGCGGCGGAGAAGCGGGGAGCCGGCCGAGCAGCGTTCCGGGTCGCAGATGCGTCGGCGCTGTCCGGCGAGGCCTCCTATGACCGGCTGGTTTCGCGGCATGGCGTCATGTTCTTCGACGATCCGGTCGCGGCGTTCGCGGCGCTCCGGCGGGTGACGGTGGCGGGCGGGCGGATCGTGTTCAGTTGCTTTCGAGCGCGCGCGCTGAACGGCTGGGCGACCGAACCGGCGGCGGCGCTCGGGATCGAGGCGGGCGGGGCCGATGGGCAGGCGGGCGGGCCGGGGCCGTTCGCCTTTGCGCTGGCGGGCGAGGTCGAGCGCATCCTGGCCGCTGCCGGCTGGGCCGATGCGCGGGCCGAGGCCGTCGATCACGATTATGTCGCGGGCGACGGCGCCAATGCGGTGGACGAGGCGGTGGCGCTGCTCCGCCGCATCGGTCCCGTCGCCCGCGCGATCGCCGACGCACCGCGCGACCGGCAAGGCGATTTGCTCGAACGGCTTGCGGCGCTTTGCGCGGCGAAGCGTTCGGGGGATCGCGTCGTGTTTCCCGCCGCCGCCTGGATCTGGACCGCCTGCAACCCCGAGGAGCCCGCATGACGATCATCGTCCACCATCTCGAAAATTCGCGGTCGCAGCGCGTGCTCTGGCTGCTCGAGGAACTGGGCCTCCCCTATGAGGTCAAGCGGTACGAGCGGAACAAGGCGACGATGCTCGCGCCCGCCGAAATCCGACAGGTGCATCCGCTCGGCAAGTCGCCGGTGATCGAGGATGTCGCCCCCGCGGGTGCTGATCGGGTGGTCGTGGCGGAGACGGGCGCGATCGTCGAATATCTGGTCGAGAAGTGCGACGGCCGCCTGGGCACCCCGGCGCGGCGCGAGGATGTGCTGCGCTATCGCTTCTTCCTCCATTATGCGGAGGGGTCGGTGATGCCGCCGCTGCTCGTCAAGCTGGTGCTGAGCAAGGTGCCGCTGCTGGGCAAGGTGGCGATGAAGCGCATCCAGCCGATGATCGACGTGCATCTCGACTATATCGAGCGCGAGCTTGCGGGCCGGCCATGGTTTGCGGGTGACAGCTTCACCGCCGCTGACGTGATGATGAGCTTTCCGCTGGAGGCGGCGAGGAGCCGTGGCGGACTGGACGCCAGCCGCCCGGCGACGATCGACTGGCTGAAGCGCATCCATGCGCGCCCGGCCTATCAGACCGCATTGGCGAAGGGCGGCCCCTACGCGTTTGCTTGACGCCTATTCCCCGTAGCCGCGCTCGACCGAGTCGAGGATCCGCGCGCCAGCCATGAACACGGCGAGCGGGCAGACAGCGAACAGGAGCTTGCCGCCGAACCCCGGATATTGCTGGAGATAGTGCATGCCGCGCTCCACGGCTCCGGTGCCGAGGCCGTAGATGACGACAAAGGCTTCGAACTTCGTCTTGATGACGAATAGTCGGGATACGCTCTGCCACATGGCAAAGCGTTACGCAAAATGCGTACCAGACCCCGAAAACCGCCGTTTCGGCGTTACCGGACAGGGTTAACTGTCAAGTAACTCGACAAGGTCGAGCGCCTTCAGCAGCGCCCGGCGCGCCGCCTCGACCCGCTCGATCAGCGCCGGATCGCCGATGTCGTGGGCACCGATCGCGTCGGGCCAGTGCGCCTCGACCACCGCGGCGAGGTGGTCGAGCTTGGCCTCGTCGACCAGAAACCGCGGGTCGATCATCGACGGGTCGGCGACGACACGCAGGCGAAGGCAGGCGGGGCCGCCGCCGTTCGCCATCGACTGGCGTACATCGACCACCTCGACCCGCCGGATCGCGCCGTTGCCGGCAAGGTGATCCTGAAGCCAGCCCCAGACGGCGGCGTTGTCGCGCGCCTCCGTCGGCACGATCAGCGTCGGCAGTCCGTCGGGCGGCGTCACGAGCTGGGCGTTGAAGAGGTAGGAGGTGATCGCGTCGCCGAGTGTCACGCGGTCGGCGGGCACCTCGACGATCTCGACCTCGGGCATCAGGCGGGTGAGGTTGGCGTAGAAGCCGGCCTTGTCGGCGAACGCCTGTTCGTGCGCGAACAGCACGCGCTCGTTCGCGACGGCGACCACGTCGTTGTGGAAGGCGCCGGCGGCGATCGCCTCCACCGACTGCTGCACGAACAGCGTCCGCGCGGGATCGAGACCGTGGGCGCGGGCGACGGCTTCGCTCGCGTCGCGATGCTGGCGCGCGGGGAAGGGGCCGCCCGAGACGCCGTAGACGAAGACCTCGACCCCCGGCTCGCCGTGGCGGGGGCACAGGCGCATATGATTCGCCGCGCCCTCGTCGCCGAAGGGGGCGGGGACGGGGCCGTGGACAGCGAAGGCGTCGCTCGCAAACGCGAGGCGTAGCTGCGCGAGCGTGCCGGGCCATTCATGGCTGCGATGCGGCATCGTCACGAGGTTCGCGACCGACAGGTGGCAGCGCCCGTCGGCGGTATCGGGCGCGGGCGAGACGGTGGCGGCATTGGCCGCCCACATCGCCGAGGCGGACAACGCCTGCGCCTTCAGATGCGGCGCGGCGGCGTCGAAGTCGGTCGACAGGCTCGCCAGCCAGCGCCGGTCGGGGCGCGCATGGGGCAGGAGGATACCCTGCTTCAGGCCGAGCCGGATATTCGCGCGCATCTTGGCGATGCCCTGAAGCGCGGCCGCGCGCGGCTGAGACACTGCGCCCGCGTTGCGCGTGGCGGCGAGGTTGCCGGGGCTGAGGCCCGCATAATTGTGGCTGGGGCCGATCAGGCCGTCGAAGTTGATTTCCACCAACGCCATCTCAGCGCTCCACATGCAGAACGGTCGCGCCGGCCTCGATCCCGAGCAGCCCGGCACATGCGGGGTCGAGCGTCACGCCGCCCTCGCTCGTGCCCACCCGGCCGAACGCGCAGCGGAAGTCGGCAAGCCGGCCGGTCGCGACCAGTTTTGAGTCGCCGCCATCGACGAGCGCCGCGACGGGGGCCGAGGTCGCCTCGCGGATGCTCTTCACCGCGTCGGTGCGCGCGGTCATGGTCGGGCCGCCATCGAAGATGTCGACATAGCCGTCATGCGCGAACCCCTCGCCCTCCAGCATCCGCATCGCCGCGCGGCCGCTGGGGTGCGGCAAGCCGATTGCGGCGCGCGCGGTGTCCGACAGCATCGCGATATAGATGGGGTGCTTGGGCATCAGGTCGGCGATGAACTGGTTGCCGTGGGTCGCGTTGAATTCGTCCGCAGCCTGGAAATTCATGCCGAAGAAGCGGCCCGCTACCCCGTCCCAGAAGGGCGAGCCGCCCGCCTCGTCGATCACGCCGCGCAGTTCGGCGAGGATGCGATCGGCGAAGCGCGCGCGGTGCGCGGCGATGAACAGGTAGCGGCTGCGCGCGAGCAACATGCCCAGGCCCCCGGCGCGCTCGCCTGGGTGCAGGAACAGTCCGCCCACCTCGCTCGCGCCCTCGAGGTCGTTGACGAGGTTCAGGATCTCGGAGCGGAAGGTGCGGCCGAGCTCCTCGCTGCGCTTGGTAATTGTACCGATGCGATAGCTGTAGAAGGGCCAGCGCTGCCCCACCTGCGTGAAGATCTGGCAGGTGCCGCGTACTTCGCCGGTCTCCGTATTTTCGAGGACGAGGACGTAGAGGTCGTCGCGCACCGCGTCGTCGGTGCGGCCGAACGCCTCGTGGCTGCGCTCCAGCTTTGCCTTCAGCGCCGGCTTGTCGGGGGGCAGGTTGGTGAAGCCGCCGCCGGTCAGCTTCGCCATCTCATAGAGCGGCTGGAGGTCCTCGTCGCGGGCGGCACGGATGCGGAAGCTCACGGGCGGCCCCGCTCGGCGATGCGCAGGATCGTCAGCGCCGACAGGGCGGCGCGCTCGGGCAGGCTTTCGGGAATGAGGAACTCCTCTGGCGAATGGATGGCGCCGCCGCGGGCGCCCATGGTGTCGACGACGGGGACCCCGCACGCCGCGATGTTGTTGCCGTCGCAGACGCCGCCCGAGAATTGCCACGCGATCGGCACGCCGAGGTCGGCCCCGACCTGTTTGACGAGGCCGAAGAGCCGCTCCGCCCCAGCATCCAGCGGCTTGGGCGAGCGATTGAAACTGCCGTGCAGGTCGATGCGGACGTCGTGGGTCGCCGCGACCTCGGCGATGGCGAGGTCGAGCGCGGCCTGTGCCGCTTCGATCGCGGCGGCGTCGCGTGGGCGGAAATTGATGCGGAGGACTGCGTGGTCGGGGACGACGTTGTTCGGCCCGCCGCCGTCGATCCGCGCGGGGTTGACGCTCAGCCCCTCGCGGCCCGCCCTGGCGAGGCGCAGCGCGAGATCGGCGGCGGCGACGATGGCGTTGCGCCCCTCGTGTGGATTGCGGCCGGCATGGGCGCTGCGGCCGGTAACGACGAGCGCGAAATTGCCCGTCCCGCCGCGTGGGCCGGCGAGCATCCCGTCGGCCAGCGCAGGCTCGTAGGTGAGCGCCGCGACCTTGCCCTGTGCGGCCCTTGCCAGCAGCGCGGCGGAGGCGAAGCTGCCGGTTTCCTCGTCCGAATTGATGACGACTTCATAGCCGATGCGGGGGGCAAGCGGACTCGCCTCGACCGCCTTGAGCGCGGCGAGCATCAGCGACAGCCCGCCCTTCATGTCCGCCGATCCCGGCGCGTTGATCGCGCCGTCGTCGCGGATGCTGAGCGACTGGAACGGGTGTTCGGCGGGATAGACCGTGTCCATGTGGCCGGTGAACAGCATCTGGACGGGCGCTTGCGGACGCACGGTCAGGTGCAGGTGCCGGCCATGGTCGATGCCGACGACGCTGCCATCGGGCTCCACCGCCTCCACCGGCGCCGGCTCGACCATTTCGATCTCGCCCGGCAGCGCCGCAAACGCGTCGGCGAGCACTCCGCCCATTGCCGCCACGCCCTTAAGGTTGCGCGTGCCCGAATTGATCGCGCACCACGCCTCCACCTGTTCGCGCATCGGGGCGTCCGCGACGTGCTCGACGGCCGCACGTTCCACCGGGGTCAGTCTCTCCATGCCCGGCTGGTAGCGCGGGGGAAGCGCGGCGTCACCCCCGCCCGCGGGTTCGCTGGAAAGCGACGCGGCGCTCTGCTAGCCAGACACGCAATGGCCACCGACCTCGACGATCCGCTCGACAATCCGCCCATCGGCATCCTCGACGCGCCCTTCGACAGTGCGCTTTCCGAGCGTTACCTCGTCTATGCGATGTCGACGATCACCGCGCGGTCGCTGCCCGACGTGCGCGACGGGCTGAAGCCAGTGCATCGCCGCCTCCTTTGGGCGATGCGGCTGCTCAAGCTCGATCCGGCAAGCGGGTACAAGAAGTGTGCGCGCGTCGTCGGTGACGTGATCGGCAAATACCACCCGCATGGCGACCAGTCGGTCTATGACGCGATGGTCCGCCTCGCCCAGACGTTCGCGCTTCGCTATCCGCTGGTCGACGGGCAGGGCAATTTCGGCAACATCGACGGCGATAACGCCGCCGCCTATCGCTATACCGAGGCGCGGCTGACGCAGGTCGCGATCGACCTGATGGCGGGCTTGGACGAGGACGCGGTCGACTATCGCCCGACTTATAATGGCGAGGAGCAGGAGCCCGAGCTGTTTCCGGGGCTGTTCCCCAACCTGCTCGCCAACGGTGCCAGCGGCATCGCGGTCGGCATGGCGACGAGCATCCCGCCGCACAATGCCGCCGAGCTGATCGACGCCGCGATCATGCTGATCGATCAGCCCGAGGCGGACGACGCCGCGGTGCTGCAACACGTGACCGGCCCCGATTTTCCCACTGGCGGCATTGTCGTCGACAGCCCCGCCGCCATCGCCGAAAGCTATGCCACGGGCCGCGGCGGGTTTCGCGTTCGTGCGCGCTACACGATTGAGCGGGAGAAGGGCGGCGGCTGGCAGGTGGTCGTCACCGAAATCCCGTACGGCGTGCAGAAGGGCAAGCTGATCGAGGCGATCGCCGCGCTCATCAACGACAAGAAGTTTCCGATCCTCGCCGATGTGCGCGACGAGTCGGATGCCGAGATCCGCATCGTCCTCGAGCCCCGCTCGCGCACCGTCGATGCGGCAACGTTGATGGACGGGCTGTTCCGCCTGACCGACCTCGAGACACGCGTGCCGCTCAACCTCAACGTCCTCGATCATCAGCGGACCCCGCGGGTGATGAGCCTGCGCGAGGCGCTGTCGGCCTGGGTCGATCACCAGTTCGTCGTGCTCCGCCGCCGCTCGCAGCACCGGCTGGACAAGATCGCCGACCGGATCGAGCTGCTGAACGGCTACATCATCGCGTTCCTCAACCTCGACCGGGTGATCGAGATCATCCGCACCGAGGACGAGCCCAAGGCAGTGATGATGGCCGAGTTCGAACTGACCGACCGGCAGGCCGAGGCGATCCTCAACATGCGCCTCAGGTCCTTGCGCCGGCTGGAGGAGATGGAGCTCAGGCGCGAGCGCGATACGCTCGACAAGGAGCAGGCGGACCTCACCGCGCTGCTCGCCAGTGAGGGGAAGCAGCGCACCCGGCTGAAGCGTGACCTCAAGAAGATCGGCGAGCGATACGGGCGCGAAACCACGCTCGGCGCTCGCCGCACGACGATCGAGGAGGCCGCCCCCGCGCGCGAAATCCCGCTCGAGGCGATGATCGAGCGCGAGCCGGTGACGGTGATCGTGTCGCAGCGCGGCTGGATCCGCGCGATGAAGGGGCATGTGGACCTCGCCTCGACCGAGGCGATGAAGTTCCGCGAGGGCGACGGCGCGCGCTTCGCCTTTCACGCGCAGACGACCGACAAGCTGATCGTCGCCACCGAAAGCGGGCGGTTCTTCACGCTGGGCGCCGACAAGCTGCCCGGCGGGCGCGGTTTCGGCGAGCCCTTGAGCCTGATGATCGACCTCGACGGTGGCGGCGCGATCGTGTCGGTGGCCAAGGCGGGCGGTGCGGATGCGAAACTGCTGGTCGCCGCCAGCGACGGCCGCGGCTTCGTGGTGCGCGAGGGCGACGTGTTCGCCGAAACGCGCAAGGGCAAGCAGATCGTCAGCCCGCGCGCCGGTGCCAAGCTCAAAGTCGTGCGGCGCGTCTCGCCGGGCGACGATTACGTCGCCGCCTCGGGCGACAACCGCAAGCTTTGCGTCTTTCCCTTGAGCGAAGTGGCCGAGATGTCGCGCGGGCAGGGTGTCCAGCTCCAGCGATTCCGCGAGGGCGGGCTGGCCGACGTGCGCACCTTCCGATTCGCCGACGGCCTGTCCTGGGCGATGGGCGGCGAGCAGGGGCGCACCCGGACCGAGGCGGACATGCAGCCATGGCGCGCGGCGCGCGGCGCGGCGGGCCGCACCCCGCCCACCGGCTTCCCCCGCAACAACCGCTTCGACTGAGTGAACGGTATCGAATCGATGCACCCCAAGGCATCAACGGAGTTCAACGCCTCTTAACGGTTCGGCCCTAGTCCGGTCGTCGATGTATCCGGTCGAAGCCTTGACCTTCCCCGAATCGCTCGGCCGCTGGCTGGGCGAGGTGGACCCACATTCGCACGGGCCGCAGGCGAGTGCGCTGCTGCTCGAGATGCTGCCGATCCCGGCGGCGATCCTGACGCTGGGCGACGGGGGGCTGGCGTTCGAGGCGGTGAACAGCAGTTTCCGCGGCGCGGGCCTGGGCGTCGTCGCCGACCAGTCGCCGCTGGTGCGGCTCCTTGGCGCGCGCGTCCTCGCGTTCCTGGCCGGGGAGACCCGCGCGGAGGAATTCGACTGGCAGTTCGGTGATCATGTCGACTGCCGCTATTTCAGTGTCCGCCTGTCGCGCCCGCCGGTCCAGGGGATCGAGCATCGCTGCCTGCTGACGTTGCTCGACCGCACCGGCCAGTACCGAACCGAGGACAGCCTTCGCCGCGAGATGATGACCGACAGCCTGACCGGGCTGCCGAATCGTGCGGGGTTCACCGACCATCTGGAGGCCGCGATCGCCGAGCGCGGGCGCGAAAGCTATGCCGTGTTGGCGGTCAATCTCGACCGGTTCAGCCGGGTCAATGCGTGCATGGGCGGTTTGGCGGGCGACGAGCTGCTGATTTCGGTCGCGCGCCGGTTGAAGGGCGCGCTGCGCGCGCGCGACCTGATCGCGCGGACGGGCGGCGACGAGTTCGCGATCCTGATGACGATCGACGAGGGGCCGAACGAGGTCCTTCACCTTGCGCGGCGGATCGAGGACTCGCTCGCGACGCCGTTCCGCCTGTCGGATTTCGAGATTCGCGTCGATTGCTCGATCGGCATCGCGCTGGCCGACGACGACAAGAACGACGCCGAGGAAATCGTCCGCCACGCGCAGTTCGCGGTGAAGCGGTCGAAGAAGTCGGGCCGCACCGAAATCTACCAGACCCGCGCCTTCGACGCCGCGCGCCGGCAATTCGGGATCGAGACCGAGCTTCGCCGCGCGATCGATGCCGGCGCGCTAGAGCTTTACATGCAGCCGATCTGCGACCTGGCGACAGGCCGCGTCACCTCGTTCGAGGCGCTGTCGCGCTGGACGAACGAGCGGGGGCAGGCGATCTCACCCGTCGACTTCATTCCCGTGGCCGAGGAAGCGGGGCTGATCGTGCCGCTCGGCCGCTGGGCGATCAACCAGGCGGCGCGCACGCTCGCGGGATGGGACGCGGCGCGCGGCGGCAATTGCGGTGTCAACGTCGCGGTCAACCTGTCGGCGATCCAGTTGCAGCGGGACAACGTGGCCGCGGTGGTCGAACAGGCGCTGTCGGACCACCGCCTCGACGGCCGGCGGCTGACGCTGGAGCTGACCGAAAGCGCGATCGTCGCCGATCCCGACGGCGTGTCGCTGGCGATCCGCGCGCTCAAGGACCTCGGCACGACGCTGGCGATGGACGATTTCGGGACGGGCTATTCGAACCTCGCCTATCTTCAGCGGTTGCCGATCGACGTGCTGAAGATCGATCGGAGTTTCGTGTCGGGCATGCTCGCCGATCGGGACAAGGTGGCGATCGTTCGCGCTATCCTCGGCCTTGCCCAGGCGCTTGGCATGCAGACGACCGCGGAGGGGATAGAGACGCCCGAACTGGCGCAGACGCTGGCCGCGCTCGGCTGTGGCTATGGGCAGGGCTATCTCTATTCGAAGCCGCTGCCCGCCGATCAGGCGCTTCGGCTGCTTTCCTCGCTCAACGCCTGATCCACCGCCTCGGCGGTCAGCGCGGTCAGCCGGGCCTCGCCGGGAAAGCCCTCGGCGATCCAGCGATCCTCGATCCCCTTGAGTGTCGCGGCGACCAGCGGCCCCTTGCGCAGCCCTCTCGCCACCAGCACGCCACCCGACAGCGGGAAGCGCGGCGGCGTCCAGTCGCGGATCGGCTCGATTGACCGCCCGGCGAGCAGCAGGCGATCGATCGCCTGATCGTGACCGATGCGATAGGCGAGCGCGCGGGCATCGTCCTCGGGCGGCAGCACCGCACTTTCGAGCCGCTTGCGCTGCGCGTTCGATAGGCGAAGGCGCGCGCCGATTTCGGTCGCCACCGCCGGGTCGGTGGGGATCAGTGCGGCCAGCCGGCGGATGGCATGGGGGGAGATGCCGGCATCCGCTTCCGTCGCTGCGAGGTCGGCAAGGCGGATAGCGCCATCGGCCGTCACCTCGGGCAGGACCGGTGCGAAGATGCCGCGTTCCACCATCAGCGCCGTCACGGGAACTGCATCGCGTGCGATCAGCAGTTTCAGGAGCTCATCGGCGATCCGCTCGCGGGACAGCGCCATCAGGTCGCGTGCGCGGGCGGTGCAGGCGGCCAGCCCCTCGGCATCCGCGGCATCGCCGAACCGCGCGAGGAAGCGGAAGAAGCGCAGGATGCGCAGGTGATCCTCGGCAATGCGGCGGAGCGGATCGCCGATGAAGCGGACGCGGCGGTCGGCCAGGTCGTCGAGTCCGCCGAAATAGTCGAACAGTTCGCCGGTCACCGGATCGGCGTAGAGCGCGTTCATCGTGAAGTCGCGCCGCGCGGCATCCTCGTACCAGTCGCCGCTGAACGCGACGGTCGCATGCCGGCCGTCGGTCGACACGTCGCGGCGCAGCGTCGTCACCTCGACCGGGCCGCCGGGCAGCACCGCGGTGACGGTGCCGTGCGCGATGCCGGTGGGGACCGCGCGGATACCCGCGGCCTCGAGCCGGCGCACGACTTCCTCAGGCCGGTGCCGGGTGGCGAGGTCGAGGTCGGCGACGGGCAGGCCGAGCAGCGTATCCCGCACCGCGCCGCCGACGACGCGCGTGTCTGCGGGGCCGAGCGCCTCGATCAGCGCGGCGAAGCCCTCGCGCGCGGCCCAGGGCGTGTCGGCGGGGTTCAGTGCTGCCATCGGTCCAGCCGGCGCGAGAGGTTGACGAGCATCGCGGCGGTGGCGCCCCAGATGCGGTGGCCCTGCCAGTTGATCTCCATCACCCGCCGCGTCCGCCCGCGCCAGTCCATGTCGCGCCATTCGCGGCTGGCGGGGTCGAGCAGGAAGGCAAGCGGCGGCTCGAAGATCGTCGCGACCTCGCCAGGCTGCGGGCGAAGCGGCAGGTCGGGGGGGACGACTGCCAGCACCGGCGTTACCTGAAACCCCGTGATCGTGCGATAGGGGTCGGCGACGCCCACCACCTGCGCGGCATGGCGGGGCAGGGCAACTTCCTCTTCTGCCTCGCGCAGCGCCGCGGCGACCGCGTCGGCATCGCCCGCGTCGATCCGGCCACCGGGAAAGGCGACCTGGCCCGCATGGCGCGACAGGCTGTCAGTGCGGCGGGTCAGCAGCACGCCGGGTTCGGGCCGATCGGTGATCGCGATCAGGACGGCGGCGGGCATCGGATCGCCGCCGGGGTCGAGGTCGGCGGCGCCGAGCGCGGCGTCGCCGGGGATCGGCGGCTCGCCGTCGGCCGGCGCGCGGGCCATCGCCGCGGCCAGCCGCTGGGCCAGCGTCACGCCGCGACCGCGCCGTCGCCGGCGTTCACGGGAAAGAAGCTGCCGTCGCTCCAGACGCCGGGCGGCGTGCCGTTCGCCAGCGCGATCTCGACCAGCTCGTAATAGACCGTCCGCGCGACCAGCGCCTCCAGCCCGCCGCGGACGAGCAGATAGGGGCGCGGCCCCTCTGGCCCGTCGGTGAAGCGCAGCGGATGGTTGGGGCCGGCAGTGACCAGGTCGCCGGTGTTGAGCCGGAACGCGATCCGCATCGCCTCGCCCGACCCTTCGGCCTTCATCTCGACCGCGACGAAGGGCGCGTCCTCGACCTCGATGTCGAGCTTTTCGACGGGCGTGACGAGGACGAAGTTCCCCTCCGGCTCGCGGCGTAGGATCGTCGAGAACAGGCGCACCATTTCCTGGCGCGAAATCGGGCTGCCCTGATGCGTCCAGCTGCCGTCGCGGGCGATGCGCATCTCGCTGTCGCCGCAATGCGCGGGGTTCCACTTGTCGACGGGCGGCAGCTTGTCCGCCTCCGCCAGCCGCGCGATGTCGGCAAGGGAGAGGCTGGCGAGATCGGGGGGCGGCGACATGGGCATGGTTCGGACGGCAATGGGTCGCGCGCGCGCGATTGGCAAGCCGGATCGCGCCGAAACGGGATCGGTGTATGCTTCGACAAATACACCCGGCCCGCGCTATGCACGTCGTCCGACTCGCGTGATTTCCGGGGGATGACGCCAAGTGACCGTTCTCGATCTCGACGCTTTTCTGCCCTACCGCCTCTCGCTCGCGTCCAACACGGTGTCGAGTGCGATCGCCACCATCTATCAGTCGATGTTCGGCCTGCGCGTGCCCGAATGGCGCCTCGTCTGCGTGCTGGCGGAGGGGAAGGGCATGACGCAGCAGGCACTTGGCGTCCGCACGCAGATGGACAAGGTGACGGTCAGCCGCGCGGCGATCGCGCTCGCCGAACGCGGCCTGGTCGCGCGGGTGCCCAATCCGGGCGACCAGCGCAGCCGCGTCCTCAACCTCACCGATTCGGGGCGCGAGCTCTATGCCGCAGTCGCGCCCAAGGCGCTGGAGATGGAGCGGGCGCTGTTCGCCGGGTTCAGTGATGCCGAGCGCGTACAGCTTCGCGACATGCTGATCCGGGTCGAGCAGGCGGTGTCGGCGATCGCGCCGGCGGCGATGGCGGAGGGCGCCGGCCTGTCCGTCTGACCGGCTTGATCGCGGGCGCCGGGCGTGCTCCAAGTCGTCGGGCCTCCCCAGGCGTCGATGATTCATTGCCGAGGAGCCGACCCCTGTGACCGTCATGACTTCGCGTGCCGCCCTGTCGGTGGCCGAACCGCTTGCCCGTTTCATCGAGGACCGGGTGCTGCCGGGGCTCGACATCGCGCCCGAGGCGTTCTGGGCCGGCGCGGCGGCGATCTTCGAGCGGTTTGTGCCCGACAATCGCGCGCTCCTCGACACGCGTGACGAAATGCAGGCGCGGCTGGATGCCTGGCATGCCGATCATGCGGGCCGGCCGATCGACCCGGTTGAGTATCAGGCGTTCCTGCGAGAGATCGGCTATCTCGTCCCCGAGCCCGGCGACTTCACGATCGGCACCGAGAATGTGGATGCCGAGGTGGCGACGCTGGCTGGGCCGCAGCTCGTCGTGCCGGTGCTCAACGCCCGCTTCCTCCTCAATGCCGCCAATGCGCGTTGGGGGAGCCTGTACGACGCGCTTTACGGCACCGACGCGCTGCCGGGCGAGGCGCGGCCCGGCGGCTATGACGCCGAACGCGGCGCGCAGGTCGTCGCGGCGGCCAAGGCGTTTCTCGACCGCGCGGTGCCGCTGGCGGGCAAAAGCTGGACCGAACATACTGACGGCGCGCTGATCCTTGCCGACCCCTCACAGTTCGTCGGCCAGAACGGCGCGAACCTGCTGTTCCGCCACCACGGCCTGCATATCGAGGTGGTGATCGACCGCGGCCATCCGGTCGGGCGCGACGATCCCGCGGGGATCGCCGACGTGATCCTCGAATCGGCGCTGACGACAATCGTCGACCTTGAGGATTCGGTCACGGCGGTGGATGCAGAGGACAAGGTCGCCGCCTATGCCAACTGGCTCGGCCTGATGAAGGGCGATCTGGAGGAGACGTTCGGCAAGGGCGGGCGGACCGTTACCCGCGCGCTCAATCCCGACCGTGAGTACCGGGTCGGCGATCAGCCGCTGACACTGCCAGGTCGCAGCCTGCTCTTCGTGCGGAATGTCGGCCATCTGATGACGACGCCCGCCGTGCATCTGATCGACGGGACCGAGGCGCCCGAGGGCATCCTCGATGCGATCGTCACCAGCCTGATCGGGCTGTACGACCTGCGCGGGCTCGGCCGCTTTCGCAACAGCCGCGCGGGCTCGATCTACATCGTGAAGCCCAAGATGCACGGGCCGGACGAGGCGGCGTTCACCAACCGCCTGTTCGATGCGGTCGAGGACCTGCTCGGTCTTGCCCGCCATACGATCAAGGTCGGCGTGATGGACGAAGAGCGGCGGACCTCCGCCAATCTCGCCGCCTGCATCCATGCGGTGAGGGACCGGATCGTCTTCATCAACACCGGCTTCCTCGACCGCACCGGCGACGAGATCCACACCGCGATGGCGGGCGGCGCGGTGATCCCCAAGGGCGAGATGAAGGGGAGCGCGTGGATCAAGGCCTATGAGGATCGCAATGTCCTGATCGGGCTTCGCCACGGCCTGGGCGGGCGGGCGCAGATCGGCAAGGGCATGTGGGCCGCGCCCGACCGGATGGCCGACATGCTGCGCGAGAAGGTCGCGCACCCGCAATCGGGCGCCTCGACCGCGTGGGTGCCGAGCCCCACCGCCGCGACGCTCCACGCGATGCATTATCACGAGGTCGACGTGGCCGCGCGGCAGGCGGCGCGGCGCGAAGAGGCACTGCCAAGGCTCGACAAGCTGCTCGACGTGCCGCTGGCGACGGGCCGCAACTGGTCGCGCGAGGAGATCGCGCGGGAACTCGACAACAATGCGCAGGGCATTCTCGGCTATGTCGTGCGCTGGGTCGATCAGGGCGTCGGCTGTTCCAAGGTGCCCGACATCAACGACGTGGGCCTGATGGAGGACCGCGCGACGCTGCGCATCTCGTCGCAGATCCTCGCCAACTGGCTGCGTCACGGCGTCGCGAGCGCCGAGGAGATCGAGGCGGCGCTGCGTCGCATGGCGGCGAAGGTGGATGCGCAGAATGCGGGCGATCCGACCTATCGCCCGATGGCGGGGCACTGGGATGACAGCCTCGCCTTTCAGGCGGCGCGCGCGCTGGTGTTCGAAGGCGGGCATCAGCCCAACGGCTATACCGAACCGCTGCTGCATCGCTTCCGCCGCCAGGTGAAGGCGGGCCAGCACTAAGAGGTCAGGCGGCGGGCTTCACCAATGTCACCTGCGCCACGGTGATCCCGCCGCCCCGGAACCCGCCCTCGCAATACATGAGGTAGTAGCGCCATAGATTGCGGAACGCGGCGTCGAGGTCGGCGGGGAGCCGCCCCTCGGCCTCCGCCCGGTCGAAGGCGGCGCGCCAGCGGTGCAACGTTTCGGCATAGTCGAGGCCGAAGGCGTGGGCGTCTCGCCATTCGAGGCCCGCACGCCCGGCGATCGCGCGGAACCGGCTTTCGGAGATCAGCATCCCGCCGGGAAAGACATAGGTCTGGATAAAGTCGACGTTGCGTGCGTACGCCTCGAAGATCGCATCGTCGATCGCGATATACTGGATCGCCGCGCGGCCGCCAGGTTTCAGCAGGCGAGCGATGGCGGCGAGATAGTCGGGCCAATATTTCTCGCCCACCGCCTCGACCATCTCGATGCTGGCGATCGCGTCATAGGTGCCGGTGGCGTCGCGATAGTCGGTCAGCGACACCTCGACATCGGTGAGGCGTAGTGCGCGGACGTGCGCCGCCTGTTCGGTCGAGAGCGTCAGGCCGTGGACATGGCGGCCAGCTTCACTCGCGGTAGACGCGAACGATCCCCAGCCGCAGCCGATCTCGAGGATGCGGTCGCCGGGCCTCGTCGCCGTCCGCTCGAGAATCGCGGCGAGCTTGCGGTGCTGCGCGGTCTCCAGCGGCTCGGCGGGGTCGGCGAAGATCGCGCTCGAATAGGTGAGCGTCTCGTCCAACCACGCGGCGTAGAAGTCGTTGCCGAGGTCGTAGTGATAGGCGACGTTCGCCCGCGAACCCTTGCGGTCGTTCCGGCGGGCAAGGTGCGCGATCCGGCGTGCAAGCCGCGACCAGGGGCGGGCGCGGGCCGTGTCGCCCAGACCCTGCCGGTTGGCGACGAACAGCTCGAACAGCGCGGTCGGGTCGGGACTCGCCCATTCGCCCGCGACCCATGCCTCGTACCAGCCCGACGATCCGCCGGTGGCAAGGCGATAGAGCGCGCGCCAGTGGCGAAGGTCGACCACCGCCGCCGCACCCGGCGCTCGCCCGCCCAGCCGGCGAAAGCCGCCGCCGGGCAGCGTCACGTCGAGCGAGCCGGTCGTGAGCCCCCGGTCGATCCGGTCGAGCAGCGGAACGAACAACCGATCGAGCCAGCCCGGCACGCGCCCGCTGATCTCGCCCGTCCGGCGTCCCCTGTTGCGAAGCATCCCGCTCATCCGCCGCCCCTTGGGGCAGCAGGGGCGGTTTAGGCAATCACTTCGTTTTCTTCGCTGCCTCCAGCGCGCGTTCGCGTGCCTCGCGGTGGCCGATGATCTTGGGCGGATAGGCCTTGGGACGGCACCCCGCTTCGTCCGGATCGTGGATCGCAGCGTCCTTCAGGTCCTTCAGCTCGGGCACCCATTCGCGGATGTAATCGGCGGCGTCGAACTTCTCCGATTGGGTGAGGGGGGCCATGATGCGGACGAACATGTTCGAATCGATGCCGGACCCCGCGGTCCACTGCCAGTTGACCGCGTTCGATCCGTAATCGGCATCGACCAGGCAGTCCCAAAACCAGCGCTCCCCCTCGCGCCAGTCGATCAGCAGATGCTTGATGAGGAAGCTGGCGGTTATCATCCGCACGCGATTGTGCATCCAGCCGGTCTGCCAGAGCTGGCGCATCCCGGCGTCGACGATCGGATAGCCGGTGTGGCCCTGCTGCCACGCCTTGAGGTCGTCCTTCGCCGCCTTGCCCGTCCGCCACGGCAGCTTGTCGAAATTCTCCCGCGCATTCTCGGTCGCATATGCGGGGAATTGCAGGATGACGTTCTGCGCATAATCGCGCCAGCCGAGTTCGGACAGGAACGTCTGCACCGATCCGCCCACGTCGGCGGTCTTGTGCCACGCTTGGGCGGCCGAAATCTCGCCGAAGTGGAGATGCGGGGACAGGCGAGAGCTACCCTCGATCGAGGGGAAGTTGCGCTCCTCGTCGTACTTGCCCGCGTGGCGCGCGAAGGCATCGAGCCGCTTGTGCGCGCCTGCCTCGCCCGGCTGCCACTCGTCGAAGCCCTTCGCCCAGTCGGGCTTGGTCGGGAGGAGTGACCAGTCCGCCAGCTTGTCCGACTTGGGCCATTTCGAAGGCGCAGGGATGTCACGCGGGCGCTGGATCGGATCGGCGGGGGGCATGTGCTGCTTCAGCGCGCGCCAGAAGGGCGTGTAGATACGGAACGGCTTACCCGCACCCGTCGTGATAGAGCCGGGGCGTGCGAGGTAGTTGCCGTCGTGGCAGCACAGTTCGAGGTCCTTCGCCACCGCCCGCTCGGCATTGCGCCACCACGGCTCCCAATGGCGGATGCAGTGGACGCGTGCGGCGCCGGTTTCCTCGGCGAGCTTCGCCAGCACCTCGGCCGACTTGCCGCGGCGAAGGATCAGGCGCGAGCCCTTGTCCTTCAGGTCGGCGGCGAGGCTTTCCAGGCTGTGGTGCAGCCACCAGCGCGATGCGCCGCCCATCGCGTGATGCTTCGGCGCGTCGTCATCGAGGATGAAGACCGGGATGACCGGTCCGTCCCGACACGCCGCGGCAAGCGCCGGCTGGTCGGCAAGGCGCAGGTCGCGGCGGAACCAGAGGATGACGGGATCGGACATGCGGGCCTTTCGTGACGTGCGATGGCGACGCCCGTCGGCCTAAACCGTTCCCGCAGCCTCGCGACCCGGTCCAAGGGCGGTATCGCCCAGCATCGCCTGGCCCAATGTCAGGATCGAGGCGACGTGGCGCGCCGCGACCTCCATCCCGTCGCTGCCGTATCCGCCGCCGAGCGCACTCGCGACGGGCAGGCCGCGGCTAAGGGCGAGGCGGGCGATCAGCCGCTCGCGCCGGGCCAGCCCGTCGAGCGTCAGCGACAACCGCCCCAGCCGGTCGCCCTCGAACGGATCGACTCCCGCCTGATAGAGGATAAGGTCGGGGCCGAATCCGTCGATCATCGGCGCCAGCGTTTCCTCCAGCGTCGCCAGATACGCATCGTCGGTCACGCCGTCGGGCAGCGGCACGTCGAGCGTCGAGACGGCCTTTCGCACGGGGAAGTTCTTTTCGGCGTGGATCGAATAGGTGGCGATGCCCGGCCGCCCGGCGGTGAGTGCGGCGGTGCCGTCGCCCTGATGCACGTCGCAATCGACGATCAGCACGCGGCCGACCGTCCCTTCCTCCACCAGCCGGATCGCGGCGACGGCGAGGTCGTTGAACACGCAATAGCCGGCGCCCGTGTCCGCCAGCGCATGGTGGCTGCCCCCCGCGGTGTTCGCCGCATAGCCGTGTTCGAGCGCCAGCCGCGCGGCAAGGTACGTGCCGCCCGGCACGGCCTGCGACCGGGCGGCGACCGCGGGCGTGACGGGGAAGCCGATGCGCCGTTCCTTCACCGGCGGCACGCGCGCCTCGATCACCTCAGCCACGTAATCGTCGTCGTGGGCCGCCTCCAGCCAACGGCGCGGCATCGGCTCGGGCTGATGCCAGTCGAGCGCGGCGTCGCTCGCGCGCAGCAGGTCGCGGACGAGGCCGTTCTTGTTCCACTGATAGCCGCTGCGAACGGGGGCGGGGGCGATGTAATCGGGGTGGTGGACAATCGGGATCACGCATCCCTAGTTAGGGGGCCGCCTCCCCCCGCGCCAATCCCCGGAGCCGATATGTCCGACATTGCCGACCTGCCCTATCGCCCCTGCGCCGGCGTGATGCTGCTCAACGACCGGGGCGAGGTGTTCGTCGGCCAGCGGCTCGATTCGGTGGTGGAGGCCTGGCAGATGCCGCAGGGCGGGATCGACCCCGGCGAAGCCCCGCTCGACGCCGCGATCCGCGAGCTTGGCGAGGAAGCGGGGATCACGCCGGACAAGGTGGAGTTGCTGGCCGAGGCGCCGGACGAGCTCTTCTACGACCTGCCCGACGAGCTCATCGGTCGTATCTGGAAGGGGAAGTGGCGCGGGCAGCGGCAGCGCTGGTTCCTGTTCCGCTTCAACGGCACCGACACCGATGTGAACATTGAGACCGCAGAGCCCGAGTTTCGCGCGTGGCGCTGGGTCGAGCCGGAGCAACTCCCCAACCTGATCGTGCCGTTCAAGCGCGATCTTTATCAAAAACTCTTGTCGATCTTCGGCGAAGCGCTCCGCACGCACGGTGGATCGGTTCGCTGATCCGGCGGGCTTGCCCTAGCGTCATCCTGTCGCCGCCTTTGGGCGGTTAGGAGGCGACGATGCCGCTCTTGCAATCCTTCCCCCTCGTCGCCGTGGCGATCGTGTCGGGCGACGACCCGATCCAGCAGGCGCAGCCGGTGACGATCCCGGTCGAGCTCAAGGCGATGCTCGACGCCGCGATCGCCAGCGGCAACGAGGGCGAGGTCGACACGCTCGTCAAATACGCCAACCTGACCAAGATTCCCGCCGCCCCGGCGATGGCGCGGATCGCACAGGCATGGAAGAACGACCGCTATGCCAGCGCCCAGCAGCGGCTGCGTGAGGCGGACTTCCTCTCGCTCATCAAGGGGCGGGCCGAGGTCGCTGCGTTCCAACAGGGCGGCAATTCGGACAACACCGGCGTCTCCGCCAAGGTCGAGGTCACGCGCGAGGGGCTTCGCTGGCGCCACAAATGGATGGCGCAGGCGGACTATCAGGAAAGCTTCGGCGTCGTCTCGCGCGAGCGTTACGTCGCGTCGTACGAGCCCAACTACAAGGTTGACGACCGCCTCTATTTCTATGGCGCGGCGCAGTTCGAGGCGGATCGGTTCCTCGGCTATACCAGCCGCTATTCGGCGTCGGTGGGCGCGGGCTATACCCCGATCAAGCGGACTGGCATGTCGCTGGAGGTCGAACTGGGGCCGGCATTCCGGCGTACCGACTTCATCGACCTGACGCTGGAAAACAACATCGCTGCGCGCGGATCGGTCGACTTCGATTGGCAATTGTCGCCCAGCCTGTCGTTCCGTCAGGACGCATCGGCCTATCTCCAGTCGGCGAACAGCACGATCTCGAGCGTGTCGGCGCTCAGCGCCAAGGTGCTGGGGCCGCTTCAGATGCAACTGTCCTACGTGGTCCAATATGAATCGCAGCCGCCGGTAGGCCGGGTAAGCACCGACACGACGAGCCGCGCATCGCTGGTCTACGCCTTCTGATCGCCGCGAGCGCTGCTTGGCCCCGGACAAGGAATTGCCGCAGCGCCGATGAGCGCGGACGATGTAGGCTTCGGGTTCCAGACCGCTCAAGAAGGACGCCGAGCATGACCATCGCCACGGGCGCGCATGCCAGCCACGGGGCCGGACGGCTGCGTTGATGCAGGGCGATCTTCTCTATTCGGTGGCCGGTCTCATGGTCGGTATCCTCGTGGGTCTGACCGGCGTGGGGGGCGGCTCGCTGATGACGCCGCTGCTGGTCCTTGCCTTCGGCTTCCATCCGGCGACCGCGGTCGGCACCGATCTTCTCTATGCGTCAGTCACCAAGTCGGTGGGAACGGTGGTCCACGGGGCCGGCGGCACGATCGACTGGCGCGTGGTGCGGCGCATGGCTGCGGGCAGTGTGCCCGCGACGATCCTGACGCTCCTTGTCCTCAGCCGCCTGGACGTGTCGGTGGGGGCGACGGCACATGTGATTACCGTCACGCTCGGCCTCGCGCTGATCGCGACGGCGGTCGCGATCTTCTTTCGCGCGCAGATCGTCGCGGCGTTCGTCCGCTCGCGCCCGCCGCGTCCGGCGCGGCAGGTTGCGATCGCGACAGTGGTGCTCGGCGCGCTGCTCGGGGTGCTGGTCGCGCTTTCCTCGGTCGGGGCGGGGGCGCTCGGGATGACGGTGCTGCTGATCCTCTATCCTGAATTGCCGACCAATCGCCTCGTCGGATCGGATATCGCGCATGCGGTGCCGCTCACGCTGATCGCGGGGACGGGGCACTGGCTGATGGGATCGGTCGATCTTGGCCTGCTCGGCTCGCTGCTGCTGGGGTCGGTGCCGGGCATCGTGCTGGGCAGCCTAGCCGCGCACCGCGTGCCCGACCGGGTGCTGCGCACCGTGCTGGCGGGGACGCTGGCGATCGTCGGGGCCAAGCTGCTCGTCTGACCGGCGCATGAAAAAGGGCGGCCCGGCTATCACCGGACCGCCCCCTGTTTCACGGTCGCAATCCTCAGGCGGCGAGCTTGCGCAGCACGTACTGGAGGATGCCGCCATTGAGGAAATATTCCAGCTCGTTGGCGGTATCGATGCGGCACTTGGTCATGAAGGTTTCCTTCGTGCCGTCGGCGCGCGTCAGTTCGACCTCGACGTCCTGGCGCGGCTTGAGGCTGGCGACGCCGCGGATCGTGAACGTCTCGTCGCCGGTCAGGCTCAGCGTCTGGCGCGTCACGCCCTCGGCGAAGACCAGCGGCAGCACGCCCATGCCGACGAGGTTGGAGCGGTGGATGCGCTCGAAGCTCTCGGTAATGACCGCGCGGACGCCGAGCAGGTTGGTACCCTTCGCCGCCCAGTCGCGTGACGAGCCGGTGCCGTATTCCTTGCCGCCGATGACGACCAGCGGGGTGCCGTCCGCCTTGTGCCGCTGCGCCGCGTCATAGATCGGCATGACCTCCGCGCCGTAGCGGGTCATGCCGCCCTCGATGCCGGGGACCATCTCGTTCTTGATGCGGATGTTGGCGAAGGTGCCGCGCATCATGACCTCGTGGTGGCCGCGGCGCGCACCGTAGCTGTTGAAGTCGCCCTTTGACACCTGATGCTCCATCAGCCACGTGCCAGCGGGACTGTCGGCCTTGATCGAGCCCGCCGGGCTGATGTGGTCGGTGGTGATCGAATCGCCCAGGATCGCGAGCGGCTTTGCCTCTACGATGTCGCCCACGGGGGCGGGGGTCATGTCCATGCCCTCGAAATAGGGCGGGTTGGCGATGTAGGTCGAGGCAGGCGGCCAGGCATAGGTGTCCGACCCCTCGACGCTGATGCCCGCCCAGTGGCGGTCGCCGGCATAGACGTTGGAGTAGCGCGAGCGGAACATCTCGTCGTCGATGTTCGCCTCGATCACCTCGCGGACCTCGTCGTTCGAGGGCCACACGTCCTTGAGGAACACCGGGCCGTCGGTGCCCTCGCCGAGCGGGGTCGAGTAGATATCCTCGGTCACCGTGCCCTTCAGCGCATAGGCGACGACCAGCGGCGGGCTGGCGAGGAAGTTGGCGCGCACGTCCGGGCTGACGCGGCCCTCGAAGTTCCGGTTGCCCGACAGGACCGAGGCGGCGACGATGTCGTTGCCGTTGATCGCTGCCGAGATCGGCTCGGCCAGCGGCCCCGAATTGCCGATGCAGGTGGTGCAGCCATAGCCGACGAGGTTGAAGCCGACCGCGTCGAGGTCCTCGCTGAGGCCCGCCTTGTCCAGATAGTCGGTGACGACCTGGCTACCCGGCGCCAGCGACGTCTTGACCCAGGGCTTGGGCTTGATGCCGAGCGCCCGTGCCTTGCGCGCGACGAGGCCGGCGGCGACGAGCACCGAGGGGTTCGAGGTGTTGGTGCACGACGTGATCGCGGCGATCACCACGTCGCCGTCGCCGATGTCGTGGTCCTTGCCCTCGACGCCAACGCGGGCAGGCGCGTGCTTCTTGTAGACGCTGGCGAGGTCGCCGTTGAACACGTCGTCCACGTCCGTCAGCGGCACGCGGTCCTGCGGGCGCTTCGGCCCGGCGAGGCTCGGCACCACGGTCGACATGTCGAGCTCGAGCGTGTCGGTGAACACGGGGTCCTCGGCATCGTCATGGCGCCAGAAGCCGTTGGCCTTGGCATAGGCCTCGACCAGCGCGACATTCTCTTCCGAGCGCGCGGTGAGGCGCATGTAATCGAGCGTGCGGTCGTCGACGGGGAAGAAGCCGCAGGTCGCGCCGTATTCGGGCGCCATGTTGGCGATCGTCGCACGATCGGCGAGGCTCATCGAGGCGAGACCGGGCCCGTAGAACTCGACGAAGCGGCCGACGACGCCCTTGGCGCGCAGCATCTGGGTGACGGTGAGGACGAGGTCGGTGGCGGTGATGCCCTCGGCCAGCTTGCCGGTGAGCTTAAAGCCGACGACCTCGGGGATCAGCATCGACACGGGCTGGCCAAGCATCGCCGCCTCCGCCTCGATCCCGCCGACGCCCCAGCCGAGCACGCCCAGGCCGTTGACCATCGTCGTGTGGCTGTCGGTGCCGACCAGCGTGTCGGGATAGGCGATGGTCGCGCCGTCAGGGGCGGTCGACGACCAGATCGCCTGGCTGACATATTCGAGGTTGACCTGGTGGCAGATGCCGGTGCCCGGCGGCACGACCGAGAAATTGTCGAGCGCCTTCGATCCCCACTTCAGGAACTCGTACCGCTCGCCGTTGCGCTGATACTCGATCTCGACATTGTTCTCGAACGCCTTGGGCGTGCCGAACTCGTCGACCATGACCGAGTGGTCGATGACGAGGTGGACGGGAACCTGCGGGTTGATCTTGGCCGCGTCGCCGCCGAGGCCGGTGATCGCATCGCGCATCGCCGCAAGATCCACGACGCAGGGAACGCCGGTGAAGTCCTGCATCAACACGCGGGCGGGGCGATACTGGATCTCGCGATCCGAACGACGCTCCTTCTGCCAGTCGACGATCGCCTGCGCGTCGTCGGGCGTCACCGTCACGCCGTCCTCGAAGCGCAGCATGTTCTCGAGCAGCACCTTCATCGAGAAGGGCAGGCGGCTGACGTCGCCGAGCTTCGCCGCGGCCTTGGCCAGGCTGTAATATTCGTAGGACTTGCCGCCGACGGTGAGGGTGTCGCGCGTGCCGAGCGTGTCGTTGCCGATGGCGGTCATTCAATGCCTTCCCGGTCGTGTCCGGTCGCGGCGGGGAGGCGGCCAGGGGGCCGCGCGGGCGCAACCGGCGATGTTGCGAATGCGAAGATTCGAGCGGGGCCTTAGCAAGGGGCCGCGCCGCGGGAAAGGGGGGCGCTATCGAACCTCGGGTCGGGGCATAAGCGCGCACGATCCCCGTGGCGGTACGCAATCGCACGGACCGGGGGGGCGACGTTCAATCGTCCCTTAATCGATTGCGGCTAATGCCGGGCGGATAATGCGCGCGACTGCCCTTCGAACGATAGCCCCCGACCGACTGCGCCTCGGCATGTTCGTCCATGGGTTCGAGGGATCGTGGACCGACCATCCCTTCTGGCTGACCCGATTCCTACTGACCGACCGGAGCGACCTCGACCGTATATTGGCGAGCGACGTGAAGGGGGTGGTGATCGACGAGCGGCGCGGGATCCCTCTCGGCGATGCGGCGCCGGCGCCGGTGGTGGCGCAGGAGCCGCTGACGCTGCCGCGCGCATTGCTGGCGACCCACGCAGCGACAAGCTTCGAGGACGAGCGCGCACGGGCACAGGCGATGGTGGCGACCGCCAGCCGCGATATCGCCGGCCTGTTCTCTTCGGCCCATGCGGGCGAGACGCTGCGCCTCGATGCATTCGTGCCGATTGCCGCGGACGTCATCGCCTCTATCTCTCGCAACCCGTACGCGCTGATCGCGATCACGCGGCTGAAGAAGCGTGACGAATATACCTATGTCCATTCGCTGGCGGTCAGCGCGCTGATGACCGGTCTGGCCCGCACGCTGGGGCTGAGCGAGCAGGAAGTGTTCGAACTGGGGCTGGCGGGCCTGCTTCACGATATCGGCAAGATGGTCGTGCCCGACCACATCCTGACCAAGCCCGCCTCGCTCACCGACGAGGAGTACGCGATCGTCCGCACGCATCCCGAGCAGGGCTATCTCCTCCTCAGCCGGCATGGCGGCATGAGCGAGATCATCCTCGACGTATGCCGCCACCATCACGAGCGGATCGACGGATCGGGCTATCCCTTCCGGCTGAAGGGCGAGGCGATCAGCCGCTGGGCGCGCCTCGCGGCTATCTGCGACGTGTACGACGCGCTCACGTCCAACCGCGTCTATAAAAAGGCGTGGTCTCCCGCCGAGGCGATCGGGCGGATGGCCGAATGGACCGGGCATTTCGACCGCGAGATGCTGTTTGCGTTCATGAAGACGGTGGGCGTGTTTCCGCCCGGGCTGCTCGTTCGGATGCGGTCGAACCGGCTGGCGGTGACGCTGCCGAACGGGCGGCGCGCCTCGCGGCCGAGGGTCCGCGTCTTCTGGGACTGCCGGGGGCGTGGGCCGCTGCCGCTCGAGGATGTGGTGCCCGAGGAAAGCCTGTCGGGCGACCAGATCATGCGCGAGGAATATCCGCTCGACTGGGCATTCACCGGCTGGCCGACGCTGTCCGAGCAACTGATTGCCGGCGATGCGAGCGGGCTGCCGGCCGGCGAGCGCCGCGTCGCCTGATCGCTCAGGCGGCGGGCACCAACTCGACCACATCGACCTGCGATTCGAACCGCGGCCAGGGGAGTGTCAGGCGCCAGCGCTTGTCGCCCACCCGCTCGATCACGCCGGCCATGTCGCGGTCCTTGTCCTGCCCGTAATCGAGCGCGCGGGTCTCGTCGCCGAGCACCAGCGTGCCGAGAAATACCTGGCGCGTCGGGCTGTCGGGGAAGATCAGGCCGACAGGGCGCTGCGACCCGGTTTCCTTGAACAGGCTTTTCAACTCGCCCTCGTCGCCGACGCGGCAGTCGAAATAGGGGTAGGCGACATAGGCGAGGCCGCTGGCGCTCGCGGAGCCCAGCTTGAACACGCGGCAGCGATAGCGGCCGGGGGGCGGGGCCGGGTCGGACAGCGCGCGATCGGGGTCGAAAAGCGCGCCCTGCGCCGCGACCTCCGCTGCATTGACGCGTCGCGCGGCTGGAAGTGCGGCCATCCAGGCATCGCGCCAGCGGCGGATGCGGTCGCGATCGGCGTCGGAGGCGACGACGCGCCAGTCGGTCGTCGTTGCAGACCGGATCGGCGCGGGTTTCGCGGCCGCGCTCCGAACCTCGGTCCGGTCGCCGCCACCACCGCACGCGGCGATTGCGAGGGGAAGCCCGAGGGCGGCGGCTGTTTTCAAAAAATGGGTACGCACGGTTGCTATCATGACGCCCGGTGCGCCGGGGTCAATCGCGCATTTCGGACGGCGAGTGCCGCAACCTTCGCGCACCCCGGCCTTCGCCGCGGTACGCGAAGATGAGGCGCGGACTTTACGCCGTCCAGCCGCCGTCGATCGACAGGTTGGCGCCGGTAATCTGCGCCGCTTCGTCGCGGCACAGGAACAGCGCGAAGGCGGCGACCTGTTCGGCGGTGACGAACTCCTTGGTGGGCTGGGCGTCGAGCAGCACGTCGTTGATGACCTGTTCACGGGTCAGGCCGCGCGACGACATGGTATCGGGGATCTGCTTCTCGACCAGCGGGGTCCAGACATAGCCGGGCGAGATCGCGTTGGCGGTGATGCCGAATGTCGCGGTCTCCAGCGCCACGGTCTTGGTCAGGCCGGCGATCCCGTGCTTGGCGGCGACGTAGGCGGCCTTGTTGGGGCTGGCGACTTTCGAATGCGCGGAGGCGGTCGAGATGATCCGGCCCCACTTCTTCTTCTTCATGAACGGCACCGCGGCGCGGATGACGTGGAAGGCGGAGGTGAGGTTGATCGCGATGATTGCATCCCATTTGTCGATTGGGAAATCCTCGATCTTCGACACGTGCTGGACGCCGGCGTTGTTGATGACGATGTCGGGCCCGCCGAGTTCGTCGTGCGCGCGCTGCACCATCGCCGCGATCTGGTCGGGCTTGGTCATGTCGGCGGCGTCGTAGAGTGCCTTTGCCCCGCTCGTTTCCTCGAGCGCGGCGCGCTCCTTCTCGATCGCATCGGCGTCGCCGAAGCCGTTGATGACGACGCTCGCCCCCTCCGCCGCCAATGCCTTGGCATAGGCAAGGCCGATGCCCGAGGTGGAGCCGGTGACGATGGCGGTCTTGCCCTTGAGGAACATGGCGACGTTTCCTTAGCCGTGGGGATGACGAGGGGTGAGGTCAAAGGCGGCGGTGCGGCCGTCGACGATGTTTTCGGCGAGCACGCGGCTGTTCGCCATCGTGTCGGCGACAGCATTGCGGCCCGCCTGCCAATGCTCGCGCATCGTGCGCTGCGAGAACTCGTAGTCGCGACTGCCGCCCTCCCACGCATTGGCGCGGTGGATGAGCTGGACGAGCGAGAGCGGGTGTTCGGTGGCGAGCGCGGCGAGTGCCTCGACGTCCGGGTCGTCCGCCATCCCGGCGGGCAGCTTGTCAAGCACGCGGCGGATCGCGTCGCGGACGCCCCGGCGGCGGACCGCCTCGGCCGAGACCCAGCGCGTGCGGCTGGAGTAGCGGATCTCCTTTTCGCGGGCCATGACGTCCATAAGCGTGCGTGGCGGCTCGGCGTTCGAGGAGAAGAGATCGCACTGGAACACCAGCATCGCCTCATCCTGATGGTCGAGCACATGCGTCAGCGGGGTGTTGGAGACGAGGCCGCCGTCCCAATAGAGCTTGCCGTCGATCTCGACCGGCGCGAACCCCGGCGGCAGCGCGCCCGACGCCATGATGTGCCGCGCGTCGAGCCGATCGCCCAGGCGGTTGTCGAAATAGCGAAAATTGCCCGACTGGATCTCGACCGCGCCCACCGACACGCGCACCGGCCCGTCGTTGAGCAGGTCCCAGTCGACCAGCTTGTTCAGCGTCTCGACCAATGGCGCAGTGTCGTAGAAGCTTAGCGCGCCGCAGGTGCCGGGCACCGCCAGCGCCGGCGGCCAGGCGCGCGGGCGGAAGAAGCCGGGGACGCCGAAGCTCGCCACCGCCAGCGCCGACCATTCGTGGACGGCCTCGCGGATGCGCTCGTCCTCGTAGATGGGGAAGCTCGGCAGCGCGCCCGTCACCGTGTCCCAGAAAGCGCGGAGTCGCTCGACCCGCTTGTCCGGCGAGTTGCCCGCGACGATCGCGGCGTTGACCGCGCCGATCGAGATGCCCGCGACCCAGTCGATCTCGACCTCGCTCGCCGCCAGCGCCTCGATCACGCCCGCCTGAAAGCTGCCAAGCGCGCCGCCGCCCTGCAGCACCAGCGCGACGCAATCGGGCAGCGGCATCGCCGCGTTGCGACGGCGTTTGCTTGGCGGGGAAGCGTCTGCATCGGCCATGGCAGGGGTTATGGGTTCAATGCTGCGACGCGGCAATGGCGGGGCAGATGAAAAATCGGTCATGTGCCTTGCAACGGCGAGGGTTGCTCAAGCATTTGAGGGCGTAACGATCAAACCAGATAAAGGGCGGGCCGATGCGCCTCGACGATTTCGATCCCAGCGACAATGTCCGCGACCTGGGCTCCGGCGGCGGCGGGGGCGGCGGGTTTCCGCTGCTCGGGCTGCTCCCCCTGTTCCTGGGGCGCGGGATGGGATGCGGTGGCATCGGGTTGCTCGTCGTGGTTGGGATCATCTTCCTGTCGATGGGCGGTTTGGGCGGCCTGACTGGCGGCGGACAGGCGCCGACGACGCGAAACGGCGCGCCGACCAGCGGGGCCAGCGTCTGCAACACCGCCGAGCGGCGCTTCTCGTGCCAGGTGCTCGCCTCGACCGAGCAGACCTGGGGCAAGCTGTTCCAGGCGCAGGGGCAGACCTATCGCGAGCCGACGCTCAACTTCTATCAGCGCGGCGTGTCGACCGGCTGCGGGTCGGCGACGTCGGCGGCGGGGCCGTTCTATTGCCCGCCCGACCAGGGCGTCTATCTCGACACCAGCTTCTTCGACGAGCTTCAGAACAAGTTCGGTGCGGCGGGCGATTTTGCGCAGGCGTACGTGATCGCGCATGAGGTCGGCCATCATATCCAGAACCTGACCGGCGACGCGCAGCGCGTCAGCCAGGCGCAGCGTTCGCTGCCCGAGGCACAGGGCAATGCGCAGTCGGTGCGGCTCGAGCTTCAGGCCGATTGCTATGCCGGCGTCTGGGCCGCGCAGAACAAGGACCGGCTGGAGCCCGGCGATATCGAGGAGGGACTGCGCGCCGCCAACGCGATCGGCGACGACACGCTCCAGCGCGAGGCGGGCGGCACAGTCGTGCCCGACAGCTTCACCCACGGCACCTCGGCCCAGCGCGTGAAGTGGCTGCGCGTCGGCTTGCAGACCGGCAATCCCGCCGCCTGCGATACGTTCAACCAGCCGATATGAGCGTCGCTTTCCGGCGCGAGGACGACGACGCGCATCGCGAGCCGACCTTCGAACTGCCGCTGCCGCCCGGCCCCAACCTCGTCACCGCACGCGGCCTTGCGCTGATCGAGGCGCGGGTGGCGGAACTTGAGGCGGCGGTCGAGGCGGCGTCGGGCGACGAGCAGAAGGCGCTCCGCCGCGACCTGCGCTACTGGCACGCCCGCGCGAGCACGGCGGAGGTGCAGCCCGCGCCCGCAGGTAATGCAGTGGCGTTCGGCACGCGGGTTACGTACCGGTTGAACGGCCAGACCCGCACCGTGACTCTGGTCGGCAGCGACGAGGCCAACGTGACCGACGGTGCCATTCCCTTCACCGCCCCCATCGCCCAGGCAATGATGGACGCCGAGCCGGGCGAAGCGGTGGACTATCAGGACCGCGAGGGCGCGATTGAGGTGGTGGGGGTAGCGCCGGCTTAGCAAGCAGTTCT
The DNA here is from genome assembly GCA_913775315.1 of uncultured Sphingomonas sp. Taxonomy (GTDB): domain Bacteria; phylum Pseudomonadota; class Alphaproteobacteria; order Sphingomonadales; family Sphingomonadaceae; genus Sphingomonas. Next base: position 15,803 of record CAJYIX010000037.1, on the reverse strand, counting down.
GCTGCAATACGTTGCTCCCATTGCCAGGCGCTACTTGCGCGACAGCTGACAAGTGCTCCATCGAGGCCAAAAGCCTGGTCGAAAAACGGGCTGCCTCACTATGGATACAAAGAGACGGAACAGGTCAAACCATCGATTCATCCGCAAGGATGAGGTCGATTCCGGACCGGCAAAATACCCGTAACCGATTTTTCCGGAACCATTATATCGGCGTGACTTTATGCGTCGTTGATGATGCTGAAAACGCTCCACGCCGGTCGCGGCATGGCCGCTCTTGCGGTAGTAGCATATCACGCGAACATTTCCGCCGAGTATTTCGCGAAGGGTGCCGGCGGTTTCGTTCAGACGATTGCGAGTTACGGATACTTCCGCGTCGATTTCTTTTTCGTGCTCTCCGGCTTCGTGCTTACGATCGCTCATGCAGGCGACCGCTGGGGGGTTGCAGATTTCAGCAGATATATCGGGAGCCGTGCCCGCCGAATTTACCTTCCGTACCTGCCGGTCGGAATCGGATTGGCGGCGATTTATGTTGCGATCCCTCACCTCACCGAAGGCGAAAGGCAGTGGCAATGGCTTCCAAGCCTGACCCTGCTGCCGCTTGGCGCACCGGCCGCGCTTAGCGTCGCCTGGACGTTGCAGCACGAATTGCTTTTTTATCTCGTCTTCGGGCTGGCGATGCTTGCGGGGCGGCTTGTTCCTGTCCTGGCGGCATGGGCGGCCCTTATCTGCATCGGTCGCTTTTCGGGGGCACCCACCGGCGTCCTGCTTGCGCCCATCAATCTTGAGTTTGTTGCCGGCGCGCTGGCGGGCATCGTGTTTCTGCGGAGTCCAAAGGCGCGACTGGTTGAGCAGTCGGTCGACATTCCCCGGGCGTTCCTTACCCTCGGCACGATCAGCTACAGCCTCTATCTGACCCACGGTCCGGTAATATCGGTCGTATCGCGGATATGTCGCGGCACCGAATGGTCGATGGTAATGCTCGCCAGCATCTCGGCGGCCGTTGCAGCCGCATTGTGCTATCACTTGCTGTGGGAGCGTCACGTATGTCACGCCTCGAAGCGCAGCGAACGCAAACCGACATTCGTGGCGACGGCCTATAGGCACGGTTCCGCGAGCGGTTGATCCCGGTCTCCAAGTAACAGCCAGCGGCACCATACCGATTGCACGCATCCAATCGTCGTTAATCGGCAATCGGAACGGGATCGGGCCGATAGCTGGATTGGCGGCATCCCGCTTGCCACCACGGCGCCGCTGGGGAACAACCCCGCCATCCGCACCGCGCCAAACCGCGGGCAATTTCGGGGAGTGCCCACATGCCGTTGTTCCTGCCGCTCGTGCTTCAGGCCCTGCCACTTGCAGCGGCGCCCGCACCGGCCACCACCTATATCCTCGCGGGCCGGGTCATCGATCGGCCGGGCAAGCCTGTGCGGGGGGCGACGACGATCGTGGTGCGGGACGGGCGGATCGTCGAGCTGATCGATGGGCACCGGCCGCCCGCCGACCGCGCGGGCGTGATCGACCTGTCCAGCCAGACCGTGCTGCCCGGCCTGATCGATGCGCATGTCCACCTCGCGTCCGACCGGGCGGGGCAGGAGGGGCTGCTGTCGGAGTTCACCGAGGGGCCGCAGATGCACGCCTATGAGGCGCAGTGGAACGGGATGAAGACGTTGCGCGCGGGCTTCACCACCGTCCGCAATCTGGGCGACGACGGGGCGACGCTGGCGCTGCGCGATGCGATCGCGCGGGGGTGGACGACGGGGCCGCGGATCGTCGATGCGGGGCGGTCGATCTCGACCACCTCCGGCCATATGGACGCGCGGCTGGGGCTCAACGACGATCTGCGCGATCATCCGCATACCGACAATCTGTGCGACGGGGTCGAGGAATGCCGCAAGGCCGTCCGCACCCAGATCGGCCGCGGGGCGGACGTCATCAAGATCGCGACCACCGGCGGCGTCAACAGCCGCATCGGCGCGGGCCTCGGCGCGCAGATGTTCAACGACGAGGCGAACGCGATCGTCCAGACCGCGCACCTCTATGGCAAGAAGGTCGCGGTCCACGCGCACGGCGCCGACGGGATCAAGGTGGCGATGGCGGCGGGCGCGGACTCGATCGAGCACGGTACGCTGATGGATGACGAGGCCATCGCGATGATGAAGAAGGCCGGCGCCTTCTACATCCCCACGCTGTCCACCGTGAATGGCTACAAGGAGCGGATCGCGCGCGACCCCAACGCCTATCCGCCGGAGGTGCGCAAAAAGATCGACTGGCGCATCTCGATCACCGGCAAGGCGCTGGAGAAAGCGGTGCCCGCGGGCGTTCGCATCGCCTTCGGCACCGACGCCGGCGTCTCGAAGCATGGCCGCAACGCCGATGAGTTCGAGCTGATGGTTCAGCACGGCATGACCCCGGTACAGGCGATCCAGGCGGCGACGGTGAACGCTGCCGAACTGCTGGGGCTGGCAAGCGAGATCGGCTCGCTGGAGCCGGGCAAGGCCGCCGACCTGATCGCGGTGGCGGGCGATCCTCTGAGCGACGTGCGCGTGCTCAAGACGGTGGCGTTCGTGATGAAGGGCGGGGCGGTGGTGCCGCTGTCGCAGTGACCCCGACGGAACGCGCGATCCGCACCGCGCGGCTCCACTGGAACGCCGCGATCGCGGCGGGCGGCGTGGAGGGCGCGGTGGGGCCGATCACACGCGACTGCGTGCTGGTGCCGGCGGGCGGCGAGCCGCTGGTCGGCCGCCCGGCGATCGTGCGCGCATGGCGTCGTTTGCTCGCGGAAGGCGGCCGCTTCGTGCGCGAGGTCGAGCGGGTCGAGGCGGGCGAGGGCGTCGCGGCGGAGATCGGGCGATGGCGCAGCGACGCCGGGCTGGCGGGCACCTACTTCGCCGAATGGCGCGAAGGCGGCGAGGGCTGGCGGTGCTCGCGCGAGCTGTATGTGGGGGTGGTCTCGTGCCGTGGCCCGCGCGCTGGCGGGTGAATGGTCGGCGCGCTGGCCTGATCGGAGGCGGGGTCTGTTGCCTCTGCGCCGAGCCGGTGGATCGCGGCAGGACCGACCCCAGCACGCTTTCGATCGAAACCCGCGACGGCGAAATGCAGTCCTGGCCGTGTCACGCGCGATGCTTTCGCGCGCGGCTGGCTGATTTGCCCTACGGCGACGCACTGTTCGATGATGGTTCGCCCGACTAAAGCTCGAGCGTCATCGCCTCGTTGACCGCAAGGCCGGCCCAGCGTTCGGACAGTCGGGTCAGTCGCTCGCGGATCGCGTCGATGTGGGCGGCGGTTACCGGGACGGCGGGGTGGCCGCGCGCGTTGCACGCATTTTCGTAGGTGGCGATCAGGTCGTCGGCGGCCACGCGGCCGCCCCAGAGTTCGGCCCGAAAGGTCTCGACCAGCCGCTCGACCCCTTCCTCGCCGTCGCCGCCCTGCGTGGTGAAGTCCGCCGCCGCGCCGTCCTTCACCATCGACAGGAAGCCGCGGTCGGCGAGGACGCTTTCCACCGCATAATGCACCATGTCACGCGGGATGATGCCCTGTTTTGGGGCAGGGGATCGCCTGTGCCGGGCCGGACGCGCGGGTGATTTTCAGGTCGTCATATTTGCCGGCGCGTTTGGTGAAAGTGAGGTGCATGGGATCTCTCCGGCGCTGAGAAGACGAAGCGGGATCCCGGATCAAGTCCGGGATGACTGTAGGGTGGGGACGACTACCCATCGACCGTCACCCCGTCCGGGCGCCCTAGTCCCGCTTCTTCCCTTACTTCTTCGGCTTGCGGAACCGGATCGTCATCCGGTCGCTCTCGCCGATCGCGACGTATTTCGCGCGGTCCTGGTCCTTGAGCGCGAGCGTCGGGGGAAGGGTCCAGACACCGCCCGGCCAGTCGGCGGTATCCTTGGGGTTGGCGTTGACCTCGCTCTGGCCGACGACCTCGAACCCGGCCTTCCTGGCAAAGCCGATGACCGAGGAGGTCTTCATGTAACCGCTCTTCTCCTCGGCGGCGGCGTCGCGGGCCTCGGGCAGGCGATGCTCGACCACGCCGAGCGTGCCGCCGGGCTTGAGCATGCGGAACGCCGAATTGAACACCTGCTGCGCCGCATCCTGGCCGCCGAAGCGCCAGTTGTGGACGTTGCGGAAGGTGAGCACGACATCGGCGCTGCCCGCGGGCACGGCGTCGAGGCCGGTCGCGAGCTTCACCTTGCCATAGACGGCGTTGTTGCCCGCGATCAGCTTCTGCACGCCGCCCAGCGCCTTTTCGGGCGCGGCGACCCAGAGCTGGCCCTTGTCCTTCAGATAGGGCGCGAGGATTTCGGTGTACCATCCGCCGCCCGGATAAAGCTCTACAACCGTGTTGTTCGGCTGCACGCCGAAGAAGGAAAGCGTCTCGACCGGGTGGCGCGCACCGTCACGCGCGACGTTGGCGGGGGTGCGCGTCGGGGCCGCGACCGCGGCCTTCAGCGCCGCACGCTGGTTCTGCGGCGCGCCGATCGCGACGCTGGCGACGGCGACCGCCGTCGTGGCGATAGCAAGGACGGCGACGGTCTCACGCATGATCTTCCCCCGGAAATGGCAATATTCGTTGGCCCGCCGCAGGGGCGGCGAGCTGGCTTTACCTGAACCAGCAAGTTGGTTGAAGGTTTCCGCCATCCGCTTGTCAAGGCGAACATTCCGCGCCGGGAACATTCTTTTTCACGTTCGGTTGTTGGCTCCATCATCAACGGAGGGAACCGAGACATGATCGAGGAACGCACGACCTATAGCGACCAGCCGCACACCACGACCGTGATCGAGCGCAAGAGCGGCGGGGGCGGCACGATCCTGATCGGCGTGGTTCTGCTGATCGCGGTCATCATCGGCGCCTTCTACCTCATGAACCAGAACCGTAACGAGAGCGCGCAGACCAAGGCGATCACCGGCGCGGCCGAGAGCGTCAGCGACGGCGCCAAGAAGGTTGGCGACGCCGCGCAGAAGGCGGTCGAGTAAACCTCAACCGCGCACGCAGGCGTCAAGGCGCTCGCGCCGGACGATGCCGATGCGGCGCGTGATTGTGTTGCCATAGCGGCGGGTGAAACCCTGAGGGGCGACACCCGCCCTTTTCTTGGGCAGCGGCAGGACGGCGGCGATCCGTGCGGCCTCCCGCTCGGTCAGGCGATCGGCGCCGTGGCCGAAGTAGCGGCGGGCGCCCGCTTCGACGCCGTAAGTGCCGATGCCCGTCTCGGCGACGTTCAGATAGACTTCCATGATCCGGCGCTTGCCCCAGATCGCCTCGATCAGGACGGTGAACCACGCCTCCGCCGCCTTGCGCGCATAGCCGCCGCCCTGCCACAGAAAGACGTTTTTCGCGGTCTGCTGGCTGATCGTCGAGCCGCCGCGAATCCTGCCGCCGCTGGCGTTGCGGATCGCGGCCGCCGCGATCGCGGTATAGTCGAAGCCGTGGTGCGAACAGAACGCCGAGTCCTCGCCGGCGATCACCGCGCGCGCCATGTCGGGGTCGATCTCGTCCAGCGAGCGCCAGTCCTTGGTCACGCTGCGCCCGGCGAGGATGTCGCCCGCCATCGTCAGCGTGAAGGGCGGCGGGACGAAACGATAGAGCGCGACGAAGGCGAGGCTGAGCAGCACGAACGCGATCGCGGCCTTTGCCAGCCAGCCCGAGATGCGCCGGCCCCAGCCGCCGGGTTTCTGCTTGGTCGCGCCCTTTGCCATCGCTTTTCGCGTTAGCGCGGGGCGACGGCGGCGCAAACGGCGAATTGCGGGGCGCGGCGTTCCCCTTTAGCAACGCCCCCATGGCCTGCTTCGAAGCCCCGCGCGCATGACCGCCTATGCCTATCGCGCCGCGACTCGAGAGGGGGGCTCGCGCAAGGGCATTATTGAGGCATCGTCGCCCGCCGCCGCACGCGCGCTGCTGCGCGAACAGGCGCTGCTGCCACTGTCGGTGGAGCCGGCGAACGATGCCGGGCCGGCAGTCGGCGGGCTGAAGCTGCCGTCGCTGCGTCGGCGTGGGTTGACCGCGCGGCAACTGGCGACGGTGACGCGGCAGATTTCGACGCTCGTCGGCTCCGACATCACGATCGAGGAATCGCTGCGGCTGGTCGCCCAGCAGTCCGAGGTGCCAGCCGTCACCGCGCTGCTCACCGACGTGCGCGGCGCGATCCTCGACGGGCGCAGCTTCGCTGCCGCGCTCGGCCTCCATCCGAGGGCCTTCCCCGAATTCTATCGCGCGTCGGTTGCCGCGGGGGAGCAGTCGGGGCGGCTGGCGAGCGTGCTCGATCACCTTGCCGAGTTCGTCGAGAACCGGCAGGCGAACGGACAGAAGCTGCAACTGGCGCTCCTCTATCCCGCGCTGCTGGCATGCGTCAGCTTCGGGATGATGGTGCTGCTCATGGTCTATGTCGTCCCCGACATCGTCCGCGTGTTCGTGTCGCGCGGGGCCGAACTGCCGTTCCTGACGCGCGCGCTGATCGCGGTGAGCGCGTTCATCCAGCATTACGGGCTCTACGTGCTGATCGCGGCGGCGACGTCGTTCCTGCTCTATAGCCGCTGGGCGCGGGTGCCGGCCAATCGCCTGCGCGTCCATCGCTTCTTCAGCGAGACGCGGCCGTTCGCGCGGTTCAGTCGCCAGTTCAACGCCGCGCGCTTCGCCGGCAGCCTCGCGACGCTGGTCGAAAGCGCGGTGCCGCTGGTCGAGGCGCTTCAGGCCGCAGCGGCAGTTACGCCCAACCTGTTCGTGCGAGAAAAGGCGCTCGCGATCGCGGGGCGCGTGCGCGAGGGGATCAGCCTGCGCGCGGCGATGGCGGAGAGCGGGGTGTTTCCCTCGATGCTCGTTGCGATCGTCGCCTCGGGCGAATCGAGCGGGCGGCTGGCCCCCGCGCTCGGCCGCGCATCGGGCGAGCTGGAGCGCGAGCTCGACGCGCTGGTCGCGACGCTAGTCGCGCTGGTCGAGCCGATGGTGCTGCTGCTGATGGGCGGGTTGGTGCTGATGATGGTGCTGGCGATCCTGCTCCCGATCATCAACCTCAACAATCTGGTGCAGATTTAGGCACGGCGCTCCACCACGACGCAACTGGCGTTGTCGCTGCCGTCGCGGGCGACGGCGTTGGCGACGAGGCGGGCGGCGCAATCGTCGATGTCGAGGTTCAAGGGGGCGTCCCCCGGCGCGAGCGAGCGATAGCAGCCGTCGCTTGCCAGCATCAGCCGGTCGCCGGGCGTGAAGTCGATGCGGAGGCGTTCGACCGGCGCGGGGTCGCCGGCGCCGAGCGCGCGGGTGACGACATTGGCCTGGGGATGTGTATCCGCGGCGGCGGCGTCGATCAGGCCGGCGGCGACGAGGTCGGCGACGAGGCTGTGGTCGCGCGTCAACGGCACCGCGCGCGCCGCCTCCAATCGATAGGCGCGGCTGTCGCCTGCCCAGAAGATCGTCGCGCCCGCGTCGTCGGCGAGCAGAACGACGATCGTCGTGCCGCCGCCCTGCATCGCCGGATCGGCGCGCAGGCGGCGGTCGGTGTCGGCCAGCGCCGCGGTGACCGCATCCTCGCTGACGGTGCCCTGATCGGCCAGAGCCGACAGCGCTTTGATCGCGGTCTCGGCGGCAAGGTCGCCGCGTGCCATGCCGCCCATTCCGTCAGCGACCGCCCACATCCCGCGATCGGGCCGGTCGAGTGTCCGGTCCTCGTTCACGCGCCGGACGCGGCCGACATGGCTGGCTTCGGCGGAGGCGAATGCGCCGGTTTGCGGCAGGGGCGCGGCGGCGCGGCGCAGGCGGCTGAGGATCGCGATCACCCGCGCCGGCGCCCGAGTTCGCGTTCGGTCCGGTCGTATCCTTCGACGAAGGCGCGATCGAGCGTACCGGGCTCGCCGCCCTCGACTTCCTTCGCCAGTGCGGCGTGGCGTTCGGCGACGGCATCGCGCAGGCCTGCGCCGCGGCCGGCGAACAGACCGCGCTTGCTCCCCTCGTCGAGCTTGGCCGGCTCGAAGCTGTCGATCGCGGCGCGCAGACTGGCCTGAAGCCCCGCAAACGTCGCGACGAGGTGGCGTTTCACATCCTCGAACGATGCCTTGAGCGCGGCGGGGCCCGACAGGAAGCCACTGGGGCCGGCGAGCAGCAGGTCGATGGCGAGGCGCTGCGACGGCGCCCATTTGAACGGATTGTTGCCCTCGCCCCCGATCGTCGTGCGCGCGAGGCTGTAGCGGGCGCGCGCCTTGTCCCGCTCGGACATGAGGTCGCCGACGCCGAGCAGCATCTGGCGATAGAGCGCGCCGGCGCGGCGCATGATCTCCTCTGGCTCCTCGCTCGACAGGAGTGAAGCGTCGAGGCCCGCCCCCTCGCAGAAAGCCTCGAGCAGCGAGCCTTCGGCATAGGCCTGTACGGGGGCCGCGTCCTGCCAGTCGGCGGGAACGGGCAGCGTCGCATCGAGCGGCGGGACCGACACGAGCGTGCGGCTGGCGTCGTGCCCGGTATCGGCCATCGGCGCGCGCGTCGCGACGAGGCGGAAGCGGCCGAGCCGCCAGGCGGCGGGGGTCGCGACCAGCGCCGGGCCGTCCTCGGCCACCCGCTCGCCCGTCGCCTCGTCGACCATGCCGTTGGTGCCGAGTACCTCGAGGCTGAGCGCGCCGCGCGCGGCGTTCAGCCGGCAATGGCGGCGCGACAGCGCACAGTCGGGATCGGCGATCGTCCAATCCGCGTCACCATCGCGCCCGAGCATCAGGCTGCCTTCGCCCAGCAGCCGTGCCTCGACCGGATCGGGTGAGACGGCATCGTCATAGAGTTGAAGGAGATACATCGGCTGGCCTCAGGCGGCGCGTGCGACGACACACGTCGCGCGAAGGTCGGGGGGCGGGGCGCCGGGTTCGGCCGACAGGCGCGTCTCCGTCGCCTCAGCCGTCTTGTTGAACGCGTCGAAGACAGCGCCGAACTCGTCGCGCCGGCGGTGCGAGATGCGGAGGGCGAAGCCGCTCCCGGCCGCTTCCGTCAGCGCGCTGCGCAGCCGGCGGAGCGGACGGGCGACGAGCGCGCCGCTTAGATAACCGACGCCGAGCACCGCCAGCATGACGATCGCGGCAAGCAGCGTCAGCATCGTCCTCGCCTGCGCCACCGCGCCGTCGAGCGCGGTGCGCTTCAGAACGAGATCGACGCGGCCGAACTCGATCCCGGCATAGTCGATCGGCCGGACGAAGCGGATGCCGGGGCCGCGCCCGCGATCGGTAGCCTGCGTCGCGTCGCCGCCGAACGCCGGCTCGCTTGCCGGCGCTGCATAGCGGGTGCCGACGCGCGCAGGGTCGGTGGCGGCGCGGACGGTGCCGTTCGCGTCGGCGACGACGATCTCTCGCACGTTCGCGTCGCGCGCGGCCGCAGCGACAAAGGCTTGAAGCGGGGTCCAGTCCTGCTGCTCGGCCGGCAGCCCGGCATTGTCGGCGGCGAGGACGGCGGCGTTGCTGGTCACGAACGAGGCGATCGTCTCGCCCGAAACGACGGCCATGCGATCGAGCGCACCCTCCTGTCGGTCGAGGATCGGCACGATGCTGCCCGCCAGCGCGATCGCGGTGACCGTAGCGAGCGCGAGCGGCAGCTTGACGCGCAGCGGCAGGCCGCGGCGCGTGGGCTCCGCCTCCTTCGCCTGGCCGATCTCACGGTCCAGCGCGGCGACGAGCTGCGTGCCGTCCTGGAACCGCGCCTCGGGCTTTTTCGACAGGAGCTTGTCGATGATGAAGGACAGGCCCGGCGGACAGTCGCCGACGATGCGGCCGACCGGCTCGACCCGCTCCTGCGCGATCTGGATCGCGATGGTGGCAAGGCCGGTGCCGGGGAAGGCGACCTTGCCGGTCATCATCTCATAGAGGACGACGCCGAGCGAAAACAGGTCGGCGCGGTGGTCGACGGGCAGGCCGAGCGCCTGTTCGGGGCTCATGTAGCGCGGCGTGCCGACGAGCTGGCCGGCATGGGTGCGCCCGAGCTGCCCCGCATCCGCCTCGCCCAGCCGGGCGACGCCGAAATCGACGAGCTTCACCTGCCGCCCATCTGCGGTCACGAGGATGTTCGACGGCTTCACGTCGCGGTGGACGATCCCCGCGCGGTGGGCATAGGCGAGCGCGTCGGCGAGCTGGCGGGCGATCGACAGCACGCGCTCATAGGGAAGCCGCCCCTGCGCCGCAAGCACCGCGTCGAGCGGCTGTCCCTCCACCAGCTCCATCGCGATATAGGCGACACCCGCCGCCTCGCCCGCGTCGTAAATGGTGGCGATATTCTGGTGGCTGAGCGCGCCCGCGGCCCGCGCCTCGCGCAGGAAGCGGGCCTCGAGGTCGGCGTCGCGGGCGAAGTCGGGCTTCAGGATCTTGACCGCGACGGCGCGGCCGATGTCGGGGTCGTGGGCGCGATAGACTTCCGCCATCGCGCCTTCGCCCAGCAATCCCTCGATCCGATACCGTCCCAGCGTCTGCATGCCGTTCCTCTCCGGCCCGATACGCGGCCATCCGAAGTGACCGCATTATCAACGCGGCGTTTAGATCGTCTTACCGCCGCGCGCGCACTGCCGCGGCGATCCGCTCGGCACGGGCAAGGTCGCGCGCGATCGCCGGGTTGCCCGGATCGAGCGCGGCGGCGCGGCGAAGCAGGCCGACGGCCTGACCCGCCTTGCCCGCATTGAGCGCAGCCAGTCCCGCGGACCGGGCCCGTGCCGCCGCCGCGGGATTGCGGACGGGGGTGGCGGGTGCGGCGGGGGTAGGTTTCGGCCGTGCCGCGGGGGCAGGGGCCGGGCGCGTCGGCGCCGGATCGGGGCGACGCACCGGCACAGGCGCCGGCGGGCGCGGCGGCTGGCCGGGGATGCGCAGGACCGTGCCGACGGTCAGCGATGCCGGCACCTCGATCCGGTTGTAGCGCGCCAGCTGATACGCCTTCAGCCGGTTGCCGAGCAGGCGTGCGGCGATCCCTTGCATCGTGTCGCCGGGCTTCGCCGTGTAGGGATAGCTTTGCGGCCCGAGCAGGTCGATGGGATCACGCTCGATCGAATCGCGCAGCAACAGCAGACTCGCATTCATCGGATCACGCTTCAGCGCCGCGGCGATCCGCTTGCGCGCGAACTTGGCTTCACCGCGGTCGAGCATCGCGGCGATCGCGTCGACTTCGGTGGCGACATTGCCGCTGGCGGGCGGCGGCGGGGCCGATTTCTCCACCCGCGGGCCGCCGCCGCATGCCGCCAGTGCCAGCGCGAGCGAAGCCGCCCCCATCGTCCGCCACGTCATGCCCATAAACGCTCCTCAACTGTCGGTTTGTCGATCGCAGACGCCAGCCGCGCTGACAGCGCATCCTGGTCGCGAACGAAGGCCGCAAAGCTCGCGGGATCGAGCGGTGCGGCAAAGAAATAACCCTGGAAATGGCGGCAGCCATGGCGGTGTAGCCAGGCGACTTCCTCCGCCCGCTCCACGCCCTCGGCCAGCACCCGGATGCCGAGGCCGCGCCCCAGTGCAAGGATGCTCTGGCAGATCGCCTGCCGCTCGCGACTCGCATCGACATGGGACACGAACTCGCGGTCGATCTTGATCTTGTCGAAGGCGAGCGTGCGCAGCGTGCTGAAACTCGAATAGCCGGTGCCGAAATCGTCGATCGCGACGCGGACGCCCATTGCGCGCAAGGCGTCGAAGGTCGCGCGCCCCGCCGCACCGTCGCCCAGCGCGACGCTCTCGGTCAGCTCGATCTCGACGGCATCGGGGCCGATATTGTGGCGGGCGAGCGTCCGCGCGACGAGGCGGTCGAGGTCGTGCGCCTCCAGCTGCCGGCCCGACACGTTGACCGCGATGCGCAGGCGGCCCAGCCCCTCGCGCCGCCACGCCGCCGCATGGCGGATCGCGGTATTGAGCGCCCAGGTGCCGATCTCCGGCGCGAGGCCGCTGGCCTCCATCACCGGCACGAACTGGCCGGGGGAGACGAGACCGCGGGTCGGATGACGCCAGCGGATCAGCGCTTCCGCCCCCACGACGCGGGCGGTTTCGGCATCGATCAGCGGCTGGAAGTCGAGGCGAAGCTCGCCGCGCTGGACCGCGTGACGCAGGTCCTGCTCCATCCGATAGCGTTCGCGCGCGATCGCCTGGATGTCGATCGGTTCGGCGTCGGCGGCCCCGACGGGTGCCGAAAAGGCCGCGAGCGTGCGGGTCAGGATCAGTTCTGCCGCAGGATCGCCACCGCCCAGCACCGCGTGCCGCACGCCGATCACCGGCACGATCTCGCGCCCGCCCGCCGATAGCCGGTCGCCCATCGCATAGGCCAGCGCCTCGATCTCCGCCATCGCCGCGGCGGGGGCTGCGTGGATCCAGACAGCGACATGGCTGCGGTCGACCTGCGCCACCAGGCGCCGCGCACCGATCATCGCGACCATCCGGTGCGCCAGCAGGCGGAGCACTTCGTCGCCCAGATCGGGGTCGAACGCGCTCAGGCGATTGACATCGGCCAGGGCAAAGATCGCCAGCGTGCCGCGGCCATCGGCGTGCATCCGCGCGATCAGCGGCTCCCGCGTGGGCAGGCCGGTGACGCCGTGCGTCTGTGCGGCCCGGCCGCGCAGGTCGGCGAGTTCGCCGATCCGGCGCAGCAGCGCGTCGGGGGAGCGGGCGGCCCGCTCGCCGCCGATCACCACGCTGGCGGCGACGATCAGGCGACGCATCCGCCGCCGCTCGACATTCCAGAGGACGAGCATCGCCGCGGCACAGCAAAGAAGCGCAAGGCTGATCGCCGCCGCGCCGCCGCCGCCCAAGATTAGCCCCGCACTCATCCGGTCCGGCTTAGCGGCGGAGCGTTGCCAAAGACTTAGCGGGCTGTGTCCGCTATCGCGCACAGGCGCGCGCACCGCTGGGCGGCGAGACGACGTATGCAGCTTGCGTTCAAGCGCGCGGGCGTATCAAAGCGACCGCAGAATAAAATGAACGTTGAAAGGATGTTGCGGATGCGTGGATCGACGATCGCGAAGCTGGGTCTGGCCCTGATGGCGAGCACGCCGGCACTGGCGGGGCAGGCGGCACCCGACGCCGGCAAGCAGGCGTTCGCGCCGTGTGCGGCGTGTCACGCGGTGACGCCGGGCACCAAGCGAGTCGGCCCGTCGCTGCACGGCGTCGTCGGTCGCAAGGTCGCGAGCGCGCCGGGCTTTGCCTATTCGCCGGCGCTGAAGGCCAAGGGCACGGCGGCGTGGACGCCCGCCAATCTCGACGCCTTCCTCACCGACCCGCGCGCCTGGGCGCCGGGCAACAAGATGATGTACCAGGGCGTCAAGGACCCCGCCAAGCGGGCGGCGATCGTCAAGTATCTGGCAACGCTGAAGTAAGTTCCGCGGGGACGCGCGCTCACGGAAGCAACAGCGAGGCGTCCCCGTAGGAATAGAAGCGATAGTCGCTCGCGATCGCGTGCGCGTACGCGGCCTGCATCGTCTCCAGCCCCATGAGAGCAGAGACCAGCATGAACAGATTTCCCGTGTAATTACAAATAGTTGAAGAAAAATAACGAAAATTTGGCCGGTTCGGGCGACGAGTTGGCCTCGACCCATCGAGGACCCAACCGCACTGCCCTCCGCTGTTGCGATGCGGGTCCAATCGAACGTGCCATTCGCCGGTTGGCGGGCCACCCATTTGACCCATCGCCCGCCCAGATCGAGAGGAGCGCACTCTCGATCCGAGCTTGGGGACGTGGCGTGTCAGGATGCGGGTGCGGTCTCGGTCCAGGTCGTGCCCATGAACCCAGCCGCCGCATCGACGGCGGCGAGAAGGGTGTCCTGACTGAGGTGGGCGTATCGTTGCGTCGTGCGGGGCTGAGCGTGCCCGAGCACCTGACCCACGACGTAGAGCGACTGACCGGCGTTCACCATGTTGCTGGCGGCGCTATGCCGGAGATCGTGGATACGCAGACCCTTTAGGCCCGCTCGCTTGGTCGATCGGTGCCACGCGTAATAGATCGACGTGTAGGGCAACTTCGTCTCGGGGTTCGGTACCAGCCAAGGGCACCCCTCCCACCTCGGCAGTTGCTCGATCACCGCGATCGCTTCCAACGACAGCGGCACGAATCGACGCTTGCCGCTCTTCGCCATCGGCACCTTCCACTGACGAGCGGTGAGGTCGAAGTCCTCCCAACGGGCGTCCAGCAGCTCGCGCTTTCGGCATCCCGTCAGCAGCAGCAGGGCGACGATGTGCTTGATCATCGGATTGTCGTCTGCCTCGGCACCAGCCTTCAAACGCCGAGCCTCTTCGGGGGTCAGAAACCGTTCGCGCTCGTTGTTCGGATTGGGGAGCGGCACACCGAGCAGCGGATTCACGTCCGATCCAGGCATGCCCCAGCGCTTGGCGAGCTTGTACATGTAGCTGAGGACGACGTGCAGCCGATTGCGCGTGCCGAGCGCATAACCCTCCTTCTTCACTTTCGCGTCCAGCCACGCGACGACCTGCTCCTGAGTGATTTCGTCCAGTCGCATCCGGCCGAACCGGGGCAGGATGTGGTTGTTGAGGTAGCGCTGATCGATGTCGGCGCTGCGTTTGTAGCTGCGAACGTGCGCCATATAGCGCTCCGCCAGCTCGGCGACGGTGGGGACCTGCCGCTTCAGCTTGCGCTCCTCGGTCGGGTTCTCCCCGACGACGACACGGCCACGCAGCTCCTGAGCCTTGCGGCGTGCCTTATCGAACGTGAGATCCGTAAAGCCGCCGATCTTGTGCTGGCGAAGGTCGCCGATATCGCTTTGGCTGTCGACATTGGCGACGAGTTGGTCGTGCCGCAGTTGTAGCAATCGCTTAAGCAGGACGTCAGCCGGCATTCGTAAGGCGCCAGCCAGGGTGGCCGCGTTGGTTATGTTGATCATGTTGTTCTCCAGAAACAACAAAGCCCCCCGGCGGTGAACCGAGGGGCTGAGTGGGTGTGATGGCTGTGGTGGCTATTCTTGAGGCGGGTCATCGATAGCGGCGACTGCCTTGTCCTTCTTGATCGAGTGGACGATCGCGGCGACGATACCGATCGCAAGCAGGCTGAGCCCGATCACTGGAAAGGCGGCGATGAAGGTGAACGCCCCGCCGATCGCCAGCAGCCCGACCGTTTCCTTGGTGCGAAAGATCAGGCCCGCGATGACGAGGGCTACGATCACCATCTTGATGACCGCGATCGCCAGCACGAAGGCGATAATCGCCAGGATGAGGCGTCCCATCAGCTAGCGGGGACGCAGAAGCACGTGTCCTTGGCCGCGTTGACCGCACAGAGCTGGCGCTTGGTGATCTCGTTGCCAAGCTCGCCCTGTGCCTTGACCTTGATGCCGTAGTAGGCGGCGTTCGTGGGTGAGACGATCCGGCCGGTGAGCCGCTTGAGCCCAGCGTAGAGCGGATCTCCGTCAAGCTCCTGAGCGTCGATTGGCTTGAAGTCGCTGAATTTGGCGGTTTCGGGGTTCAGCAGGGTTTCGCTGAACTGCGCCCTGCAGATCTTCTCTTCGGCACTCGTGCAGCCTGTGAGCACGACCGCCACCGCGACCAAGGCGTATTTACGCTTCATCTTCTTCTCCTGTTGATTCGCTGGGGGAAGCGTCCGCTCGCGACGCGCGTTATCGCGTCAGGGGCAAAGGCCGCTGACGTTCGATCTTGATGCTGTCATCGGTATCGCCCCTATCTCAGCGGCGATCTTCGGCTCAGACCCTCGTGCCGCCCCTATGTACCTCTCGGGAGCGGCGGCCGAAGCCGGATGTTAGGGTCAGGACCCATTGATGTGAGCGTCGCGATCTGATTCAGACTCCGCGAGGAGACTAGGATGAGCGACCTGTTTTGGCTGACCGACGAGCAGATGGAGCGACTGCGACCGTTTTTTCCGAAGA
>CAJYIX010000036.1 GCA_913775315.1 uncultured Sphingomonas sp. | reverse complement strand
GAAGATGCTCGAAGAGAAGTGGGGCGTTTCGGCCGCTGCGGCGGTTGCAGCAGCGCCGGCAGCCGGCGGTGGCGCCGGTGCGCCGGCCGCTGAAGAGAAGACCGAGTTCGACGTGATCCTGACCGGCGACGGTGGCAAGAAGATCAACGTCATCAAGGAAGTCCGCGCGATCACCGGTCTTGGCCTGACCGAGGCGAAGGCGCTCGTCGAGGGTGCGCCGAAGCCCGTCAAGGAAGGCGTGTCGAAGGACGAGGCCGAGAAGATCAAGAAGCAGCTCGAGGAAGCCGGCGCGACCGTCGAGGTCAAGTAATCTCGAACGGCTCGCCCGCATCCACGGATGCGTCGAGACAGGGAAGGGGCGGTCCGGCAATGGGCCGCCCTTTTTCGTGTCTGTGGTTGCCTGCCATGCGGTTCGGCCTGCAAGAAATGCACCGCGCGGCCTGGGTTCGCCTTTGCGGGGGACGGCCGGGGTCGCTATGTGGAGCGTGAGAGGCGCGCGTACCGGCGCCGATGCGAGGCGGGTTGATGGCTGGCAAGACGATGAAGCGGTTCGGGGTGGTTCTGGGTGCGGCGACGATGCTCGCCGGCACGGCGCAGGCGCAGCAGTCGCTGCTGCCGGCCGACATCGTGCCCGAGGCGCAGGACGCGCCGGCGGCCCCCGCCGCGCCGCGCGTTCAGGTGCCGACCGTCCCCGTGCCGTCGCCCGCGGCGCAGCGTCCGTTGCCCAAGCTGTCGGGCGAGCAGGCCGCGCTGCTTGCGCAATTGCTCGGCAAGGATACCAACGAGCAGGGGCTGCGCTTCTCGGGCAAGGCGGCGCCGGCGCCCGCCGACAACGACGCGCTGGTGCGCGCCGCGCTCGACCATGCCAAGGCGGTGCGCGCCGGGCGGCTCGATACCGCGGATTTCCAGGCGGACTGGGCGCTGCGGCCGCAGCCCTACGACCCCTATCCCTCGTTCGTGCAGGCGGTGCAGGCCGATCGGCTTGGCCAGTGGTTCGCCGAGCTGCCGCCGCCTTGGGCGGGGTATGAGGGGCTGCGCAAGGGGCTCGCCACCTATCGCGGCATCGCGGCGAAGGGCGGGTGGAAGACGATCCCCGCCGGCCCTGACATGGGGATGGGCGCCAAGGGCGCGCGCGTCGTCGCGCTTCGCGAACGGCTGGCGATCGAGGACAGCGCAGTGTCGGCCACCGGCGCGACCTATGACGAGGGGCTGCGCGCCGCGGTCCAGCGGGCGCAGCGCCGCTACGGCCTGAACCCGACCGGCGTCGTCTCGACCGGCACGCTTGCCGCATTGAACGTCCCCGTCGCGGCGCGGGTGCGCCAGATCATGGCGAACATGGAGCGCTGGCGCTGGCTGCCGAGCGAGCTGCCCAAGGATCGCATTCAGGTGAACATCGCCGCCGCGGTGATGACGGTGTTCGAGGGCGACCAGCCGGTGATGTCGATGAAGGCGGTGACGGGCAAGCCGGGCGGCGGCGAGACGCCGATGCTGTCGTCGAGCATCCATTCGGTCGTGCTCAACCCGCCGTGGAACGTGCCGTCAGGCATCGCCAAGCGCGAACTGTTTCCGAAGGGTGCCGGCTATCTGAAGGCCAATGGCTTCCGCGTGATCGGCGAGGGGCCGGACGCGCGGCTGCAGCAGGCGTCGGGCGACACCAGCGCGCTCGGCCGGTTCAAGTTCGACTTCGACAACCCGTTCGCGGTCTATCTGCACGACACGCCCGCCAAGGGCGGGTTCGCGCGGTACGACCGGATGGCGAGCCATGGCTGCATCCGCCTCGAAAAGCCCAATGCGCTGGCCAAGCGGCTGTTGCGCGACGTGCCCGAATGGACGCCGGAGGCGATCGACGACTTCACCACCAACTCCACCAAGACGGTGCGGGCGAAGCTTAACACGCCGGTCGCGGTGTATCTGCTCTACTGGACCGCGTTCGCGAGCGGGAACGGTCAGATCAACTTCCGCGACGATCCCTATGGCTGGGATTCTACGCTCGCCGACAAGATCGAGAACCGCTCCGCCGTGCAGACGCAGGTCGCGGCGCGTTGATGCTTACTGACTGGAGATTGTCCCCGATGCGCTTTCCGCTCCGCCCGGCCCTCGTCCTCCTGCCGCTCGCGCTCGCGGCCTGTTCGGGCGAGCCCGAGCAGCCCGCGCCCGAGGGTCCCGACGCCAATCTGACCGAGGCGATGCCGACGCCCGAGCCGCTGCCGACCTCGACGCCCGAGCCGGTGGCGACCCCGTCGCCGACGCCGACCTTCGACGCCGCCCCGCCGCCCAAGGTGGCCGAGGACCAGCAGATGATCGACGATGCCGAAGCCACGGGCATGACCGCGCGCGTCACCCGCGACGAGCAGCGCCCGACCGACGAGGAAACGCCGGTCCCGGTCGAAGAGAAGCAGTAAGGTCGAGAAGAAGAAGCGGGACCCCGGATCAAGTCCGGGGTGACGGCCCTTGTGGAGAGCGAACCCCTTTAACCACGTCATGCCGGACTCGATCCGGGATTCCCCGCTTCTTCTGCCTCTAAATTATCCCCCGTTCGCCATCCGCATCGCCCAGGTGGCGTAGAGCGCGCCCCAGCCATGCGCCGGGTGCTTCGGATCGAGCGCCATACCGAAGCCATGGCCGCCCTTGTCGTAGAAATGCGCGGCCACCGACACGCCCGCGGTGCGCGCCGCGGCGATCATCGCGGTGCTCATTTCCAGCGGCACGATCGGGTCGTCGGCGGCGTGGAGCAGGAACAGGGGCGGCGTCCCTGCGTCGACGCGGCGGACGGCATCGTAACGCGCCGTCGCCTCGTTCATCGGCGAGGGGCCGAGCAGATTGGCGCGCGAACGGCTGGGCGACCCCGATTCCGCCAGCGTCGTCACCGGATAGACCAGCCCCGAGAAATCGGGCCGCGTCCAGGCGCGGTCGGTTGCATCGACGGGCTCGTAGGTCGGATCGTTATACGCGGTCGATAGCGACGCGGCGAGGTGCCCGCCCGCCGAGAAGCCGAGGATGCCTAGCTTCTTCGGATCGATCCCGAACTCGCCCGCCCGCGTACGGATGATCCGCATCGCGCGCTGCGCGTCCTGAAGCGGCACGTCGGCGCGGTTCGCCCAACCCTCGCCCGGTAGGCGATAGACCAGCGCGAAGACCGTGAAGCCGAGCGGGTTCAGCACCTTGGCGACGTTGTGGCCTTCGTTCTCGACCGACACGAACTGGTAGCCGCCGCCGGGGATGGACAGGATGCCGATGCCGTTGGGGTTGGCGGGGCGATAGACCGACAGCGTCGGCTTCGCGATCCCGCGGAGCCACAATTCGCGCCCGTCGGGGCCGTAGCGGACGGGGACGGGGAGCTTGGCCGGCGTGCCCGGCGCCTTGCCCGGCCACAGGTCGAACGTCTCCCGCGGGGGCCAGGGCAGGTCGCTCGGCCGGTCGGGCCCGGTCTGCGCCCGCGCGGTTCCTGCGGCGACGAGCCCCGCGGCGGTCATGCCCAGCATCGTGCGTCGATCCATCATCCACTCCACTCAATTGTCATCGCGCCTTCACATGCCTGCGCGAGGCTTTGCATCCGGTGGCCGGGTCCCATATGGGACCGCCATCCCCTTACTCGCGCGAAAGGCGACGATGTGAAAGACGTTCTGGTGATCGGTGCGGGCGGCGTTTCGTCGGTCGCGGTGCACAAGATGGCGAAGAACCCCGACCTGTTCGGCCGGGTGACGCTCGCCAGCCGCCGCAAATTCAAGTGCGATGCGATCGCCCAGTCGGTGAAGGACCGCTTCGGCGCCGACATCGCCACGGCCGAGGTCGATGCCGACGATGTGGATGCCACCGCGCGGCTGATCGATCAGGTGAAGCCCGACCTGCTCGTCAACCTGGCGCTTCCCTATCAGGACCTCAACCTGATGGAGGCGTGCCTGAAGACCGGCACGCATTATCTCGACACCGCGAACTACGAGCCGCGTGACGAGGCGAAGTTCGAATATGGCTGGCAATGGGCGTATCAGGACCGCTTCAAGGAAGCCGGGCTGATGGCGCTGCTGGGCTCGGGCTTCGATCCCGGCGTCACCAGCGTGTTCGCGACCTATATCAAGAAGCACCTGCTCGACACGATCGAGACGCTGGACATTCTCGATTGCAACGGCGGCGACCACGGCCAGCATTTCGCGACCAACTTCAATCCCGAGATCAACATCCGCGAAGTGACCGCGCCCGCGCGCCACTGGGAGAATGGCGACTGGGTGGAGACGCCCGCGCTCAGCGAGCGGCAGGTGTTCATCTTCGACCAGGTCGGCGCGAAGAACATGTACCTGATGTACCACGAGGAGCTCGAAAGCCTCGTCAAGCACATCCCCGAGATCAAGCGCGCCCGCTTCTGGATGACGTTCGGCGAGCAGTATCTGACGCACCTGCGCGTCCTCCAGAACGTCGGCATGACCTCGATCGAGCCGGTGATGTACGAGGGGCGCGAGATCATCCCGCTCCAGTTCCTGAAGGCCGTGCTCCCCGAACCCTCGACGCTGGGCGAGACGACAAAGGGCAAGACCAACATCGGCGACATCGCGACGGGCACGAAGGACGGGGCGGAGAAGACCGTCTATGTCTATAACGTCTGCGATCACGAGGACGCCTATGCCGAGACGGGCAATCAGGCGGTGAGCTATACCACCGGCGTGCCCGCGATGATCGGCGCGGCGCTGATGCTGAACGATACATGGAAGGGGGAGGGCGTGTTCAACATGGAACAGCTCGATCCCGATCCCTTCATGGAAATGCTGAACCAGCACGGCCTGCCCTGGCAGGTCAAGGAACTGCCCGAGCCGCTGCGGTTCTGACCTTCACGTCACCCCGGACTCGTTCCGGGGTCCACCGTTCCGCAAGCACCGCCACCCGTCGCTCAAGCGGATCGGTGGATGCCAGAACAAGTCCGGCATGACGAGTATGACGACATGAAGCCCGACGTTACCCGCGCCGCCTCGCCGATGACGACCAAGTCGGGCGGGGCGGGTGCCTTTGCTGACTTCGACCTGACCCGTGTGCCCAGCCCGTGCTTCGTTGTCGACCGGGCCGCGATCGAGCGCAACCTCGCCACCCTCGCCGACGTGCGCAACCGCGCCGGGGTGAAGGTGCTGCTCGCGCTCAAAGCGTTTTCGATGTGGTCGCTGGGCGATCTGGTCGGGCGCTATCTGGACGGCACCGCCACGTCCGGCCTGTGGGAAGCGCGGCTTGCGGCCGAACACTACAAGGGTGAGATCGCGACCTTCTGCGCCGGTTACAAGGCCGGCGACATGGTCGAGGTGGCGACGCTGTCCGACCACATCATCTTCAATTCGCCCGGCCAGCATCGCCGCTTCGCCGACCTGCTTGCCGCCGCGCGGCATGGCGGCGCGTCGTTCGACGTGGGTCTGCGCCTCAACCCCATGCATGCCGAGGGGGAGGTGCCCAAATACGACCCCGCCCAGCCGCACTCGCGCCTAGGCCACCCCGCCGACCAGCTGACGGCGGCGGATATGGAGGGCGTCAGCGGTCTGCATTTCCATACGCTGTGCGAACAGGATTTCCCGCCGCTCCGCCGGACGTGGGAGGCGCTGCGGCCGCGGATCGAGCCGTATCTCGGCCAGCTCAAATGGCTCAATTTCGGCGGCGGCCATCATATCACCCGCGGCGACTACCAGCGTGACGATCTGGTCGAGTTCCTGAAGGCGGTGAAGGCCGACACCAGCCTCGAAGTCTATCTGGAGCCGGGCGAGGCGATCGCCTTCGACGCCGGCATCTTGGTGGGCGAGGTGCTCGACGTGCTCGACAATGGAATGCCCGTCGGCATCGTCGACATTTCGGCGACCTGCCACATGCCCGACGTGATCGAGGCACCCTATCGCCCGGCGATGCTGGGCGAGGTGGAAGGCGGCGTGCCCGTGCGGCTCGGCGGCCCGTCGTGCCTGGCGGGCGACATCCTCGGCGACTATCGCTTCGCCGAGCGGCCCGAGCCCGGCACGCGCATCGCCTTCCTCGACCAGGCGCATTATTCGATGGTCAAGACCACGACGTTCAACGGCGTGCCGCTCCCCGCCATCGCGCTCTGGAACTCGCGCGACGACAGCCTCGAAATGGTGCGCGAGTTCGGATGGGAGACGTTTCGGGATCGGTTGTCTTGACGGACTGACCCCGGCCTAAAACAAAAGGGCGGCGGAAGCACCATGCTTCCGCCGCCCTTTGCTTGTCGGTTGCCGCGATCAGCCGCGCCGTGCGCCCAGTCGCACCACGTTGCCGCTGTCGGCATCGTCCTCCAGCCCGGCGTACAGCGTCGCCATCGGCTCGTCGGTCACCTCGATCGTCTCGTCGGTGCCGAAGCCGTTGAACGCCGTCCGCATCGCCGAGCCATAGGCACCGAGCATGCCCACCTCGATATAGTCGCCCGTATCGACGTCGGCGGGTAGGTCGAACGGCCCGGCCATGTGGTCGAGATCGTCGCAGGTCGGCCCGTAGAAGCTGAACGCCACGTCCTTCGCCCGGCTCTCCTCGGCGCGCAGCAGCGTCACCGGGAAGCGCCATGCGACGTGCGCCGCGTCGAACAGTGCGCCGTAGGCGCCGTCGTTGATATAGAGCTCGTCACCGCGGCGCTTCTCGACGCGCACGATCAGCGAGCTGTACTCAGCGCACAGCGCACGGCCGGGCTCGGCCCAGAGTTCGGCCGAATAGCTGATCGGCAGGCTCTCGAACGCGCGGTGGATCGTCTCGAAATAACGCTCCAGCGGCGGGGGCTCCATCCCCGGATAGGCCGAGGGGAAGCCGCCGCCCACGTCGATCACGTCGACCGTGACCGCCGCCTCGACGATCGCCATGCGCACGCGCTCCATCGCCTGGGCATAGGCGTCGGGCGACATCGCCTGGCTGCCGACATGGAAGCAGATGCCGAGCGTGTCGGCCGCCTGGCGGGCGGCGAACAGCAGCGCCTTGGTCTCGCCTGGACCCGCACCGAACTTCGACGCGAGGCTGAGCTTCGACAGCTCCGACGACACGCGGATGCGCACGCACAGCGTCAGATCCTCGGCACCCTTGGTGGCGCGGACGATCTTGTCCAGCTCCTCGATCGTGTCGAGCGAGAAGGTGCGGACGCCGTGCGTGAAATACGCCTCGGCGATCGCTTCCTCGGCCTTGACCGGGTGCATGAAGCAGAGCGTCGCCTCAGGCAGCGTGCGCGCGACGAGGCGCACTTCGCCGATCGAGGCCACGTCGTAATGCGTGACGCCGTTGTCCCACAGGATCTGGAGTAGGTCGGGCGACGGGTTCGCCTTGACGGCATAGAGCGTCCGGCCCGGGAACCTCTCGACGAAGAACCGAGCCGCACGAGCCGCAGCGTGCGGACGAACCAGCGTTACCGGCTGAACCGGTCGAAGGGTACGAGCTACCCCCAGCGCGCGATGATGCTTGGCCAATTCAAGGGACCTCCAATTGCCTTTCGGCATACGGTGAAAAAAGCTGCCTTGCGGTTGGAAGTCCCATGGGGCAGCGGAGGGCGCACATAGGGTCCACACCCCTGGGTGTAAAGCGATTCTGCGCAGCTTTTTGGGCGATGGGACGATTTGTGACGTTTATGCGACAACCCACCCGCGCCGGCGTCCGCGACGCTGCCGCCAAGATCGCCGCGGTGGTGCCGCCGACACCGCTGCTGACCGCGGAAATCCACGGGCAAGTCGTTGCTTTCAAGGCGGAATGCCTCCAGCCGATGGGCGCGTTCAAGCTGCGCGGTGCGTGGCACCGGCTGACCGCGATCGCACCGGAGGATCGCGCCCGCGGCGTGGTCGCCTTTTCCTCGGGCAACCATGCGCAGGGGGTGGCGTGGGCGGCGAGAGCGCTGGGCATGCCTTGTGTTATCGTGATGCCCGCCGACGCGCCCAAGGTGAAACGGGACGCAACGCTCGCCATGGGCGGTGAAGTGGTCAGTTACGACCGCCGGACCGAAAGTCGCGAGAAGATCGCCGCGCATCTCGCTCATGCGCGCGGCGCGGTGCTGGTGCCAAGCTTCGACGACCCCTGGATCATCGAGGGCCAGGGCAGCGCGGGGATCGAGGCAGCGCGGCAGGCCGAGGCGCAAGGGTTCGGCCCGATCGCGCGCGTCGTGACGCCCTGCGGCGGCGGCGGGCTGGCCGCGGGCCTTGCGCTCGCGCTGCCTGACGCGGCGATCGTGACGGCGGAGCCGGCGGGGTGGGACGACATGGCGCGCAGCCTGGAGACCGGCTGGATCGAACCGGTCGCCAACGATGCGCCGCCGACCGCGTGCGATTCGCTCCAGACGATGCGGGTCAGCGAGCGGACGTTCGAGGTACTGGCCCGCCGCGATGCCCACGGCGTGGCGGTGACCGAGGCGGAAGTGCGCGCCGCGCAGCGCTGGGCCGCGGCGAAGCTCAGGCTGGTGGTCGAGCCGGGCGGGGCGGTGGCGCTAGCCGCGCTGCTGTCGCGCCGGGTCGAGCCGATGTCGGGGACGCTGGTGATGCTGTCGGGCGGCAACACCGACCCGGAGGATTACGCCCGCGTCCTTGCCGGCGAGGCTGCGTTCGCGAGAGAGCCCGCCTGATGCCCGCACCCACCGCCACCGCCTCGACCCTGCTCGGCATCGCGATGCTCGGCGTCTTCGCGCTCATGATCGGCGCGATCGTTCTGTGGCGGCGCGGCGAGCGGCAGAAGCCGGTGCTGATGACGCTGGCGGCGCTCGTCACGCTCGCCAACGTCCTCATCTGGACGGTCTAGGCCGCCCGCAGCCGGCTGTTCCGCCGCCCGTACGCCAGATAGATCGCCAGCCCGATCACCGTCGCGATGACGAACCGCCCCTGCGTCGTCGCGGGCAGGCTGGCGAAGAGATAGAGACAACCGACGATCGCCAGCGTGCCGACCAGTGTCGGCGCGGGGCAGCGGAACAGGCGCTTGGCGTCGGGGGCGGTCCGGCGCAGCACCATCATGCAGACCGCGACCGCGATGAACGCGATCAGCGTGCCGGCATTGGCGAGCTCCGCCAGCTCGTCGATCGGGAAGAAGCCCGCAATTGACGCGCTGACGAGGCCGGAGAGGAGCGTGATCCGCACCGGCGCGCCCTTTCCGCTGAGCTTGGCCAGCCCTTGCGGCAACAGCCCGTCGCGCGCCATCGCAAGGAAGACGCGGCTCTGGCCGTACATGAACACCAGGATCACTGACGGAAGCGCCACGATCGCGGCGAGCGCGATCGCGCGCGCGGCCGTCACCTGCCCCACGGAACGCAGGACCAGCGCCAGCGGCTCGGGCGAATTGGCGAGCTGGAGGTAGGGCATCGCGCCCACCGCGGCGAGCGCGATCACCATGTAGATGGTGGTGCACGCGATCATCGACCCGACGATGCCGATCTTGAGGTCGCGCGTGGGGTTCTTCGCCTCCTCGGCCGAGGTCGCCACCGTGTCGAAGCCGTAAAAGGCGAAGAACACGATCGCCGCCGCCGCCATCACGCCCTTGCTGGTGCCATCGACGGTGTGCGAGCCGAAGCCATATGGCATGAACGGCGTCAGGTTCTCGGCCTTGAACGCCGGCAGCGCGTAGATGACGAAGATGGTCAGCGCGATCAGCTTGATCGCGACGAGGACGATGTTGAGCGTCGCACTCTCGCGCGTCCCCGCGATAAGCAGGCCCATGACGGCAAGCGCCACCAGGACCGCGGGCAGGTTGAGGATGCCCCCCGCATGTGGCCCGGCGAGCAGCGCGGTCGGCAGGTCCAGCCCCGCCGATTGCAGCCAGCCGACCAGATAACCCGACCACCCCACCGCCACGGTCGAGCAGACGAGCGAATATTCGATGATGAGCGCCCAGCCGACGATCCAGGCGAACGTCTCGCCGATCGCGGCATAGGTGAAGGTATAGGCGCTGCCCGCCGCCGGGATCATCGTCGCGAGCTCGGCATAAGCAAGCGCCGCGCAGGCGCACACCGCGCCGGCGATCAGGAAGGCGAGGATGACCGCCGGCCCCGCCCGCTCGGCCCCGACGCCGGTCAGCGTGTAGATGCCGGTGCCGACGATCGCGCCGACGCCCAGGGCGATCAGGTGCGGCCAGCCCAGCGTCTTCTTCAGGCCCCCGCCGGGCGGCGCCGCCACCTCCAGCCCCTTTCGCGGTCCCAGGATCGACATCTTGAACTCCCCGTTGATCGTATCGTTGGCGACCTTCCTTTCACGCTCGTCGCATCGGATCAACCGACTGACATTTTTAAGCTTGGCCGGCACGGTTGCGAAACGAGTTTGGCGGACCCATTGAGGATCAACGGCGTTCTCTCGCCGAACCCAATCGCCAACTCCCAGGAGGGATCATCCATGGCCTTCGAACTGCCGCCGCTGCCCTATGCCTATGACGCGCTGGAGCCCGTGATCGACAAGGAGACGATGACGTTCCACCACGACAAGCACCACGCGGCCTATACCAACAAGCTGAACGAGGGCGTCGAGAAGGACGGGCTCCAGGGCAAGTCGATCGAGGAGATCGTCGCCAACATCTCGTCGGCCTCGACCCTCGTCCGTAACAATGGCGGCGGTTATTGGAACCACGACTTCTTCTGGAAGACGATGGGCGCTAAGGACGAGCGCGGCGAGCCCTCGGCCGAGCTTCAGGCGGCGATCGACCGCGATTTCGGCGGGCTCGACAAGCTGAAGGAAGAGTTCAACACCAAGGGTGCGGGCCAGTTCGGTTCGGGCTGGGCGTGGCTCATCGTCGATGACAGCGGCAAGCTCAAGGTCACCTCGACCCCCAACCAGGACAATCCCCTGATGGACGTGGCCGAGGAAAAGGGCACGCCGCTGCTCGGCAACGACGTGTGGGAGCACGCCTATTACCTCACCTACAAGAACGACCGCCCCGGCTATCTGAAGGCGTGGTGGGACGTGGTGAACTGGAACACCGTGTCGAAGCGGTTTGCCGACGCGACGGCTTAATCGGCATGCGGGGGCGGTGACGTCGCCGCCCCTTCCTCTTCCGTCATCCCGGATCAAGTCCGGGGTGACGAGAAGGGGTCAATGGACCTCGATATGAACCGGCCGGTCGCCAAGTAGATCGGCCACCGTGCGGGTGACCGAGAGCGTCTCGACCGCCGTATCCGCCCACGAGCCGCGATCGACCATCGGCCGCCCGGCGACGCCGCCCACGGCGCGCAACGGGACCACCACCAGCAAGTTAGCATTGCCCGCCCGTCGCTCGAACGCGAGAACGTGGGCGGCGCGCTCGCCGGTTACCGCGAGCGGGACCACCGGCGCTGTGAACAGCTTGGGATGGTCGGCACGCAGGCGAAGCGCGTGAGCGATCAGCGCTTGCTTGACCCGGCCGCTTTGCCAGTCCGCGTCAGGCCACGCGGCGATCTCCCGCCGCTCCGTGTAATCCACCGGCCGGCGATTGTCGGGATCGACGAGGCTCAAGTCCCAGAACTCGGCGCCCTGATAGGTATCGGGTACGCCGGGTAGCGTCAGGCGCAGTGCGGTCTGGACCAGGCCGTTCAGCGCCCCCGCCGGCGCGATCCGGCGCACGAAGGCGGCTATGGTCGGCTCCGCGATCAACGCCCGGGCAACCTCGATCGCGTGCGCTTCATACGCCTCGTCCGGCGCGGTCCATGAGGAGCGCAGCTTCGCCTCGCGCAGCGCCTTGCGCGTCCAGTCGCCGACGCGGTCGGCAAAGTTTTCGGCTGGATCGCCCGCCATTGGCCAAGCACCGACGATTGTCTGGAGGATCATATACGCATCGGCCGCGTCGATCCCCCGGTCGGCGAGCGCCAGCTCCTCGACCACAGCGCGCCATTCGTCCGGCACTTCGCTCAGCACCGCCAGCCGCGCGCGCACGTCCTCGCCGCGCTTGTGGTCGTGCGTCGCGGTGGCGAGCATCGCGTGCGGAAATGCCCCCGCGCGGCCTGCGATGCGATCGAGGAACGCTGCCGGGTCCTGCGCAAACCGTGCGGGGTCGAACCCGACATCGGTGCGCGAGAGCAGGCGGCCGTGGCGGTAGAAGGCGGTATCCTCGACCGCCTTGGCCGCGAGCGGGGCGGCAAGCTGCTCGAACCGGCGGGCGGCGTCGCGTGCCTCCGGCCGGGTTAGCATCCAGTCGGCGAGGCGTGCGGGCAAATCCGCCTCGCCCGGCGCGGTCACGGCGCGGGCGGCGGCGGCGCGCAGGCGTTCGCCATTGTCCTCGTCGCTGCCGGCATAGCTGCGATAGGCGTCGAACCCGACCAGGATCGCGATGAGCGCGCGGTGGATCATGCCCTTTGTCACGTCGCGCCCGGCGATCGCATGGAACGCGGTGGCGACGGTATCTAGCTGACCGGGAAAGGTGCGCTCCAGCGTCTCGATCCGCGCCGCGCGCTCCTCGGCGTGGAAGTCGCCGGGGCGACCGCTGAGCTTAGTCCACAGCGCGGTCAGCAGCGCCTCGCCCGCTGGATCGTGCAGCAGTGCCGCAACCTCGTTCATGAAGTCGTAGCCGCTGGTGCCGTCGGTCTGCCACGACCGCGCTAGCGCCTCGTCAGCGGCAAGGATCTTTTCGACCACCAGATAGCCGCCGGGTCGCCGTTTCTCCATCGCCCTGCGCAAGCGCCGGCAATAGCCGGGCGGGTCGGAAAGGCCGTCGACATGATCGATGCGCAGGCCGTCGATCAGCCCCTCGGCATAGAGGCGCAGCGGCAGCGCGTGGACGGCATCGAACACCGCCTCGTCCTCGATCCGCAGCGCGGCGAGTTCGGTGATGTCGAAGAAGCGCCGCCAGTTGATCTCGTCCGCCGCCGTCCGCCACCACGCGAGGCGGTAATGCTGGCGTTCGAGCAGCGCGTGTAGGCGATCGGGGGCGTCATAGGCGCGGCGGTCGGCGGCGACCTTGGCGCGATCCTCGGGCCGGATCGGGAAGCGGTGCGCGTCGTGGGCGATGACCGCCGCACCGTCATCGCTAACCCGCAACGCGCCCGACGCGAGTGCCTCGTCATAAGGCTGGCCGAGGAAGGGCGCGAGGAGCTTGCCGGTCGGCGCCCAGTCGATGTCGAAGAAGCGGGCGTAGCGGCTCGCCCGGCCATGTTCGAGTACGTCGAGCCACCACGCGTTCTCGTCGCCGCCGACCCCCATGTGATTGGGGACGATATCGACGATGATCCCGATGCCCTGAGCGCGCAGCGCCGCCGCCATCGCGCGGAACCCGTCCTCGCCGCCGAGCGCCGGATTGATCGTCGCCGGATCGACCACGTCGTAACCGTGCATCGACCCCGTCTTCGCGGTGGTGATCGGCGAGGCATAGAGGTGGCTGATGCCGAGGTCGGCGAGATAGTCGGCAAGGCCGGCGGCGTCGGCGAAGGTGAAGCCGGCGTGGAACTGGATGCGATAGGTGGCGCGCGGGGTCATCGCCGGCGTTCCTTCTTGATGCGCTCGATGCGGGCGGTGACGTCGCGCCTCGCGAACAGGTCGGCGGCGGGGGCGGGCAGGCGGCGGCGCCAGTTGGGGTGCTCGTCCACCGTGCCGGGCAGGTTGGGTGCCTGGTCGAGGCCGATGAGGTCCTCGACCGGCACGATCGCGAGCTGCGCGGGCGTCGCGGCGACGAACGCGGCGGCGGCGTCGACGGCGGCTTTGGGCGCGTCGGGTATCGCACCCTCCGCCACCTGCGCGTCGGTAGCGGCGGTCCAGAATGCCTGACGTTCGGTGGCGCGGCTGTCTAGGTCGGGTTCTTCGCCCGCCAGTTCGGCACGCCATTGAAGGTCGGTGCCCCGCCACCAGCCCGCCACAGGGGCGAGGTCGTGGGTGCTCGTCATCGCCACCACCTCGGCATCGTAGTCGGCAGCGGCGACGAAGCCGCCGTCCTTCGTCCGCTCGAACGGCAGCACGCGCATGCCGAGGATGCCGCGCGCGGTCAGCGCCTCGCGCAGGCCGGGCGGGACGACGCCCAGATCCTCGCCGATCACGATCGCCTTCGCCCGCGTACTCTCTAGCGCGATGAGGCGGAGCAGCGCATCCTCGGGCTGGCGCAGATACGCGCCATCGAGGGGCGAGGCACCATTCGGGACCACCCACAACCGGCGCAGGCCCAGCGCATGGTCGATGCGGATACCCCCGGCATGCGCCATCGCGCTGCGCAGCAGGTCGATGAAGGGGCGATAGTGCTTGGCTTGCAAAGCGACGGGCGAGAAGCTGGTGATGCCCCAATTCTGCCCCGCCGCCTGAAACGCGTCGGGCGGCGCGCCGATGCCGATGCCGAGCATCAGCTCGTCCCCCGCGGTCCAGGCGTGGCTGCCCCCTGCATCGATGCCCACGGCGATGTCGGTGACGAGGCCGATGCGCATGTCCCCGGCCGCCTCGGCAGCGCGGGCGAGCGCGGTTTCGGCGCGCCACTGGGCGAACAGGTGGAAGTCGATCTCGGCCTCATGCTCGCGCGCGAACGCGGTGGCGGCCTCGCCGGCGGGGTCGTGATAGGCGGCGGGCCAGTCCTGCCAGCCCCGTTCGCCGAAATGCGCTAACAGCGCCTCGAACAACGCATGGCGGCGCTGGTCGACGCTTGCTTTCACCCGGTACTGGTTGAAGGCAGGATCGGGCGTTTCGAAGTTGCGGCGCAGCGCCGCCATCCGCGCGTCGACCGCGCTCGGCCAGTCAATCAGGTCGCCGCCGAGGTCGGGCGCGTCGACGGGCGCGTACCATGGGTTGAGGAAGCGGCGGCTCGATGGCGAATAGGGGCTGTAGCGGCTCGGGTCGGCCGTGAAGAGCGCATGGACGGGGCTGAGCATCAGTGCGTCGGCGCCCGCGCGCGCAGCCTCTCCCGCGAAGTCGGCAAGCGCCGCGAAGTCGCCGATCGCGCCGCCCCCGCGCAGCGAATAGAGCTGGACCGCGGTGCCCCACAGCCGCTCGCCGGGATCGAGCGCCGCGCCGCGGGGCGGGGCGACGATCAGCTCGATCTCGCCGCCGCGATGTTCGAGCCGGTGATAGCCGATCGCCTGCACGGGGCTGCCTGGCTGCACGTCGATCACCGATCCGCTTTCGAGGATCAGCCGCGCCGGCCCCTCGAACCCGGTCAGCGGGGTGCCGGCATCGACGACGCGGCACGTCTCGGCAGTCTCGGCGTGTAGCCGCGCGAGGCTGTCGACGCATTGCCCGGCGCTGCTGCAGTCGAGGTCGAGACCCGACAGGACCGCGCGCAGGCTCTCGACCGACACGCGCTGCGGCTGGCCGTCCGCATCTTCCCAGTCGATCAAGACGCCCGCCGCTTCGGCAAGCTGGCGGACGGCGTCGTCGCTCACGTAAGCCACGCTGCAAAGGACGCGGGCGGAAGCATGTCGCCGCAATCGCCAAGTGCGAACAACCGCTCGCCTTCACCCGTCGCGGCGACCGGCGCGTCGCCCAGGTTGATCGCCAGCGTCAGCACCGCCTCGCCCAATTGCCAGCGCGCGCGGACGGCGCGGTCGCCGATGACCTCGGCCCCGATCGCCATCGCGTCGGTCAACAGCGGCACGATCCGCTCATGCCGGATCGTCAGCAGGTTGCGATAGAGCGCCTGCCACGCCGCCGCTTCGCGACCGGGCAGGGGGCGCGACGCCTCGAACGTCGTGCAGGCATTGGGGTCGGGGATCGCCTCGCGGGCTTCCTCGTCGCCGAAGCCTGGATGGCCGGCGAACTCGCTCCGGCGACCGTTCCGCACCGCATCAGCGAGCTCGTCGTGGAAATCGGTGAAGAACAGAAACGGCGCCTCCGACCCGACTTCATCCCCCATGAACGTCAGCGGCACCTGCGGGCAGAGCAGCAGCAGCGCCGTCGCCGCGCGGAGCCGCGCAGGGTCGGTCAGCCGCGTCAGCCGCTCGCCCATCGCGCGGTTGCCGATCTGGTCGTGATTCTGGAGGAAGCTGACGAAGCGGATGGGCGACAGGTGCCTGCTCGGCGCCCCCCGCGGCTTGCCTTTCTGGTTGGGTGAACCCTGTCCCTGGTAGATGAAGCCGTCGGACAGGCAGCGGGCGAGCTTCTCCTCGGGTGCCTCGGCGAAGTCGCGGTAATAGCCGTGGGTTTCGCCGGTCAGAAGGACGTGGAGGACGTTGTGGAAATCGTCGTTCCACTGCGCGTCATAGGCGCCGGCCAGCCGGTCGGGGTCGTTATGCTCGTTCTCGAGCACAAGATGGACGTGGCGGTCGGGGAAAGCGGTGCGGACCTCGTGCGACAGCCGGTCGAGGAACGCATTGTCGCCGATCGCGTGGACGGCATCGAGGCGCAGGCCGTCGAAGCCCATTTCGCCCAACCAGTAAAGCGCATTGTCGATGAAGAAGCGCGCCACGGGCTCGCGCCCGAAGTCGATCGCGCCGCCCCAGGGCGTGTGGACGTCGAACTTGAAGAAGTCGGGCGCATAGGCGGGGAGGTAATTTCCGTCGGGGCCGAAGTGATTGTAGACGACGTCGAGAAAGACCGTCAGCCCGCGGGCATGGGCCGCGTCCACCAGCGCCTTGAGTTCGTCGGGCGAACCATAGGCGGCATTGGGCGCATAGGGCAGCACCCCGTCATAGCCCCAGTTGCGCATACCACCCGTGGCGGCGAGCGGCATCAGCTCGATCGCGGTGAAGCCGGTCGCGGCGATCGCGTCCAGCCGCTCGGCGACGCCCTTATAGCCGCCGAGCACACCGACATGCACCTCTTGGATCACAGCTTCGGTCCATGGCCGCCCGCGCCAGCCGGTCTCTCGCCATTCATAGGCTGCGGGGTCGGTGACGACGCTCCAGCCATGCACGTCGCCCGCCTGCGCGCGGCTGGCAGGGTCCGGGACCGCGGTGCCGTCGGGCAGGCGAAAGCGATAGTGCGAGCCCGGTCCCGCGGGGGTGTCAGCGGCGAACCAGCCCTCCGCCTCCGGCGTCATCGGTACCTGATCGGTTCCCTCGATCTCCAGCGTCAGCGCCTCGACGCCCGGCGCCCAGATCGCGAAGCGCGTCCCGCCGCCCGCCAGCGGCTCCGGTCCACACCTCATTCGACGGGGCCGCTCGCGTAGATCAGCACCGCGGCGCGATCCTTTACCTCGATTTCGGGGCCGTCGAGGTCGTATTCACCGATCTCGGTATCGGCGCTGTCGACCAGCAGCCGGCGATGGTGGTGCGGCTCGGGCAGCTTGAAGGTCAACGGTGCCTCCGACCCGTTCATCAGCATCGTGATCGCCTCGAAGCTCCCGTCCTCGCGGATCGCGGCGCGGCGCATCACCAGCGCCTTGCCGACCGGATTTTGCCAATCCTCGGGCGAGAGTTGCAGTCCGCGCTCGTCGAACCAGTCGATGTTGCGGATGCCGGGCGCGATCTCCTCGCCATAGAGGAACGTCGCCGAGCGGACGAGCGGATAGTGCCGGCGGATCAGGATCAGGCGGCGGACGAAGTGCGTGAGGTTCTGTCCCTCCGCACTCGCCGCCTGCTTCCAGTCGAGCCAACTGATCTCGTTGTCCTGACAATAGGCGTTGTTGTTGCCCATCTGCGTCCGCCCGAACTCGTCGCCCGCCAGCAACATCGGCGTGCCGAGCGAGGCGAGCAACGTGACGAGCATCGATCGGCGCACGCGGTCGCGCACCGCGTTGATCGCCGGGTCGTCGGTCGGCCCCTCGACCCCCCAGTTGCACGACAGGTTCTCGGAATGGCCGTCGCGATTGTCCTCGCCATTCGCCTCGTTGTGGCGATGTTCGTAGCGGGTGATGTCGGTGAGCGGCTGGCCGTCATGGCTGGCGACGAAATTGACGCTGGCCCAGGGCCGCCGCGCGCGCCGGTCGAAGAGATCGCCGGAGCCGAGGATGCGGGCGGCGAACTCGGGCCGCACGCCCGCATCGCCTTTCCAGAAGCGGCGGGTGCTGTCACGGAACTTGTCGTTCCATTCGGCGAAGCCCGGCGGATGGTTGCCGAGCTGATAGCCGCCCGGCCCGATGTCCCACGGCTCCGAGATCAGCTTCACCCGGCCGAGCACCGGGTCCTGGCGCAGCGCGTCGAAGAAGCTCGCGCCCGGATCGAACGCGCCGTCGCCGGTGCGGCCCAGCGTCGCGCCCAGATCGAAGCGAAAGCCGTCGATGCGATAGCTTTCCGCCCAGTGGCGCAGCGAATCCATCACCATCTGAAGCACGCGCGGCTGGTCGAGGTTGAGCGTGTTGCCGGTGCCGGTATCGTTCACGCAGTAGCGCGGATTGTCCTTTTGCAGCCGGTAATAGGTCGCGTTGTCGAGGCCGCGGAAGCACATCGTCTGCCCCATCTCGCTCCCCTCGGCGGTATGGTTGTAGACGACATCGAGGATTACCTCGATCCCCGCGGCGTGAAACCGGCGGACGGCGAGGCGCAGGTCGTCGGCATCGCCGCGCCCCAGGTAGCGGGCCTCGGGCGCAAAGAAGGCGAGGCTGTTGTAACCCCAGTAATTGACCAGCCCCTTTTCCTTCAGGAACCGGTCCTGGACGAAGCCGTGGACGGGCATCAGCTCGATCGCGGTGATGCCGAGCCGTTGGAGATGCGCGATCACGTCGGGGTGGCTCAGCGCGCGATAGGTGCCGCGCTCGGTCGCTGGCACGGTCTCCATCAGGCGGGTGAGGCCCTTCACGTGCGCCTCGTAGATCACCGTTTCGGACCAGGGCGTGTTGGGGCGGCGGTCGTCGCCCCAATCGAAGCTGTCGGCGACGACCACCGACTTGGGCATCGCGGGTGCGCTGTCGCGGCGGTCGAAGCTCAAGTCGGCGCGCGGGGACGCGACGCGATAGCCGTGCAGCGCATCGCTCCAGCGAACGCGGCCGAAGGTGCGCTTGGTATAGGGGTCGAGCAGCAGCTTGTTGGGGTTGAAGCGGTGGCCCTGTTCGGGTTCGTACGCCCCGTGCGCGCGAAAGCCGTAGAGCTGGCCCGGCCGTGCATCGGGCAGATAGCCGTGCCACACCTCGTCGGTCCATTCGGGGAGCTCGAGGCGCGCGATCTCCTGTCGCCCGGTCTCGTCAAACAGGCACAATTCGATCTTCTCGGCATGGGCGGAGAAGACGGCGAAATTGACGCCCAGCCCGTCGAAGGTGGCACCCAGGGGATAGGGAGCGCCGCTTTCGAGGCGATCGGGAATGCGGGTCAAGGGGTCATGCTCCATGATGGCGAAGGACGATGGTCGCCAGCGGCGGCATTGTCAGCTCGATCGAATGGTCGTGGCCGTGCGCGGCGTGCGGCTCGGCGTCGTAGGCGGCGGGCGTGTCGAGGCCGCTGCCGGCATAACGCGGGTCGTCCGAATTGAGCGCGAGCGTCCAGCGCCCCGCCTCGACGCCGATCCGGTATCCGTGGCGCGGCACCGGCGTCATGTTGACGACGCACAGGAGCGGCGGCGCGCCATAGGCCGAGCGACGATGAAAGGCGAAAACGCTGTTTGCCGCGTCGTCGCCCACCGCCCAGGCGAAGCCGCGCTCGTCGGCATCGCTCTGATGAAGCGATCCCTCCGCGCGATAAAGCGCGTTGAGGTCCTGGACGAGCGCCTGAACGCCGGCATGGTTGGGATCGGCGAGCGCGGCCCAGTCGAGCTGCCCGTCATGGCTCCACTCGTGCCACTGCGCGATCTCGCCACCCATGAAGAGCAGTTTCTTGCCCGGATGCGCCCACATGAAGGCGAGATAGGCGCGCAGATTGGCGAATTTCTGCCACGGGTCGCCGGGCATCTTGGCGATCAGCGATCCCTTGCCGTGCACCACCTCGTCATGGCTGAGCGGCAAAACGAACTTCTCGGAAAAGGCATAGACCGGGCCGAACGTCATCAGGCCGTGGTGCCAGCGGCGGTTGATCGGATCCTCTTCGACATAGCGAAGCGTGTCGTTCATCCACCCCATGTTCCACTTGAAGGTGAAACCGAGGCCGCCATGGTCGGTCGGCGCAGTCACGCCGGGGAAGGCGGTCGATTCCTCGGCGATGGTGATCGCGCCGGGGCAGCGCTCGGCCACCGCCTCGTTCATCCGGCGCAGGAAGGCGATCGATTCGAGATTCTCGCGCCCGCCATGGATGTTGGGCACCCACTCGCCCTCGCGCCGGCTGTAGTCGCGGTAGAGCATCGAGGCGACGGCATCGACGCGCAGCGCATCGACGTGGAACTGTTCGAGCCACCAGAGCGCCGAGGCGATCAGCATCCCCGCCACCTCGCGCCGGCCGAGGTTGAAGATCAGCGTGTTCCAGTCGGGGTGATAGCCCTCGCGCGGGTCCTCATGCTCGTAGAGTGCGGTGCCGTCGAACCGGGCGAAGCCGTGCGCATCGGAAGGGAAGTGCGCGGGCACCCAGTCGATGATGACGCCGATCCGCGCGGCGTGACAGCGATCGACGAACCGCGCGAACCCCGCCGCGTCGCCATAGCGGGCGGATGGCGCGAAAGGCGACAGCGGCTGATACCCCCACGACCCGCCGAACGGATGCTCGGCGATCGGCATCAGCTCGACATGGGTGAAGCCCATGTCGGTCAGGTAGGGGATGAGCTGGTCGGCAAGCGCGTCCCAGTCGTGCTCGCCGCCATGCCACGGCCGTCGCCACGATCCGGCATGCATCTCGTAGATCGAGATCGGCGCGCCGGGGTGCTGGCGATCGCCGCGCCCCGCCATCCAGTCGGCGTCGGTCCATGCGAAGTCGGGCGGCGGCGCAACGATCGATCCGGTGGCGGGCGGATGCTCGGTCGCACGTGCCAGCGGATCGGCCTTCTCGCGCAGCACGCCATCGGCACCGAGCACCGCGAACTTGTACCGCGCGCCCGCACTGACGCCGGGGACGAACAGCTCCCAAACCCCGCCGTCGTGGCGCAGCCGCATCGGCAACCGCCGCGCGTCCCATCCGTTGAAATCACCGACGACGCTTACGCTCTGCGCGTTCGGCGCCCAGACCGCGAATCGCGTGCCCTCGACCCCATCCACCGAACCGACATTGGCGCCGAGCCGCAGCGGCAGGTCCCAGTGCGACCCTTCGCGCAGCAGGTGCAGGTCGAGGTCACCGAGTTGTGGTGCAAAGGCGTACGGGTCCGCTGCCTCGCTCGTCCCGCCGCCGGGCCATCCGATGCGCAGGCGATAGGCGCCGGCGGACGCGGGGCCGGTAAAAAGCCCTTGTTGCCCAACGGGTTGCAGCTCGCTTTCGCTGCCGTCCGCGATCAGCGTGACCCGCTCGGCGCCCGGCTGAAAGGTGCGAACCACGCCATCGTGCCGGCCGAGAAACGCGAACGGATCGCGAAGCCAGTGCAGTTCGCTCGAAAATACTTGCCCCATGCGACCCCCAATCGCCTAAGTTCCCCCGAACGCTGCGCGTGCGAAGAAGTGCCATCGCCTTCGATTTATCGCAAAGGCCGTGGAACTTGCGCCGCCCCGCCGCGCTCTACGCCGACAGGCGAGGGGGGAAACGATGCCGCCAAGTGCAACATTACGGGGTCTGGTCACGCGCCAGGCGATGGCCATCGTTCTGGCCGGCGGCCGCGGAAGCCGGCTGATGGAACTCACCGACATCCGCGCCAAGCCGGCGGTCTATTTCGGCGGCAAGACGCGGATCATCGATTTCGCTTTGTCCAACGCGCTCAATTCGGGCATCCCGCGCATCGGCGTGGCGACGCAGTACAAGGCGCACAGCCTCATCCGCCACCTTCAGAACGGCTGGAGCTTCTTTCGCAACGAGCGCAACGAGAGCTTCGACATCCTGCCCGCCAGCCAGCGCGTGTCGGAGGAGAACTGGTATCTCGGCACCGCCGACGCGGTGTATCAGAACCTCGACATCATCGGCTCCTACGCGCCGAAATACACGCTAGTTCTGGCCGGCGACCATATCTACAAGCAGGACTATGGCGTCATGCTGGAGGAGCATGTCGACAGCGGTGCGAGCGTCACCGTGGGCTGTGTCGAGGTGCCGCGGATGGAGGCGGTCGGCTTCGGCGTGATGCATGTCGACGAGAACGACCGCATCGTCGATTTCCTCGAAAAGCCCGCTGATCCGCCGGCGATGCCCGGCCACCCCGACCTCGCACTCGCCAGTATGGGCATCTACGTCTTCGAGACCGAGTTCCTCGCCGAGATCCTGCGCGAGGATGCGGCCGACCCGAACAGCAGCCACGATTTCGGCAAGGATATCGTCCCCCGGCTGGTCCGCGACGGTAATGCGCGCGCGCATCATTTCAGCAAGTCGGCGCTCCGGTCCGGCCCGGAAGCCGAGCCGTACTGGCGCGACGTCGGGACGCTCGATGCCTACTTCGCGGCGAACATCGACCTGACCAACACGGTCCCCGCGCTCGACCTCTACGACCGCGAATGGCCCATCTGGACCTATTCGGAAATGACCGCGCCGGCCAAGTTCGTCCATGACGAGGACGGGCGGCGGGGCGAGGCGATCTCGTCGCTCGTGTCGGGCGACTGCATCGTATCGGGCGCGTCGCTGCACCATTCGCTCTTGTTCACCGGCTGCCGGATCAACAGCTATTCGGCGATCGACAACGCGGTGCTGATGCCGCGGGTAAAGGTCGGGCGGTCGGTGCGGCTCAAGAACGTGATCGTCGATCGAGGGGTGGAGATCCCCGAGGGGCTGGTGGTCGGCGAGGACCCCGTCCTCGACGCCGCGCGCTTCCGCCGGACCGAGAACGGCATCTGCCTCATCACCGCCAAGATGATCGAGGCGCTGAAGGCGTGATCCGGCTGCTGTCGGTCGCGTCGGAGGTCTATCCGCTGGTCAAGACCGGCGGGTTGGCCGACGTGGCGGGCGCGCTGCCCGCGGCGCTTGCGGGGGAGGGGGTCGCGACGACGACGCTCGTCCCCGGCTATCCCGCGGTGCTGGATGCCGTCGGCGACGGCGAGCGGCTGCACGCCTATGCCGACCTGATGGGCGGGCCGGCGACGCTGGTGCGCGCGCAGGCGGCGGGGCTCGACCTCATTGTCCTCGATGCGCCGCATCTGTTCGAGCGGCCGGGCAACCCGTATCTCGGCCCCGACGGACGGGACTGGGAAGACAATGCGCTGCGTTTCGCTGCCTTCGCGCGCGCGGCGGCTGATCTGGGGTCGGGGCGGGTCGCCGGGCTCGAATATGACGTGCTCCAGCTTCACGACTGGCAGGCGGGGCTGGCGGCGGCGTATCTGCACTATGATCCACCCGCGCGCCGGCCTGGCGTCGTCGCGACGATCCACAACCTGGCGTTTCAGGGCGTGTTCCCCGCATGGCTGCTCGGGCCGCTCGGGCTCCCGGCCGAGGCGTTCGCGCTCGACGGGATCGAATATCATGGGGCGATCAGCTTTCTGAAGGCGGCCCTGATCTTCGCCGATCGCATCACGACGGTGTCGCCCACCTATGCGACCGAGATCATGGGCGAGGCGGGCGGGATGGGGCTGCACGGCCTGCTCGCCGGGCGCGGCCGCATGGTGTCGGGCATCCTCAACGGCATCGATACCGAGGTGTGGAACCCCGCGACCGACCCCGCCCTGACCGCACGGTTCGACGCGAGCGACATCGACGGGCGCGCGGCGAACAAGGCGGCGTTGCAACGCGCCTTCGGCCTCGACGAAGACCCGCGCGCTTTCCTGATCGGATCGGTCGGGCGGCTGACCGAACAGAAGGGCATGGACCTGCTGCCCCCGCTGATGCCCGAACTGGTCGCGCGCGGCGCGCAGTTCGCGATGCTGGGAAGCGGCGATGCGGCGCTGGAGGCGGCGTTCGATGCGCTCGCCGACGCGCATCCTGGCGCGGTCGGCGTTCGCATCGGCTATGACGAAGCGCTGGCCCATCTGATCGAGGGCGGCTGCGACGCATTCCTGATGCCCAGCCGGTTCGAGCCGTGCGGCCTGACGCAGATGTACGCGCTGCGCTACGGCGCGGTGCCGGTCGTCGCGCGGGTGGGCGGGCTTGCCGATACGGTGATCGACGCCAGCCCCTATGCACGCGCGGCGGGGGTGGCGACGGGATTCCAGTTCGCGGGCGGTTCGACGGCGTCGCTGCGCGCGGCGCTGACGCGCGCTATGGCGATGTTCGCGGAGGAGCCGGCGGCGTGGGCGCGGCTCCAGCGCAACGGCATGACCACGGATGTGTCCTGGGCAAATGCGGCGCGGGAATATGCCGCGCTGTTCGAGGCGATCCGGCCGAAGGGGTAGAACCCTCCCTCGTCATCCCAGCGCAAGCTGGGATCGCCCGGTGAGCGGGCGCCGCATGACCGCGAACGACCCCAGCTTTCGCTGGAGTGGCGTATCAGACTTTGGGCTTGCGCGCCCGCGTGGGCTTGGCCTCGCCGGTCGGCGCAGCGGCGTTCTTCGGCGCACGCTTCGCCTTCGGCTTTTCGGCGGCCGGGGTCGGCGGGGCGGCGTCCACCTCGGCGGCGGCATCGTGCCAGTGGGTGTCGTGGCGACCGGCGGGGCGGCCCTCGGCCTCCCACTTCTCATAGGCGCGGCGGGCGACGCGGCTGTCGCGATCCTCAGGGTGCTGGTCGCTCATTCGCCTTGCCTTTCCGATAGTTGGCGTGTCCTCGCCAAACCGGCGAGCCGCCGCTTCGTTGCATGTCCGGCGGTCACGGGCTGGCTGGGGCGGGAGGATTCGAACCTCCGAATGACGGTACCAAAAACCGTTGCCTTACCGCTTGGCGACGCCCCATCAGCGCCCGTGGCGAGGGCGCGCTTATACCGTTCCGTTCGCGCCTGAAAAGAGGGGATCAGAGGATGCGGCGGACCCAGCCATGCGGGTCGGGGGCCTGCTGCTTCTGGATCGCGACCAGTTGCTCGCGCAGCTTGCTGGTCAGGTCGCCCGGCCCACCATTGCCGATGCGGAAGTCGCGGGTGCGCCCGCGCACGCGCCCGATCGGCGTCACGACGGCCGCCGTCCCGCAGGCGAAGCTCTCTCGCAGCCGCCCGCTTGCCGCATCGGCTTCCCACGCGTCGATCGTGTAGGGCGCCTCGCGCACCGTCACGCCGGCATCGCGGGCGAGGGTCAGGATCGATTCGCGGGTGATGCCGGGCAGGATCGTGCCGGTCAGCGGCGGCGTCTGGATCGAGCCGTCGTCGAACACGAAGAAGGTGTTCATGCCGCCCAGTTCCTCGACCTGGGCGCGCTCCACCGCATCGAGGAACACCACTTGGTCGCAACCTTCGCGGATCGCCTCGGCCTGTGCCTGAAGGCTGGCGGCGTAGTTGCCGCCGCATTTGGCTGCGCCCGTGCCGCCGGGCGCGGCTCGCGTATAGTCCTCGCTCACCCAGACGGTGATCGACGGCGCACCGCCCTTGAAATAGGCGCCCGCGGGCGAGGCGATGACCATGTAGAGATATTCGGCCGACGGCTTCACGCCGAGGAACACCTCGCTCGCGATCATGAAGGGGCGAAGATACAGCGAGCCGCCTTCGATCGCCGGAACCCACTCGCGATCGGCGGCGACCAGCGCGTCGATCGAGGCGAGGAACAGGTCCTCGGGCAGCTCGGCCATCGCCATCCGCCGTGCGGACTCGCGAAAGCGGCGGGCATTGGCGTCGGCCCGGAACAGCGTCACGCCGCCGTCGTCGGTGCGATAGGCCTTCAACCCCTCGAAAATCTCCTGCGCATAGTGGAGCACGGCGCAGGCCGGGTCCATCTGAAGCGGCGCGCGCGGCTGGATCGCCATGTCGTGCCAGCCCTTGTCGGCGTTCCAGCGTGCGACTGCCATGTGATCGGTGAACACGCGGCCGAAACCGGGGTTTTCCAGCATCCCTGCGCGGGTCGTCGCATCGACCGGGCTCGCATGGCGTTCGAGCGGGAAGGTCGTGTTGTCGTCGAGCGTCAGGGTCATCGCATCCGTCCAGTCACAAGGTTGCGGGACGCTAGGAGCGCTGGCAGAACAGGTCAACATGGCTGTCCCGACCGCGCCCGAACCGTTCCGCCCCGCCTCGCCGTTGTTCCTGCGCGAGCCGGAGATTCGCAAGGGCGTCGAGCTTCTCTATTTCGGCTACAGTCATCTCACTCGTGCGATCGACGAGGGGCTGGCGGCCAGGGGCCTCGGCCGCGCGCATCACCGCGCGCTCTATTTCATCGCGCGCCAGCCGGGGCTGACGGTAAGCCAGCTCCTCTCGCTGCTGGCGATCACAAAGCAGTCGCTGGGCCGCGTCCTGACCGAACTGACCGAACGCGGGCTGGTCGAGATGCGCCCTGGCGACCGTGACCGCCGCCAGCGCTTGTTGCGACTGACGGCGGAAGGCGCTGCGCTGGAGGCGGCGTTGTTCGAAGCGCTGCGCGAACGCCTGTCGGCGGCGTATCAAAGCGCGGGGCAGGGGGCGGTCGGCGGCTTTTGGGCGGTGCTGGAAGGGCTGGTCCCGGCGGACGAACGTGCGAAGGTCGCGGCGCTCGGGCGCTAGTTCGATCGCAAGCGGCGGGACGCGCGCGATCCGGTAAACCGCGATTGTCGCCGCCGCCGATCAAGGCGGTCACCGGAGCACACATCATGTCCTTTCGTATTCGCGGGCTCGACCCCGCGCCGTTTCTATCCCTTTATGGCCTCTCGGACCCCGAGCTTGCGGATCGCGGTGCGCGCCGCGTCTTTGTCGATGCATCGCCGGGCTATCCCGATCGGATCGAGGTGCGCGACATGGCGATCGGCGAGGCCGCGCTTCTCCTCAATTACGAGCATCAGCCGGCGCCGACCGCCTATCGATCGGCCCATGCGATCTTCGTGCGGGAGGGGGCGACGGCGCCTCTCGATCTCGTG
Source organism: uncultured Sphingomonas sp. (assembly GCA_913775315.1). Taxonomy (GTDB): domain Bacteria; phylum Pseudomonadota; class Alphaproteobacteria; order Sphingomonadales; family Sphingomonadaceae; genus Sphingomonas. The sequence goes on along the minus strand of CAJYIX010000036.1, from coordinate 27,820 downwards.
AACGCGATTCCCGCGGTTATCGCACGCCGCCCGATTTCGCTTCGGGCGTTCGACGCGGCGGGGGAGATGCTCGATGGCGAGCTGTGCGACGGCGGCGCGCTGATACCGCTGATCGATGCTTGGCTCGCCCGGCCAGAGGTCGACTATCTGCACACACATTATGCGAGGCGCGGCTGCTATGCTGCCCGAATCGAGCGTGCCTAATATTGTCCCCGCCGCGGCTTGATCTGGCGCTTGCTGGGCAGTGTGTCGGCCATGCGCGCGCCGCGCTTGCCGAGGGGGCGTTCGGCGCCGGTCGTCGTGTCGATCGCGGTCTGGCGTTCGGCCTCTGCATTCAATTCCGCGCCGATCAGCACGGCATAGCTCGACACGAACAGCCACATCAGGAGGACGACGACCGCGCCCAGCGCGCCGTAGGTCGCGTTGTAATCCGCGAAATTGGCGGCGTAGAGCCCGAAGCCCAGCGTCGCGAGCAGCCACAGCAGCGTCGCCGTCACCGACCCGATCGTCAGCCACTGCCAGCGAGCGGGTGCGCGGTCGGGACCGAAGCGATAGATGAAGCCGAACGCCGCGCTCGCGATCAGCGCGGCGATGATCCAGGTGAGGATCTGGAGCGACACGACGCCCGCCTGCCCGAGATAGTCGGTCAGGAACTTCAGATAGCCGAGCGCCACCGCCGACAGGAGCCCGACGATCGCCGCGACGATCGCGCCCACCGTAAGGGCCGCGGACAGCAGCGTCGTGACGATGATGTTCCGCCCCTCTTCCTCCTCGTAGATCACGTTCAGCGCCTGGATGATCGCGCTCGACGCCCGCATCGCGCCGTAAATGGCCAGCAAGAGCGCGATGGCGAGGCCGATGCCCGCCTTCGACGAAGCGGTCGAGACGACCGCGATCAACTGGTCCGAGATCAGCCGCGCGGCATCAGCAGGGACGAGTTCGAAGATGGTCTGCATATGCTGGACGACGGTCTGCGGATCGGCGATCAGGCTGTAGCTCATGACGATCGCGCCGAGCAGCGGGGCGATCGACAGGAACGCATAGAAGGCGACGCCCGCCGCCATCAGCGACAGGTTGTGATAGCCCGTCATGATCCAGACCCGGCCGAGGATCGAGCGCCACGCGTGCCACGGATGGTGCCATGGCCGGGTCGATTGCGCGCCGGGTTGCCCGCCCACCGCATCGCCATCCGCCCGTCGATCGATTGCCGTCTCTGCCACCCGCGCCCCTTTGTTTCGCAGCCGTTCGAACGACAAGGAACGCCCAACCGGCAAAGGGGATGCAGCTTTGATGCTGATCTTTCGCCGATTTTCGCGATCGTTTTGGGAGCGAAACGCGGACTGGGTCGTTTGGGCGTTTACAGGGGGATCGCTTGAGCCCCGGTCAGGGACGGCGGGGACGGCGTGGTGTATCGGGGATTGAAGGGGTTGACGATTGCGCTTTGCGCTGGCGCGGCGCTGGTTGCGGTTCCACTCTCCGCTCAGATCACCCCCGATCCGACCAGGCCCGGGCAGTCGTCGAAGGATGGTGCGCCCACGCCGGACCGTGACGTGCCTGCCGCCGATCAGAACGCGCCGATCGTACCCGACCGACAGTTCGAGGCCGAACTGCCTGCCCTGACGAACGATCTCAACGCGCCGCTCGAGCCGATGCAGTCGTTCGAGACGCCGGCCGCACCGACGCCCGCCCAGCCGTCGCGGCCCGGCGTGTCGACGCCGCCGCAGCCGGTCGCACCGACCGTGATCGAACCGAACGCGATTCCGCCGCAGCCGCTGCCGAACGAGCCCATGCTCGCCCAGCCGCTGCCGCCCATCTCCACCTTCGACGTGACGCCGCCGGTCGAGGTCGCGAATGGCGCCGCCGACCCGCGCACCGTCGAGATTCGCTACACGACCGTGGTCGAGGGGTTGAAGGACGTCGGCCTCGACGACGAGTTCAAGAGCCTGTCCGCGCTTCAAGAAGGCAAGGGCAAGGCCGCCAACGCGACGATGGTGTCGGCCCGCGCGCGCGAGGACGAGCAGCTTGCTGTCCGCCTGATGCGCTCGCTCGGCTATTATGACGGGACCGCGGTTTCGACCGTCGAGCAGAACCCGGCCAACTCGGGCAATCTGCGCGCGACGATCAGTGCGACCACGGGTACGCGCTACAAGCTCGGCGACATCACCGTTAAGGCGAACGCGACGATCCCCGACGGGCTCGTCCGCCGCGAGCTGCCGCTCAAGTCCGGCGACCCGCTCGAGGCAGCGCGCATCCAGGGGGCGGAGGCCAACGTCTCGCTCAAGCTGCCGCAGCAAGGCTACCCCTTCGTCAAGGTCGGGCAGCGCGACATCCTGCTCGACGAGCGGGACTTCACCGGCGACTATACGCTGCCGGTCGATACCGGGCCGCGATCGTCGTTCGGGACGATCTCGACCGAGGGGGACCTCGCCTTCGACCTCGACCATGTGAAGGTATTCCCGCGGTTCAAGCCGGGCCAGCTCTACGATGCGCGGATGGTCGACGACCTGCGCGAGGCGCTGATCGCCACTGGCCTGTTTTCCACCGTTTCGGTCGAGCCGCAGCGGACGGGCGTGCCGGGGCCGGACACGACCGAGCAGGTCAACCTGCTCGTCCGCCAGAATGCCGGCCCCGCCCGGCGCCTCACCGCGGAGGCCGGCTACGGCACGGGACAGGGCCTCCGCCTCGAGGGATCGTGGCAGCACCGCAACCTGTTCAAGCCCGAGGGCGCGCTGATCGTCAACGCAGTCGCCGGCACGCAGGAACAGGGCGCGGGCGTCACCTTCCGCCGCTCGAACGCGGGCAAGCGCGACCGCACCTTCCAGGTCGGGGCCGCCGCCAACCGCTCGAACTACGATGCGTTCGAGGCGTTCACCGGCACGCTGTCGGCGCGCTGGAGCTATGACTCCACGCCGATCTGGCAGAAGAAATGGACCTATTATTACGGCGGTGAGCTGATCGGGACGAACGAGGACGTGTTCGATTTCAGCCGGAACGAGCGCGTGCGGCGGACCTATGGCATCGCCGCGATCCCGCTGTTCCTCGGCTACGACACCTCCGACGACCTTCTCAACCCGACGCGCGGCTTCCGGGTGAAGCTGAACCTGTCGCCCGAAACCTCGGTGCAGGGGTCGGTGCGACCCTATCTGCGCTCGATGCTGGAGGTGACGGGCTACTTTCCCGTCATGGACAATCTGGTCATCGCCGGCCGTGCGCGCGCCGGGTCGATTGCGGGAATCGCGCGCGACGATCTTGCCCCTTCGCGGCGTTATTATGCCGGCGGCGGCGGGTCGGTGCGCGGCTTCGGCTTCCAGCAGCTCGGCCCGCGGACCGAGGAAGCCAACCCGAACTTCGACCCCGAAAAGGAAGTGTCGGACAACAATCCGCTCACCGTCTTCCGTCCGGTCGGTGGCCGCAGCCTCAACGAGTTCGCGCTTGAGGCACGGTACCGGTTCGGCAATTTCGGGATCGTGCCGTTCATCGACGCCGGGCAGGTCTATGACTCGACGCTGCCCAAGGGGAGCGACCTGCGCTTCGGTGCGGGCATCGGCGGGCGTTTCTATACCAATTTCGGGCCGATGCGCGTCGACGTGGCGACGCCGATCGCGCGCAAGCCGGGTGAATCGCTGATCGCCCTCTACATCTCGATCGGGCAGGCATTCTGATGGCCGAGGAACTGGCTCCCCCCGCCGAGACGGTCGTGATCGTCGAGCGTCAGCCGCTGTGGCAGCGTATCCTGAAATGGATCGGCATCGCGCTGATCGTCGTCGCGCTGCTGCTGCTGGCGGTGGTGCTGGGGCTCAACACCTCGCCCGGAAAGCGCTTTCTGGCCGACCGGATCGGCGGGTTCACCACCGCCTCGGGCCTCAACGTCAAGGTCGGGCGGATCGACGGCTCGATCTATGGCGCGATGGTGCTGCGCGACGTGCGCGTCAGCGATCCCAAGGGCGTGTTCGCCAATTCGCCGCAGCTCAACGTCGACTGGCGTCCGTTCGCGTTTGCCAGCAACCATGTCGACATCCGCAGCCTGACCAGCCCGCTGATCCGCGTGGCGCGCCTGCCCGAGTTGAAGCCAGTACCGAGCGATCCGAACGCGCCGCTGCTCCCCGATATCGATATCGACGTGAACCGGCTGGCGATCGACCGCATCGACCTCGCCCCGCCGGTCGCGGGCAAGCGATACCTCGCCAGGCTCGACGGCGCGGTTCACATCGCCGACCGCCGTGCGCAGCTCACCGCCAATGGCGCGACGCTGAACGGGCCGGGCATCGCCGGTGGCGACCGGGTGACGGTGAAGCTCGACGCGGTGCCCGATGCCGATCGGTTCGACCTCGACGTGAAGCTCGCCGCGCCGGCCAACGGCCTCGTCGGATCGATGGCCTCGCTCAAGGCGCCGCTGAATGCGACGATCGACGGCGCGGGCACGTGGAAGAACTGGCAGGGGCGGCTTGCTGGCACGCTCGGCGGGTCGCAACTTGCTGACCTTGCCATCACCGGGCGCGACGGCTTCTTCCAGGTTCGCGGCGCGGCGCGTCCGGGTCTCTATCTGCAGGGCCCAGTCGAGCGGCTGACCAGCCCGAACCTTCGCATCGCGCTCGACGCGCGGCTGCTCGAGGGGCGGCGTCTGGACACGCAGCTTCGGCTGCGCTCCTCGGCGCTGGCAGTGGCGACCACGGGCCTTCTCGACCTCGGCCGCAGCCGGTTCGAGAATTTCCGTGCGGAGGGACAATTGCTGACCCCCGGCGCGATCGCCGAGAACCTCAACGGCAATGCGGTGCGCGCCGCCGTCGCGCTGAACGGCGCGTTCGCCACGCCCACCGTCGACTACAAGCTGACCGCCGCCGCGCTCGGTTTCGGCGAAACGGTGGTCGAGCGGCTGTACGCCGAGGGCAAGGCGACGGTGAACACCGACCGCATCCTCATTCCGGTCAATGCCAGGGCCGCCCGCATCAACGGTCTCAATGCCGCGGTCGGCGGGCTCGTCACCAACGTCGCGGTCAACGGCGACCTCGCGATCAACGGCGACCAGATCCTGTCGGATAATCTGCGCATCCGCTCCGACCGGATCGACGCCACCGCGATCGTCGTCGCCGACATGGGCACCGGCCGCTATACCGGCGCGCTGAAGGGGCGGGTCAACGACTACGAAGTCGCCTCGATCGGGATCATCGATCTCCAGACCGATGCCGACCTCGTGATGACGCCCGGCGGCTATGGCATCAAGGGCCGCGTCGTCACCCAGACCAAGCGGCTGTTCAACGACGGCGTGCGCAATTTCCTGGGCGGCAACGCGACCGCCCGTGTCGATGTGGCGCTGGGGCCGAACGGGGTGGTGACGTTCCAGAACCTGCGGCTCAACGCGCCGCAGTTCCGCATCCTGAACGGGCGCGGGCGCTACGACTTCGCCGGCCCGCTGCTGGTCGAGGCGAATGCCGTCTCGACGCAATATGGCCCGCTGACCGCGCGCGTGTCGGGCAGCGTCGCGCAGCCCGTCGTCCTGCTGCGCGCCCAGCGGCCCGGCGTCGGCGTCGGCCTCGTCAATCTGGAGGCGCGGGTGCGCGGGCAGGGGGATGGCTATGCCATCGTCGCCACCGGCGGGACGAACTACGGGCCGTTCAACGCCAACGTGCTTCTGCGCACCAGCCCGCGGCTGACCGCCGACATTCGCGACACGGTGTTCGCCGGCATCACCTTCAACGGCCGCGTCGCGGCGACGCCCGCAGGGCCGTTCGCCGGTGCGCTCGACTTTGCCGGGTCGGGCGTCACCGGCCGTGCGGACCTGGGCGCCGTCGGCAAGTATCAGTCGGCGACGATCGCCGCGCGGGCGTCGAACGCCACGATCCCCGGCGACATGGGTCTGACGATCGGCCAGGCCATCGCGAATGCGCGCGTCGTGCTCTACGACGATGCGCCGGCCGTCACCTTCGACGCGCAGGTCGCGAACCTGCGGCAGGGCGACTATGTCGTGACCCGTGCCCGCGCCCGCGGCGACTATCGCGGCGGCAATGGCTATGTGCAGGCGGTAGCGCGCGGCACGACGGGCGTCCCGTTCGAGGTTGCGGCCAATGCGCGGCTCAGCCCGGCGTTGTGGGTTGTGGCGCTCAAGGGCAAGGGCAACGGCATCGGGTTCAAGACCGCCAGCCCGGCGCGGATCGACGTGGCGGGCGGTAGCTATCGCCTGCGCCCGACGCGCATCGACTTCGACCGCGGTAGCGCGCGCATCGCCGGGCGCTATGGCAACGGTTATGCGTTGCAGGGGCGGCTCGACAGCCTCGACCTTCAGATCGCCAATGCGCTGGTCCCCGGCCTTGGCCTCGGCGGCAGCGCGACGGGCAGCTTTGAAGTAAATCAGGCGGCGGGCGCGGCTACGCCGACCGGCAATGCGCGCATCCTCGTCAGCAACTTCACCCGCTCGGGCCTGTCCACCGTGTCGACGCCAGTCGACATCCAGTCGATCGTCAGCCTGACCGGCGGCCGCGCTGATATCCGCGCACTCGTTCAGCGACAGGGGGCGGCGATCGGGCGCGTGGCGGTGCAGACCGGCACGTCGGCCGGCGCACCGCTGACCGGCGGCATCCGCTATAACGGTCCGGCGGAGGTGCTGTGGTCGCTGGGCGGCATCGCCAACCAGCAATTGGCCGGCCCGATCGGCATCGCCGCGGACGTGAGCGGCACGCTGGGCGCTCCGCGCGTCACCGGCCTCGTCCGCGCCAACAACCTCGTCTACGAGAACGAGACCTATGGCACGCGCCTGTCGGCGATGCGGCTGACCGGGCGCTTCACCAACGACCGCTTCGTGCTGGAGGACCTGCGCGCGACGGCGGGCGAGGGGACGGTGACGGCGCAAGGGTTTGTCGGGCTTGCGGCGAACAGCGGCTTCCCGATCGACGTGCGCGCCAACCTCAACAACGCACGGCTTGCCCGTAGCGACATGATCGGCGCGACCGCGACCGGCGAGGTCCGCGTGACCAACGGCGCGAACGGCGGTCTGATCGAGGGCGACATCCGCATTCCGGAGGCGCGCTATCAGGTGATCCGTCAAGGTTCGGCCGAGGTGCCCGAACTGACCGGTGTTCGCCGCCGCGGCGCCCCGCTGGAGGCGGCAAATGCCCAGCGCGGCAGCACGACGCCGCCGCCGTCGCCCGGGCTGTTCCGCCTCAACATGCGGGTCAGTGCCGACAATCGCCTCTATGTCTCGGGCATGGGTCTGGAGAGCGAGTGGCAAGCGGACCTGCGCGTCACCGGCACGTCGGCGGCGCCGCGCGTGCGCGGGACGATCGAGGCGATCCGCGGCACGTACAGCTTCGCGGGCAAGCGCTTCAATCTCGACCGCGGGCTCATCACCTATGAGGGCAACGAGCTCACCAACCCGAACATCACCATCGCCGCCTCGACCACGGCGGAGGGGGTGACCGCGACGATCAACGTGACCGGCACGGCGCAGCGGCCGCGCCTGTCCTTCACCTCCACCCCTGCGCTCGCGCAGGACGAGGTGCTGGCGCGCATCCTGTTCGGCCGGTCGGTGACGAACCTGTCGGCGGTCCAGGCGATCCAGCTCGCTTCGGCGCTCAATTCGCTGCGCGGGTCGGGCGGCGGGCTCAATCCGCTCGGGTCGCTGCGTCAGGCGGGCGGGATCGATCGCCTCCGCATCCTCGGCGCGGACGAGGCGAGCGGGCGCGGCACCGCGCTGGCGGCGGGCCAGTATCTGACCGACGACATCTATGTCGAGATCATCACCGACGCCCGCGGCTTCACCGCCACCCAGCTCGAGATCGCGCTGACCAAGGCGCTGTCGCTCCTGTCGCAGACGGGCAGCTTCGGCGGGTCGAGCGTGAACCTGCGCTACTCGAAGGATTATTGATCGGATCGCTTCCCCCGCCCGCCGCGATCGAATATCCGGTACGGGCGGGAGAGCGATCGATGGCCGACGAGTGGTTCGATGTCGTGGTGGTGGGTGCCGGTCTGTCGGGCATCGGCATGGCGCGGCATTTGAAGGTCGAGTGTCCCGACCTCAGCTTTACGGTGCTGGAAGCGCGTGACCGGCTGGGCGGTACCTGGGATCTGTTTCGCTACCCCGGCGTACGGTCGGACTCCGATATGTATACGCTCGGCTACTGCTTCCGACCGTGGACCGGGGAGAAGGCGATCGCAGATGGCGGATCGATCCTCTCCTACCTCCACGACACCGCGCGAGAGAGCGCGATCGAGGGGCATATCCGGACCGGCACGCGCGTCGTCGCCGCCGAGTGGTCGGGCGAGAACGCCGCCTGGACGCTGACCGTGGATCAGGGCGGCGAGCGGCGGACGATCGGCTGCCGCTTCGTCGTGATGTGCACCGGCTATTACAATTACGAGCGGGGCCACACGCCGGCGTTCTCCGGTGCAGACAGCTTCGCCGGCCAGATCGTCCATCCGCAATTCTGGCCCGAGGACCTCGACGTGACGGGAAGGCGCGTGGCGGTGATCGGCAGCGGCGCGACCGCGATGACGCTCGTCCCTGCGCTCGCCGATCGCGGCGCGCAGGTCACGATGGTGCAGCGGTCGCCCACCTATGTCGTCGCCCGTCCAGCAACCGACCGGTTCGCCAACGGCCTTCGCCGCGTCATCGGCGCGCGAAGGGCGACGAATACGATCCGCTGGCGCAACGCGCTGATCGGCCAGTTCTTCTTCGAGCGGATGCGCAAACATCCCAGGGCCGCGGCCGAGCGGCTGATCGGCTGGGTCCGCGATCATCTCGGCCCTGATTACGACGTCGCGACCCACTTCACGCCGCGCTACGACCCGTGGGACCAGCGGCTGTGCCTCGTCCCCGACGGTGACCTGTTCGAGGCGATCAAGGCGGGCCGGGCAGAGGTGGTGACCGGCGTGATCGAGCGGTTCGAGCCCGGCGGCATCGCCATGGCCGACGGGACGAAGGTGCCCGCCGACATCATCGTCACCGCGACGGGCCTCGAGCTCAAGCTGATGGACGACATGCCCGTCACCGTCGACGGTAGGCCGGTCGAGTTCGCGCGGACGCTCAACTACAAGGGCATGATGTTCAGCGACGTGCCGAACCTTGCCTATACCTTCGGCTATACCAATGCGTCGTGGACGCTGAAGGCGGACCTGACCGCCGCCTATGTCTGCCGCCTGCTCCGGACGATGCAGGCCCGCAGGATGCGCTCGGCCACCCCGCGGGTGGGCGAGGGGGAGGCGGGGGACGAGGCGTTCCTCGACTTCACCTCGAGCTATGTCCAGCGTGCGATCGACAAGTTTCCGAAGCAGGGCCGGCGCGCGCCGTGGCGGCTGCACCAGAACTACCTCAAGGACCTGATGGCGCTGCGGTTCGGGCGGGTCGATGATGCGATGGAATTTTCGCATCCGGAGGCGAAGCGCGAACGCGCCGCCTGACAATTGCGATAAAATGCCGCATTGCGGAACCGCGTTCGGGGGCGAAACATTCCCCGGTGCGGGAGGCATTTTTGACCGACACCACCACCCTGCTGCCTGTGCCGCCACGCGACCTGCTCGCCGGGGCCAGCCTGTTCCTCGATTTCGACGGCACGCTCGTCGAGCTTCAGGACCGGCCCGATCTCGTCCACCCGGACGCCGATCTCATCCGCCTGCTCGCGCGCGTCGGCCATGCGCTCGACGGGCGGCTGGCGATCGTGACGGGCCGCGCGAGCGAGCGGATCGTGGAGATGTTCGGCGGCATCCCCTTCGTCATCAGCGGCAGCCACGGGGTCGAGTTCCGCTATCCGGGCGGTCGCACCTCGGGTCCCGACCTGCCGCCCGGCCTGCCGCAGGTGATCGAACGGATGCGCGCCTTCGCCGCCGGGCATGAGGGCGTGCTGGTCGAGACCAAGCCCTATGGCGCCGGCCTGCATTATCGCATGGCCCCGCGTGTAGAGGCGGAGGCACAGGCCCTTGCCGAGGACCTCGCCGCCGCACATGGCCTTACCGTGCAGCCCGGCAAGATGATGGTCGAGCTTCGCGCCGCGGCGGGCGACAAGGGCGCGGCGATCGAGCGGCTGATGGGGGAGGCGCCCTTCACCGGCAGCCGCCCCGTCTTCCTGGGCGACGACGTGACCGACGAGGACGGCTTCCGCGCGGTCGCCGGTCTCGGCGGCGCTGGTATCCTGATCGGGGCAGAGCGCGACACCGCCGCCCGCTATCGACTGGACGGCGTCGGCGCCGTCCGCACCTGGCTCTCGCGCGCAGTGGAGGCATATCTGTGAACCCGACCCTCGATCTCTGGGCGATCGGCAATTGCCAGGTATCGGCGCTGATCGACACCTCGGCGCGCTTCATCTGGGGCTGCGTGCCACGGGTCGACGGCGACCCCGTTTTCTCCGCCCTGCTCGGCGGCGCCGATGCGGGGGACGAGGACACCGCCGGCCTCTGGGCGATCGACCTTCAGGACGTGGACCGCACCGAGCAGCATTATCGCCGCAACACGCCGATCCTGGTCAGCCGCATCACCGACGTGAACGGCAGCGCGATCGAGGTGATCGACTTCTGCCCGCGGTTCGAGCGGCTGGGGCGGATGTACCGCCCCGTCGCCTATGTCCGCATCGTTCGCCCCGTCGCGGGGTCCCCACGCATACGCATGCGGCTTCGCCCCACGCGCAGCTGGGGCGAGACCGCGGTCGACCGTACGTCGGGCTCCAACCATATCCGCTTTCTCCTCGACGGGATGCAGCTTCGCCTGACGACCAATGCGCCCGTCGGCCAGTTGATGGACGAGCGCTCGTTCCGCGTGGAACGCCCGCTCTATTTCTTCATGGGCCCGGACGAGAGCTTCGGCGGCGACATCGCCACCGCGGTCGAGGAGATGCTGACCTATACCGAGCAGCACTGGCAGCACTGGTCCCGCGGCCTCGCCACCCCGCTCGAATGGCAGGACGTGGTGATCCGCGCGGCGATCTCGCTCAAGCTGTGCCAGCATGAGGAAACCGGCGCGATCGTCGCCGCGCTGACCACCTCGGTGCCCGAACATGCCGGGTCGGAACGGAACTGGGACTATCGCTACTGCTGGATCCGCGACGCCTATTACACCGTCCAGGCGCTCAATCGCGTCGGCGCGCTCGACGTGCTGGAGGGGTATCTCGGCTATTTGCGCAACATCGTTGACGATGCCAAGGGCGGGGCGATCCAGCCGCTCTACGGCGTGCTCGGGGAAAAGAGCCTGCCCGAGGTGTTCGCTCTCAACCTCGCGGGCTATCGCGGCATGGGGCCGGTGCGCGTCGGCAACCAAGCGGCCGAGCAGATCCAGCATGATGCCTATGGCCAGATCGTCCTGTCGAACGTTCAGGCTTTCTTCGACGAACGCCTGTATCGCATGGCCGGTGTGGAGGATTTCGAGGCGCTGGAGCGCGTTGGCGAACGCGCGTGGGAGCTGTATGACAAGCCCGATGCGGGCCTGTGGGAGCTTCGCACGCGCCAATCGGTCCATACCTATTCGGCGGCGATGTGCTGGGCGGCGTGCGACCGGCTGGGCAATGCGGCCAACCGGCTCGGCCTTCCCGATCGCGCCAAGTTCTGGAATGATCGCGCGGCGATCATGCGCGATCGGATCGAAAGCGCGGCGTGGCGTGAGGAGACGCAGCGGCTGTCGGCGACCTTCTCGGGCGATGACCTCGACGCCAGCCTGATCCAGCTGCTCGACCTGCGCTTCCTGTCGCCCGATGACCCGCGGTTCCGCGGCACGCTCGATGCGGTCGAACAAGGGTTAAGGCGCGGCAGCCACATGCTGCGCTACGACACCGAGGATGATTTCGGCCTGCCCGAGACGGCGTTCAACGTCTGCACCTTCTGGCTCATCGAGGCGCTGCACTTCACCGGCCGCGATGCCGACGCGCGCGAATTGTTCGAGGAGATGCTGTCGCGTCGCACCGCCGCGGGGCTCCTCTCCGAGGATATCGACCCCCAGACCGGTGAGCTCTGGGGCAACTACCCGCAGACCTATTCGCTGGTCGGCATGATCAATTGCGCCGTCCTGCTTAGCAAACCATGGAGCTCGATCCGTTGAGTCGCCTGATTATCATCTCCAATCGTGTGTCGGCGCCCACGGATTCGCATTCCGGGGCGCAGGGCGGGCTGGCGGTGGCACTGTCGGCGGCGCTGCGCGAGTATAAAGGGATCTGGTTCGGCTGGTCGGGGGAGACGGTCGACCAGTTCACCGGCCACATCAACTTCCAGCGATCGGGCGGCGTCACGACCGCGACCGTCGATCTGGAGGAGCAGGACGTCGAGGAATATTACAACGGCTACGCCAACCGGACGCTGTGGCCGCTGTTCCACTATCGCATCGACCTTGCCGAATACGAACGCGATTTCGCCGGCGGGTACAGCCGGGTCAACGACCGCTTCGCCGCGACCGTCCGTCCGCTGATCGAGCCCGACGACGCGATCTGGATCCAAGACTATCACATGTTCCCGCTGGGCAGCGCGCTGCGCGAGCGGGGGTGCGCCAACCGGATCGGCTTCTTCCTTCACATCCCGTGGCCGCCCCGCCGGCTGCTGGCGGTGTTGCCAGAGGCGGCGGCAATCGTCGGGCACCTGTTCGCCTATGACGTGATCGGCTTCCACACGCAGGAATGGCTCGACAGCTTCTGCGACTATGCGATCGACGAGATGGGGGCGGTGCTCGATGGCGATCGCCTGCATCTGGGCGATCGCAGCGTGCAGGTGATGGCGAATCCGATCGGCATCGATGCCAAGGAGTTCGCCGAGGCGTCGCGGACGCCCGCCGCACGGCTCGCCTATCGCCGGATGCGCGACAGCGCGGTCGGGCGCGACCTGATCGTCGGCGTCGATCGGCTCGATTATTCCAAGGGGCTGGAGGAGCGCTTCCTCGGCTACGAACGCTTCCTTCAGGAGCATCCCGAGGAGCGCAAGGAGGTCTTCCTGCTCCAGATCGCGCCGCCGTCGCGCGGGGCGGTGGGCAGCTATCAGAAGATCCGCGCGACGCTGGAGGGGCTGTCGGGGCGGATCAACGGTGCCTATGCCGACACCGACTGGGTGCCGATCCGCTACGTCAACCAGGGCTATCCGCGCGAGCAGCTCGCCGGCATCTACCGCGCGGCGAAGATCGGGCTGGTGACGCCGCTGCGCGACGGCATGAACCTCGTCGCCAAGGAATATGTGGCGGCACAGGACCCGGAGGATCCCGGCGTCCTCATCCTCTCGCGCTTTGCTGGGGCGGCGGCGCAGATGGGCGTCGGCGCGATCCTCATCAATCCGTACAGCGCCGAGGAGATCAGCGACGCGATCATCGCCGCGCTCAAGATGCCGCGGTTCGAGCGAATCGAACGCTGGCGCGCGATGATGGATAATGTCGAGGCCGAGGACGTGGTGTGGTGGCGCAAGCGCTTCACCGACGCGCTGATCGCCGAGCCGGCCGCACGCCAGCCCGCCGAGTAACGCTCACGGAATCAGCCGGTCCGCGCGCAGCCGCTCGAACAGCGCGAAGAACGCCTCGTCGGTCGGCTGATAGTCGAGGAAACCGAGCTTGCGGCTCTTCGACATGTCGGTGACGACCTCGATCGGGCGGCCGAGATCGGCGTCGGTGTGCCAGGGGGAGGCGAGGCGGTCGAGGTCGGGTTCGGCCAGCCCCTCCCGCTCGGCGATCGTGCGCCACGTGTCAGCCATCCCGCGCATCTGATCCTCGAGCGGGCGGACGGTGCCGTCGAAGGGTGCCGCCTCGATCCCGAACCAGCCGGCGATGCGGCCCCACATCCACTGCCAGCGAAACACGTCGCCATTGACGATGTTGAACGCCTGATCGTGCGCGGCGGGCGTTTCCGCCGCCCAGAGGAGCTGCCGCGCGAGCTGCCCGGCGTCGGTCATGTCGGTCAGCCCCTCCCACTGCGCGGCCGATCCCGGGAACACGAACGGCCGGCCCAGCTCACGGCAGAGCGTCGCATAGACGGCAAGGGTGGCGCCCATGTTCATCGCATTGCCCACCGCCTTGCCGATGACAGTGTGCGGGCGATGCACGCTCCAGGTGAAGCCGTCGCGCGCGGCGGCGGCGAACAGCTCGTCCTCCTGCGCGTAATAGAAATTGTCGACGTCGAGCCGGCCCTGTTCCTCGCGGAACGGCGTCTGCGGCAGCGCGCCTTTGCCATAGGCCTCGAACGGACCGAGATAATGCTTGAGCCCCGTGACCAATGCGACGTGGCGCGGGCCGGTGGCGGGCGGGAGGGCGTCGAGCAGGTTGAGCACCATCGCGCCGTTGACGCGGATATTCTCCGCCTCGCTATCCTGCCGCAGCCAGGTGGTGATGAACACCGCGTCGGGCGAGATACCGACCAGTGCCGCGCGGGTGCCATCCGCGTCGAGCAGGTCGGCGGCGACCGGCGACACGCCCGCCTGTTCGACCGGGCGGCGGGCCAGCCCATGCACCTGCCAACCGCGCGCTGCGAGCAAGTCCGCGACTGCGCTGCCGACGATCCCGCTCGCGCCCACTACCAATGCCGTCTTCGTCATCAATCATCCCGATCCGCTGGTCGCCGCATGTCGGCGAGGTCGGGTCGGATAACGACGAAGCTGTGGCGGCTATCCCTCAGCCCGCGACGGGCAGGCGCACTTTTCCGTCGTCTCCGCGCTCCAGCGGGCCATATGCCACCACCGCATCGAGCGGCAGCGCGGTATAGAGGTGCGGGAAAAGCTGGCCGCCGCGGCTCTCTTCCCACTTCACCGCCTCGCCCAACGCTTCCAGATCGACCGCGGCGACGTGGAGGTCGTCCTGGCCGATGAAGTGCTTGTCCACCGTCTCGGTGAGCTGGTCAGCGGTCGAGAGGTGGACGTAGCCGTCGGCCAGATCCACCGGTGCCCCGGCGAACATGCCGTCCGCCTCGAGCGCCGCCATCTGGTCGGCGGTCAGTACCTTGTAGGCGAGGGTGGGGGCGTCATTCGCCATCATCGTCCTCCTCGACGCGCTCGCTGATCGTGTCGGGGCCGGTGCCGTCATCGAGCTGGATCGACTTGTCCGCCTCGACCTCGGCGATTTCCTCAAGTTCCTCGGCGACCGCGGCCTCTGCCGGGTTCTCGGGCTCCGGCTCCTCGTCGATGCGGGCGACGCCGACGACATGCTCGTTGTCCGCGACGTTGAACAGCCGCACGCCCGCCGACCCGCGGCCGATGACGCGCAGCGAGGCGAGCGGCATGCGGATCATTTTGGCCTGATCGGTGACGAGCATCAGCTGGTCCGCGGTCGAGGCGGGGAAGCTCGCCACGACCGGGCCGTTGCGGCGGATATTGTCGATATTGGTGATGCCCTGACCGCCGCGGCCAGTGCGGCGATATTCATAGGCCGAGGACAGCTTGCCATAGCCGTTGGCGCAGACGGTGAGGATGAACTGCTCGGCCTCCGCCAGTTCGGCGAGGCGCTCGGGGTTCGCCGGCTCGCCCTCGCGCTCGGGCTTCCAGGGGGCAAAGCGCAGATACTCCTCGCGCTCTTCCTGGCTCGCGCCCGAGCGGTGCAGCACCGACAGCGAGATGACGTTGTCGCCATCGGCGAGGCGCATGCCGCGCACGCCGGTCGAGTTGCGGCTCTGGAACTCGCGCACATCCTCGCTCTGGAAGCGGATCGCCTTGCCCAGCCGCGTCGCCAGCAGCACGTCGTCGCCTTCTTCGAGCAGGGCCACGCCGATCAGCCGGTCGTCGGCATCCTCGTCCTCGAACTTCATCGCGATCTTGCCGGCAGTGGGCACGTTGGCGAACGCGTCCATTGAATTGCGGCGGACATTGCCCTTGGCGGTCGCGAACATGACGTGGAGCTTGCCCCACTCGTTCTCGTCCTCGGGCAGGGGCAGCACAGTCGAGATCGTCTCGTCCTTGGCTAGCGGCAGCAGGTTGACCATCGGCCGCCCGCGCGTCGCCGGCCCGCCTTCGGGTAGACGCCAGACTTTCATGCGATAGACGCGGCCGAGCGTGGAGAAGAACAGCACCGGCGTGTGCGTCGAGGTCACGAACAGGTTGGTGACCGCATCCTCGTCCTTGGTCGCCATGCCTGCGCGGCCCTTACCGCCGCGCGCCTGAGCGCGGAAGGCGTCGAGCGGGGTGCGCTTGATATAGCCCTGCATGGTCACGGTGACGACCATGTCCTCGCGCTCGATCAGGTCCTCGTCCTCGATCCCGTCGGCGGCGGCGGCGATCTCGGTCCGGCGCGGCGTGGCGAAGGCGTCGCGCACCTCGACCAGCTCGCCGCGCATCACCTCATAGAGCTTGACCCGGTTGCCGAGGATCTCGAGCAGCTCGGCGATCGAGGCGGCGAGTTCGGCAAGCTCCCCGCCGATCTCGTCACGGCCCAATGCGGTCAGGCGGTGGAGGCGCAGGTCGAGGATCGCGCGGACCTGAACGTCGGACAAGCGATAGGTGTCGCCCACGACCTCCTCGTCCATCGCCTCGACCAAGCGGATATACTGGATGATCTCGCCGATCGGCCATTCGCGCATGAGGAGCGCGTGGCGCGCCGCCGCCGGGCTTTCAGACCCGCGGATGATGCGGACCACCTCGTCGAGGTTGGTGACCGCGATGACGAGGCCGAGCAAGATGTGCGCGCGGTCCCGGGCCTTGGCCAGCTCGTATTTCGAGCGGCGGGTGATGACTTCCTCGCGGAACTTGACGAAGCTCTCGATGATGTCGCGCAGGTTGAGGAGCTCGGGCCGCCCGCCGCGGATCGCGAGCATGTTGGCCGCGAAGCTCGACTGCGCGGGCGTGTGGCGCCAGAGCTGGTTGAGCACCACCTCGGGCGTCGCGTCGCGCTTCAGGTCGATGACGATCCGCACGCCCTCGCGGTTCGATTCGTCGCGAATGTCGCTGACGCCCTCGACGCGCTTGTCCTTCGCGGCCTCGGCGATCTTCTCGACCAGCGCGTTCTTGCCCTGCTGGAACGGGATCTCGGTGAGGATGATCGAGCGCCGCTCGCCGCGCTGCTCGAAGGTGTGACGGCTGCGCAGGATGATCGAGCCGCGGCCGGTGCCGTGCGCCGAACGGATGCCCGACCGGCCGAGGATGATCGCGCCGGTGGGAAAGTCTGGGCCGGGGACGATCTCCATCAGCTCGTCCGCCGTCACCGCGCCCTGGCTGTCGACATAGGCAAGGCAGGCGTTGACGACTTCGCCGAGGTTGTGAGGCGGCACATTGGTCGCCATGCCGACCGCGATACCGCCCGCGCCGTTGACCAGCAGGTTCGGGAAGCGCGCGGGCAGGACGGTCGGCTCATGCTCCGACCCGTCGTAATTGGGCTGAAAGTCGACGGTGTCCTTGTCGAGATCGGCCAGCAGTTCGCCCGCGACCTTGTTCAGCCGCGCTTCGGTGTAACGCATCGCGGCCGGCGGATCGGGGTCCATCGAGCCGAAATTGCCCTGGCCGTCGATCAGCGGCACGCGCATCGACCAGTCCTGCGTCATGCGCGCGAGGGCGTCGTAGATCGCGGTGTCACCGTGCGGGTGATACTTACCGATCACGTCGCCGACGATGCGCGCCGACTTGCGATAGGGCTTGTTGTAGGTGAAGCCGCTCTCGCTGGCCGAGAACAGGATGCGGCGATGCACGGGCTTCAGCCCGTCGCGCACGTCGGGCAGCGCGCGCGAGACGATGACCGACATGGCATAGTCGAGATAGCTCGACTTCATCTCGTCGACGATCGAGATGGGGGAAATGTCCGAAGGGTCGGCGAGCAACGTCTCGTCGGTCAAGGCAGGCTTTCGCTTTCGTGTGGGTGGTTGCGTGCGGTCCTAGACCCGTACGCCCGGCCAAACAAGCCTCGCGCGCCCGCGTGCGCGGGGGGCGAGCCACGTGCGGCTCTCCCCTCCCTGACAAGGGAGGGGCCGGGGGTGGGTTGGCTGGCGATGACGGGGACCGGTTGCCTCAAACGGGCCGACCCACCCCAACCCCTCCCTTGTCAGGGAGGGGAGTCAGTCAGAACGGCACTTCGGCGCCGTCCCAGGCGAAGACCTTGCCGCTGTCGTGCGGCTTCAGCCCCTCCAGCACGTCGAGGAGCTGCATCGCCGCGCGGTCGGGGGTGAACAGGCTGCCCGGCGCGACATTGCCCTGGAATGGCTTCGACAGGCCCGTATCGACGGTGCCGGGGTGCAGCCCGACGACGATTGTGCGATCATACTTCCTGCGCGCCTCGATCGCGATGTTGCGCAGCATCATGTTGAGTGCCGCCTTGGACGCGCGATAGCCGTGCCAGCCGCCGAGCGCATTGTCGCCGATCGAGCCGACCCGCGCCGACAGCGCGGCGAAGGTCGGCGTCCCCGCCTTTGGAAACAGCGGCACGAAATGCTTGGCGACCAGTGCCGGACCGATCGCGTTGACCGCATAGACACGCGCAAGCCAGTCGGCATCGAGGTCCTTCAGCGCCTTTTCCGGCCCGTGCTCAGCGTCGTGAAGGATGCCGGTGGCGACGATGACGAGGCTCGGCGCCGGCCCCTGCGCCACCTTTTCGGCGGCGGCAGCGATGCTCGCCTCGTCGGTCAGGTCGAGACCCTGAGCGCGCGAAAAGCGCCAGAAGCGTTTGTGGTTGCCTTCTTCCTCGATCGCGTCGGCAAGCGCGCCGCCGATACCGCCCGAGGCGCCGATGATGACTGCACTACCCATGGGGCGGCGCTAGGCGGCGCGTACCACACGGTCAATTCCGGCCTTAGGGATAGGGTGCGTTCAATATGCGTTCAGCGCCCGAGTGCCACGGGCGGACGCGCATCCGCGCCCGCTTGTCTGGCGGCGCTCGGGCATTTAGGGGCATCGGACCCCGAGAGGAGATTTCTGAAGATGTCGATCGTGTCCAAGGCCGCGCTGACCGCGATGCTGGCGCTCGGCGGTGTCGCCGTCGCGACCGCGGCGCCGGCAGCCCCCGTCCAGAAGCAGAAGAAGGGCAAGGAGGGCGAGGCCCCCCAGCTCAAGGTCGGCGAGGAGTTCCGCAAGGCGGCGATGGCCGCGCAGACCGCGCTGCAGGCCAACGACCTCGCGACCGCCGAAACGCAGCTCGCCGCCGCTGAGGCGCAGGTCAAGAACGACGACGAGAAGTATTTCGCCGCGCAGCTGCGCCTGCCGCTGTCGGCTCGCCAGAAGAACAACGCCGGCATGAAGGCCGCGATCGACACGCTGATCGCGGACCCGCGGACGGCCGACAAGGGCAAGCTCGCCTTCGTGCGCGGCGACATCGCGCGTCAGGAAAAGGACTATCAGGGCGCGCTGCGCTATTTCCAGCAGGCGCAGCAGGCGGGTTATGCCGATACCGAGAACCTGACGCTCAGCATGGCGCAGACGCAGTTCGACCTGGGCAATGCGCAGGGCGGTATCGCCGAGCTCGAAAAGGCCGTGCAGATGAAGAAGGCAGCGAACCAGCCGGTGCCCGACGCGTGGTACGACCTGGCCGTTGCCAAGCTCTATGCCGCCAAGGATTCGGCGGGCGTGAGTAAGTGGCTGCGCATGCAGCTCAACGACTATCCCAATGCCAAGAACTGGCGCCGCTCGCTGCTCGTCTATCGCGACAGCGCGCAGCTCGACAATCAGGGCAAGCTTGACCTGTTCCGGCTGATGCGCGTGACCAAGGTGCTGGCCGACCAGAACGACTATGCCGAATATGGCGACATCGCCTACCGCGTCGGCCTGCCGTTCGAGACCAAGTCGGCGATCGAGGAAGGCCGCGCGCAGGGCAAGGTGCAGCCGACCGGCCTCGCCCAGCTGCTGAACGACGCCAACACCGCGATCAAGACCGAGGGTTCGCTCGCGGCGCTGGAGCCGAAGGCAAAGGCCGCGCCGAACGGCAAGGCGGCGGCGCAGCTCGCCGATGCGTATCTGGGCAGCGCCAATTACGCCAAGGCGGTCGAGTTCTACAAGCTTGGCCTGCAAAAGGGCGGCGTCGATACCGAGACCGTGAACCTGCGTCTCGGCAACGCGCTGGTCGGTGCGGGCAACCGCGCCGAGGCGGCGACCGCGTTCGACGCGGTCAAGACTGCGCCGAAGGCCGAAATCGCGACCTTCTGGAAGCAGTGGCTGGCGACCAGTGGCGGCGGGGCCGCGCCCGCGAACTGATCGGTTCTGATCGACGATGGGAAGGGCCGGGGGGTGACCCCGGCCCTTTTTTCGTGCCTTGCCGCTGGAAAGCCGATGTAATAGTCAGACTAAAAGTGGAGAGGCGATATGATCGGATCGGGTAGGCGCGGCGCATCGCGACGTGAGTTCATGGCCAGCGCGGGCGCCGGCGCCGTGATGTTCGCCAGCGCCGAGGGGGCGGCGGGTTGGGCCGCGCCTGCCCCGCCCGCCGCGGCGGTGCCGTCGATGCTCGCCGCGTTCGACCTGGCCGATGTCGATCTGCACGACGGCCCGTTCCTGCACGCCCAGCGGATGACCGAGGCCTATCTCCTCCGCCTCGATCCCGATCGAATGCTCCACAATTTCCGCGTCAATGCCGGGCTGAAGCCTCGCGCACCCGTCTATGGCGGGTGGGAATCGGAGGCCATGTGGGCGGATATCAACTGCCACGGCCATACGCTCGGCCACTATCTCTCGGCCTGCGCGCTGGCGTTCCGCAGCACGCGCGACCGGCGCTATGCGCAGCGGATCGGGCATATCGCGGGCGAGCTTGCGGCGTGCCAGGCGGCGGGCGGGAGCGGCCTCGTCACCGCGTTTCCCGACGGCCCCGCGCTGCTCGCGCGGCATTTGGCGGGGCAGCCGATCACGGGGGTGCCGTGGTACACGTTGCACAAGATCTATGCGGGCCTGCGGGATGCGGCGCTGCTGGCGGAGAGTGCCGCGTCGCGCGCGGTTCTGATCCGGCTGGCCGACTGGGGCGTCGCCGCCTGCCGCCCGCTGTCCGACGCCGCGTTCGAGGCGATGCTTGATGTCGAGCATGGCGGCATGAACGAGGTCTATGCCGACCTGTTCGCGATGACCGGCAATCCCGACTATCGCGCCTTGTCGCAGCGCTTCTCACACAAGGCGATCCTCGACCCGCTGGCGAAGGCGCGGGATCACCTCGACGGCCTGCACGCCAATACGCAGGTGCCGAAGATCACCGGCTTCCACCGCGTCTACGAAACGACGGGCGATGCGAAGTACCGCGATGCCGCGCGCTTCTTCTGGCGGACGGTCGCACGTACCCGATCCTTCGCGACGGGCGGGCATGGCGACGGCGAGCATTTCTTCGCACCCGTCGATACCGCCGCGCACGTCTTCTCGCCCAAGGCGTCGGAGACGTGCTGCCAGCATAACATGCTGCGCCTGACGCGCGCGATGTTCCTTCACGATCCGCAAGCCGAATACGGCGATTATTACGAGCGCACGCTCTACAACGGCATCCTCGCGTCGCAGGACCCCGACAGCGGCATGGCGACCTATTTTCAGGGCGCGAAGCCCGGCTACATGAAGCTCTATCACACCCCCGAGCACAGCTTCTGGTGCTGCACGGGCACGGGGATGGAGAACCACGTCAAATATCGCGATTCGATCTACTTCAGGGGCGACCGCGCGCTGTACGTGAACCTGTTCATCCCCTCGGCGGTGCGCTGGGCGGAGGCGGGGGCGACGCTGACGCAGGTCACGCGGTTTCCCGACGAGGCGACGACGCGTCTGCGCTGGTCGATGAAGGCGCCGCGGACACTGACGCTGGCGCTGCGCCATCCGGGCTGGAGCCGCACGGCGGTGGTTCGCGTCAACGGGGCGGAGGCGATGCGATCAGATACGCCCGGCCGCTTCCTCGAGATCGGGCGCGAATGGCGCGACAGGGACGAGGTGACGCTGGACCTTGCGATGGAGGCTGGATTCGAGCCGATCCCGGTGGCACGCGATATCGTCGCCTTTACCTATGGTCCGCTCGTGCTGGCCGGCGCGCTGGGGCGGCAGGGGTTGAAGCCCGGCGACGATATCGTCGTCAACGAGCGCAAGTTCGGTGAGTATAATGACGCGCCCGTCGCGGTGCCGCAATTGGCGGGCGACCCTGCGGTGCTGGCGCGGAGCATCCGGCCGGCAGGGGCGCCGCTCACCTTCACGATTGCGGCGGCGGACGGGGAGGCGGTGCGGCTGGTGCCCTATCATCGCATCGCGCACGAGCGATATGCGACGTACTGGAAGCTGAGCCGGGCCTGAAAAGAAGCGGGCCCCGGGTCAAGCCCGGGGTGACGATCGGTCGCAGAGGGCAATTCTCAACCCGTACGTCACCCCGGCCTCCGAGTCGGGGTCCCGCTTCTTCCTTCTTCCACCCGACGAAACCCCGCCGTACACAGCCGACGTGCCGCTCACCCTCTCCGCCGACGAATGGGAAGTCGTTCGCCTGTCGCTGCTGGTCGGCGGGGTGGCGATCGCCGCGACGCTGCCGATCGCGTTCGGGCTGGCCTACTTCCTAGCGCGCGGGCGCTTCCCCGGTCGCGTGCTGCTCGACGGCATCGTCCATCTGCCGCTCGTCCTGCCGCCGGTCGTCACCGGCTGGCTCCTGCTGATCGCGTTCGCACCCTCGGGTGTGCTGGGCGGCCCGCTGGAGCGCTGGTTCGGGGTGAGCGTCCTGTTCCGCTGGACCGGCGCGGCGATCGCGGCGGGGGTGATGGCGCTCCCCCTGATGGTCCGCGCGATGCGGCTGTCGATCGAGGCGGTTGACCGGCGGGTCGAGGGCGCAGCACGGACGCTGGGGGCAGGGCGGCTTGATACGTTCCTGACCGTGACGCTGCCGCTCAGCCTGCCGGGCGTGCTTGCGGGGGCGGTGCTGGGCTTTGCGCGGGCGCTCGGCGAGTTCGGGGCGACGATCACCTTCGTCTCGAACGTGCCGGGCGAGACCCGGACGCTGCCGATCGCGATCTATTCCGCGCTCCAGATTCCCGGCGGGGATGCGCAGGTCTGGCGGCTGGCGGCGATCTCGGTCGCGCTGTCGCTGGCGGCGCTGGTCGCGTCCGAAGTACTGACCCGGCGGCGGGGTGGCCATGGCCTTTGACCTGTCACTGGTAAAGCGCCGCGGCGATACGCTGGTCGCCGCGCATGTCGAGGGCGGGGAGGGCGTCACCGTCCTGTTCGGCCCCTCCGGCGCGGGCAAGACGACTGTACTCGACATGGTTGCCGGCCTGCTGCGCCCCGACGAGGGGCATGTCCGCGTCGGCAGCGAGACACTGTTCGACAGTGCCGCCGGCATCGATCTGCCGCCCGAGCGGCGCCGGGCGGGCTATGTCTTCCAGGACGGGCGGCTGTTTCCGCACATGAGCGTCGCGGCGAACCTGCACTATGGCGAGCGGCGCGCGCGGACCGATGCGCGCTGGATCGAGTTCGGCGCGGTCGTCGAGCTGCTCGGCATCGGCCACCTGCTCACCCGCCGCCCGCGCACCTTGTCGGGCGGCGAGGCGCGGCGGGTGGCGATCGGCCGCGCGCTGCTGTCGGGGCCGCGCTTCCTCCTTCTCGACGAGCCAACCAGCTTCCTAGACCGCGCGCGGCGCGAGGAAGTGGCGCGTGCGGTGGAGGATGTGCGCGACCGGCTTAAGCTGCCGATCCTGCTGGTGACGCACGATCAGGACGAAGCGTCTCGCTTGGGCAATCGGATCGTCAAAATGTAACTTTTCACCCCGGATCAAGTCCGGGGTGACGGTGCTCTCCGGGCAAAGAAAAAGCCGCCGCCGGGCATCCCCGACGGCGGCTTTTCTCATTCAGGCCCGAACGATCAGTCGTTCAGATACTCACCCGCATCGGCGTCGGTGCCGTGACCCGAGGGGGCCACGTCCGCCAGCGGATCGTTGCCGGCGCCCTGCGAATCGCGGGGCGAGCGGGCCAGCTCTGCGTCATGCTCTTCCTTGGCCGAGTTCGGCGCGATGATCGTCGCCTCCGCCATCCGGCGCTGCGCGACGCGAAGCGCGGCGTCGCGCGACGAGGCCGCCACGCGCATCCGGTTCATGCCGGCGCCCGTACCCGCCGGGATGAGGCGGCCGACGATCACGTTCTCCTTCAGCCCGTTCAGCGAGTCGATCTTGCCCTGCACCGACGCCTCGGTGAGCACGCGGGTCGTCTCCTGGAACGAAGCGGCCGAGATGAACGAACGCGTCTGGAGCGAGGCCTTGGTGATGCCGAGCAGGACCGGCTTGCCCTGTGCGGGCTGCTGGTTCTTGTCGAGCTTCGAATTGGCCTCGTCCATCTCGTCGCGGTCGAGCTGCTCGCCCTTCAGCAGCGTGGTGTCGCCGCCGTCGGTGATCTCGACCTTCTGCAGCATCTGGCGAACGATCACCTCGATGTGCTTGTCGTTGATCTTCACGCCCTGCAGTCGATAGACTTCCTGGATTTCGCTGACCAGATACTCGGCCAGCGGCTCCACGCCCATCGTCTCCAGAATGTCGTGCGGATCGGGCGACCCGCCGATCAAGTTGTCGCCGCGCTTGACGTAGTCGCCTTCCTGCACGTCGATGACCTTCGACTTGGGGACGAGATACTCGACCACCTCGCCGCCATCGTCGGGCTGGATGCCGATCTTGCGCTTCGCCTTGTAGTCCTTGCCGAACAGGACGCGGCCCGAGACCTTGGCGATGATCGCCGAATCCTTGGGCGTCCGCGCCTCGAACAGCTCGGCGACGCGCGGCAGACCGCCGGTGATGTCGCGGGTCTTTGCCGATTCGCGGCTGGCACGGGCAAGCACGTCGCCCGCCTGCACCTGCGCACCGTCCTCCACCGACAGCACCGTGCCGGGGGCGAGCATGTAGCGACCCACATCGCCCGAATTCTCGTCGAGCAGGGTCAGGCGGGGACGCAGATCCTCCTTGGCCTTGCCGCGATATTCGGTGACGACGCGCTGCGAGATACCCGTCGCATCGTCGGCCTGCTCGGTCAGCGTCTTGCCTTCCATCAGGTCCTGATACTTCACGATGCCGGGGTTCTCGGTGATGACCGGCATGGTGAACGGATCCCACTCGGCCATGCGGTCGCCCTTGGTGACCACGTGACCGTCGTCGAACAGCACGTATGCGCCGTACGGGATGCGGTGCGTCGAGAGCTCGCGGCCGTCCATGTCGAGGATCGCGATCTCGCCCGAGCGCGACAGCGTGACGCGGCGACCCCGCTGGTCGACGATCAGGCGCAGGTCGCGGAACTCGACGGTGCCGTCGACCGGCGCCTCGAGGTTCGACTGCTCGTTGAGCTGCGCCGCGCCGCCGATGTGGAACGTACGCATGGTCAGCTGCGTGCCCGGCTCGCCGATCGACTGGGCGGCGATGACGCCGACCGCCTCGCCGATGTTGACCGGCGTACCGCGGGCAAGGTCACGCCCGTAGCACTTGCCGCACACGCCCTGCTTGGCTTCGCAGACGAGCGGGCTGCGGATCTTCATGCCCTGGATACCCAGCGCCTCGATCTGCGCGATCATCGGCTCGTCGAGGAGCGTGCCCAGCGGGATCGCGATCTCGTTCGTCTTCGGATCGACGACGTCCTCGGCCGTGGTGCGGCCCAGGATACGCTCGCCGAGCGAGGCGATGACCGAGCCGCCCTGAACGATCGCACGCATTTCGAGCGCACGCTCGGTGCCGCAATCGTCCTCCATCACGACGCAGTCCTGCGACACGTCGACGAGGCGGCGGGTCAGGTAGCCCGAGTTCGCGGTCTTGAGCGCCGTGTCGGCAAGACCCTTGCGGGCGCCGTGGGTCGAGTTGAAGTATTCAAGGACGGTCAGGCCCTCCTTGAAGTTCGAGATGATCGGCGTCTCGATGATTTCACCGCTCGGTTTCGCCATGAGCCCACGCATACCGGCAAGCTGCTTGATCTGCGCCTGTGAGCCGCGGGCACCCGAGTGGGCCATCATGTAGATCGAGTTGATCGGCTTCTCGCGGCCGGCCATCTCGCCGTCCTCGTAGCGCTTCACCGCCTTGATCTCGTCCATCATGGCCGCCGCCACCTGGTCGCCGCAACGGCTCCAGGCGTCGATCACCTTGTTGTACTTCTCCTGCTGGGTGATGAGGCCGTCCTGATACTGCTGCTCGTAATCCTTCACGAGCGCGCGCGTCTCATCGACCAGCCCGACCTTGGCGTCCGGGATAATCATGTCGTCCTTGCCGAACGAGATGCCGGCGCGGAACGCGTGACGGAAGCCGAGCGCCATGATCGCGTCGGCGAACAGCACGGTCTCCTTCTGGCCGGTGTGGCGATACACCTCGTCGATCACGTCGCCCACGTCCTTCTTGGTGAGGAGGCGGTTGACGATCTCGAACGGCACCTTGTGGCTCTTCGGCAGTGTCTCGCCGAGCAGCATGCGGCCGGGCGTCGTCTCGAAGCGCTTGAGGTACTGGTTGCCGTCCTCGTCGGTCTGCGGCACGCGGCTGACGATCTTGGTGTGGAGCGTCACCGCGCCATTGAACAGCGCCTGGTGCACTTCCTCCATGTCGGCCAGCACCATGCCCTCACCCGGCTCGCCGGTCTTTTCCAGCGAGAGGTAATAGAGGCCCAGCACCATGTCCTGCGACGGCACGATGATCGGCTTGCCGTTCGCGGGCGACAGGATGTTGTTGGTTGACATCATCAGGACGCGCGCTTCCAGCTGCGCCTCGAGGCTCAGCGGAACGTGCACGGCCATCTGGTCGCCGTCGAAGTCGGCGTTAAACGCCGAGCAGACCAGCGGATGAAGCTGGATCGCCTTGCCCTCGATCAGCACCGGCTCGAACGCCTGGATGCCGAGGCGGTGGAGCGTCGGTGCGCGGTTCAGAAGGACGGGATGCTCGCGAATGACTTCGTCGAGGATGTCCCAGACTTCCTTGCGCTCCTTCTCGACCCACTTCTTGGCCTGCTTGAGCGTCATCGACAGGCCCTTGGCGTCGAGCCGGGCGTAGATGAACGGCTTGAACAGCTCGAGCGCCATCTTCTTGGGCAGGCCGCACTGGTGCAGCTTGAGCTCCGGACCGGTCACGATGACCGAACGGCCCGAATAGTCGACGCGCTTGCCGAGCAGGTTCTGGCGGAAGCGGCCCTGCTTGCCCTTGAGCATGTCGGACAGCGACTTCAGCGGACGCTTGTTGGCGCCGGTGATCGTCCGGCCGCGGCGGCCGTTGTCGAAGAGGGCGTCGACCGCTTCCTGCAACATGCGCTTTTCGTTGCGGACGATGATGTCCGGCGCGCGCAGCTCCATCAGCCGCTTCAGGCGGTTGTTACGGTTGATGACGCGGCGATACAGGTCGTTGAGGTCCGAGGTCGCGAAGCGGCCACCGTCCAGCGGCACCAGCGGGCGCAGTTCCGGCGGGATGACCGGCACGACGTCAAGGATCATCCACTCGGGACGGTTGCCCGAATCGATGAAGCTCTCGACGACCTTCAGCCGCTTGATGATCTTCTTCGGCTTGAGCTCCGACTTCGTCGTCGCCAGCTCTTCCAGCAGGTCGCGGCGCTCACCCTCGAGATCGAGGTCCATGAGCATCATCTTGACCGCCTCGGCGCCGATCCCGGCCGAGAACGCGTCCTCGCCATACTGGTCCTGCGCGTCGAGTAGCTCGTCCTCGGTGAGGAGCTGATACTTCTCGAGCGGGGTCAGGCCCGGCTCGGTGACGATGTAGCTCTCGAAATACAGCACGCGCTCGAGCTGCTTGAGCTGCATGTCGAGGAGGAGGCCGATGCGCGACGGCAGCGACTTCAGAAACCAGATGTGCGCGACCGGGGCGGCCAGCTCGATATGGCCCATCCGCTCGCGGCGGACCTTCGAGACGGTGACCTCGACACCGCACTTCTCGCAGACGATGCCCTTATACTTCATGCGCTTGTACTTGCCGCACAGGCACTCGTAATCCTTGATCGGACCGAAGATGCGCGCGCAGAACAGGCCGTCACGCTCGGGCTTGAACGTGCGATAGTTGATCGTCTCGGGCTTCTTGATCTCGCCGAACGACCACGA
>CAJYIX010000035.1 GCA_913775315.1 uncultured Sphingomonas sp. | reverse complement strand
TGATCCGCGCGATCGAGGATGCCCGCGCAGAGGTCGAGGCCGCGGCCGAGATCGCGACACGCGCCAGTGCGCAGGCGGGTGCGGCAGTCGAAACGTCGGGCACGCTGTCCGATCATGCCAAGTCGATCGAATCGATCCTCGGCCTCATCCGGGAGATCGCCGGGCAGACCAACCTGCTTGCGCTCAACGCGACGATCGAGGCGGCGCGTGCCGGGGACGCGGGCCGCGGATTCGCCGTCGTCGCGCAGGAAGTGAAGAGCCTCGCCAATCAGACCGCGCGTGCGACCGACGACATCGCCGCCAAGATCGCCGCGATCCAGTCGGCGACCCGTCTGACCGTCGATACTTCCGCCTCGATCCGCACGACGGTGGACGAGGTTCAGGATTCGGCCAACCGCATCCGCCGGGCGATGGAGGCACAGGCGCAGACCGTCACCGCAATCACCGCCGCGGTCGACGAAACCGCGCTCGCCGCCGATTCGATGTCGAACACTATCGCCGCGATCCGCGAGGATACCGAAGCGGTGGCGAGCGGCATCGACGCGGTGGGACAGGGCGTGGTGGCGTTCGAGGGCGACCTCGACACGCTCAAGAACAGCGCGACCGACTTCGTCCAGCGAGTCGCGGCGTAATTAGCCGACCAGGCCGAGCCCCAGCACGAGCATCAGGAACAGCGTGGCGATGATCTGGACGAAAACGATCATCACCGCGGTGCGCGCCAGCGCCGAGACGCGGCCGAGGCGATAGGCGCCGCGGAGCTGCCGATAGATGTGGAAGGGCGGGATCGCGACGCCCGCAAGGGCCAGCAGCTGCATCGGCACCCCGAACGCGCTCATGATCGTCAGGACGATGAATAGGAGCGACATGAAGGCGAGCGAATAGGTGACGAAGACCGCGTGGTCATAAGCGCGGTACTGCGGCTTCCACGCGAACATTAGCCAGACGAACGGCACCGATAGCGGGATCAGCAGCCACGAGAATTTGTAGCTGTTCGCCTGTAGCTTGTAGAGGGCGAGGCCGGGATTCTTCGACGCCTTCTCGATCCCGTGGTCGAGGCGTGTCCAGCCGGTCTTGACGCCCGACAGCCCCTCTTCCTGCGGTTTGAAGACCGGCTGCGCCTCGGCGATGACGCGAAGCTCGCGGTCAATCTCGGCCAGGCGCGTCTGCGCCTTCGCCTTGCTCGCGGCATTGCCGGATGGATCGTTCAGCCGCTTGAGCTGCACCTCGCGGGTCGAGGCGAGTTCCTTCTTGGCCTCCTCCATGCCCGATGCGACCTTGCCCGTCGCATTGCCGACATCGGCGGGCGGCGAGATGCCGAGAATCGAGAGCACCGCGAACAGCGTGAAGACCGAGAACAGGAACATCGCCATCGGCGACACGAACTTCGCGCGCTCGCCCTCGATGTAACGGCGGGTAAGCTCGCCGGGGCGGCGGATCAGCATAGGTAGCGTCGACCACATCCGCCCCTCGAAATGCAGGACGCCGTGGAGAAGGTCGTGCCAGATCGCCCCCACCGAGCGGTGGAGATGCGCCGCCTGACCGCAGGCATGGCAATGCTCGCCCACCAGCGTCGTCCCGCAATTCAGGCAGGCGCCATGGCCCTCGTGCTCCGCATGATTGTATTCATGGCGATCAACCGCGCGCGCCATCAGCGCGCCGGTGGCGAGATCGCCGAGCCCCTCGATTTCCCCCGACATGAGGCGCGGTGTATCGCGAAGCTATGACGGATGCGAGCGGCTTTCGCGAAGCTTTCGCCGGTGCGAGCGCAACTTCGTTGCACCGCGGCGGCGGTTGCGCGACAGGACGCGGATGACCGACCGCGACTGGCAGCAATGGATGATCGCCACCGGCACGCGCGCTCGCGCGGCCGCACGGGAACTCGCGCGCACGCCGACGGAGGCGAAGCGGGCGGGGCTGCGAGCGGCGGCGGCGGCGATTCGCGGGGCGGCGGACGCGATCCTGGTGGCGAACGCGGCCGACCTCGCCCGCGCCGAGGCGGCGGGTCTGTCGGGTGCGATGCTCGACCGGCTACGGCTCGATCCCGACAGGCTCGAGGGCGTCGCGACGGGGGTCGAGGCGGTGGCGGGGCTCGACGATCCGGTGGGGTCGGTGATCGACCGGCGCGAGCGGCCGAACGGGCTCGAACTGACCCGCGTCCGGGTGCCGGTGGGCGTGTTGGGGATCATCTTCGAGAGCCGGCCGAACGTCACCGCCGATGCCGGCGCGCTGGCGGTGATGGCGGGCAACGCGGCGATCCTGCGCGGCGGGTCGGAGGCGATCGGCACAAACCGCGCGATGCACGCGGCGCTGGCGACGGGCCTTGGCGAGGCGGGGTTGCCCGCCGATTCGGTGCAACTGGTCGAGACGACCGACCGGGCGGCGGTGGGCGCGATGCTGGGTGCGGCGGGGCTGATCGACCTCATCATCCCGCGCGGGGGCAAGCGCCTGGTCGCCCGGGTGCAGGCGGAGGCGCGGGTGCCGGTACTCGCGCATCTCGACGGACTCAACCACACCTATATCCACGCCGCCGCCGACCCGGCGAAGGCGGAGGCGCTGGCGGTCAATGCAAAGCTCCGCCGCACCGGCGTCTGCGGCGCGACCGAGACGCTGCTGATCGACCGCGGCTTTCCCCAGCCGGCGCGGGTCGTCGCGGCGCTTGCCGACAGGGGCTGCGAGGTCCGCGGTGACGCGCAAGTACAGGCGCTCGACCCGCGCGTCGTCGCGGTCGAGGAGGCGGATTGGGACACCGAATATCTCGATGCGGTGCTTAGCGTCGGGTTCGTGGGCGGCCTCGACGCCGCGATCGCGCATGTCGAGCGGCACGGCTCGCACCATACCGACGCGATCGTGACCGAGGATGCGGCCGCGGCCGAACGCTTCCTCGCCGAAGTCGACTCGGCGATCGTCATGTGGAACGCCTCCACCCAGTTCGCCGACGGGGGCGAGTTCGGACTGGGCGCGGAAATCGGCATCGCCACTGGTCGTCTGCACGCCCGCGGTCCGGTCGCGCTGGAGGGGCTGACGACCTACAAATGGCAGGTCCGCGGTACCGGCCAGACTCGGCCATGACCGCGCGGCGGATCGGCCTGATGGGCGGGTCGTTCAACCCGGCGCATGGCGGGCACCGCTATGTCGCGATACAGGCGCTGCGGGCGCTCGATCTGGACGAGGTGTGGTGGCTGGTCTCGCCCGGCAATCCGCTGAAGGAAGCCGCTGGCGACATGGCACCCTATGCCGCCCGGGTCGCGTCGGCGAAGGTGGTCGCGCGGCACGTACCGATCCGGGTGTCGACGGTCGAGGCGACGCTCGGCACCCGATACACCGTCGACCTCCTCGAAAAACTGCCGCGGCTCTACCCCAAGAAGCGCTTCGTTTGGATCATGGGGGCGGACAATCTGGGTGGCTTCCATCGGTGGAAGCGGTGGCGCGACATCGCGCGTGCGGTGCCGATTGCGGTTGTCGCGCGTCCGGGCTATGACGGGAGCGCCCTCGCAAGTCCCGCGATGGGTTGGCTGCGGCGCACTGTGCGGCCCGCAGGCCAGGCAAGACGATGGGACGAGTGGAGATTGCCCGGCCTCGTGCTGCTGCGCTTCCGCCCCGACCGACGTTCGGCGACCGGCATCCGTGCCGCCGATCCTGCCTGGCACCGCCGTTATCTGAACGATCGGCGTTCCCCAATCTCTTCCGCACGCGCCTAGGAGCAGCATTGTCCCAGACCCGTCCCGTTTCGTCCACGCCCGACGCCGACCCGGCAGAGGCGCTGCACGCCCTCGTTCTGGCATCGCTGGACGACGATCAGGCGCTTGAGACGGTTTCGATCCCGCTCACCGGCAAGTCGAGCATCGCCGACTATATGGTGATCTCGTCGGGCCGTTCGACGCGTCAGGTCGCCTCGATGGCACAAAAGCTGGCCGAGCGGATCAAGCGCGAGCGCGGCGTGATCGCCAAGGTCGAGGGGCTGACCAACGCCGACTGGGTACTGATCGATGCCGGCGACGTCATCGTCCACCTGTTCCGGCCCGAGGTGCGCAGCTTCTACAATCTGGAGCGGATGTGGGCGTTCGGCGACGCGCCGACCCCGCCGCCGGCCCCGCTCGCCGAAGACTGACGGGCCCGCTTGCTCCTCCATGTCGTCGCGCGCGGACGGATCGGCCGCGGGCCTGAGGCCGAGCTGGTCGACCGCTATCTAAAGCGCGTCGGTTGGCCGGTGCGCGTGACCGAATTGCCCGACACCGGCGGCAAGGTTCCCGCGATCGAGCCGGGGACGCGGGTCGTCCTGCTCGACGAGAAGGGCGATCAGGCCGCCAGCATGGCCTTTGCCGAGAAGCTCGGCCGCTGGCGCGACGACGGCGTGCGCGAGGTGCGCTTCATGCTGGGTGCCGCCGACGGTTTCGGCGATGCCGAGCGGGCAGGGGCCGACTGGCTGATCGCGTTCGGACGGATGACGTGGCCGCATCTCATGGCGCGGGCGATGCTGGCCGAGCAATTGTGGCGCGCGACGAGCATCCTTGCCGGCCACCCCTATCACCGCGAGGGATGAGGCGCGCGCTCGTCCTTGCGGCGCTGCCGGCGCTGCTGCTGCCGGTGGCGACGGGCGCGCAGCAGGCGGGCGTCGATCAGCGCGCCGCGCTGACGCGCGCGAACCGGGCATCGCGCGCAGCCGAGGCGCGCGCCGAAGCGCTGGAGCGACAGGCCGCCGCGGCAAAGGGTGAGGCCGAACGCGCGCGGCGCGAGCAGGCCGCGGTCGCTGCCCGTGCGGAGGCCGCCGAGGCTGACATGGCCGCCGCCCGCGCGCGCATCGTCCTCGTCGATCGGGCGCTGGCGGCGCAGCGGCAGCGGCTGGATGCGCAGCGGGCACCGACGATGCGGCTGGTCGCGGCGCTCCAGTCGCTGGCGCGCCGGCCCGCATCGCTCGCGCTGCTCCAGCCGGGTTCGGCGCGCGACGCGGTGCATGTCCGCGCGCTGCTGGCCGGGATCGTGCCCGTCGTGAAGGCGCGCAGCGCGGCGGTGCAGGGCGAGATCGAGCGCACCCGGCGCCTTCGCCAGGGTGCCGAGCTGGCCGCCGCCAGCCTGCGCGACGGGCGCGCGCGGCTGGAAAACGAGCGGCAGAAGCTGCTCGAGCTCGAAAGCGCCAGCCGCCTGCGCTCGCGCCAGTTGACACGCGGGGCGCTGGTCGAGTCGGATCGCGCGATCGCGCTGGGCGAGGAGGCGCGCGATATCGTCGATCAGCTCGCCGTCGCCGATGCGGCGGAAACGACGCGTGCGCGCCTGTTGAAGCTCGGTAAGCCGCTGCCGCGCCCGGATACGGCCGCCGAAGACGCCGGGAGCGCGCCGGCCTATCGCCTCCCCGTCCGCGGGCGCATCGCCACGGGCCTGGGCGAGATCAGCGACAGCGGGGTGCGCTCGCGTGGGCTGACGATCGAGACGACGGCGGGCGCGCCGGTCGTCGCGCCCGCGCCGGGCCGGGTGATGTTCGCGCGCCGGTTCGGTGGGTACGGCACCGTCGTGATTCTCGACCATGGTGAGGGGTGGACGACCTTGCTCTCGGGCCTTGACGGCGCACAGGTCGCGCGCGGGGCGATGGTGGGGGCGGGGATGCCGCTCGGCCGCGCCGGGCCGCGCGTCACGGTCGAACTGCGCCGCCGCGGCCAGCCGTTCGATCTGGTCGGGCTGCTCCGATAAACTTGGCACGTCGGCTTTAAGGGCACGCAACTTGCCGCTATCTCTGACTCCAGAGTTCGAAAAGGAATTGCGTTCCATGGCCCGCCCGCTGCTTCAGGCTTTCGCCGCAACCGCCGCCATCGCGATGGTGCCGCTGGCAACGGGGGCGATGGCTCAGGTCGACAGCAACAGCTATCGCGAGCTCGACCTGTTCATGGACGTCTACAACCGCGTGAAGTCCGAATATGTCGACAAGGTCGACGACAAGACGCTGGTGAAGGGGGCGATCCAGGGGATGCTCGCCGCGCTCGACCCGCACAGTTCCTATGTCGATGCGCTCGATTTCGAGAATATGCGCATCCAGACCGAGGGCAATTACGGCGGCCTCGGCCTCACGGTCACGCAGGAGGACGGGGCGGTCAAAGTGATCGCCCCGACCGAGGATTCGCCCGCCGCACGCGCGGGCATCAAGGCCGGCGACTATATCACCCACATCAACGGCAAGCTCATCTTCGGCGAGGCGCTGGACGAGGCGATCGAGGGGATGCGCGGCCAGCCGGGAACCAAGGTGACGCTGACCGTCGTCCGCCCCGGACGCGACAAGCCGATGGAGCTCACCATGGCGCGCGAGGTGATCGTGCAAAAGCCGGTGAAGTGGGAGGTCAAGAACGGCGTCGGCATCATCAACATCAACACCTTCTCCGCCTCCACCGGCGCCGATACGCGCGCGGCGATCATGGCGATCGACAAGTCGCTGGGTCGCAAGCCCACGGGCTATATCGTCGACCTGCGCTCGAATGGCGGGGGCTTGCTGACGCAGGCGATCGAGGTGTCCGACGCCTTCCTCGAGCGCGGCGAGATCGTGTCGCAGCGCGGGCGGGAGAAGGCGGATATCGAGCGTTACTACGCCCGCGCGGGCGATCTGGCGGGCGGCCTGCCGATTATCGTCCTCGTCGATGCAGGTACCGCGTCTGCGAGCGAAATCGTCGCCGGCGCACTGCAGGACCATCACCGCGCAATCGTCATGGGCGAGCGGACGTTCGGCAAGGGATCGGTGCAGACGCTGCTTCAGCTCGGGCCGTCGAACGCGCTTCGCCTGACGACGGCGCGCTACTTCACGCCCTCGGGCCGGTCGGTGCAGGAAGGCGGGATCGAACCCGACCTGTCCGTGCCGCAGCTGACCGACGAGGATTACAAGTCGCGCCCGGTGTTCCGCGAGGCGGACCTGCGCCGCCACCTCATCAACGAGGCGAAGGTCGACAACAAGGTGCTGGAGGAGGATGCCAAGACCGATCCGCGCTTCGCCGCCACCGCCGAGCAATTGAAGAAACAGGGGGTCGAGGACTTCCAGCTCGACTATGCGGTCAAGACGATCGCGCGGCTCGGTACCCCGGCACAGGTCGCCGCAGCGGCCGGCTCGGCCAAGGCCGCGGCGAAGCGCTGAGCCGATGCCCCGTTCGCTTGTCCAGGCGCGGCTGCTCGCGCTCGTCCTGCCCGCCGCGCTGCTCGCCGGGGCGTGGGGATCGCAACTGATCGGCGGGCTCTATCCGTGCGAGATGTGTCATTGGCAGCGCTGGCCGCATTATGCCGCGCTCGTCCCCGCGCTGCTGGCGTTCGTGATCCCCGGCACCGCGGCGAAACGCGCGATGGTGGTGCTGGCGGCGCTGGCGATCGCGGTCAGCGGGGCGATCGGCGTGTTTCATGCCGGCGTCGAATATCATTGGTGGGAGGGGATCACCGCCTGCACCGCGCCCGCTCCACGCGGCGGCGACCTGCTCGCCGACATCCTGTCGCGGCCGCTCATTCGCTGCGACGTGCCGCAATGGACGTTGGGGGGTATTTCGCTGGCGGGTTTCAACGCCATCTTCTCGCTGACGGGTGCCGCAATCATTCTGACACTCGTGTTCAAGAGGCGGAGCCTATGACGGACATGGCATGGCGACCGGGCGACCGGCGCGAGAGGATCCGGTCGATGATCCGGGTCGATCAGGCGGGCGAATATGGCGCGACGCGCATCTATGCCGGCCAGCTTGCGATCCTCGGCGATCAGGGCCCGCACGCGGCGGAAATCGCCGGCATGGCGCAGCAGGAAGCGCGCCACCGCGAGTATTTCGACCGGATGATCGCCGAGCGGGGCGTGCGCCCGACACTGCTCCAGCCGTTCTGGAACGTCGCGGGTTTCGCACTCGGCGCGGTGACCGCGACGATCGGGCCGGAGGCGGCGATGGCCTGCACCGCCGCGGTCGAGACCGAGATCGACAAACATTATGCCGACCAGCTTGCCGTGCTGGGCGACGACGACCCCGACCTTGCCGCGCATATCCGCCAGTTCCAGGCAGAGGAACTCGAGCACAAGGAAGCCGCGCTCGCCGCCGGTGCGGAGCAGGCACCGGCCTATCCGCTGATGAGCGCGGTGATCCGCGCCGGGTGCCGCGCCGCCATCGCCATTTCGAAGCGCATCTGATACGCCCGTCGGGCACCGTTCGCAGCGCCGGGCGTTCTTCCGGCAGGAGATAGTTCATGACGTTCAAATCGATCGCCATTTTCGCTGCTGCCGCCACGATCGGTGCCGCCTCGATCCCTGCGCCCGCCGCGGCGCAGACGCAGAACGGCGTCCTCTACATCTACGGCAACGACAAGTGCCCGACCAACGCCGACGGCGAGGAGATCGTCGTCTGCGTCCGCAAGAGCGAGGCCGAGCGGTTCCGCATCCCGCAGGAACTGCGCGAGCTCGAAGTGACCCCACAGAACCAGGCATGGGCGACCCGCGTCGACAGTACGCTGAACGCAGGGCAGTCGGGGATCGGCAGTTGTTCGGCGGTCGGCATCGGCGGCGCGACCGGCTGTTTCGGTCAGGCGGCGGCGATCAACAAGGCGGAGCGCAAGCAGCGCAAGGAAGCGCAGAACGTCCTTGGCAACTGAGGCCTAGCGCGACAACCGACGCCGGTTGGCCGCGACCTTGCGCCGGTAATGCTGAACCGTTTTCTGCGAAGCGGCGAGCGGGGTTGAGCCCATGCCGCCGGTCAGGTAGCGCATCTGAAGTTCGGTGATCGCAGCGATCTTCTCGCTCACCATCCGCACGACTTCCTTGTCCGACCCCGGTGCCTGCCAGGCGAGCCCGTTGAGGCGCGTGGCAATGACGATCGAGGCCTCGACCCCGAGCAGCCAGGTCTGATACCCGAGAATGGCCCAATCGGCATAGGCGTTCGTGCGCGTCGACATCGGCTTGCTCCTGCGCTGTCGATCCACCCTAACAGACTATGCTGCACCGCACCAACGCTGGTTGCGGGTCGTAGCGCTTTTCCGCTAGCCAGCACGAATGACCCGGCCGTCGATCCTGCTGTTCGCGCTCGTCTGGCTCTCGGCGGCGTGGTTTGGGTCGTGGCACTGGAATCCGAACAGCGCGGTCCGCCTGTTCGCCGCGATCGAAATCGCTGAGCGGCACGACGCCGCGATCGACCGGTTCGAGGCGCTGACGATCGACAAGGCACGGTTCGGCGCGCATTTCTATCTCGACAAGCCGCCTGGCATGACGCTGATGGCGGTGCCCGTCGTCGCGCTGGCCGATGCCGCGACCCATGACAGCGCCGAGGGAAAGGTGCTGGCGACGACCGACCCGGTATTCGACCGGTATATGAAGCTGCGCCAGTGGCTGGCGGCGGCGGCGATCAATGCGACGCTGCTCGCGCTCGCCGCGGTCGCGCTGATGGACCTCGGGCGGCGAGTGACGGGATCGGCCGGCGCGGGGGCGTTCGGCGCGCTTGCCTTTGCGTTCGGCACGCCGCTTTGGGGCTGGGCGACGACGCTGTTCGGACATTGCGCGGTTGCCTCGCTGCTCGTGATCGCAGTGCGGCTGATCCTTAAGGGGACGAGCGACGATCGCAGCCAGGCAGATGCGCCGCTGGCGGGGCTGGCGCTCGGCTGGGCGCTGGTGATCGAGCATAGCGCGCTGCTCTTCGCCCTGCCCATCGGGGCCTATGCCCTGTGGCGGATGCGGGCGTTGCCACGGCCGGAGGCGACGCGCGCGGCGGGCGGCGCGGTGCTGACCGGCGCGGCGGCGATGATCCCGCTGCTTGCGTATAATTTGTTCGCATTCGGTACCCCGTTCCGGCTGGGCTATGAGGGCGTGGTTGGCTGGGAAGGGATGCAGCAGGGGCTGTTCGGCCTGACCTATCCGCACGTCGCGGTGTTGGGTGAGGTGCTGGCCGGCACGCATCGCGGGATGCTTTGGGTCGCGCCGGTGATGCTGGCGGCAGTGCCGGGACTGTGGTGGCTGTGGCGCCGCGGCTGGCGCGATCTGGCGGTGCTGGCGGCCGGCGGGGCGGTGGCGGCGTTCCTCTACAACGCGTCCTATGTCTATTGGGACGGCGGCAATTCGACAGGCCCGCGCCACGCGATGCCAGCGGTCGCATTCCTGTCGCTCGCGCTGCCCAGCGTCTGGGCGGCGGCGGGGCGAGCGGGGCGCGCCGCGCTTTCGACGCTGCTCGCGGCGAGCGGCACGATCAACCTGATGATCGCCGCGGCGGAGATTACCGCGCCTTGGAGCGCCGACAACGCACTGGTCGACGGGGTGTGGCGCGAGCGGTTCTGGCCCGGCTATCTGCGCACCGTGCCGAGCGAGTTCTTCGGGTGGACGCCGTGGCAGGGCCTGGCGATGGGGACCGTCGCTGCGGCGTCGCTGTCCGTCGCGCTCATGTTCGCGCTCTCTCGACAGCCGCAGATTGCGAACATATATCGAACGGATGGCGCAGCTCGACGTTCGTGAAAAGCTCGGCATTCTGGCGGACGCGGCCAAGTACGATGCCTCCTGCGCGTCGTCGGGTACGACTAAGCGCAATTCGGCCGGGGGCAAGGGGATCGGCTCGACCGAGGGGATGGGCATCTGTCACGCCTATGCCCCCGACGGTCGATGCATTAGCTTGCTCAAGATCCTGCTGACCAACAGCTGCATCTTCGACTGTCATTACTGCATCAATCGCAAGTCCTCGAACGTCCGCCGCGCGCGCTTTACGGCGCAGGAGGTCGTGGCGCTGACGATGAGCTTCTACAAGCGCAACTATATCGAGGGACTGTTCCTGTCGTCGGGCATCATCCGTTCGCCCGATTACACGATGGAACAGATCGTCGAGGTCGCGCGGTCGCTGCGCGAAGATCATCAGTTCCGCGGCTATATCCATCTAAAGACCATTCCCGATGCCGATCCCGAACTGGTGCGGCTCGCCGGGCTGCATGCCGATCGTGTGTCGATCAATGTCGAGCTGCCGACCGTTCCGGGCCTCACCCGCCTCGCCCCCGAAAAGTCGGCAACGCGGATCGAGGGGGCGATGCGCGACATGAAGACCGCGATCGTCGACACCGCCGATGCGCGCAAGCGCTATCGCTCGGCCCCGCGCTTTGCGCCCGCGGGCCAGTCGACGCAGATGATCGTCGGCGCCGATGCCGCGACCGACCGCGATATCGTGACCAAGGCGGCGACGCTCTACGACCGCTTCAGCCTGCGCCGCGTCTATTATTCCGCGTTCAGTCCGATCCCGGAGGCGAGCGCGGTGCTGCCGCTCCAGCGCCCGCCGCTGATGCGCGAGCACCGGCTTTATCAGTCCGACTGGCTGATGCGCTTCTACGACTATGCGCCGGCCGAGGTGGCAGCGGCGGCCGATCCGGCGACGGGGATGATGCCGCTCGATATCGATCCCAAGCTCGCTTGGGCGCTCAAGTTTCGCGAGCGGTTCCCGGTCGATGTGAACCGCTCGGCGCGCGAGGATCTGCTGCGCGTGCCGGGGCTGGGGGTGAAGGCGGTCAACTCAATCCTGAAGGCACGCAAGTGGCGACGCCTGTCGCTCGACGATGTGGCGCGGTTGACGGTGTCGGTCGCGAAGGTGCGACTGTTCATCGTGGCAGAGGGGTGGCGGCCGGTGTTGTTGACCGATCGCGCCGATCTCAAGCCGCTGGTCGCGCCGAAGCGCGAGCAGCTCGAACTGTTCGCCGCCTGATAGCGGTTCGCAGGTGAAACGCGGGGCCGTGCGGCGGGTTTGATGCCCGAACCCCCGATCGAGGAAATCCCCATGGCCGACGCGAAGATCTTCGAAGACCTGAAGAAGGACCACGACCTTCACCGCAAGCTGCTGAAGCAGATCGATGCCGCCGACGAGGGCGAGCGCGCCGACCTGTTCGAACAGTTCCGCGTCGAGGTGACGGCCCACGCCGCCGCCGAGGAAGAATCGCTCTACGCGACGATGCTTGCCAAGCCCGACCTGCGCGACGAGGCGCGGCATTCGGTGTCGGAACACAAGGAGATCGACGACTTCTTCGAGGAGATCGCCGAACTCGACGCGGCGTCCGACGAGTGGAAGTCGAAGTTCGACGAGATGCGCCACCGTTACGAGCATCACATCGACGAGGAAGAGGAAGAGATGTTCCCCGAAGCGGCCAAGGACCTCGACGATGCCGAGGTGGCAAAGCTCGCCAAGGTGTTCGAGGCGCGCAAGCCCAAAGAGCTGGAACTCGCAGAAGCGAGCGAGCCCGGCGACGACCGCGAGTAAGCTTAGCCCATGGGCATCCGTGTCGCGCGTCTCGACGCCCCCGACGATTTCGAGGGGTGGCGGGACGCGGCACGGGCGCTTGCGACCGAGCGGGTGCCGCCCGACCGGGTGATCTGGCAGGTGGCGGGGCACGCGGCGGACCTGTTCGCAGAGGAGCCGCCCGCGTTGGAGCCGCCGGCGCCCGCACCGCCACCGGCGTTTCGCGTGCCAAAGGCGTTCGTCGATCTGGCGCACAGCGTCGTGCTGCACAGTGACCCGGAACGATTCGCCCGCCTCTACGCGATGCTGGTTCGGCTGATCGACCAGCCGCGGTTGATCGACGACCGCGCCGATCCCGCCCGCCGCCGCCTCGACGAAATGGCCAAGGCGGTTCGGCGCGACATTCACAAGATGCGCGCGTTTCTGCGCTTTCGCGAGATTGCGGACGAGGGTGGCGAGCGTTTCGTCGCGTGGTTCGAGCCGGAGCACCACATCGTCCGCGCCAACGCGGCCTTCTTCGTCAACCGCTTCAACACGATGCGCTGGTCGATCCTGTCGCCCGAAGTGTCGCTGCACTGGGACACGCAGACGCTGCAGGAGGGTCCGGGCGCGGCGAAGACCGATGCGCCCGACGGCGATCCGATCGAGGCAGTGTGGAAAACCTATTACGCGTCGATCTTCAATCCTGCGCGGCTGAAGGTCGGGGCGATGCTGCGCGAGATGCCGCGTAAATACTGGAAGAACATGCCCGAGACGGCGCTGGTCGGTGAGTTGGTCGCGGGCGCGCGGGCGCGGGAGACGGCGATGATCGAGACGGCACGGGCGGCGACCCCCGGCGGTAATGTCGAGGGCGCGTGGGCGGCGCTGCGCGAGGAGGCGATGGGCTGCACCCGCTGCCATCTGTACCAACCCGCGACGCAGACGGTGTTCGGGGAGGGGCCGCTCGATGCCCGGCTGATGTTCGTCGGCGAGCAGCCGGGGGACCAGGAGGATCTGGCGGGGCGTCCGTTCGTCGGCCCGGCGGGGCAGGTGTTCGACCGCGCGATGAGCGAGGCGGGGATCGACCGCGACACCGTCTACGTCACCAACGCGGTCAAGCATTTCAAGTTCGAGCCGCGCGGCAAGCGGCGTATCCATGCCAAGCCCGATGCGGGCGAGATCGACGCGTGTCGCTGGTGGGTGGAGCAGGAGCGGATGCTGCTGACGCCGAAGCTGACCGTGGCGCTCGGCGCGACGGCGGCGCGGTCGCTGACGGGCAAGACGGTCACCATCTCGCGTGAACGCGGCCGGCCGATCGCGCTCGCGGACGGCGGCGAGGGCTGGATCACGGTGCACCCGAGCTTCCTCCTCCGCCTGCCGGACAAGGTGCAGGCCGAGGAGGAATATGCGCGGTTCGTCGAGGATCTGCGGAACGCTGCGGCGTATGTCGCTTAGTCACACGTACCCCGGCGAAGGCCGGGGTCCAGTTGGGCAAGCGCGGAGAAAGAAGCGGGACCGTCGACCCAACTGGACCCCGGCCGTCGCCGGGGTACGGTTTCAATCTAGGCTGGTACCACCCCGTATCCGCGCGCGATCCGATGCTCGTGCCGCACCTCCGCCCCCAGCACCGCGACCAGCGCCGCGAGCGCGGCATCGGGATCGCACCGCCGTCCGCAGACGAAGATATCCACCGCGGCATAGCCATGCTCGGGCCAGGAATGGATGGAGATGTGCGATTCGGCGAGCAGTGCGACGCCGGTGATCCCCTGACCCGGCCCGAAGGCGTGGAGGCGTACCTCCAGCAGCGTCGCGTGCGCCGCCGCCGCCGCTTCGCGCAGTGCGAGTTCAATCGATGCGGCGTCGTCGAGGCCGCGGCCGCCGGTCAGGTCGGCGATCAGATGCACGCCGTCATAGGGGGGCGGGGGCGTCATATCAGCGTCTCGTGCGCGTGGCCGAGCGTCGTCATCGCCGCCTCCGCCGCCTGCGTCCCATGGAAATGTGCTTCCTCGAACAGCGACAGCCCCGACAGGTCGCTGTGCGCGAGGAACAGCGGCGGCTCGGTCCGGTGACGCGGGGCGGTGCCCCAGACATAGCCAGGGGTCGGGCGAATCATCGCATGGCCCCAGCGCCACAGCGCGATCTCGCCGATGTCGAGGTCGGGATGCATGGCGAGAAGGTCGTCGCGGACGATCCGCTTCCACTCGTCGGCAGGGCGCTCGAGCATCAGGCGGCGGGCGCTGGCCGGCGCCATGGTCGAGAGCGGCATGTACCAGCTCAGCACCGTCGCGCCCGCCGGGGCCGACGCGTCCTGGTGCGTCGCGACGACGTAGCCGAGCGACTCGCTGGTGGTGGAGACATTGTCCCAGGCGAGCGGTGCGCCCGTCCCGTGTGGCGGCTGAGCCACCGTGACGTTGGCGACGATCCAGGGGGCGTAGGTGCACGGCCTCGCGTCGATTTCTGGCACTAGCCGGGCGGTGACGAACAGCGGCATCGCCAGGATCGCAGCGCGAGCGTGAGTGCGGACGGTTTCGCCGCGAGCGACGTCGAAGCTGTCGATCGCAACGCCGTCGTCGGTGCGGGTGACGGCGTGGACGATCCGGCCGGGGCGGATGCGGTCGCCGAAACGCTTCGCCATCAACCCGGCCAGGTGCCCGTTGCCGCCGGACCAGGTGAGAACGTTGTCGGCGACATCGGGTGCGGCGTATCCCCGGCGCCCCGCCCAATAATGCACCCCGGCCCAGGCGGAGACGTGCTCCGGCTCGGTCCCGTAATCGTCGCGCATCGAATAGCGGACATGCGCGCGAAGGACGGGCGAGGTCAGGCCGCGCGCGTCGAGCCAGCCGGCGAACGTCTGCGTGTCGAGCGCGCGCCATGCCGGATCGGCCGAGCTGTAGGCCGTCGGCGTGGTAAAGGCGGGCCGACCGTCGTTGCCGATCGCGCCTCTCGCGCGCGCCATTTCGGCGTCGAAGGCGGCGAGATCGGCCTTGTCCTTGATCGTCAGGCCGGTGCGGGGGACCAGCCCCTCCTGCCAGCGTCCACGCCAGAGCAGCCGTTCCTGAAGATCGGCGCAAAGCTGCATCGGGTCGTAGGCGGGCACGCCGTTCGCCTCGCCGACGATCATCCCCATGCGCTGAAGCATGCGGCGCAGCGCCGTCGCCTCGCGATTGGGGATGGGCAGGTAGTGCGCGCCGAGCGGATAGGCGCTGACGGCATTGCGGCCGCTGCGCGCGTTTCCGCCCGCCTCGTCCTCCAGCTCGAGGAGCGCGAAATCGTCGAAGCCCGCTTCGGCAAGCGTCCACCCCGCCGACAGGCCCGAAATCCCGCCGCCGGCGATGACGAGGCCCACCTGCTCCTCACGCGACGGCGCCGGGAACTTGCCCTGCCGCAGCC
The DNA here is from genome assembly GCA_913775315.1 of uncultured Sphingomonas sp. Taxonomy (GTDB): domain Bacteria; phylum Pseudomonadota; class Alphaproteobacteria; order Sphingomonadales; family Sphingomonadaceae; genus Sphingomonas. The sequence goes on along the minus strand of CAJYIX010000035.1, from coordinate 14,167 downwards.
GATGGCCGCGCGTGAGATCCGCACCGGCGAGCGGCCCGGGCGGCAGCGGCGGCTCGCGAAACGCCAGCGCCGCGCCGCCCCCCGCCAGCGCCGCCGCCCCCGCGCCCAGGCCTAGCAGCGCGCTGCGCCGGTCAGCTTTCATAGCGGCTCCACGCGGCGTCGAAGACGCGGACCAGCGCCTGATTGTCCAGCCGGTTCACTTCGACCCGGCGGCGCGCCATGTCGGGGGGGAAGTCGAACAAGGGCGGCTCGCTGGCGGCGGTAACGAACCGGCCGGGCGTCAGGCGGGCGTGCGCGGGGATCGGTCGCAGCGCGGCGAGCGTGTAGCCCCATTCGCCGAAGCTCGGGACATAGGCGTGATAACCCTTGGTCGCGAACCCCGCCGCCTCCAGCGTCGTCGAGATCGTCCAGTAGGCGTCGGGCGCGACGAGCGGCGAAGTCGACTGGACGACCATCATACCCGATGGCGCGAGCAGGCGGCGGACCTGCGTGTAGAAGGCGTCGGTATAGAGCTTGCCCACCGAGTAATCGACCGGATCGGGGAAATCGACGATGATCGCGTCGTACTGCCCGCTGGCCTCTCGCGCCCATCGGAACGCGTCGGCGTTGACGACGGTCATGCGTGGATCGGACAGCGAGCCGCGATTGAGTTCGGCCAGCGCGGGGGTGTCGCGGAACAGCGCGGTCATTTCCGGGTCGAGATCGACGAGCGTCACGCGGCGGACGGCGGGGTCGCGGAACACCTCACGTGCTGCCAGCCCGTCGCCGCCGCCGAGGATAAGCACGTTTGCGGGGTTGGCGACGCGGCCGAGCACGGGCTTCACCAGCGCCTCGTGATAGCGATATTCGTCGCGCGACGAGAATTGCAGATTGCCGTTGAGGTAGAGTCGCAGGTCGTCGTCCTTGCGAGTGAGGACGAGGCGCTGGAACCGGCTCGACCGCGCGTAGACGACGGGCTCGCCATAGCCCGCCTGCTCGCCCCAACGCTGGAGCCGGTCCGACGCGGCGAAACCGGCGGCGAGCAGGACGAGGATGACGATCGCGGCGGCAACTTCCCCCTTCATCCGGCGACCGCGCGGGAGCGCGAGCAGGAGCGCCAGCGCGACCCCCGCATTGGCGATGCCGAACGCGAAGCCCGTGCGGATCATGCCGAGATGCGGCATCAGCACAAGCGGGAAGAGCAGCGAGGCGGCGAGCGCGCCGACATAGTCGAAGGTGAGGACGCTCGACACCGTTTCGCGAAAGTCGAAGTCTTTCAGGATGCGGATGAGCAGCGGGATCTCGAGCCCGACGAGGAACCCGATCGCGAGCACGATGCCGTAGAGCGCGATGCGGAAATGCTCGACCAGCGGGAAGAGCATGAAGAGGAGCGCCGCCGAACAGCCGCCGATGATCGCGATCAGCAATTCGGTGCGCACGAATAGCCTGAGCTCGCCGCGCTTCACATAGCGTGAGCACCACGACCCGATGCCCATCGCGAACAGATAGGTGCCGATGACGGTCGAGAACTGGGTGACGCTGTCGCCCAGCAGATAGCTGGCGATCGTCGAAGCGAGCAGTTCGTAGACCAGCCCGCACGTCGCGACGACGAACGCCGAGACGAGGAGCGCCCCCGCCGGTGCCGTGACCTTGGGCCGCGCGGCGGGGTCGGCTTCAGCCATGGATGGCGGCAGCGACGATGATCGCGAGGCCGAGCGCCATCGCACCCGCGACGATCGCGACGCCGATGTTGCGCTGGTCGTGAATCTCCGCCCACAGCTTGCCGGGGGTCAACAGGTCGAGGATGAAGAAGCCGACAAGGAATACGAAGATGCCCACGCCGGCATAGAGCAGCGTGTTGAGCAGGGTGGCGAGCGAGGTGACCATCCGAAATCCCCTTATTTGTGGTTGGGTCCGCCGACGAAGATGACGCCGCCGCCGCTGCCGCGCGGACCGCTGCGCCCGTCCGCGAACGGCGACCAGGCATAGGTGTTGGCGACCATGAACAGCGCGACGATGGCGAGGCACCACAGGCCGTAGAGAAAGATCGAGGTGCGCATCAGTCGTCATCCCCTCCCGACGAAAAGTCGCTTTCGCCGCGTCGTGCGCCCTCGAACTGGGCGTGGATCAGGAAACCGGCTCCGAGCGGCAGCACGATCAGGATTAGCATGAGAACGAAAACGCCGCCGCCCGCGCCGCCGCGGCTGCGGACGCTGATGTTCACCTGCGGCTGGACGGCATCGCGCCGCCAGTCGGGCGTCTGCTCGCCTGCGCCCGGATTCCAGAAGTTGCCCGACGACTTGTTCGGATCGACCCAGTTGTTGCCCTTGTAATCGATGACGAGATCGTAGGTGCCGGCGGGCAGCGCGGCGAAATCGGCGCTGGCGGTCTGGTCGCCCTCGCTCCAGTCGCCGTCCGAATCGCGGCCGGTGTAGCGCTCCGCCGCCTTCGACGCAGTGAAGCTCGCCTGGTTCTTGCGATCGACGAGCGTGTAGTCGAGGTCGACCCAGCCGTTCGACAGCGCGGGCACGTCGGCAGAAACGCGCACCCGCTGATAGGGGCGGGTAAGTTCGATGGGGCCGACCGTCGCCTGCTGGTCGCGGCCATCGGCGGCGATGGCGATCGACCCGTTCCAGAGCGACCGCCCCCCGCCGGTAATCGACGCGCCGACCAACAAGGCGAGGAAAGCGAGAATGGCGATGACGATGCCGCCCTTGACGAAGGGTAGCGCGGGGGATGGCTGGTGCGGCAGCGGCGGCCAGGGCTTCCCGCCCGCCGCCACGCCGAAAGCGCCAGCAATCGTCGCGGCCGGCACCCAGCGCGAGCGCGACCAGCTCACCTCCCTGCCATCCGCCTCGCGCGACAGCATCGCGCCCGGGCGCACCCAATCGTCGGTGCGGACGGTGTCGCCGCGCTTCACCCGCCAGTAGAACTCGCCGACCACGTCGGTCACCCGCGCGGTGCCGTCGGCGAAGAAGGGCTTGTAGCTCTCGCCATCGACCTTCAGCCCGCCCCAGCTTCCCTCGGGCGTCCGCGTCAGTTGTTCGCCGAGGCTCCACCCGCCACGCTGCTCGATCAGCCAGCGATAGCCTTGATAGGGATTGAAGAGGAGGAACTCTTCCCAGGGATAGCCGCTGTCCTCGCGCGCCATCCAGCCGACGACTTCCCACTCAGCCCCGTCCAGCGTGCCGCGCGTGCCGAGCGGGATGGCGAGCCGCGACGCCTTTTCGTTGTAGCGCGTGACCAGCCGCACCTCGGGCTGCGACACGTCGAGGATGCTTGCGCAATACTCGCACGCGACCGTGACGGAGTAGCCCGCGGCACGCAGCGTGACGGTGCCGCCACAATTGGGGCAGGACAGCGCTCTTGCGGCGGGTTGGGGCGGGGGCGCGTCAGCCATAGCGCGGCATCGTCCATCCCTCGATCGCGCGCAGGTTCGTGGCCGACAGGTCGGCGAGCTTCACGTAGCGGCCGTCATAGAACCATGCCTCGTCCCCCTCGCGCTGAAGGCTGGCGGCGCGGCCCGAGGCGGCCTTGAGGTCGACCGAATAGATCGTCCAGCCGGGCAGTGCGGTGAAGGGCAGCTCGCCCTCGGCGGCAATGCACGACACCTCGCGCGCGTCGGCGATCGCCAGTTCCTCGCCGTCGATCTCCGCCTTGCGGCCCGGCAGGGCGGGGGCACCGCGGGCGATGCGGTCGAGCTCGGCCGAGCGCGCGTCGGCCAGCGGCCGCTCGAAGGTCATCATGAAATCGCCCATCGCCTCGCCCAGCCAGCCATGCACGCCCCCCTCGAACAGGCAGAGCCATTCGTTCCACGAACCGTCTTCCCATGACCAGCGGACGCGGCCGATCACCTCGAACGCGCGTCCGTCGAACCGCCCGCGCGTGCCGATCTGAATCGGCGACACGTCGAACGGCAGCGCAGCTTCCTGACCGGCGACGCCAACGCCCGCGTCGCTGCGCACCAGCATCGAGCGGCAATGGTCGCAGACGCGATTAGGCAACGCCGGCGATCGGAAGGTCACAGGCGCGCCGCAATTGGGGCAGGATAGGGTCAGCATTGAGGGGCGACCTGCTCCCCTCCCTGACATGGGAGGGGCTGGGGGTGGGTGGGCTGATTGTCGGGCGTGGCGTCCGGGGCGAATGGGGCGACTATCGCAGCCGACCCACCCCCGACCCCTCCCTTGTCAGGGAGGGGAGACGATCAGCGAATCCGGCCCAGCAACTCCGCCTTCTTCGCGTCGAAGTCCGCCTGTGTGATCGCGCCGATCGTCAACAGCTTGTGCAGCTTCTCGATCTGGCCGTACGGATCGTCGCCGCCACCAGCGGGCGCGCTCGCCTGACCGCCGCCGCCGAGACCTGCCGCCATCGCCTGTCCCAGCGCCACGCCCGCGCCCGCGCCGACGCCCAGGCCCGCGACGCCGCCCTCGGCACTCGCCGCCTTCTCGATCGCGTCGGCGCTCTGGAACTTCACGAAGCGGTCGAGGTCGCCGACGACACGCATCGACGATGCCTTGTCGAGATATTTCTGCACCTCGTCGGGTAGCGACAGGCTCTCGACGAAGAAGGTCTGGCAGCTGAGACCCCATTGCGTGAAGGCGGGCTGCACCATCTCGCGCAGCCGGTCGGACATCGCGGCCTGATCGGCGGCCATGTCGACGAAGCCGAACTCGCTGCGGCCGAGCGAGGCCGCGAGCTGCGTCGCGATCGCCGAGCGAAGCTGCCCCTCGACATCGCCGACGCGAACGTGATCGAGCGTGCCCATCAGCTTGGCCTGGAACACCGGCGGCTGTTCGATGCGGAAGCTGTAGCCGCCGAACGCGCGGATGCGCAGCGGGCCGAACTCCTTGTCGCGCACGGTGACGGGCTGCGACGTGCCCCATTTGAGCCCCGCCTGCTCCTTTTGCGTGAAGAACAGCACGTCCGCCTTGAACGGCGACTGGAAGCCCTTGTCCCAGTTCTGAAGCGCGGTGAGGAGCGGCAGGTTCGACGTATTGAGCGTGTGCTGGCCCGGCCCGAAGGCGTCGGCCATCTGCCCCTCGTTATAGAAGAACGCGACCTGCCCCTCGCGCACCGTCAGCGCGGCGCCGTTCTGGATCTCGCGATCCTCCATCGGATAGCGGATGGCGAGGTCGCCGGGCTCCTCCACCCAGTCGATGACGTCGACGAACTGCTTCTTCAGAAAATCGAGAATGCCCATGGGATCCCTCCGGTGATACCCCGAGTGTAATGCCGAACCACCACACTTGAAAGCGAAACCGGAGGGGAAAGCGTCAAGCTTCTTTCACGCGCAGCATCGCGGCGGCGGCCAGCACCATCACGCCCGCGCCGATCGCCATCGTCCAGACCGGCTGGCCGGGGAAAAAGGCGTTGATGACCGCGCCCATGACGGTCGCGACGATCAGCTGCGGCACGACGATGAAGATGTTGAATAGCCCCATGTAGATCCCGTATTTCCGCGGATCGAGTGCGCCCGCGAGGATCGCATAGGGCATCGTTAGGATCGACGCCCAGGCGATGCCGACGAACACCATCGCCAAAAGGAGCAGGTGCGCGTCGCGGGTGACCAGGATCGTCGCGAAACCGGCGGCACCGCAGAGCAGGCCGAAGACGTGGGTTTTCACCTTGCCGATCCGGCCGGCGAGCCACGGCAGCAGGAACGCGCCGATCGCTGCGACCCCGTTGTAGCTTGCGAACAAGACGCCGACCCAGTCGGCACCCTCGTTATACGCGGCGCTGGTCGGATCGGTCGAGCCGAATACCATCTGCGTCACGACGGGCGTCGTGTAGATCCAGAGGATGAACAGCGCGGACCAGGCAAAGAACTGGACGAGCGCGAGACGGCGCATCGTCGGCGGCATCTGTGCAAGGTCGGAATTGATGAGCACCAGCGCGCCGCGATTGCCCCCCGCCGCCATCGACCGCGCGGCGATACGGGCAAGCCCGAACGCGATGAGCGCGCCGCCGAGGACATACACCGCCTTGTCGAGCGCAAGCGCATAGACCGCCGCGACCACCGCGACGCCCGCCAGCGCCCAGAGCGAGCCGTTGGCGGGGGCGACCACCGCCCCCTCGTGCTCGGGCGCAGCGGGGCCGGCGAAGGACTCCATCTCCTCGGGCGGATATTCGCGCGTCGTGAGCACGGTCCACAGCACCGCGATCAGGATTGCCGCCGCCCCGATATAAAAGGCATAGCGGACCGACGGCGGGATGACGCCCGCGGGCGCGGTGTTGGCGACGCCCGCCATGTTGAGCAGCTCGGGCGCCAGCGAGCCGACGACGGCGCCCGCGCCGATGAACGCGGTCTGGAACGCATAGCCCGCGGTTTGCTGCTCGGTGCCCAGCATGTCGCCGACGAAGGCGCGAAACGGCTCCATCGAGATGTTGAGCGATGCGTCGAGCAGCCACAGCATGATTGCCGCGGTGAGGAGCGCGCCGGCATGCGGCATCCCGAACAGCGCCAGCGCGGCGAGCACCGCACCGCCGAGGAAGAACGGGCGGCGGCGGCCGAAGCGGCTCCACGTGCGGTCCGAATAATGGCCGATGATCGGCTGGACGAGCAGGCCCGTGACCGGCCCGGCGATCCACAGGAAGGCGAGCTGGTCGATCTCGCCGCCCAGCGACTGGAAGATGCGACTGACATTGGCGTTCTGCAGCGCGAACGCGATCTGGATCCCGAAAAAGCCGAACGAGATGTTCCAGAGACCCGCCATGCTCTGGCGCGGCTTGTTCATGTATCCTCCCCGTGGACGCTGGCCGCCCTGTCGGCGTCACCCTTATGAAGCGGGGGCGCGGGGCGCTTCACGTATTCGTATGCGTGCCGCAGCTTGCCCGGACGATCAGCCGGACGGGCAGGGGGCCGGCGGGGGGCTCGCGGCCGGTGATCCGGTCGAGGAGTGTGCCGACCAGTGCCTCGCCCGCGGCTTTGGCATCCTGCTGCACCGTGGTCAGCGGGGGCGAGGCCTGCTGCGCAGCGGGGATGTCGTCGAAACCCACGACCGACACCGCGCGGGGGACGGCATAGCCGCGCCGTTCGAGCGCCTGCATCGCGCCGATGGCGATCAGGTCGCTGGCCGCGACGATGCCGTCGAAGGCGACGCCGCGCGCGAACAGTTCGTCGATCGCATCGGCTCCGGCTTGTTCGAGCGTGATCGCATCGACCTGAAGCGCCGGGTCCGCGCTCATCCCCGCCGCGGCGAGCGCGTCGAGATAGCCGAGATAGCGGTCGCGAAACTCGGGATAATGGTCGTCGCCGGCGCCTAAAAACGCGATCCGGCGGCGGCCGTGGCCGATCAGGTGCTCGGTCGCGAGCTGCCCGCCGGCGCGATTGTCGCAGCCGATCGTCGCGCCGCCGTCGCCGGGCTCGGGCGAGCCCCAGCGCACATAATGGGTGCCCTGCGCCCGCAATTGCTCGAGGCGCGGGCGATACGCCTCGTAATCGCCATAGCCGAGCAGGATGATCCCGTCGGCCTTGCGGCTGTCCTCATACGCCTTGTGCCAGTCGCCCGAGAGTTGCTGGAACGAGATGAGGAGGTCGTAGCCCGCATTCGCCGTATGCCGGGTGATCCAGCCGAGCATCGACAGGAAGAACGGGTTGATGAGGCTGGCGTCGGCGGTCGGATCCTCGAAGAAGAGGAGCGCCAGCGTGTGCGACTGCTGGCTGCGCAGCGAAGAGGCGTTCTTGTCGACCGCATAGCCCAGTTCGCGGGCGATCGCCTCGATCCGGGCACGCGTCTCGGCACTGACCGAGGTCGAGCCGCGCAGCGCCCGGCTGACGGTCGGCTGCGACACGCCCGCGCGGTATGCGATATCGAAGGATGTCGGGCGCTGCGACGCCGGGCGGCTCACGATCGGCTTTCCTCGTTCCCTGATGGCGGGTCTGCGCTCGCCCGGCCGCCGACGCTAAAGCAAGCGTCCCGAACGGTAAAGCGCGCCGCCGCCGACCACAGTGGCAATCGGGCAACAGCCGCGATGCATGACGGTTGCATGACATACGTATGCCTTCTGTTCGATCGCACCCGCCCGACGATAATGGCCGCGTCGTGAAGGGAATGGCGGCGTCGTCGCCATACCCGTTTTTCGGGAACCGAGCCTGCGGTGACAAGCAGGACTGCGACAGGGGAGAGACATGAAGGCATCCATTTCGATTCGGGCCGCGCTGCTGGGCGCCACCGCGCTCACGTTTGCGGCGACCGCCGCCCCCGCCATGGCGCAGGACGCCGGCGACACCACCAATCCCGCCGCGCAGCAGGACGCGCCCGCCGACGACATCGTCGTGACCGGCTTTCGCGCAAGCCTCGAAAGCGCGGTCAACGCCAAGAAGTCGCGCGATCAGGTCGTCGAATCGGTCTCGGCCGAGGATATCGCCCGCCTGCCCGACGCGTCGATCGCGGAATCGATCGCGCGTCTCCCGGGCCTGACCTCGCAGCGTATCTCGGGCCGCTCGTCGGGCGTCTCGATCCGCGGCTTCGCTCCCGATTTCTCCTCCACGCTGCTGAACGGCCGCGAGCAGACCTCGACCGGCGACAACCGCGCGGTCGAGTACGACCAATATCCCTCGGAAGTCATCAACCAGGTGCTGGTCTATAAGACCGCGCAGGCGACGCTGATCGGCCAGGGCCTGTCGGGCACCGTCGACCTCAAGACGATCCGTCCGCTCGAATATGGTAAGCGCACGATCGCCGTCGGCGGCCGCGGCGTCTATACCGACCTCGGCAAGCTGAATGCCGGGTCGAAGGAATATGGCTACCGCGTGTTCGGCACCTATGTCGATCAGTTCGCGAACGATACGATCGGCATCGCGCTGTCGGCCAACTATCTCGACGAACCGTACCAGATTCAGGAATTCAACGCCTGGGGCTATGCCGACGCGGGTGCGGCCAACGGCAATGCCGGCGTCATCGGCGGGTCGAAGTCGTACGTCACCTCGACCAACCTCAAGCGCCTCGGCCTTCAGGGCACGCTTCAGTACAAGCCGGCGCCCAACTACACGATCACCTTTGACGGCTTCTATTCGGACTTCGACGATCCGCAGATCAAGCGCGGCATTGAACTGCCGCTTGCGTTCGGCAACGCCACGCTGACCAATCCGCGCGTCGAGAACGGCCTCGTCACCTCCGGCACCTTCACCGGCGTCGAGGGCGTGATCCGCAACGACAGCTTCAGCCGCAAGGCGAAGCTCTATTCGTTCGGCATGAACCAGCGCTACGAGGGCGATGACGGCTGGAACGCCTTCATCGACGTCAGCTATTCGAAGACCGACCGCAGCGAGACGATCATCGAAAGCTATGCCGGCACCGGCTATGGCCAGAATGTCGGCGCGCGCGACACGATTGGCTTCACCACCGGAAAGACGGGCACGGTATTCTCGCCGACGCTCAACTATTCCGACCCCAACCTCATCAAGCTGACCGACCCGCAGGGCTGGGGCGGCTCGAACATCCAGGCGGGCTATTTCAACGATCGCGTCGTCAAGGATGAGATCCAGCAATATCGCGGCGAAGTCGAAAAGGAGATGGACGGCTTCCTCCGCTCGATCCAGTTCGGCCTCAACTATACCCGCCGCGAAAAGTCGCTGACCCCGAACGAGGCGCTGCTGCAGCTCTCGGGCGGCCTGCGCGAGCGCGTCATTCCGCAGGAATATCTGCTGGGCGCGACCAACCTGTCCTATCTCGGCCTCGGTCCGATGGTCAGCTACGATCCGGCCGCGCTGCTGGCGGGCGGCGTCTATCAGTTGACGCCGAACACCAGCCTCGACGTGCCGGCCAAGGCGTTCCGCATCAACGAGGACGTGATGAGCGCCTATCTCCAGGCGAACATCGACCACGAGATCGGCGCGTCGGTGCTGACCGGCAATTTCGGTGTCCAGTTCGTCTCGACCGTGCAGAAGTCGTCGGGCCTCGTCGCCGCGGGCGGCGTGCTCCAGCCTGCGCTGGCGGGTGACGATTATATCGACGTGCTGCCGGTGCTGAACCTGTCGCTGCGCCTGCCGAGTGATTTCGTCTTCCGCATCGGCGCCGCGCGCCAGATGCAGCGGGCGCGCCTCGACGATATGCGCATTGCGATCGGTTACGGCCTCAACACCTCGCTCGGCATCTATCAGGGTAGCGGCGGCAATCCGTACCTGCGCCCGATCCGCTCAAACTCGTTCGACGCGACGATCGAGAAGTATTTCGGCACCAAGGGCTACATCGCGCTTCAGGGGTTCTACAAGGATCTCAAGAGCTTCGTGTACAATCTCGAAGTGCCGTTCGACTATAGCCCATACCCGAAGCCCACCGGCCTCCAGCCCGCGACGAACCTCGGTCTGCTGACACAGCCGATCAACGGTGCGGGCGGCAATATCTACGGTGCGGAGCTTGCCGCGACGCTGCCGCTGGGTGAGGTCGTCGGCTTCCTCGACGGGTTCGGCGTGACCGGCGGCGTCAGCTATACCGAGACCGAGATCCAGCCGACGCCGGGCGCCCCGGCCGAGGATATTCCGGGCTATTCGAAGTGGGTCGCCAACGGCACCGCCTATTTCGAGAAGTGGGGCTTCAACCTGCGCGGGTCGGTTCGCTATCGCTCGACCTTCGTCGGCGAACTGTCGGGCTTCGGCGGCAACCGCCAGCGCCGCCGTGCGCTCGACGAGACGATCTTCGACGCGCAGGTCGGGTACGACTTCCAGCCGGGTTCGGCGCTCGAGGGCGTGTCGCTCTTCGTCCAGGGCCAGAACCTGACCGACGAGCGGTTTGCGACGGTCGATCCGCGCGACGACCGGGCGATCATCGACTATCAGACGTACGGCCGCCGCTTCTTGGCGGGTGCGACGCTGCGGTTCTGAAGTTAAAGGGGGCGCGTGGACCTGTATCGGTTTCGACCGGTACAGGTCCCCCGCTCGCTTCCGACTAGATTTTACGGCGACCCTCGTGGTCCTGCGGGGCACGGGCAAGCTAGAGGTGCCCGTATGAAGCGTTTGATCGCCGCCCTTTGCCTCGGCACCGCCGCGCTGCCCGCCGCGGCCCAGCAGGCGCCGCTGCCGCTGCGCGAGCGGCTGCCGTCGGAGGAGGTCATCTATTTCGTCCTCCCCGACCGGTTCGAGAACGGCGATCCGGGGAACGATCGCGGCGGCATTGCCGGCGACCGGCTGACGAACGGCTTCGATCCGGCGAGCAAGGGCTTCTTCCAGGGCGGCGACCTGAAGGGCGTGATGAAGCGCCTCGACTATGTCCAGGCGCTGGGCGCGACGGCGATCTGGCTGACGCCGGTGTTCAAGAACAAGGCGGTGCAGGGAGGGCCGGGCACCGAGTCCGCGGGCTATCACGGATACTGGGTCACCGACTTCACGACGGTCGACCCGCACCTCGGCACCGATGCCGATTTCAAGGCGCTGGTGGACGCGGCGCATGCCCGCGGCCTCAAGGTCTACATGGACATCATCGCCAACCACACCGCCGACGTGATCTATTTCGCCGAATGCGAGGGGAAGGCCGACTGCACCTATCGCAGCCGCGCCGACTATCCCTATTCGCGGCGGGGCGGGCTGAAGGGCAAGGCGATCAACGGCGGGTTCGCCAGCGATCAGGTGCTGACCGCGGACAATTTCGCGAAGCTCACCGATCCTAATTTCGCCTATACGGTGAAGGTGAAGCCCGAGGAGCGGAACATCAAGGTTCCCGCCTGGCTCAACGATCCGATCTACTACCACAATCGCGGCAACTCGACCTTCTCGAACGAGAGCGCGACGATGGGCGACTTCGTCGGCCTCGACGACCTGATGACCGAGAATCCGCGCGTCGTCTCGGGCATGATCGATGTGTTCGGCGGCTGGATCGACCGCTACGGCATCGACGGCTATCGCATCGATACCGCCCGTCACGTGAACCCGGAATTCTGGGCCGCGTTCGTGCCGGCGATGCAGGCGCGGGCGAAGGCGAAGGGCATTCCAAATTTCCACATCTTCGGCGAGGCGGCGTGGTCGGAGCTCGAAATCGGTTTGCTCCAGCGGCACACCGTCGTCGACAAGCTGCCCGCCGTCCTCGATTTCGCGTTCGCGACTGCGGTCCAGCAGGTGGTGGCGGAAGGCAAGCCGACCGCCGCGCTCGCCAAGCTGTTCATGGGTGATGCGATGTATGCGGGCGGCGAGGCGACCGCGCTGCAACTGCCGACCTTCATCGGCAATCACGATCAGGGCCGGTTCGGCATGTTCGTGATGAAGGCGAACCCAAACGCCAGCGACGCCGAACTGCTCGCGCGCGACCGGCTGGGGCACGAGATGCTGCTGACGCTGCGCGGCGTGCCGACGATCTATTATGGCGACGAGCAGGGGTTTGCGGGCAAGGGCAACGACCAGGCCGCACGCCAGTCGATGTTCGCGAGCAGGACGCCCGATTATCTGAGCGACAAGCTGATCGGCACGACCGCCACGCACGGCCAGGCGCATTTCGGCACCGACCACCCGCTGTTCCGCACGATCGCGACGCTGGCGAAGCTGCGCCGCGCGACCCCGGCGCTGTCGCACGGGCGGCAGGTGACGCGGGCGTATCTGGACGACAAGCCGGGCCTGTTCGCGGTCAGCCGCTTCGACCCGGCCACCGATGGCGAGGTGTTGGTGGCGTTCAACAGCTCCGCCCAGCCGATCGACGCGAATGTCGAGGTCGAGACGCGCTCGCAGCGTTTCCGCCTGCTCTACGGCAAGGGTTGTCCCGCCGCAGCCAGTGCGCCGGGCAGCGTCCGGGTGACGATCGCGCCCCTCTCCACCGTCGTCTGTGCGGCCGAGGTAGCGCGATGAGCACGTCGCCGCTCGCCATGCCCGCGACCGATCCCGCGCCCTGGTGGAAGGGCGCGGTGATCTATCAGATCTATCCGCGCAGCTTCGCCGATGCGAACGGCGACGGGGTGGGCGATCTGCCCGGCATCACCCAGCGGCTCGGCCACGTTGCCGACCTGGGTGTCGATGCGATCTGGATCTCGCCCTTCTTCACCTCGCCGATGCGCGACTTCGGCTACGACATCGCCGATTTCTGCGACGTCGATCCGGTGTTCGGGACGATCGAGGATTTCGACGCGCTGGTCGCGCGCGCGCACGATCTGGGCCTCAAGGTCATGATCGACCAGGTCTATTCGCACGCGTCGGACCAGCATCCGTGGTTCGCCGAGAGCCGGTCGAGCCGCGACAATCCGAAGGCCGACTGGTTCGTCTGGGCCGATCCCAAGCCCGACGGCTCGCCGCCGTCAAATTGGCAGTCGGTGTTCGGTGGCCCCGCCTGGCAATGGGACGCGCGGCGCGGGCAATATTATCTGCACAATTTCCTCGTCGAGCAGCCCGACCTCAACCTCCACAATCCGGCGGTGCAGGAAGCCATTCTGGGCGTAGCGCGCTTCTGGCTGGGGCGCGGCGTCGACGGGTTCCGGCTCGATGCGCTGAACTTCGCGATGCACGACCCCGAGTTTCGCGACAATCCGCCGCTGCCGCCGTCGAACCGTGCCCGCTCCCGCCCGTTCGATTTCCAGGACAAGATCCACAATCAGAGCCACCCGAACATCCCGGCATTCATCGAGCGGTTGGCGGGCGAAATGCGGTCGCACGGCGCAATCTTCTCGATGGCAGAGGTCGGCGGCGACCATTGGGCGCGCGAGATGGCGCTCTATACCGAGGGGGACCGCCGGCTCGACAGCGCCTATGGCTTCAACTTCCTCTATGCCGACAGGCTGACCCCGGGCCTCGTCGTCGATGCGCTGTCGGTGTGGCCCGACGAGGCCGAACGCGGCTGGCCGAGCTGGGCGTTCGAGAATCACGACGCGCCGCGCGCGATCTCGCGCTGGACGACGCCCGAGCACGCCGCGGACTTCGCGCGGATGAAGATGCTGCTGCTCCTGTCGCTGCGCGGCAACGCCATCCTCTATCAAGGTGAGGAGCTTGGCCTGACGCAGGTCGACATTCCCTTCGAGAAGCTCGTCGACCCGGAAGCGATCGCCAACTGGCCAATGACGCTGTCGCGCGACGGCGTGCGCACGCCGATGCCGTGGAGCAGCAATGCGATCAATGGCGGCTTTTCGGACGCGGAACCCTGGCTGCCCACCGGCCCCGATCATGCCGCGCTGGCGGTCAACCGGCAGGATGGCGACCCGGACTCGCTGCTGAACCTTACCCGTCGCCTGGTGCGTCTGCGCGCCGAAACGCCCGCGCTGGCGGTCGGCGATCTGACGC
>CAJYIX010000034.1 GCA_913775315.1 uncultured Sphingomonas sp. | reverse complement strand
TCTTCGGAAAAAACGGTCGCAGTCGCTCCATCTGCTCGTCGGTCAGCCAAAACAGGTCGCTCATCCTAGTCTCCTCGCGGAGTCTGAATCAGATCGCGACGCTCACATCAATGGGTCCTGACCCTAATGGAGCGCCGAGACCGAAGGCGACTTCGGGCTGCCGCTTGTAAGAAGCGGCACCGTTGGAACCAGGTTGACCGCGCTGGCAAGTCGGTCCTGATATTCGGTTTCTTTGAGCGCTGACCAAAGACTAGCATCGCCATGCGGCATGACGTCAGAAAGATCTCAACATTTTAAATCGGTCCGCGTGGGTTATTTGAGCTTTTACGGGATCAGGCCGCGAGCCTCGATCGATCCCGGAACACGGTAATGCCAGCGAATTGCCGAATTATCCCGAGGCTCAGGCGAGCAATTTCGTGAACCGAAAAAGGCGCTCCGTCCTGGCCCCGGGCATCGGCCCGAATTGACCAGCCCCTTCATCCGGCAGCCATCACTCGCACGCTTCGGCTGGGCGCCGTCGTGATCGCGGATCGGGCGGCACCGGACGCTGCAAAAGGCATCACCCCGCCGGCTTGTCGCGGGGTCGTTAAGTCGGGCTGAGCGTCGCTGGCTTCAGCCGGTCGCCTGCCGCGTCGATCGACAATCTTCGACAGGACCGATGCCCAGAACCTGTCGGGCACCGTAGTCTTCTTCGCGGCGCCCCTTGGTGATGCCGGGCAGCACGGCGCGCCGCGGACGATCGGCATGATGCTGCCGCTGCGCCTCTGATGCGAAGCAAATCTTTGTCGATTGCTCCGCCCCGCGCCCTAAGCTGGAGCCGGAGGAGAGCGGCATGACGGCGACGGGCACCGGCGGCTGGCGCGAATTGTGGCGCAAGGAGGATTGGTGGGCGGTCTGGATCGGCCTCGGCATCGTCGCGGCGGCGTGCATCGCCTTTGCCAACGGCGGGAGCCTGCGCTGGCTGGCGGTGCTGCCCGCGCGCTGGTCTTCGGTCGAGGCGCTGGTGGGCGATCTCGGCGGTAACGGCTTACGATATCTCGCGTTGTTCGGCTTCTGGGCGGCGGTGTTCGCGATCGCGCTCCGCGCCGTGGGCCAGCGGGTGACGGCGTTCCTGCCGGCCTTTGCGATCCTGTTCGTCGCGGCGACCGCGATCTTCATCCTCGGCCAGTGGCAGGGGGCGGCCGCCTTCAACCTCGAGCCGCCGCTGCTCGCGCTGCTGATCGGCCTCGTCATCGCCAACACCGTGCGGCTGCCGGGCTGGTTCGATGCGGGGCTTCGCGGCGAGTTGTACGTCAAGACGGGTATCGTCCTGCTCGGCGCGACGCTCCCCCTGACGCTGATCGCGCTCGCCGGGCCGGTGGCGCTGCTCCAGGCCTCGATCGTGTCGATCGTCACGTTCGGGGCGATCTATCTCGCCGCGGTGAAGCTGGGCCTCAACCGTCGCTTTGCTGCGACGCTCGGCGTCGGCGGGGCGGTGTGCGGGGTGTCGGCGGCGATCGCGGTCGCGGGCGCGGTCAATGCGAAGCGCGAGCATGTCGCGATCACGATCACGCTCGTCATCCTGTGGGCGATCGCGATGATCTTTGCGCTGCCCGCCATCGCTTGGGCACTTGGGCTGCCAACCGGCGTCGCGGGCGCGTGGATCGGCACGTCGGAGTTCGCCGACGCCGCCGGCATCGCCGCCGCGCAGGCCTATGGCGGGCTCGCCGAGCGGACCGGCGCGGTGCCCGGCACGACCGAGCAGGCGCTCCAGGCCTTCACCCTCGTCAAGGTCGTCGGCCGCGACATGTGGATCGGCATCTGGGCCGTCGTCCTCGCCATCGTCGCGACGACCCGGTGGGAGGCGGCGCCCGCCGGCGCCCGCCCCGACCCGCGCGAGATTTGGGTGCGGTTCCCCAAGTTCGTGTTCGGGTTCCTGATCGGCTCGGCGATCGTCTCGACCTTCACCGCCGGGCTGTCGCTGGCCGACTATAACCGGCTGGTCGCGCCGGACCTGATCGGGCCGATCAAGGACCTGCGCACCTGGGCGTTCATCTTCTGCTTCCTCAGTATCGGGCTGACGACGCGGCTGCGCGACCTGACGCGGGCGGGACCGCGACCGTTCGGTGCGTTCGCGATCGGCGTCGGCGTCAACCTGGCGCTCGGCTTTGTCCTGTCGGTGTGGGTGCTCGGCGGCTATTGGGCGACGCTGGGGCAGTGAGCGGGCGCTGCGGCGATTGCCGTCATTTCAGCGGCAGCGCAGCCGCGCTCGAGCGCGCGCTGCCCGGCGTCCGCGCGCTGTCGTCGGTGCTGGCGGCGGTGCGCGGTGACGACGGCCTTTGCCGGCTGCACGACCGGATCGTGCGGTCGATGGCAGCCTGCACGCACTTCGACGATCAACTTGCGACCGCCGACGCCATACTCCCGGCCGCTCCGCGATAACGCTCGCGATCGAGCGCGAGGAGCGCGAAGGTCGCGAGCCAGTGTTCGCCCATATAGTCGTCGCCCAGATGCGGCAGGCTGGCCGCCAGATGGCGGACCGCGCTCGCTTCCGCGAGCCTGCCGACCGGGTGGTTCTCTCCCAGCGCGGCGGCGATTTCACGCCAGCACCAAGCCCGGCTGAGGTTGAGGCCGTCGAGATGCGCGATCTTGCCGTCGCTGCGGTCGGAAACCTGGGCGGGGTTGAACAACGTCTCCGGATCACCCGACGCGGCGCGGGGCAGGAAGCCGTCGAACCAGTCCCCGAACGACCCGGCGCCCAGCACACGGCTCATCAGCAGCGCCTCGCACAGTGCGGGCGATAGGAACTCGTCGCCGCCCGGTTCCCATGCCTGGCAATCGCGATCGCCGCCGAACCAACCGGTCGCCGCGCTGACGATCTCGTCGCGCAGGTGCGGGTTGCGATCCTCGGCCCAGTCCCATGCCAGCGTCAACGCAAAGGCGATGTTGAAATGCGTGCCGACCCGGAGCGGATAGGTCAGACGCGGCAGGAACGTCGCCAGCCGCTCGGCCAGCAACCGCGCGAGCGGTGCCAGCGCCTCTCCCCATCCCGCCTCGTGGCGAGCCGCCTCGCCATGCAGCGCCAGCGCCCATGCCCAGCCATAGGGCCGCTCGAACCCGGCAGCGCCCGGCCGCTGGAAATAGGCGATTTCGCCCGCGATCTTTTCGTTCGTGAACATCGCATCGGCACGCGCGCGGATCGCGGGGGCGAGGTCCAGATCGGGGAAGCGGCGGGTCAGGCGCAGCAACTGCCACCAGCCATGGACACAGCTGTGCCAGTCGAAACTGCCATAGAATATCGGATGCAGCGCCGCTGGCGTCAGCGCGTCCTCCGGCCCGTTCAGTACGTGCATCAGCACGTTGGGATATTCGCGATCGATATGCCCGAACGTCATCGCGGCGAAACGGGCAGCAGTGTCGCGGTCGAGGGGAGTCATGCGATCGTCAGGTAGAGGAGTGCGATATTGAACGCGAGCAGCGGCAGCGCGGTCGGCACCTGTGCCCGGATCACGCCGTATCTGTCTTTCAGGTCCAGCAGCGCGGCCGGCAGCAGGTTGAAGTTCGCCGCCATCGGCGTGAGCAGCGTGCCGCAGAACCCCGCTAACATCCCCACCGCCGCGACAATCGCCGGATCGCCCCCCGCCCCGCGGATCAGGAGCGGCACGCCGACCGCGGCCGCCATCACCGGAAACGCGGCAAAGGCGTTGCCCATCACGATCGTGAACAACGCCATGCCGAGGCCATAGGCGGCGACCGCGCCGAAGACGCTGCCCGCGGGGATGACCGCGCCGATCAGCCGGCCGACGACTTCCCCCACGCCGGCCAGCGCGAACACCGCGCCAAGGCTGGCGAGCATCTGCGGCATCACCGCCACCCAGCCGATATCGTCGATCAGGCCGCGCCCGGCGACGAACGGCTCGTGAAGCCGCGCGCGCAGCAGCCAGGCACATAGGCCAATCGCGATCAGCGTCCCGAACGTCAACGCGACCAACGTCGCCTGTTTCGGGTCGACCCAGCCCGGAAATGCCTTGAACGCGAGCGTCCCGAGCACTGCCGTCGCCGGAATGACGAGCGCGGGCGCGAAAACACGGGCGCCGTACCGGTCCTCGGCCAGCGGTGGGGGCTCGGCACGGCGCATCCGGCCAGAGGCGGCGATACCGACCAACGCGAGGACGAGCACGCCGTTGGCGATGTCGCCCAGCCGATCGCCGGCCAGGAAAGACAGCGCGATCAGCCCGTGGAACGCCGCATTGGCCCAGCGCCGGTCGCGCATGCTCGACACCGCGAAGATCGCGAACACCGCGCCGGCGACGCCATAGACGAGGTCGAGGCCGATCACCGCCGCCGTCCCAGCCGGCGGTCGAGCCAGAGCAGCCGCGCGCCGTGGATCAGCAACGCCGCGATCGCGGTCGGGATCGCCCACACTGAGAGCTGGAACGGTTCCAGCACGATGCCGTACCCCTCCAGCACGCCCTTCATCAGCAGGATCGAGCCAATGGCGATGAAGATATCCTCGCCGAAGAACAGCCCGATGTTGTCGGTGGCGGCGGCCATCGCCTTGACGCGTTCGCCCTCGCCCGGATCGCCGACCTGCCGCTCCGCCGCGGCCTCCGCCATCGGGGCGACGAGCGGACGGAGGGTCTGCGCCGGGCCGCCGGCCGAGGTGAGGCCGAGCGCCGCGGTCACCTGTCGGAACAGGAGATAGCCGACCAGTAACCGGCCCACCGTCGCCCCCTTGAGCCGCGCCACGAGCGCACGCGCGCGAGTCTGCAACCCTCGGCGCTCCAGCAGGCCGATCACCGGCAGCACCATGTAAATGGCGGTCACGTACCGCGTCTCGTTGAACGCATGGCCAAACGTGCCGAGGATGCGGACGGGGTCGAGCCCGGCGGCGAGACCGGTGACGGCCGCCGAGACGATGATGACGAGCAGCGGATTGAACCGCAGCAGGAACCCGCCCGCGATCACCGCGATGCCGGCGAAGACGAGCATCAGCGCTTCACCCCGTAGCCGCCGCCGCCGGGCGTCTCGATCACCATGACGTCGCCCGCGCCCATGTCGGCGATGGCGGTCGAGCCCAGGCGTTCGATGCGGCCATCCGCGCGCTCGATCCGGTTGGCCCCCGCCCGCCCCGGCTCGCCGCCCGCAAGACCGAACGGCGGCACGCGGCGACGGTTGCTGAGGATGCCGGCGCGCATCGGCGCGAGGAAGCGCAGCCGGCGCACGGTGCCGTCGCCGCCGCGCCGCTCACCCGCCCCGCCCGACCCGCGGCGGATCGCGAACTGCTCGACGAGCACCGGATAGCGCGCCTCCAGCACCTCGGGATCGGTCAGGCGACTGTTGGTCATGTGCGTCTGGATCGCGTCGGCGCCGTCATGGCCCGGCCCTGCCGCGGCGCCGCCCGCGATCGTCTCGTAATATTGATACGTCGCATCGCCAAAGGTGAGGTTGTTCATCGTCCCCTGGCTCCCCGCCATCGCGCCGAGCGCGCCGAGCAGAGCGTCGGTGACGACCTGGCTCACCTCGACATTGCCCGCGACGACGGCGGCGGGGTGGCGGGGGTTGAGCATCGACCCTTCGGGCACGATCAGCTCGACGGGGCGAAGGAACCCTTCGTTCAGCGGCACCGCCTCGTCCACCAGCAGGCGCAGGACGTAGAGGACAGCGGCGCGGGTGACGGCGAGCGGCGCGTTGAAATTGGTCGGGCGCTGCTCGCTGGTGCCGGTGAAGTCGATGGTCGCCTCACCCGCCGCGCGATCGACGCGGACGGCGACCTTCACGACGGCACCGTCGTCGAGTTCGTAAGCGAAGCTGCCGTCACCCAGCGCAGCGATCATCCGCCGCGCCATCGCCTCCGCATGCGCCTGAAGATGCGCCATGTAGTGTGTGACGACGCCTTGGCCTTGCTGCGCCGCAAGCTGCCGAAGCCCCTCTGCCCCGCGCGCGCAGGCGGCGACCTGTGCTGCGAGGTCGGCAAGGTTCTGGTCGATGTTGCGTGCGGGATGCGGACCGCTCGACAGCAGCACGCGGATCGCGTTCGACTGCATGACGCCATGGGCGACGATCGGCACGTCGTCGAAGATTACGCCCTCGTCCTCGATCGTCCGGCTGTCCGGTGGCATCGAGCCGGGCGTGATGCCGCCCACATCCGCATGGTGCCCGCGCGCGGCGACATAGAAGGCGGGCACCTCGCCGTCCGCGAACACCGGCATGACGACGGTGATGTCGGGCAGGTGGGTACCGCCGCGATAGGGGTCGTTGAGGGCGTAGACCTCCCCCTCGCGCATCGTGCCCGCGCGGTTGGCGATGACAGTGCGGATGCTCTCGCCCATCGAGCCCAGATGTACCGGGATGTGCGGTGCGTTGGCGACCAGCCCCCCGTCGGCATCGAAGATCGCGCAGGAGAAGTCGAGCCGCTCGCGGATGTTGACCGACGCGGCGCTGCGCTGGAGCGCGGCGCCCATCTCCTCGGCGATGCCCATGAACAGGCCGGCGAAGATCTCCAGGCGGACGGGATCGGCCGCCTCGCCGGCCTGTGCGACCGACCGCGCCTCACCGCGTTCGAGGTGCAGCGTTCCTTCGGACAGGACGGTTGCCGTCCAGCCGGGTTCGACAACGACGGTCGAGACGGGATCGAGGATCAACACAGGCCCCGCCAGCGCCTGCCCCACGGCCAGCGCCTCGCGCCGATAGACGGGCACCGCGTGCGCCGCGCCGGCGAGATACATGTCGACCCGCTCGATCGGTTCGCCCGGCCGCTCGGGCAACGCAACCGAGGGCAGCGTCTCGCCATCGCTGGCGCTGGCCTCGACGCGAAGCCGCTCGACCACGAGCGTGTCGTCGCCCACGAAGCCGAACCGCTGGCGATGCGACTCGGCAAAGGCGGCGGTCATCGCGGCGGGCGAGCCCCAGGGCACCTCGATCGTCTGGTCGCCGCGGGCGTAGCGCAGATGGGCAGCGGCAGCGATGGAGATGGCATCGCTGGTGACGCCCTGCGCCGAGAGCGCATCTCGCGCCTCGTCCGCGAGGGCTTCGAGCGCGGCGGACACGTCGGAATCTCCGAGGGCGAGCCCGACCGTCGCCTCCCGCACGACACTGCGCTCGGCAAGGCCGATGCCGACGGCGGACAGCACGCCCGCCAGCGGGTGGATCAGCACCTGGCGCATTCCCAGCGCATCGGCGACGAGGCAGGCGTGCTGCCCGCCCGCGCCGCCGAAGCAGGCGAGCGCGTATGCCGCGGGATCCTCGCCCCGCGCTACCGAGACGGCGCGGATCGCTCGCGCCATGTTCGCGGTGGCGATCGCCACCAGCCCCTCGGCCGCGGCTTCGCGGATCAGGCGTTCCCCGGTCGCCGCCTCGACCCGGTCGAGCAATGCGTCGAGCGCCGCCTCCGACGCTACGCGATCGGGCGGCAGGTCGCGGTTCGGGCCGAACAACGCCGGAAAGTGCGCAGGTTGGATCTTGCCGAGCACGAGATTGCAGTCGGTGATCGTCAGCGGCCCGCCGCGGCGATAGCAAGCCGGCCCTGGGTCGGCGCCGGCCGAAGCCGGCCCGACGAGCAGCCGCCCGCCATCGAAGTGACAGATCGACCCGCCGCCCGCCGCGACGGTATCGATCCGCATCATCGGCACCGCGACGCGGACGCCTGCGAGGATCGCGTCCGATCGTCGGTCGTAGCTTCCGGCATAGAGCGACACGTCGGTCGAGGTGCCGCCCATGTCGAAGCCGATGACGCGGCCGAACCCGGCCGCCTCCGCCGTGCGCGCCATGCCGACGATCCCGCCCGCGGGGCCGGAGAGCAGCGCATCCTTGCCGCCGAAGCCGGTGCCGGCGACAAGCCCGCCGCTCGACTGCATGAACAGTAGGTCGTTTCCGATCGACGCCTCCAGCCCCTCGACATAGCGGCGCAGCACCGGCGAGAGATACGCATCGGCCAACGTGGTATCCCCGCGCGCGACGAGGCGGGTCAGCGGGGCGGTGCGGTGGCTGACCGAAATCTGCGTGAACCCCGCCGAGGCGGCGAGGTCGGCGAGCGCCGCCTCGTGCGCTGTGTGCTTCCACCCGTGCATCAGCACGATCGCGACGGCGCGCAGGCCCTTTGCATAGGCCGTGCTAAAGGCGGCTTCGGCGGCCTTACTGTCGAGCGCGGTGAGAACTGTCCCGTCCTCCGCCACCCGCTCGTCGATCTCGATCACGTCGGCGAACAGCGGCGGGGCGCGGCGGACGTCGCGCGCGAAGATGTCGGGGCGGTCCTGATACCCGATCGTCAGTGCGTCGCCGAACCCCTTGGTGATCGCCAGCAGCACCGGCTCGCCCGCGCGCTCTAGCAGCGCGTTCGTCGCGATCGTCGTGCCGATGCGGATGCGGCAGGGGGGCAGCGGCCCCTCTCCCACCCCGGTCAGGTCGCGGATCGCCGCCTCTGCTGCGTCGTACCGGCGGTCGGGATCGACCGAGAGCAGCTTGGCGGTGGCAAGGCTTCCGTCGGGGCGGCGCGCCACCACGTCCGTAAAGGTGCCGCCGCGGTCGATCCAGAAACGCCATTCGCTCATGCGCCGTGTCTGGCATCCTTCGGCCCCTTGGGGAAGCGCGTCCGGCCTGCTAGGCGGCGGCGATGCTCAACTTGAACGACGTGACCGTGCGCCTTGGCGGCCGGACCATCATCGACGGCGCCAGCGCGCGCCTGCCGCCGAAGGGGCGCATCGGCCTGATCGGGCGGAACGGCGCGGGCAAGACGACGCTGGTGCGTACGATCACCGGCGGGATCGAGGCCGATGCCGGCAGCATCGACATGCCGCGCGGCGCTCGCCTCGGTTACATCGCGCAGGAAGCACCCGCGGGTGACAAGACGCCGTTCGAGACGGTGCTCGCCGCCGACACCGAGCGCGCCGCGCTGATGATCGAGAGCGAGACGTGCGAGGATCCCGATCGCCTCGGCGACGTCTACGAGCGGCTGATCGCGATCGACGCCTATACCGCCCCGTCGCGGGCCGCGCAGATCCTCGTCGGCCTCGGCTTCGACGAGGCGATGCAGCAGCGGTCGCTCGACAGCTTTTCGGGCGGCTGGAAAATGCGCGTCGCGCTCGCCAGCTTGCTCTTTTCGCAGCCCGACCTGCTGCTCCTCGACGAGCCGTCGAACCACCTCGACCTCGAAGCCGTCATGTGGCTGGAGGATTTTCTCAAATCCTATCCGGCCACGATCCTGCTGGTCAGCCACGAACGGGATTTCCTCAACAACGTCGTCGATCACATCCTGCATCTGGGCGGCGGCAAGCTGACGCTCTATCCGGGCGGCTACGACGCGTTCGAGCGGCAGCGTGCCGAGCGGCAGGCGCAGATCGCCTCGGCGCGCGCCAAGCAGCAAGCCGAGCGCGAGAAGCTGCAGGATTATGTCGCGCGCAACTCCGCCCGCGCCTCGACCGCCAAGCAGGCGCAGGCACGCGCGAAGATGCTGGCGAAGATGCAGCCGATCGCCGAGCTGATCGACGATCCGACGCTGTCGTTCGGCTTCCCCGATCCCGAGGAGCTGCGCCCGCCGCTGGTCACGCTCGACATGGCGGCGGTGGGGTATGACGCGGTTCCGATCCTCAAGCGCCTGAACCTGCGGCTCGACCCGGACGATCGGCTGGCGCTGCTCGGGCGCAACGGCAACGGCAAGACGACGCTCGCGCGGCTGCTGGCGGCGCAACTGCCCGCGATGGAAGGCGGCATGAACGCGAGCGGCAAGATGCGCGTCGGCTATTTCACCCAGTATCAGGTGGAGGAGCTAGACCGCGACGAGACGCCGCTCCAGCACATGACGATCGCGATGAAGGGCGCCTCGCCCGGTGCGGTGCGTGCCCAACTCGGCCGGTTCGGGTTCGCGGGGCAGAAGGCGACGACGCAGGTCGGCAAGCTGTCCGGCGGCGAACGCGCGCGGCTGGCCCTCGCACTGATCACCCGCGACGCGCCGCACATGCTGATCCTTGACGAGCCGACCAACCACCTCGACGTCGACGCGCGCGAAGCGCTGATCCAGGCGCTCAACGCCTATACCGGCGCGGTGGTGATCGTCAGCCACGACCGCCACATGATCGAGATGACCGCTGACCGCCTCGTACTGGTCGACAACGGCACCGCGCGCGATTTCGACGGGTCGGTCGACGATTATATCGCGATGATCCTCGGCAAGGAGCCGCCGGCCAAGGCCGAGGCGCGGGCGGCGGAGAAGAAGTCGGGCTTCGATCGCGACCAGCTCAAGGCGCTGCGCCAGCGGGCCAAGGCAGCGGAAAGCGACCTCGCCAAGCTGACCGAGCAGCGCGAGGCGATCGACCGGGCGCTCGCCGATCCGGCGAACGCGACGCAGTCCGTCTGCGACCTGATGAAGCGCCGCGCCGAACTGGACGCTGCGGTCGAGGCGGCGGAAGCAGCGTGGATGGAAGCGACCGAAGCGCTGGAAACGATGGCCGCCTGAGCTCAAACCGGAGGCTCAGGCGGCGGATCGTCAGGCGCGCATCTGCTTCACTGCGTGATCGGCCGCGCGGGCGGTCAGCGCCATGAAGGTCAGCGACGGATTGACGCACGACACCGACGCCATCTGCGCGCCGTCGGTGATGTAGAGGTTCGGCGCGTCGTGTGCCTGGCTGAACCCGTTGAGGACCGAATTGCGCGGATCGGCGCCCATGCGCGCGCCGCCCATTTCGTGGATCGCGTCGCCGGGCACATGCTCGCTCTCGCCGCTGGTCACGTTGGTGAGGCCCGCGGCCTTCAGCATCGCCTCGCCCTGCGCCTTGGCGTCGGCCATCATCTTCAGCTCGTTCTCGCGGAAGGTGACGTCGAACTTCATCAGCGGCACGCCAAAGCGATCGACCTTGCTCGAATGCAGCGAGACGCGGTTGTCCTTGTAAGGCAGGCATTCGCCGAACGCGCCCATGTCGAACCGCCACGGCGCATATTTGCGCATCCCGTGCTTCATCTCCGCGCCGAAGCCGACCGGCGGCATCGGGCTGCGCGAGGCGCTGCCTTGATAGCCATAGCCGCGCTTGAAGCCGACGCCTTCCTCGCCGCCGATGTTGCGGAAGCGGGGGATGTAGACGCCGCCCGGGCGACGGCCATATTCGATGAGGTCGGTCATGCCCGGGATCTCGCCAGACACGCCGACGCGGAAGATATGATCCATGACATAGCGACCCAAGGTGCCGCTATTGTCGAACCAGCTCTTCTCGCTGCCCGGCGCGCGCGAGTTCATCAGCACCTGCACCGATCCCATCGCCGAAGCGCATAGGAAGACGAGGTTCGCGTTGACCACCTGTGCCTGTCCCGTCTTGGCATCGATGTAGCGGACGCCCGTCACGCGCTTGGCCTTGGGGTCGTATTCGAGGTTGGTGACCACCGCATCGGACTGGAGCGTCAGCCGCCCGGTCGCGCGCGCTGCGGGCAGCGTCACCGCCTGCGTTGAGAAATAGGCACCGAAGGAGCAGCCGTTGCCGCACTGGTTGCGGTGCTGGCACTTGGTGCGGTTCTGCTCCGGCTTGTCGACGGTGATGTTCGACAAGCGGGTGTTGATGAGCTTGCGGCCCGGAAACTTCGCCTCGAGCCGCTGCTTCAGCCACTTCTCCGCGACGTTCATCGGCATCGGCGGCATGAACTCGCTGTCGGGCAGATAAGGAAGGTTCTCGCGCGAGCCCGAGACGCCGATATATTTCTCGACCGTACTGTACCAGGGCGCGAGGTCGTCATAGCCGATCGGCCAGACGCCATCGATCCCCTCGCGCTTGTTCGCGGTGAAGTCCTCCTCGGCCCAGCGGAAGGACCAGCGGCCCCAGATCAGCGACTTGCCGCCGACCGCGCCCGGACGGATCCAGTAGAATTTGCTCCCCTCATCATAGGCATAGGGGTTCAGCCGATCGTCGTTGTAGAATTTGCGGCTGCTCGGCGCGACATAGCCGTGCTTGGCGATGAAGTAATCGCTGTCACGCAGCGGCTCGGGCATCCGGTTGCGCGCCGGCACCTCGAAGGCGGGCTTGCCCTCATAGTCATAGCCTTCGCTGTGCTCGACCATCACGCCGCGGTCTAGCATCAGGACCTTCAGGCCCTTTTCGGTCAGTTCCTTGGCGGCATAGCCGCCGCTGATCCCCGATCCGATGACGATCGCATCGAAACGGTTGGTGGAAGCCGTCTGCATAAATCCCTCCCGGTACGCGCTCAGTACTTCAGCGCGCGCAGCGTCTTGAAGCTGGTGGTGATGTCGGGGAGATAGGGCGCGGGCGCCTCGTCATTCTCGACATAGAAATGGCGGACGTTCTTCGCCGAGGGGCGCGCGAACAGCGTGCCGAAATCGACGGTCCCGCTGCCGACCGCGGTCATCTTACCGTCGGCACGCCGGTCCTTGACGTGGAAGGCGTAGAGCCGCGGCGCCAGCCGGTCGAGCAGCGCGCCCATGTCCTGCCCCGCAACGATCGCCCAGAACAGGTCGAGCTCGATCTTCACCAGCGCGGGATCGGTGCCCTCGAGCAGCAGGTCGTAGAGCGTCTTGTCGCCGACCTTCGTCGTGAACTCGAAATCGTGATTGTGATAGCCGAAGCCAAGCCCCGCCTTCTTCATCTCGTTCGCGAAGCGGTTGATGTTGGGCAGCGCCGCCTTCCAAGCCGCCTCGTTGCGGAACTCGGCGTTCATATAGGGCAGGATGACGGTGTCGGCGCCCAGCGTCTTCGCCATCGCGATCTGCTTGGGCAGGTCGGCGAGCAGCGCGTCATAGCCGATATGTACCGACGGCGCCTTGAGCTTCAGCCGGTCCATCGTCCGGCGCAGCATCCTGTGGTCCATGGCGTCGTACCCGCCGCCGCCATATTCGACCTCGCGATAGCCGATGCGCGCGACCGCCTCGAGGGTCTTGACGGGATCCTTCTGGAACAGTTCGCGCACGGTGTAGAGCTGGAGGCCGATCGCCTTGAGCTGAGCGCCCATGGCAAGGCGCGGCATGGCCGCAAGGGCGAGCGCGCCGCCCGCGCCGCCGATCAGGGTACGCCGGTTCATCATGAGCTGTAGACCTTGTTGACCTGCGAATAGGGGAAGGCACCGTTATACTCGCCGGGCACGGGCAGGTATTCGCGCTCCTGCGTGATGCCGATCTCGGAGGTGTAGTAGCCGGAGATGACGAGCTGGCGGAACGCCTCGAACCAGTCCTTGCCGCCGGGAATCTGGTCGTTCATCGCCAGCGTCAGCAGCGCGTCGTGCTGCTTTGCCGACGCCTTTACGCCGACGACCTTGAAGTCGGCCATCGCCCGCTTATCGATCGCGTCGAGCCCAGCGATGATCGGCTGGCGCTCCTTCGGATACGACCAGTCGGCGAGCAGCTTCTCGATATACGTCGGCACGCCCGCGGCGATCGCGCCCGGCGTGTCGGTGGTGGGGATCACCCGCTCTGAGAGCGCGGACATAAGCGCGCGCTGCTGCGGTGTGAACACGGCGACGCTCGGCGGCCCCTCACTGATCCCGGGGATGACGGCACCCTTGGTCTGCGCGGCCGTGGCGGCGGCGCGGGCGATCGGGGCGAAGGCCCCGGCCCCGAACATCGCGGCGACGCCGGCCAGCGCGGTTCTGCGGTCGATAATCACTTGGGCTCTCCTGGCAGGTCCTGCGCGATCGCCGCCTCGGGCAGCGGGCGCACCCAGATGTTACGGAAGGATACGGGCGAATCGTGATCCTGAAGCTGAATGGGCAGCGCATCGGCGTGCGGCGTGTAGGACGCGACCTTACGCCAGATCGTCGTGCCGAGCATCGCCTGATGGTTCTGAACGAGCACGCCGTTCAGGAAGGCGGTGATGTAGGCGGGGCGCAGCAGCTTGCCCGACGCATCGAACCGGGGCCGCTCGAACACGATATCGTAGCTCTGCCACTCGCCGGGCTTGCGCGAGGCGTTGGCGAGCGCGGGCTTGAAGCCATAGACCGACCCGACGGTGCCGTCCGCATAGGTCGGGTTGTTGTAGCCGTCGAGGATCTGGATCTCGTAGCGTTCCATGAACCAGATGCCGCTGTTGCCGCGATCCTGCGACGTCCTGGTCGGCGGATTGGGGCTGCGGAACTCGAGGTGAAGCTGCACGTCGCCGAAGCGCTGCTTCGTCGTCAGCGGGCCGGCACCTTTCGGAATCGTCATCGCCCCATTGGCGACCGTCCAGGGCGCCTTGTCCGGCGTCCAGGCATCGAGCGACTTGCCGTCGAACAGCACCACCGCATCGGCCGGCGCACCGCCCGGTTGGGCCGAGGGGGTGACGACCACCGGATACGGGCGATCGGCGTCATGCACGCGCCACTGGCTGTTCGGCAGGACGGGCGTATCCTTGAACCCCGGCTTGTCCTGCGCGGCCGCCGCGCCGGCCAAGCCCACCGCTGCAATCGCGGCCAGACCAATTCTTTTCACCTTTACTCCCCTCACACCCTGTCGATCGCGCGATAGGCGGCGATCAGCCGATCCTCGCCTGCGCGGCCGTCGATCGAATTGCCGTGCTCCATGCCGATGACGCCGTCATAGCGCTTCGACTTGAGCCATTTGACGATGTTGCCGTAATTGACCTCACCCGACCCCGGCTCCTTGCGGCCGGGATTGTCGCCGAACTGGATATAGGCGATCTCGTCCCACGCATTGCCGAGCGACGGAATCAGGTTCCCCGACTGGATCTGCTCGTGATAGCAGTCGGCAAGTACCTTGATCCCCGGCCGGTCGACCGCGGTCGCGACGGCGAACCCTTGCGCGATCGTCTGCATGAACACGCCCGGATGATCGGTGCGGGTGTTGAGCGGCTCCATCACCAGCGTCAGACCCGAATTGGCGACGATATCGCCCGCGCGCCGCATCGTGTCGACGACGCGCGCAGTCTGGATATCGAGCGGCAGCTTAGGGTCGAGGAAGCCCGTGACGATCGTCGCACGTGTCGCATTGAGGCGCTTGGCCACGTCGAGCGAGGCGCGGATGTCGGCAAGGAACGCATCGCGCTCCGCCGTATCGCCGGTGCCGAAGCGGGGGCGGCTCTCGCCCCATTTGGGCATCGACGCAACGAACACGCCCATCGTCATGCCACGGCTCGCCAGCGCCTTCGCCATGGCGGTCTGTTCGGCGACGGTGCGGCCCGCGGCCTCGTTATCCTCCCATGCGGTAAAGCCTTGGTCGGCGGCATAGGCGATCTGCTCGATCCGCCCGCCGCGACTCTTGAAGCTGCCCTCGTGCGGCGCGAACTTCATCGAGAAGCGCGCGGCGTTCGACTGCGGCGCCTCGGCACAGGCCGTGCCGGCGATCAGCGGTGTCGCCGCCGCAGCGGCGATCAGGCTGCGGCGAGTGACCTTCACGGCTGCATGCCGCCGCGGCTGTTGTCGCGGAAGCTGAACTGGAAAATGAGCGCGATCACCGCCGCGGCGATGGCGGGCGCGACCCACATCCCCTGCCAGTCGGCGATCGTCGGGTTGCTCGGTAGCTGCGCATAGAGAATGCCGCCGATCTGCGAACCAAGCAGCATGCCGACGCCGTAGGTGAACAGCGTCAGCATCCCCTGCGCCTGCGCGTTCACGCCCTTCGGCGCGGCGATCGTCTGGGTATAGATCGCGCCGGCGACGAAGAAGAAGTCGTAGCAGATGCCGTGCAGCGCGACGCCCAGATAGACCGCCCACAAGCCCGCCCCACCGTCACCAATCGCGAACAGCGCGTAGCGGATGGCCCAGGCAGCCATGCCGACGAGCAGCAGTGGCTTCACACCGAAGCGGCGATAGAGGAACGGCATCGAGAACATGAAGACGAGCTCGGACATCTGCCCGATGGCGAGCGTGCCGCCGACATTCTCGATCCCCGCCGCGCCGACATAAGGCGAGGCATAGGCGTAATACATGGCGAGCGGGATCGAGATCAGCGTCGCGCAGGTGACGAAGATCAGGAAAGAGCGCTGCTTGAGCAGCCCGAACGCTTCGACGCAGAGCACCTGGCGCACGATGCTCCCGCCCTGCGGTGCGTCCGCTTCGACGTTGGGGAGCGTGAGGCTGTAGAAGCCGAGCGCGAGCGAGACGATCGCGGCGACGCGGAAGATCTCGGGGCTGGCCGACAGCCCCGCCCAGCCGATGATGAGGCCGGCGGCGATCCAGCCGATCGTGCCAAACGCGCGGACGAAGGGGAAGCGGTCGACCCGTTCGCCGAAGCTCTTGAGCGCGATCGTGTTCGCGAGGCCCACGGTCGGCATGTAGAGGATCATGTAGCAGAGCAGCAGCCAGACGAAGGTGCTGCCGCCTTCCGGATTGATGAACCCCGGCAGGATGAAGAGCAGCACGCCGCCGACGAGATGCAGGATCACCATCAGCATCTTGGGGCTGAGGAATCGGGTCGCGGCCATGCCGAGCAGGAAGGAGCCGACGATCGAGGCGATCGGTCCCACCGAAAACGCATTGGCGATCAGGTCGCCAATGCCCACCGTCTGCATGACGAGACCGAGCGTCACCGCCCCCGCGCCCCAGACGAAGAATTGCATGAACATCAATGCGCTGAGGCGCACCGTCAGCATTCCCGCGGCCGGACGCACCGCGCCCGTAAATGTCCCTTCCGCAGCGGCCATCCGCTCGTCCTCCCCAACGCGGGTTCCCCGCTTTGCTCCGGCGACAGGGGTATGCAGGCGACGCCGACGTGTAAAGGGTTACAATGCGCCCGTCACAGAAAATGTGAACGCTCTCCGGGCTTCGCAATTCTTTTCGGGATACGGCTCCAACTATCTTGGAAAACACTGAAAAGAGCGATGGTCCGGTGAGAGGACGTTGTGGTTTCACGCATGATTTGCCTTGGCGGCGTGCGCAGCAGCATACGTAAACATGATTGGTGAAATGTCTGAAGATGCGAGGGGAGAGGCGCTTGATTGCGTCGCGTCGCCATCGACTGCATCCGACCTGGCGTGTGATTATTTTGGATCACCAACATAGGCTAGAAAGCAGGTGCCCTCGCCTGCCCGCTCCTGCTAGGGCGGACAGATGACGCCGCCAGACGCCCCGCTCCGCAGCCCGCCCCTGCGCGACTGGACCGAGGCCGAGCGTATCGAGGCGCTCGACGACTATGGTATCCTCGACACGCCTGCCGAGGCCGATTTCGACGAGATCGCGCAGCTCGCCGCCGACGCGCTGGAGGCGCCGATCGCGCTGGTCAGTCTCGTCTCTCGCGATCGCCAGTGGTTCAAGTCCGAGATCGGCTTCGGCGAGCGGGAAACGCCGATCGGTTCGTCGGTGTGCGCCCATGCGCTTCGCGGCGACGGGTTCCTGGTCGTGCCCGACCTGACCGCCGATCCGCGTTTCGTCGACAATCCGCTGGTCGCGGCGCCCGACGGCATCCGCTTCTATTGCGGCGCCGTCCTCTACGGAAAGGAGGGGCTCCCGCTCGGTACCCTTTGCGTCATCGACCGCGTGGCCCGGCCGGCGGGTGTAACCTCCGCGCAGCGACGCCTCCTCGAACTGCTCGCACGCCAGGTCGTCGCCCAGATGGAGCTGCGCCGGGCGATCGACGATGCGCGCTCGCGTCGCGAAGAGCGGCAGGCCGTCGAGGCGCGCTACCAGCTCGCCGCCAGCGCGACGACCGATGCGATCTGGGACTGGGACCTGCTGACCGATCGTATCCAGTGGAATGCCGCGCTCGAGACGGCCTACGGCCATCATCTCGACGCTGCCGAGACCGAGGGCGATTGGTGGCTGAACCGCGTCCACCCCGACGATCGCGAGCATGTAGAGCGCAGCATCGAGGCGGCAATCGCGCGCGGCGACCCCAACTGGGCCGCGGACTATCGCTTCGTGCGGGCCGATGGCAGCTATGCGCCGGTATACGACCGTGGCTCGATCCTGCGCGACGAGAGCGGGCGCGCGGTCCGCATGATCGGCGCGATGCTCGACCTGACCGAGCGGCGGGCGCACGAGGCGGAGCTGCGCGCCAGCAACGCGCGGTTCCGGGCGGCGGTCGATGCGATCGACGGCTATGTCTGGACCAATACGCCCGATGGCGAGATGCAGGGCGACCAGCCCGGCTGGCATGCGCTGACCGGCCAGAGCAAAGCCGAATATTCGGGCTATGGCTGGACCGCCGCCGTGCACCCGGAGGATGTCGAACCCTCGATCACCGCTTGGAAAGCGGCACTCGCCATGCGGGGCATGTACGCGCACGAGCATCGGGTCCGGACCGCGAAGGGCGAGTGGCGGCGGTTCGCCACGCGCGCGGTGCCGATGATCGGCGAGGACGGTTCGCTGCTCGAATGGGTGGGCATCCACACCGACGTGACCGAACGGCGCGAGCAGCAGGCAGCGTTGCGAGAGAGCCAGGCGCGGCTGCAATTCCTCGACGAGCTGGGCCGCGCGACGGCGGACGCGAGTGTGCCCGACGCGATCATGGCGACGACCACGCGCATGATGGCCGAACGGATGCGCGTGGCCAACTGCGCCTATGCCGATATCGATCCCGATGGCGACGGCTTCACGATCCGCGGCGACTGGTCGCGGAACGCGGCGAATTCGCTGGTCGGTCATTACCGGCTGTCGGACTATGGCCAGGAAATCTCCGGGGCGCTTCACGCGGGTCGCACCGTCGTCCTTTCCGACATTCCCAACGAACTGTCCGGCGGCGCGGCGGCGAAGGCGGACAGCCTTCAGGTCGCGGCGACGGTCTGCGTCCCACTGATCCGCCACGGCCGGTTCGTCGCGATGATGGCGGTCCACGACGACGTGCCGCACGCATGGAACGACGAAGAGGTCGCATTGGTCGCCGCCGTCGCCGAGCGATCTTGGGCGCATATCGAGCGTGTCAGCGCCGCCCGCGAGCTCGCCGAACTCAACGCCAGTCTGGAGGCGCGCGTCGCCGAACGCAGCCGCGAGCTGCTCGTCGCCGAAGAGGCGCTGCGTCAGGCCCAGAAGATGGAGGCGGTCGGCCAGTTGACCGGCGGCATCGCTCACGACTTCAACAACCTGCTGACGATCGTCATCGGCAGCGTCGATATCGCCCGCCGCGCGCTGGGCGTCGGCGACGCGATGCGCGCGACCCGCGCGATGGGCAAGCGCTGGGTCAGTGCGGCGGCGCGCTCCGCCCCCTTCTGCGCATTGCCCATCGCGCGGGTCGCGCGCATCGCGTCGCCGCACTGACCCAGCGCTTGCTCGCCTTTTCCCGCCGCCAGCCGCTCGATCCCAAGCCGCTCGATGTCGGCCGGCTGGTCGACGGGATGCTCGACCTCGTCAACCGCGCGCTGGGCGAGACGGTCTCGCTCGAGGTCGTCGGCGATCCCGCGCTGTGGCGGGTCGAGGCCGATCCCAACCAGCTCGAGAATGCGATCCTCAACCTGGCGGTCAACGCGCGCGACGCGATGCCCGAGGGCGGACGCCTGGTCATCGAAACGCGAAACGCCCGGGTCGAGCCGGGCGACGCGGCGGAAGTGGCGCCGGGCGACTACGTCATGGTCGCGGTGACCGACACCGGCACCGGCATGTCGCGCGACACGCTGGGCCGGGTGTTCGAACCCTTCTTCACCACCAAGGAGGTCGGCCGCGGCACCGGCCTCGGCCTCAGCCAGGTCTATGGCTTCGTCCGTCAGTCGGGCGGTCAGGTGAAGATCTTTTCGCAGGAGCATGTCGGCACGACGGTGCGCATCTACCTGCCGCGACTGTACCGCGAGGGCGAGGCGCCGGAGGACGAGGCGGTTGCGCTCGCTGCCGCCCCGTCGCGTCAGGACGAGACAATCATGGTCGTCGAGGACGACGACGACGTTCGCGCCTATACGGTCGAGGTGCTGCGCGAGCTTGGCTATCGCGTGCTCGAGGCGCATGACGGGATGACCGCGCTACGCCTTCTCGAACGGCGCGAGACGACGATCGACCTGCTGTTCACCGACGTCGTGATGCCCGGCATGTCGGGCAGCGAACTGGTCGAGCGCGCCCGCGAGCTGAAAGCAGAGCTCAAGGTGCTCTATGCCAGCGGCTATACGCGCAACGCGATCATGCAGGGCGGGCGGCTGGAGCCCGGCGTCGAACTGATCGCCAAGCCGTTCACCTACGAGAGCCTCGCCCGCAAGATCCGCGACGTGCTCGAGGCCTGAGGCCGTTCGCCGATTGCGCTTGCGGACGCGCGGCGTTGCGCTAAAGGCCGGCGCGTCGGCCGGGCCAGCCTGGACGGCAAAGATCGCGCCGGTGCCCGAAAGGGCTTCAAAGGGAATGCGGTGCGGGCCCGATCGGCCCTAATCCGCGGCTGTCCCTGCAACTGTAAGCGGCGAGCGAGGCGAGCACGTGTCCGGCATTGCCGGGCACAGCCACTGGGGAAACCTGGGAAGGCGCCCGCCGAGCCTTGACCCGCGAGCCAGGAGACCTGCCGGCGCTGTCGCTCATCGCTGCGGTCCAGGGGATGGCCACGGCGCGGGACATGCTTCCGTTCGAGCGACGAAGCCGCGCGGCCTTTGGGGGTCGTGAACGGTGCCGGTCGCCCGGGGGCATCGCGTTCGCTCCCGCTGCGCCCGTGCGCCGTCGTTCGTCCGCGAACAGCCCCCGAACCCGCGTCTTTTGGAGCAACGCGGGGGGACTTGTTACCGATGAAGACCAGCCAGATTTCGCTGATCGCGCTTGCCGCGACAGCCGCATTTGTCGCACCTGCCGCGGCACAGACCGATCCGAGCCAGCCGGCGCGCGACGCCGAGGGGAACGAGATCGTCGTCACCGCCACCCGATCGGCCGGCGCGGTCGAAGCCTCGAAGGTGCCCGCCTCGCTCACCGTCCTGTCGGCCGACGACCTTCAGGAACGACAGGTCCGGGTCGTAAGCGACGTGCTTCGCGACGTACCCGGCATCGCGGTCAGCCAGACCGGCGGGCGCGGCGGCCTGACCCAAGTGCGTATCCGCGGGTCCGAGAGCAACCACGTCCTCGTCCTCGTCGACGGGATCGAGGTGTCGGACCCCTATCAGGGCGAGTTCGACTGGAACACGCTGGCCGCCGACGACGGCGCGCGGATCGAGGTGTTGCGCGGGCAGCAATCGTCGCTCTACGGCTCAGACGCGATCGGCGGCGTCATCCATTACATCACCGCGACGGGGCGCGAGGCGCCGGGCATCTCGATCCGGGCAGAGGGCGGGTCGTTCGACACGCTTGCCGGCAACGCCCGCATTGCCGGGGCCGGTGAGACGGTCGACTATGCGCTGACCAGCACGCTCTATCGCACTGACGGACAGCCGACCGCGCGCGGCGGCGTCCGCAACGTCGGCGTCACCAGCGCCTCTGGCAGTGCGAAGGCGAGTTGGACGCCCGCCGACAATCTCCGCCTGACCGCGGTCGGTCGCTATAGCTATACCGATGCGCTGACCAACAACAGCGACGGCAATCCGGCCAGCCCCACCTTTGGCTACACTGTCGACAGTCCCGGTGTGCGGACGCAGATCGAGGGTGCCTATGGCCTGGTTCGCGGCGACCTTGCACTGCTGGACGGCCGCTGGACACATGCGCTGACCGGACAGGTCGCCGATACCGTGCGGCAGGGGCTGACCCCCGCGGGCCTCGACTATGGCAACAAGGGTCGGCGGTGGAAGGGCAGCTACGAGACGGGGCTGCGGCTCGGCGACGACCGCGTGGGCCACCGCCTGACCGCCGCGGTCGATTACGAGCATGAGGCGTATCGGACGACCACCCCTTCCCCCTTCGCGTTCCAGGGACGGCGCACGACCGAGAACTGGGGCTTCGTCGGCCAGTACGAACTGACCGTGGGCGAGGCGCTATCGGCCGGCGCGAGCATCCGCCATGACGCCAACGACCGCTTCGCCGACGCGACGACGTGGCGGGCGCAGGCGGGCTATCGCCTGCCCTTCGGCCTGCGCGCGCGCGGCGCCTATGGGACGGGCGTCAAGAACCCCGGCTATTTCGACCTTTTCGGCTATTCCGACGGCCGCTACATCGGCAACCCGGACCTGCGCCCCGAAAAGTCGGAGGGCTGGGAAGCCGGGCTCGATCAGCAGATCGGCGACCGCGCGACGATCGGCGCGACCTACTTCGATAACCGGCTGAAAGACGAGATTTTCGTCACCTATCCCGCGCCCGATTTCGTCGCGACGCCGTCGAATCGCGCCACGCGGTCGAAGCAGCACGGGGTCGAAGCGTTCGTGTCGGCGCGCCCGGTCGAGCAGCTCAAGATCGACCTTGCCTATACCTATACCGACGCGACCGAGAACGGTGTGCGCGAGGTGCGACGGCCGCGCCATATCGGCAGCGTCAACGTGACCGCGTTCAGCGCCGACAAGCGCTTTTCGGGCACGTTTACCGCGCGCTACAACGGGCGGCAGGACGACTCCGCGTTCATCGACCCCAGCTTCGTCCCGGTCACCGTGTCGCTGGAGGAGTTCGTCATCGTCAACCTCGCCGCCGACTACAAGCTGACCGACAGGCTCTCGCTGTTCGGCCGGGTCGAGAACCTGGCCGGCGAGCGGAACGAGCAGGTGTTCAGCTTCGTCGGCAACGGCCGCGCCGCCTATGGCGGCGTGCGCGCGCGCTTCTGATGCGGCGGGCGGCGGCATCGCTGATGCTGCTGCTGGTGGCCGGGTGTTCGCGCCCGGCCGCCGTTCCGTCGCCGTCGCTCCGCCCGCTCCGGGTGATGAGCGTCAACCAGTGCACTGACCAGATCGTGCTGGCACTGCTGCCGCCCGAGCGGATCGCGTCGGTCAGCTGGCTGTCACGCGATCCGGCGGGGTCGCTGATGGCGCCGGCAGCCGCCCGTGTGCCCGTCAACCACGGGCAAGCCGAGGAGGTGTTGGCCGAGGCCCCCGACCTCGTCGTCGCGGGCAGTTTCACCACTCCGGCACTGCGGGGGATGCTAAAGCGGATCGGCTGGCCGATGATCGAGGTCGATCACGCCAGCAGCTTCGAAGATATCCGCCGCACGGTGCGACAGGTCGCCGCCGCGGTGGGCGAGCCCGCGCGCGGCGAAGCGCTGATCGCGGGCATGGACGCCCGGCTGGCGCAGGCGGCGCGGCAGGCGGTCCGCCACCCGCGGGTCGCGGCGTGGGACGGCAGCGGCTTCGGCGCGGCATCGGGGACGCTCTACGACGCGGTACTGACCGCCGCGGGTGCCAGCAACGTGGTGCGCGAAATAGGCGGCTACAGCTATGGCCGGCCCGATATCGAGACGCTGCTGAAGCTGGACCCCGACCTGATCGTACGGGGCGCGGCCGTCCGCGCGGGCGGAAGTCTGGGCGATGAGATCACCAATCACCGCGTCGTGCGCGAGCGGTGGAAGGGCCGGACGCTTCGCATCCCGCAGGCCTATTATGTCTGCGGCACGCCGATGATCGGCGACGCGGTGCTGAAGCTGCAGGCGGAGATGGCGGCGTGAGGCGGCTCGCCCTCACCCTGCTGGCACTCGCCATCCTTGCGCTGGCGGCGGCGTCACTGCTCGCCGGGCCCGTCTGGCTGTCGCCAACGACGGTCGCGGCGGCGCTGGCCGATCCGCAGCCGTCGCTCGCCCGGCTGCTGATCGTCGAGGTGCGGCTGCCCCGCCTCGTCCTCTCGCTGATGGTCGGGGCGATCCTCGGGCTTGCGGGCGCGGTGCTTCAAGGCCTGCTGCGCAATCCGCTGGCCGAGCCCGGGCTGCTCGGCGCGTCGTCGGGCGCGTCGCTGGGCGCAGTGATCGCAATCTATTACGGGTTCGCCGCCAGTGCCGGCCTCGCGACGCCGATCTTCGCACTGGTCGGCGCGCTGGTGGCGGTGGGGATCGCCTTCGCGCTATCGCGCACGGGAGGCACGCTTTCGCTGATCCTGGCGGGCGTTGCGGTATCGACGCTGGCGTCGGCGGGGGTTAGTCTGGCGCTGAACCTCGCGCCCAATCCATTCGCGGCGTACGAGATCGTGACCTGGCTCATGGGATCGCTCGCGGACCGGAGCTGGGATCATGTGACGCTGGCCGCGCCGTTCATCGCGTTGGGGGCGGTTCTCTTGGCATTCACTGTGCGCGGGCTCGACGCCCTGACGCTCGGCGAGCGGCAGGCGGAGAGCCTCGGCGTCGACGTCGGCCGTCTGCGGCTGCTGGCGCTGATCGGCACCGCGGCGGGCGTCGGTGCGGCGACGGCGGTGACGGGCGCGGTCGGCTTCGTCGGGCTGATCGCGCCGCATCTCGCCCGCCCGCTGGTGGGGCATCGGCCCGGCGCCGCGCTGGCGCCCGCCGCATTGATCGGCGCCGCGCTCGTCCTTGCCGCCGATGTCGCGACAAAGATCGCGGGTCCGGCGCTCGACCTCAAGCTCGGCGTGCTGATCGCGGTGGTCGGCGCGCCGTTCTTCCTGTGGCTGGTCCTGCGCGTCCGACAGGTGGCGCCGTGATGCGACTTTCGCTCGGCGGCATCACTCATCGACGAGGTGCGCGCGCGGTGCTGACGGGCGTCGATGCGACGTTCGAGAGCGGGCGGCTGACCGCGGTCATCGGTCCCAACGGCGCGGGTAAGTCGACGCTGCTCGAGATCGCCGCCGGCCTGCTGCGGCCCGATGCCGGCACCGTCACGCTCGACGAACGGGTGATCCGGGCGATCCCGCCGCGCGAGCTTGCCGCGGTCCGGGCCTATCTGCCGCAATCGCCGCGTGCGGAATGGCCGGTCAGCGTCGAGCGTCTGGTCGCGCTCGGCCTCTCTCAACATCTGCCCGTCTTCGGCCCGTTGCCGGGGCGCTGGCGGTTGGCGGTCAGCGGCGCGCTGGCGCGGTTCGACCTTATTGGCCTGCGCGATCGCCCGGCGACGCGGTTGTCGGGCGGCGAGCTTGCCCGCGCGATGCTGGCGCGCGCGGTGGTGGGCGAGCCGCGGGTGCTGATCGTCGACGAGCCGAGCGCCGGGCTCGATCCACGCCACGCGCATGAGGCCGCGCGCCAGTTGCGAGCGCTGGCGGACGACGGCTGTGCGGTCGTCGTCGCGCTCCACGATCTCGATCTCGTCAGCCGCATCGCCGACGATGTCGTCGCGCTAAAGGACGGCCGCCTGCATGCGAGCGGCCCGGTTGACGCGGTCCTGACCGAATCCGCGCTCGGCGCGCTCTACGACATGCCGGTCCGGGTTGACCGGGCGGAAGGGCGCGCATCGGTCCGGTTCGGGGACTGAGCCCCTGCCCCATCGCCCGCCTTTCCTTTGGCGCGGGGCATGGTAACAGCAGGATCGATGTCGCGCAGCGTCCCCCCTCCCGAAATCGACCCCGCAACGGGCCGCGCGATCGTCACGTCGTTCGACGTCGCGGCGGCGGCGGGGGTGTCGCAGTCGACCGTCTCGCGCGCGCTGCGCAACCTCGACAGCGTCAGTGCCGAGACGCGCGAGCGCGTGCTCGAGGCGGCGGCGCAGCTCGGCTATCTGCCCGATCTGCGCGCCGCGCGGCTGCGACAGGCGACGACGGGGTGCATCGCGCTGGTCCTGATCGTGCCCGCGGGCCTCGATCGCGCGACGCTCAATCCCTTCTACTACGATCTCGTCGCCGCGATCGAGGGAGCCGCCGCGATCGACGGGCGCCGCATCCTCTTGTCGTTCCAGGACGAGGAAACCGGCTTCGACGCCGAGTTCGAGCAGCGGCGTGAGGCCGACGGCATGATCGTCGTCGGCAGCGCGACCAATGCGGCCGGCTGGGCGCACTTCACCCGCGCCGCGGCACAGGGGCGCCGCGTCGTCGCCTGGGGCTCGCCGCACGACGACCTGCCCACCGTCCGCGCCGACAATCGCGACGGCGCGCGCCAGGCGGTCGAGCATCTCCATGCCCGCGGCCGCCGCCGCATCGCCTTTGCCGGACCCGGCTGGGAACGGCACGCCGCCTATGCCGAGCGGCGCGAAGGCTATCTGGCTGCATTGGCGGCCGTCGGGCTCGACCCCATCGACGTGTCGGGCGCGAGCATCGGCGAGCGCGAGGCACAAGGAGCAGCGGCGATCGCTGGGCTGATCGACACCGATCCGCGCGCCGACGCGCTGTTCGCGGCCAGCGACCTTGTCGCGCTCGGTGCACTAAGAGCGCTGCGCGAAGCCGGACTGTCGGTGCCGAGTGATGTGGCGGTGGTCGGCTTCGACGGCATCCAGGGCGTCCGTCACTGCGACCCGGCGCTGACGACGGTGGCACAGGATGCGCCCGCCGCGGGCCGTGCGCTGGTCGATGCGCTACTGCGCAACATCGCCGGCGCGCCCGTCGGATCGAGCCGCGTTCCCGTCCGCCTGGTCGTCCGCGCCAGCACCTAAGGTCGCTTGCCACCGCCCGCGCCGCGGCGCACAACCTTGATCAGTGTGTTTTCGGGGAGCAAGGCATGGCGACGATCTACGACGGACAGGTGCAGCGATATAACAGCGTCGCCCGGGCGCTGCACTGGATCCTCGCCATCCTCATCATCGGCAATCTGGCGGGTGGACTGCTCCATGACGCGCTGGAAGGCGTGGTCGAGGTCATGCCAATCCACAAGGCGACGGGGCTGCTGATCCTCGCGCTCACCGTCTTTCGCATCGTCTGGCGCCTGACCAACCGCCCGCCGCCGCTGCCCGGCCATGTCAACGGGCCGGAGCGGACCGCGGCGCGGGCGGTGCATGCCGGCCTCTACGCACTGATGCTCGTCATGCCGCTGACCGGCTGGATCTTCAGCTCGGCGGGCAAGTGGCCGCTCAGCTTCTACGGCCTGTTCGACGTGCCGAAGCTGCCCTTTACCAAAGGCGATCCGATCGTCGGCGCGGCGCATGAGGGGCACGAAATCCTCGGCTGGGTGTTCCTCGCGCTGATCGTCCTTCACATCGCGG
>CAJYIX010000033.1 GCA_913775315.1 uncultured Sphingomonas sp. | reverse complement strand
CGGCCGTCACCACGATCTTCGAATCGCAATCCTCGATGCGGCCCGCCAGCGCCTCGGGCGAGAAGCCGCCGAACACCACCGAATGGATCGCCCCGATCCGCGCGCACGCCAGCACCGCGAACGCCGCTTCCGGGATCATCGGCAGGTAGATCGTCACCCGGTCGCCCTTCTTCACGCCCCGCGCCTTCAGCACGTTGGCGAAGCGGCAAACCTCGGCATGGAGCTCGCGATAGGTGAACCGCCGCCCCTCGGCCTCGGGGCTGTCGGGCTCCCACAGGATCGCCGTTTCGTCGCCGCGGTCGGCAAGATGCCGGTCGATGCAGTTCACCGACACGTTGAGCACGCCGTCCTCAAACCAGCGGATCCCGAAATCGCCCGCCTCGAACGACCAGTTCCCCGCCACCGTGGGCACCTTCACCCAGTCGAGCCGCTGCGCCTGCTCCAGCCAGAATGCGTCCGCATCCTCCATGCTCGCCCGGTACAGCCGCTCATACCCCGCCGCATCGACATGCGCACGCGCGGCCCAGTCCGAAGGTACGGGATAAAGGGCGCGGTCGGGCATGGGGGCTCTCCGTTGATCTTTGTCAGGTCCTTCAAGAACGCCTGAAATCCCGAGGGTCAAGGCGGCCACCGCACAAAGGCAACGGAATGTCCGATACAAATCGCGACACAAAAGCGGTTGCCGCGTCGGGGTCGCGTCGCCATCACCTCGTCCGATGACCGCTCGTGCCCTCTCGCTGCTGCTCGTCGCCGCCGTGCCGCTCGCCGGATGCGCGGTCGGCCCCGACTATCGCCCCGACACGCCCGCGGCGCTCGGGGTGCCGCCCGCCTATTCGGTCCCGGGCACCGCCACGGCCGAGGACCTGACGAAATGGTGGGAGCGGTTCGACGACCCGCTGCTCCAGCGCCTCGTCGCCCAGGCCGCGCCCGACAATCTTGACGTGGCGCAGGCCGTCGCCCGCCTGCGTCAGGCACGCGAGCAGCTGGTGCAGGCGCGCGCCGATTTCCTGCCCACGCTGTCGGGCTCGGGCGGCTATTCGCGGCGGCAGGCGATCACCGGCGGCAGCCAGCAGACGCAGCTGCCCGACGGGACGATCATCAACACCGGGCAGGGCAGCACCAACAACTTTTCGCTCGGCCTCGACGCCAATTACCAGGTCGACCTGTTTGGCGGCATCCGCCGCTCGGTCGAGGGCGCGCGGGCGAGCTATGCCGCCTCAGGCTATGATTACGCTACGGTGCTGGTCAGCACGCAGGCGGAGATCGCGCGCAACTACATCCTCGCGCGCGCGGCGCAGGCGCAGATCGCCAATGCGCGCGCCAGCCTCGAAATCCAGGACGACAATCTGGAGATCGCGGGCTTTCGCGTGCAGGCGGGCCTCGTCTCCTCGCTCGATGCCGAGCAGGCGCGCGCGCAGCGGGCACAGACCGCCGCGACGATCCCGAGCCTCGAGGCCAGCTACAACAGTGCGGTCTCGCGATTGGGCGTGCTGATCGGACAGGCGCCCGGCGCGCTCAAGGCCGAGATGGCCGCCGTCCGCCCCATCCCGCGCGGGCCCGCCGCGGTCGGTACCGGCATTCCCGCCGACACGCTGCGCCAGCGCCCCGACGTCCGCGCGGCCGAGCGCAACCTTGCCGCCGCCACCGCGCAGATCGGCGTGACCGAGGCGCAGCTCTATCCCGCCTTCAACCTGTCGGGCGGGCTCGACACCGCGGCGAGCACGATCGGCGGGCTGACCGACATCATCACCGGCACGCTGTTCGCGGGGCTTCAGCAGCTGATCTTCGACGGCGGCCGCACCCGCGCCGCGGTCCGTGCGCAGCGCGCCGCCGCCGATGCCGCGTTCCTCAACTACAAGTCGGCCGTGCTCACCAGCCTCGAGGACGTGGAGAACGCCGTCGTGGCGCTCCGCACCGCGCAGGCGCGCACCGTCCAGTTCCGCATCGCCTTCGACGCGGCCAACAACTCGGCGATCCTCGCGCGCAGCCAGTACCGCGCGGGCCTGACCGACTTCACGACGCTCAACCAGACCGAGACGCAGCTCCTGTCGGCGCGCAACAGCCTGACGACGGCAGCGAGCGACGAGTCGACCGCGCTCGTCCAGCTGTTCGCCGCATTGGGCGGCGGGTGGGACGCGGGCACCGTGCCGACGATCGACAACACGACGACCCGCGCGCTCGATGCGCGGCAGCAGGACTGACCCCCTTATGGCCGACCAGACCCAAGCCGATATCGACGCGTTCCTCGGCACCAAGTCGCAGCCCGCGTGGAAGCGATACGCCAAATGGGCGCTGATCGCGCTCGGTGTCGTGCTCCTGATCTGGGGCACACTGTCCTTCTTCAAGGGCGACGCGAAGACCGAATATGCGACCACCCCCGCGCGGCAGGGCAATCTGGAGGTCACGGTATCGGCGACGGGCAAGCTGGCCCCTACCAACCAGGTGACGGTCGGTTCGCAGCTATCCGGCCTCGTCACGCAGGTCGTCGTCGACGTGAACGACCGCGTGCGCGCGGGCCAGCCGCTGGCGCAGATCGACCCCGAGCAGCTCGATGACCAGATCCGCCAGAACCAGGCGCAGCTCGCCGCGCAGCAGGCCGCGGTGCAACAGGCGCAGGCGACGCTGACGGAGGCGCGAGCGACGCTTGCCCGGTTCGAGGAAGTCAGCCGCCTGTCGGGAGGGCGCGTGCCGGCCAAGACCGAGCTCGACACCGCGCGCGCCGCTGTCGCCCGCGGCGTCGCGGGGGTGCGCACGGCCGAGGCGAACGTCGCCGCCGCGCGCGCGCAGCTTTCGGCCAGCCAGACGCAGCGCGAGCGGGCGATCATCCGCTCACCCGTCAACGGCGTCGTGCTGGCGCGTCAGGTCGATCCCGGCCAGACCGTCGCCGCTTCCTTCAACACGCCGACGCTGTTCGTGATTGCCGAGGATCTGAGCCAGATGGAGCTGGAGGTCGCGATCGACGAGGCGGACGTGGGTAGCGTCAAGAACGGCCAGCGCGCGACCTTTACCGTCGATGCGTTTCCCGGCGAACGCTTCCCCGCGACGATCAGCCGCGTCGACGTAGGCTCGAACCTGTCGGTGTCGGAAGCGAGTGCCTCGTCGTCCAGCACCGGATCGACCGGTGCGGCGACGACCGGACAGGTGGTGAGCTATGCCGCCAAGCTGTCGGTCGCCAATGGCGAGCTTCGCCTGCGCCCCGGCATGACCGCGACGGCAGAGATCGTGACGACCGAGCGGCAGAACGTGCTGCTCGTCCCCAATGCCGCGCTGCGCTTTCAGCCCTCGACCGGCAATGGCACCGACGCGAGCAAGGGCGGGCTTGCCAGCCAGATCGTCCCCGGCCCGCGCCGTCGCCGCGGTGGCGGCGGGGGCGAGCGGACCGCGACGATCGGGCGCGGATCGCAGCAGACCGTCTATATTCTCAGCGAGAACAACGAGCCGCAGCCGATCCGCGTGACCGTCGGCGAAAGCGACGGACAGGTGACCGAGATCCTGTCGGGCGGGCTGCGCCCCGGCATGAAGATCATCACCGGCCAGCTTGCCGGCGACAATGCGCGCAAGGGCGGCGGGCAGGGTCGTCGCAGCGGCGGCGGTGCCGGCGGCGGCCAGGGGCGCGGCGGTGCGGGCGGCGGCGGTGGGGGCGGGCAGCGTGGCGCCTGAACCCATCATCCGCCTGCGCGGCGTCACCAAGACGTACGGCGATGGCCCGACCGCGTTCCAGGCGCTGAAGGGCGTCGACCTCGACATCGCAAAGGGTGATTTCGTCGCGGTGATGGGGCCGTCGGGGTCGGGCAAGTCGACGACGATGAACATCCTCGGCTGTCT
Organism: uncultured Sphingomonas sp.; assembly: GCA_913775315.1. Taxonomy (GTDB): domain Bacteria; phylum Pseudomonadota; class Alphaproteobacteria; order Sphingomonadales; family Sphingomonadaceae; genus Sphingomonas. The sequence goes on along the minus strand of CAJYIX010000033.1, from coordinate 46,789 downwards.
CGACGTGCCGACCGGCGGCGAGTTCCTGTTCAAGGACGTGCATGTCGAGACGCTGGACCGTGACCAGCGCGCGCTCTTGCGCCGGAAATATCTCGGCTTCGTGTTTCAAGGCTTCAACCTGCTCAGTCGGACGAGTGCGCTCGAGAATGTCGAGCTGCCGCTCCTCTATCGCGGCGACGACAAGAAGGTTCGGCGCGAGCGGGGCATGGCGGCGCTCGAAAAGGTCGGGCTCGACAAATGGTGGGACCATACCCCCGCCGAATTGTCGGGCGGCCAGCAGCAGCGCGTCGCGATCGCCCGTGCGATCGTCACCGCCCCCGACGTGCTGCTGGCGGACGAGCCGACCGGCAACCTCGACAGCGAGCGGTCGGTGGAGATCATGAAGCTCCTGACCGACCTCAACCGCAACAGCGGCATCACCGTCCTCATGGTCACGCACGAACCCGACATGGCCGCGTTCGCGCACACCGTCGTCCACTTCAAGGACGGGCTGGTCGAACGGATCGAACAGAACCACCGGCAGGGCGAGGCGGTCTGATGCTCTTCACCACCTTCACGCTCGCGGTGCGGTCGATCCGGCGGCATCTGCTGCGCTCGTTCCTCACCATTCTCGGCATTGTCATCGGCGTGGCGGCGGTGGTGACGATGGTGACGCTGGGACAGGCGACGACCGCGGCGGTGCAGCAGCAGATCGCCAGCCTCGGCACCAACATCCTTCAGGTGCGCCCCGGCCAGGGCTTCGGCCGCGGCGGCGGCGGGCCGCGGCCGCCCGACTTCGAGCAGGCCGATGTCGATGCGGTGCGCGAGCAGATCGGCGGCGTCACGGCGGTAGCCCCCCAGGCGCAGTCGACCGCGACCGCGATCTACAACGGCGCAAACTGGTCGACGACGATCAACGGCACCACCAACGCCTATTTCCAGGTCCAGCCGTGGAACCTGACCGGCGGGCGTACCTTCTCCCGCGCGGAGGAGGATGCGGGCAAGGCGGTGTGCATCATCGGCAATACGGTGCGCACTAACCTGTTCCGCGACACCGATGCGGTGGGCAAGCGGATGCGCGTCAACAACATCAGCTGCGACGTGATCGGCACGCTGGAGACGCGCGGACAGGCCGGGTTCGGCGGCGATCAGGATGATATCGTCATCATGCCGATCAAGACGGTGCAGCGCCGCCTGACCGGCAATCGCGACATCCGCCTGATGCTGGTCGGGATCGACGCCGATTACGACAGCGCACAGGTGCAGGACCAGCTTTCGACGCTGCTGCGCGAACGCCGCCGAATCGAGCCGGGGGCGGAGGACAATTTCAACATCTTCGACACCGCGCAGATTTCGGCGACGCTGACGGGCACGACGACGCTCCTGACCAGCATCGTGACGGCAGTGGCGGCGATCAGCCTGGTCGTTGGCGGGATCGGCATCATGAACATCATGCTGGTCAGCGTCACCGAACGCACGCGCGAGATCGGCATCCGCCTGGCGATCGGCGCGGTCGCGCGCGAGGTGCTGTTGCAATTCCTGGTCGAGGCGATCGTGCTGTCGATGCTCGGCGGGCTGGTCGGCCTCGTCATCGGCCAGATCGCGATCGCGCTTCTCGCGCCGGTCATGCAGGTGCCGTGGATCTTCGTGCCGCAGATCAACCTGATCGCGTTCCTGATTTCGGCCGTCATCGGCGTCGTCTTCGGCTTCTTTCCCGCACGGCGGGCGGCCGCGCTCAACCCGATCGACGCGCTCCGCCACGAATAGGCGTCAGGCCATGACGTTGCGCCCATGCTCGGTCGAGGCGCGATGCGTGTCGGACACGCGCGGGGAGCGCTGGCGGATCGTGTCGACGAACAGCCACTCGTTGGTCGCGCGATCCGGTGTCAGCGTGAGGGCCATATAGCCGCGGCGCGAGGTGTCGCACCATTTGAGCTCCGGGTTCGCGGCGACCATCGCGGCGGCGACGCGCTTCGGATCGACGCCGATCGCGCTTTCATAGCCGGGCGAGGTAACGCCCTGCCCCGCAAACTCCACCGCAGCGGGGCGGCCGTCCTGCGCGAGGTCATAGGCCCAGGCATTATGGCTGTCGCCGCAGATGACGATCGTGCTGCCGCCATGCGCCTGCGCTGATTTGAGGAAGCGCGCCCGCGCCGCGGGATAGCCGCCCCAATTGTCGAGATTGGAGGGCAGGCCGAGCCTCCCCGCCGCCACCCCCGCCTGCACCCAGGCGCGGCTGCGCGGCGCGGCGTCGGGCTTCAGCCAGCTCATTGCCTCCGCGGGCGCGCGGGTGTTGCCCATGATCGTGCCGAAGCCGACCACCTGCCAGCGCGTGCCGGCGCGCACCGACGCGGCCATCGCGGCATCGAGCCAGCCCTCCTGCTCGGTGCCCATCATCGTTACCGACGGGTCCTGCCATGGGCCGTCGCGAAACGCCTTCAGCGCGGGCACCGGGTCGCCGCCCTTCAGGAAGAGCGGCGCGAGCTCGGGCGGCTGCGAGCGGGCGAACAGCCGTGTTTCGGTGCGATAGAGCGTGGCGAGGCTGCCGATGTCGTACGCCTTCCACGGTTCCTCGCTGACGGGCAGCCATTCGCGGTAGGCCTGCACCGCGGCCGAGCGGCGCGCGCTCCAGTCGCCTTCCTCGGGCTGGTGGTTCTGGGCGCCGCCCTCCCACGAATCGTTCGCCGATTCGTGATCGTCCCACTGTACGACCATCGGCATCGCCGCATGCAGCGCCTGAAGGTCGGGGTCGGCGCGATAGCTGGCATAGCGCAGGCGATAGTCGGCGAGCGCGACGATCTCCTTGAACGGCTGCGGCACGCGGTTCGCCACCACCTGATCCGCCGCCGGGTAATTGGCCGGCGCGTACTCATAGATATAGTCGCCGAGGTGGATGGCGAGGTCGAGATCCGCCTGCGCCGCTGCATGCGCATAGGCATTGAAGAAGCCGAAGCCGTAGTTGGAGCAGGAGAAGATCGCCGCCCTGAAGCTCGGCACCGGCCCCTCGGGCAGCGTCTTCGTCCGGCCGACGGGCGACCGGGCGCCATCGGGGGCGACGAAGCGATAGTGATAGCGCGTGCCGGGCTTCAGGCCGGTCACATAGAGCTTGACCGTGTGGTCGCGCCACGGCCCCGTCACCATCTCCGCCCCGCCGACGATGCGGGCGAAGTCGGGCGTCTCGGCGACCTCCACCTTCACCTTGGCCGGGGCGGCGTCGGCGGGGACGTACCGGGTCCACAGCAGCATCGAGGTCGCGCCCGGTTCCCCGCTCGCCACCGAATGGGTGAAGCCGCGCCCGGCCATGATCGTCGCCTGGCGGGCGAAGCCGGGCAGCGCGAACGCGCCGAGCCCCAGCGTCCCGGTGACGATCAGCGAGCGGCGGTCGATGCGAAGCGTCATGGGGATCGATCCTTATGCGTTGCGCCGATCCTTGGCGCTGGCATGTGGCGTCCGCGTGACAGCGGCGCTAAGTCGCCGAAGTGCGTGCCCGCCTGATCCTGCCGCTACTGCTCGTCGCGTTCCTCGCGCTCGCGATGACGCGGCCGGTCGACCATGACGAGAGCCAGTATGTCGCCGCCGCGGTGCTGAGCGCCAAGGGACTGCTGCCGTACCGCGACTATGCCTATCTCCAGACGCCGCTCCAGCCGCTGTTGATAGCGCCCGTCGCGGCGATCGCGGGCGCATGGACGTGGCCGGCGCTGCGCCTGGTCAACGCGCTGCTCGGCTGGCTGACGGTCGTGGGCATCTATGTCACCGCACGGCGGTCGGGCGCGGGGGAGCGGGCGGGGCTCATCGCCGCGCTGGGTCTGGCGGCGTGCGATATCCTGCTCTTCAGCGCCGCCATGGCGCGCAACGACGCGCTGCCCGCGGCGATGCTGGCGGGCGCGATGATTGCGATGGCTGGGCGGCCCACACGGGCGAACGGTGTCCTCGCCGGGCTGTTGTTGGCGGGCGCTGCGGCGGCGAAGATCAGCTATTCGCTGCCCGCCGCGGCGGTCGGGCTTTGGATGTTGTGGCGACGTGAGCGGATGGGCTGGCTGGTGGTGGGTGCGGCGCTGCCGGTGGGGCTCGTCGCGTGGCTCTGGTGGCTGGCGCCCGCCGATGCGCTGTTCGGCGTGCTGACCTTTCCCGCAAAGGCCCCCGCCGAGTTCTATGCCGACCGGCCGTGGAAATTGTCGCTGGCGGCGAAGGCGGTCGACACGCTCAAGTTCCTCGCGCTCGGTCCGGCCTTGCTGGCGGCGGTCGCGGTGGGCCGCGGGCGGGCGTTACAGGGGCCGTGGCTATGGCTGGCGCTCGCGGGGCTGATCGCTGCGTTGCTGCCGGAACCGACGTGGCGGCAATATTGGCTGCCCGCGTTGCCGCCGCTGTTCGTGATGGCGGCGCTGGGTATCGACCGTTGCCCACCGACCCGCGCGATGCGGCTGGCGGCGATACCGTTCGTCGTCGCGGGACTCGCGCCAAGCCTCGTCGCGCTTGCGACCGGCTCCGGGATGATCGCCGCGATGCGGGAGCGGGCGGTGATCGGCGAGGCGCTCGGTGCGCGCAGCCCGGTCGCGACGCTATCGCCGCAGTTCGTCACCGATCCCGACCCGCGCTTCGCCGCCGGCCCTTTCGCATTCCGCATCCGCCGATTCCTGTCACCTGACGACGAGGTCGCACGAGGGATCGTCACCCCGCGCACGCTGACGGCGCAGTTCGCCGCGCACCCGCCAGGCGCGATCCTGATCGGCGGCGAGGGGAAGTGGACCAGCGGCACCGACGGCGCCGAAGCGCCGCTGGAGGCATGGGCGCGCGCGAACAGCTGGCGGCAGGTGCCGCTCGCTTCGCGCCGCTTCCGGGTGTGGGTGCCCTAGGCCGCCCGCGCACGCCGGGCGGCGACCAGGGTTTCGTAATAAGCGACGAGGTCGCGGGCGTGGTCCACGTCGGTGCGCACCTTCGACGCCGCGGCCACGCTGGCGGCTCGCAGGATTCGCGGCTCGCGCGCGAACAGGCGGCGAATCGCGTCGGCGGCCGACCGCGCGTCGCGCGCGCGATAGGTTTCGGCGAACGCCGGCTCGGCGAGTTCGGCGCACCCGCCCTCGTCCGGCACGATCAGCGGCAGGCCGCTGGCCAGCGCCTCGGACGCGACAAGGCCGAAGGGCTCGACGTCGCTCCCGTGGATCAACGCGTCGGCGCTGGCGAGGATGCGCGTGAACCGATCACGGTCGTAGACCGGGCGGAACAGGCGGATGTGCGGGCTGTCGGCGGCGCGCTTGGCAAGCTGGCGGCGATCCGGCCCGTCGCCGAGCAGGATAAGCCCGACGGGCAGGTCGGCGCCCGCCCGCTCGACCGCATCGATGACCAGCGGCCACCGCTTCTCGCGGTGATGCCGGCCGAGGCCGAGCAGCAGATGCCCCTCGGGCGGCAGGCCAATCTGCGCGAGGAGCGCGCGGCGCAGGTCCTCGTCGCGCCTGGCGGGCGAAAAGACGCCGCGCGGAATGCCAAGCGGCATCGAGGCGTGCACCTTGTGCCCGCGGGCGGTGAACCGCTTGGCAAGCGCTGGACCATTGGTCACGAACGCGTCGAACTGCGCGAGGAACCGCTCGTAGCGGCGGGTGTACCAACCGAACGCGCGCTCGATCTGCTGCGGGCTCGCCAGCCCTTCGAACCAGCGCAGCGGATAGGCGGCCATGTTGTCGTTGTGCGCGAAGAAGACCTTCACCGCATCGCCCTGCCAGTCGCCGACGATCGTCGCGGGGCGCCACGGCGAGCTCGTCTCGACCACGTCGGGGCGAAGCTCGTCGAGCAGGCGGACGATTCCGGCACCGTCCCAGAACAGGCAGTAATTCTTGTCGACCACCATCGGCAGCGCCTTCACCCAGAAGATGCGGCCGCCGCCGGGGCGCTCCTCCACCCAGTCGGGTTCGGTGGTCGCGGCGATGACGATCAACTCGTGGCCCAGATCGGCGAGGATGCCCATCTTGCGGTCGATATAGGTGCGCACGCCGCCGCCGGTGGGCGAATAGAATTCGTTGACGTCGACGATCCGCATCCGCCGCTCCCTCAATCGCCCATCGGGCCGAAGCCACCCAGGCCGCGCAGATATTGCGCACGGATGTTGGTGGTCGTCACCCCCGAACCCACCTCGATCACCGCCTGTTCGAGCTTGGGGCGGCTGCGCCCCAGCCGGCGGTTGCTCGGAAAGCCGGCGCCGTCCTTCCAGAAGTCGAACTTGTTGCGGCCGTCGCGGTCGTGCGTGAAGAGCAGGGCATAGCGGCCGGGGCGTGGCGCCTTGATGCACATCGCCACCTGTCCGCCCGCAGGCGTGTCGGCCCAGACGCGGCGAAAGGTCTTCCCCTCCTTGATGAGGTCGCGGTCGTCCTTGAGGAAATCGTCCTCGTTGGCGGGATAGAGCTCGAGCTTCAGTCGGCCGGTGCGGTCCTTAAGGCCCAGCACGTTCACGCGGATCGCCGGCCCGCCGCCGCCCAGGCAAGCCGCCCGGTCGCTGCCCAGCATTTCACCCTGCGCACCCGCAGGGGCGGCGATGGCGACAAGGGCCAATGCGAGCAGGGCGGACTTCGGATTCATCGATCTTTCCTCACCAACGCCAGGAGGCCGAAGGCGACGATCAGAACGACGTGCATCAGCAGCGTGAACGCCGCGGTCAAAGCCACCAGTTCCGAAAGCGCCTCCCCCTGTCCGATCAGTATGATCGCGAAGTTGGCGAAAAGAAGGTCCTTGCTGGGCACGAGCGGGAGGCGCGACACAAGCAGGCGCCCGGCGGCAAGGAAGAGCCACATGCCGATCGACACCTCCGGCATCGCGAAATGCCAGGCCAGCGCGATCAGCGTCGACCCGCAGATCAGACGCAGGCAATGGACGCCGAACACCCACCACAAATCCCGCTTGCCGAGCGAGAAGACCCGGCGCGAGAACAGGAGGAACGGCAGCGACATGCCGATGATGATGACCGTCGACCAGGCAAGCGTCCTGAACTGGTCGGGAGTGAGCAGGCCTGAGGCGAAGGGCAGCGCGACGACGATCATCGCGAGCGTGATCGCGTTGCCCGCGATCGCCGACAGGATCGACACGTCCTTGACTGCGCCGAACGGGGCGGCGACCATCTTCATCCGCTGGCGCGCCCAGGCGTAGAAGAACGCCTCGCCCGAATAGCCGAACACCACTTCGTTCGCGATGCGCTTCTTGTGAAGCGCGATCAGCCCGGAAAAGGGGATTCGCCACAGCCGCCGGAAGATGACGTAGTCGAACGTCGGCGGCGACATGTAGAGGAGGAAGAAGCAGAGGTAGAAGGCGGCATTCGTCGGCACCGACCGCTCGAGCGCGAGCAGCCCGCGATCGAACAGCTCGTAGCCCAGCCCGACGACCATCGCTAGGCTCAGGATCGCGCCGAGGATGGCCGGCCAGCGGCGCTTGATCTGGCGAATCGGCTCCAGCGCCTCGATCTCGGGCACGACGATGCCGGGCGGGGTCGCCGCCGGAATAACGCCAATCTCTGGTTGGTTCACGGGGTCGGTCGTTCCGTTCAGGGCCATGACTCTACACGAAAAAGGGCATGCGCCGCGGCTACCGGCCCATACCCGCACTGGCCCCCAGTCGGCCGCATTTCCCCGCCGCTAGTGGCGGATTGCGGTTCCATTGCGCGAGGATTTGGGCTTTTGCAGGGCACAAGGCAAGCCCATGACACATCCGCTCCCCGCGCGCGCGGGTCACATCCTCTCGTTCGCACAGACGCTGAAGGGCGGCGGGGTCGAGCGCGTGCTGCTGCGGCTGGCGGGCCAGTGGGCCGCGCGGGGGCGGCGCGTGACGCTGGTGATCGGCGATCCGGCGGGCCCGCTGGCGGAGGAACTGCCCGCGGGCGTCGAGGTGCTGGACGGCGGCGGGGGCGGCTATGTCGCGATGGCGCGGGCGCTAATAGGTACCGTGCGGGCGACGCGGCCGGACGTGATCTTCTGCCCCGGCAACCATTATACCGGCGCGGCGCTGCTGCTGCGGCCGTTCGCGGACGCGCCGGTCGTCGCCAAGCTGTCGAATGCGCTGGCGGGGACGCACCACGGCGTGGTCGGGCTCGGCTATCGCGGCTGGCTCCGGCTGCACCCGGGGTTCGTCGATCACCTCGTCGCGATGACGCCGGCATCGGCCGGGGAGGCGCGCGCGCTGATGTGGATGCCCGCCGACCGGATCAGCGTCATCGCCAATCCGCCCGCGGGGCGGCGGGCGGATGTGATGCAGATCCCGCTCCCGGCGGGTCGCTTCATCCTCGGCGCGGGGCGCCTCGCGCCGCAGAAGCGGTGGGAGCGGCTGGTCGCGGCGATGCCGGCGATGCCCGCCGACGTGTCGCTGGCGATCCTGGGCGAAGGGCCGGAGCGTGCGGCGATCGAGGCGCAGGCGGCGGCGCTGGGGATTGCGGATCGCGTTCACCTGCCGGGCCATGCCGCCGATCCGCTGCCGGCGATGGCGGCGGCGACGGTCGTCGCGCTCACCTCGGACCATGAAGGGGTGCCCGGCGTGCTGCGCGAGGCGTTGGGCGAGGGAACGCCGGTCGTCTCCACTGATTCGAGCGTCGCGATCCCGGAGCTGATCGATTCGCCGGCGAAGGGAACGATCGTCCCGCGCGGCGATGCGGCGGCGCTGGTCGCGGCGCTCGATCGATGGCTATCGCCCGGTGCGATCCGGCCCGAGCCTACACGTGCCGCGGGCGATCCGGCGGGCGATTACCTGACGCTGTTCGACGCTCTCGTCAGTTCGGGGCGACCACATCGGGGTGCGCGGCGCTGACCGCGGGGAGCACCTGCATCGCCGCGTCGATCGCGACGAGGCGCGGATAGGGCGAAAGGTCGAGCTTGTAACGGCGCGCATTGTAGAGCTGCGGCACCAGGCACACGTCGGAAATGTCCGGCGTGTCGCCGCCCAGGAACCGGCCGTCGCCCGCCATCGCCTCCAGCGCCGCCAGCCCCTCGGCCACCCAGTGCCGGTACCAGTCGTCGCGCGCGGCATCGTCGGCGCCGAACCGGTGCTTCAGGTCCTTCAAGACGCGCAGGTTGTTGAGCGGGTGGATATCGCACGCCACGACGAGCGCGCGCGCCATCGCGTCGGCACGGGCCAGCGGATCGGCGGGAGTGAGCGACGGCTCGGGATGCGCGGCATCCAGCCAGTCGATGATCGCCAGGCTCTGCGTGAGCATCCGACCGCCGGGTAGCTCGAGCACGGGGACGAACCCCTGCGCGCTGCGGGCCATATGCTCGGGCGTCCGCTGCGACCCGTCGAGCAGCGACACATCGTGGCGGGTGTAGCCGATGCCCTTGAGGTTGAGCGCGATGCGGACGCGGTAACTGGCCGACGAGCGGTAATAGTCGTGAAGGACGTAATCCGTCACTTGACCGCCGCCGCCGGCGAGCGATCCGGATGCAGCGACATTCCGGTGCGACCGGGCCGCAGCGACCCCCACCAGGTCAGCGGGTTCCAGCTGGCCGTCCCGTCGAGCGAGAAGGTGATGAACTCGGCGCGCCCGCCGATATTCTCCCACGGCACCGGTCCGCCCAGGCCGCCCTGGTCGAGCGGGAAGCGGCTGTCGGCCGAATTGTCGCGATTGTCGCCCATCAGGAACACATGCCCGTCGGGCACCATCACCGGGCCATAGCTGTCGCCATAGCTGTATTCGATGTCGGCCGTGTCATAGGTAGCGCCGCCGGGCAGCGTCTCGCGGAAGATCGCGATCTTGCAATAAGGCTTGCCGTCGCTCCCCCGCACCAGCGCGCCCGGATAATGGTCGGGATCGCAGCGCGTATTGGCGTCGACTGGGATCAGCTTGTCACCCATCGACTTACGCGGAACGGCCTTGTCGTTGATGAAAAGCTGGCCGCCGCGCACCTCGATCGTGTCGCCGGGCAGACCGATGACGCGCTTGATATAGTCGGTGCGGGTCTCGGGCGGCGTGACGATGACCACGTCGCCGCGCTCGGGCAGGCGGCCGAACAGGCGCCCGGCCATCGGGGGAAGCAGGTGGAAGGTCGGCGAGATGAACGAATAGCCGTAGGGATATTTCGTCACCACCAGCCGGTCGCCGACGAGCAGCCCCGGCATCATCGATTCGGACGGGATGTAGAACGGCTTTGCCACCAGGCTGTGGAAGCCGAGCACGACGAGGATCAGCACGGCGATGCTGCGAAGCTCCGCCAGCCAGCCGCCGTCCTTCTTCTTCTTTTTCCGTTCGTCAGTCGAAAGGGGCGGGGTGTTCAACGCCAGGTCGTCGGATGCCATCAGGCCTTCATCTCCATCGGCACCGCCTCGATCACGACGAACGCCTGTGCCCAGGGATGGTCGTCGGTCAGCGTCAGATGCACGCGGGCGAAGTGGCCCTCGGGCGTCAGGGCGTCAAGCCTCGCCTTCGCACCGCCGGTGAGGTCGAGCGTCGGCGCGCCGCTGGGGGCATTGACCACGCCGATGTCGCGCATGAACACGCCGGCCTTGAACCCGGTGCCCACCGCCTTGGAAAACGCCTCCTTGGCAGCGAACCGCTTGGCGAGCGTGCCGGCGCGGGTGAGGGGGCGGCGCGCGGCCTTGGCCTGCTCCTTGTCGGTGAACACGCGGTCGAGGAATCGCTGCCCGAAGCGGTCGAGCGAGGCTTGGATACGCTCGATGTTGCAGAGGTCCGAGCCGAGCCCGATTATCACCGCGCCGCGTCCATCAGGCTACGCATCCGCCGCACCACCGACCCCAGCCCGTCGAAGATCGCCTCGCCGATCAGGAAATGGCCGATGTTGAGTTCGCGCAGCTGCGGGATCGCGGCGATGGGCACAACATTGTCGAAGGTGAGGCCGTGGCCGGCATGGACCTCGATCCCGTTCTTGGCGGCGAGCGCCGCGGCGTCGGTGATGCGGCGGAGTTCCGTTGTCTGCGCCTCGCCCGTTAGCTCGCAATAGCGGCCGGTGTGGAGCTCGATCACGGGTGCCTTCAGCCGCACCGCCGCCTCGATCTGGCGCGGGTCGGGTTCGATGAAGAGGGAGACGCGGATGTTGGCGGCGGTCAGTTCGCTCACCATCGGTGCTAGGTGGTCGTGCTGGCCGGCGGCGTCCAGCCCGCCCTCGGTCGTGCGCTCTTCGCGCCGTTCGGGGACGATGCACGCGGCGTGCGGGCGGTGGCGAAGCGCGATGCCCAGCATCTCCTCGGTCGCCGCCATTTCGAGATTGAGCGGGATGGTCAGTCCCTCGGCCAGCCGGGCGATGTCGTCGTCGGTGATGTGCCGCCGATCTTCGCGAAGATGTGCGGTGATGCCGTCCGCCCCCGCCTCGGCGGCGACGAGCGCCGCGCGCACCGGGTCGGGATAGCCCGATCCACGCGCGTTCCGGACGGTTGCGACATGGTCGATGTTGACGCCGAGACGAAGCGTCATGCCGGGGTTCCTCCCTTGCACAGCAGCGCCCGCATCACGTCGTGGGTGATGCCCGCCTGCTGCCAGATTTCGCCGTAAGCGGCGTCCGCCTCTGCGCGGTTACTTGTCATGATGATGACGGTGTCCAGATCGGGCAGGATGATGTTGCGCAGGACGACGCCGCCGATCGCCCCGCGCCGTTCGATGATGCGGACGGGCTTCGCCCCGCAGTTCTTGAGCGGCGTCTCGAACGCCCATTGCCCGAACGCGGCGAAGCCGAGCTTTGGATCGCCGGTCCACATCTGGGCGCGCGCCGCTGCGGGCAGCAGCCTGCCTGTCATCAGCGCGCGATCGAAGGCCAGCAGATCGCGGGTCGTGCCGTACAGCGCCCCGGCTGCGCCGAAATTCTCAATGCGGAAGCGTGACGATTCGCGCCTGCCGTTTTCATAACCGACCACGGTCGGCACGCGGCGCGGGAACAGCTCGACGCTGCGCAGCCCGAGCGGCCGGACGATCCGCTCGCGGATGAGGGCGGCATAGGGTTTGCCGCTGGTCGCCTCGATCACCGCGCCCATCATGATGAAGTCGCAGTCGCCATAGTGAAAGGCGGCGGGCGGCGCGCGGTCGGTCGGCCCCTCGCACCATTTCCGGCCCGTGCCCGCGCTGCCGAGCGGGGCGCGATAGAAATCGGACCAGTCCTCCGGCCCGCCGGGCGCATCCTCGGTATGCGGCAGGCCGGAGATGTGCTGCATCAGCATGCGCGCGGTGATCCGGTCGGCGAAGGGTGCCTTGCTGTCGGGCAGATAGCGGCGGATCGGCGCGTCGAGGTCGAGGCGCCCCGCCGCCACTTCCTGCATCGCGATCGTCGCCGTCACCTGTTTCGTGACCGACGCCCAGCGCCAGACCTGGCCCAGCCGATGCGGCACCGTGCCCGCCGGATCGACGGTTCCAATGGCGCTTTCGAACACGATGCGATCGCCGCGCGCGACGAGGATGGTGCCCGCCGCCCTGGCCGGGTCGATCGCGGCGAGCACCGCAGCCCCGTCGACCGGCGGTTCAGCCGGTCGAGGCTGCGTCTGTGCCGAAAGCAGCAGCGCGATCAGCGGGGCCAGCGCCGCGTGGATCACGCCGCGCGGCTCCCCGGCTTGATCGCGGGGATGGCGGCGAGTTCGGGCGGGAGCGCGTCGGCTTCGTAGGTCGGCACGTCGATGCGGATCAGCGGGAAGAACGGTACGCCGAGGTCCGCGGTGCCGCCCGAGCGATCGACCAGGCTGGCGGCGGCGACCACGGTGCCGCCCGCGCGGCCGATCGCCGCGATCGCCTCTCGCGACGAAAGCCCGGTCGTGACGACATCCTCCATCATCAGCACGCGCGCGCCGGCATCGAGGCGGAAGCCGCGGCGCAGCTCGAACACGCCCTCGGGCCGCTCGAGAAACATGGCGGGCACGCCGAGCGCGCGACCCATCTCGTGCCCCGCGATCACCCCGCCCATCGCCGGAGAAACCACCGCGTCGATCGAGGCGCGCAGGTCGGTGGGCAGGGTTGCCGCCAGCGCCTCGGCCAGGCGGGCGCCGCGGCGCGGGTCCATCAGCACGCGCGCGCACTGAAGATAGCGGGGGCTGCGCAGCCCGGACGACAGGATGAAATGGCCCTCGAGCAGCGCGTCGGCGGCCCGGAACTCGGCAAGGATCTCTTGGTCGGTCATGACGCGCTGATTAGGCGCGCGGACGAACCACGGCAACACGGCCCTCGGGGCCCGCGACCCAAAGAACGGGCGCGCAGTGCTTGAGGCTCGCGGAAAGGCTGCGTATAGGCCCGAAAAGAAGCGCCCTTTCGAGAGCGCTCGGGGTGGGGCGGAAGGCCCGTGCCGGAAAAGCATGTGGGATGACCTGAGACGATGCGCAAACAGGGACTGACGATTTTCGCGCTGGCAGGCGCGCTGGCGATCGCCGGCGCGGCCACCGCGCAGACGCCGCCGCCGACCGCCGCCGCAGGCGCGCCGGCAGCGACGCAAGCCACGGCGCCCGCGCCGGGTGCGCCGGGTGAGGGCGCGCCTGCCGCTGCCGCCCCGGCGGCGGCCGCCGCCGCCAAGCCCGCCGACCCGACGCTCGACGCCGCGGGCGAGCCGCTGCTCAAGGTGCGTCCCGGCATCGGCCAGCCGACCGACCGTGCGATCGGCATCCAGCATCAGGCGACCGAACTCGGCGAAAGCGCCGAGTGGTTCCACAACGTCATCCTGCTGCCCGTCATCACGATCATCTCGCTGTTCGTGCTCGGCCTGCTCGGCTGGGTGGTGCTGCGCTATCGCCGCGGGGCCAATCCGACCCCGTCGAAGACCAGCCACAACACGCTGATCGAAGTGATCTGGACCGCCGCGCCGGTCATCATCCTGGCGCTGATCGCGATCCCGTCGATCAGGCTGCTCGCCGCGCAGTACGAGCCCGCGCCCGACAACGCCGTGACGCTCAAGGCGATCGGTAATCAGTGGTACTGGACGTACGAGTTCCCGGATCACGGCGGCTTCTCAGTCACCGCGAACCTGCTCAAGGAAAAGAGCGAGGTGCCCGCCGGCCAGCGTTACCGCACCGACGCCGACGGCCCGCGCCTGCTGGCGGTCGACAACCGCATCGTGCTGCCCGTGGGCGTGCCGATCCGGCTCATCACCACGGCGAACGACGTGATCCACAGCTGGGCGATGCCGGCCTTCTGGGTGAAGCTCGATGCGGTCCCCGGTCGCCTCAACGAGAAGAGCTTCACGATCAAGGAACCGGGCCTCTATTTCGGCCAGTGCTCCGAGCTGTGCGGTGCGCGCCATGCGTACATGCCAATCGCGGTCGAGGCGGTCGCGCCCGACGTGTTCGCGCGCTGGGTCGCGTCGAAGGGCGGCACGATGCCGGGTGCGGCGCCTGCTGCCGCGCCGGCCGCTGCGCCCGCCGCTGCTGCCGCGCCGGCCCCCGCCGCTGCCGAAGCCGCGACTTCGAACCAGACTGAAGCAGGCGCTGCCACCGGCAACGCCGCGACGGAAAGCTGAGCCATGACCGATACCGCACTCAACCCCAGCGCCTTCCAGGCGCACGGCGATCATGGTCATCACCATGACGCCGCCCACGACCATCCGGGCTTCTTCGCCCGCTGGTTCATGTCGACCAACCACAAGGATATCGGCACGCTCTATCTGATGTTCGCGATCTTCGCGGGCATTGTCGGCGGCGCGATCTCGGGCCTGATGCGTGCCGAGCTCGCCGCGCCGGGCATCCAATATCTGCCGACCTGGGCCTCGATCCTGTCGGGCGGCGACGTAACATTCGACCAGGCGCTGAGCCTGTGGAACGTGCTCATCACCGCGCACGGCCTCATCATGGTGTTCTTCATGGTGATGCCGGCGATCATCGGCGGATTCGGCAACTGGTTCGTGCCGATCATGATCGGTGCGCCGGACATGGCGTTCCCGCGCATGAACAACATCTCGTTCTGGCTTCTGCCGCCGTCGTTCATGCTGCTCCTCGCCTCGCCCTTCTTCGGCGGCGGTGCGGGTACGGGCTGGACGGTCTATGCGCCGCTCTCGACCTACGGGTCGCCGGGGCCGGCGGTCGACATGGCGATCCTGTCGCTCCACCTTTCGGGCGCCAGCTCGATCCTGGGCGCGATCAACTTCATCACCACCATCTTCAACATGCGCGCGCCGGGCATGACGCTGCACAAGATGCCGCTGTTCGTGTGGTCGGTACTCGTCACCGCGTTCCTGCTGCTGCTCGCGCTCCCCGTGCTGGCCGCGGCGATCACGATGCTGCTGACCGACCGCAATTTCGGCACGACCTTCTACGATCCGGCCGGCGGCGGCGATCCGGTGCTCTATCAGCACCTGTTCTGGTTCTTCGGCCACCCCGAAGTGTACATCATGATCCTGCCGGGCTTCGGCATCGTCAGCCAGATCGTCGCGACGTTCAGCCGCAAGCCCGTGTTCGGCTATCTCGGCATGGCCTACGCCATGGTCGCGATCGGCGTGGTCGGCTTCGTCGTGTGGGCGCACCACATGTTCACCACCGGCCTTTCGGTGAACACCAAGATGTACTTCACCGCCGCGACGATGGTGATCGCGGTGCCGACGGGCATCAAGATCTTCTCGTGGATCGCGACGATGTGGGGCGGGTCGATGAGCTTCAAGACCCCGATGGTCTGGGCGATCGGCTTCATCTTCATGTTCACGGTGGGCGGCGTGACGGGCGTCGTGCTCGCCAATGGCGGCGTCGACGACTATATGCACGACACCTACTACGTCGTCGCGCACTTCCACTACGTGCTGTCGCTTGGTGCGGTGTTCGCGCTGTTCGCCGGCTTCTATTACTGGTTCCCGAAGATGTCGGGGAAGATGTATTCGGAGCTTCTCGGCCAGCTGCACTTCTGGGTGTTCTTCGTCGGCGTGAACGTGCTGTTCTTCCCGATGCACTTCCTCGGGCTTCAGGGCATGCCGCGTCGTTACCCGGACTATCCCGACGCCTTTGCGTTCTGGAACCACATCGCCAGCGTCGGCTACGGCATCATGGCGATCGGCGTGGTGATCTTCCTGGTCAACATCGTCTACTCGCTGCTCGCCGGCCGCAAGGCGGAGGGCAATCCGTGGGGCGAGGGTGCGACGACGCTGGAATGGACGCTGACCAGCCCGCCGCCGTTCCACCAGTTCGAGACGCTGCCCGTCATCGAGGACGGCAAGCACCACTGATCCCCGCACCCCAGCGGGTCGCAAAGGAACCGGGCGGTCCGAAAGGGCCGCCCGTTTTCGTCTGGGCAAGGCAGTCCCGGCCTCCTCTTTCCCCTCGCGCGACTTGACGTTATGGGAAGCGCCCATGACCCCCACCGCTACGACCCTGTCGGCCGCGCCGCCGGTCGCCGACTGGCGCGACTTCCTCGCCCTCTGCAAGCCGCGCGTGCTGACGCTCGTCGTCTTCACCGGCCTGTGCGGGCTGCTCGCCGCGCCAGTGAGCGTGCATCCGGTGATCGGCTTCACCGCGATCCTGTGCATCGCGATGGCGGCGGGCGCGGCGGGCGCGCTCAACCAGTGGTATGAGGCGGACATCGATGCGCTGATGAAGCGCACCCGCGCCCGGCCGCTGCCAGCCGGGCGCATGTCGCGCGAATCGGCGCTGCATTTCGGCGTCGGGCTCGGCGGCTTTTCTGTCGTGCTGATGGGGCTGGCGACCAACTGGGTGACGGCGGCGATCCTGCTCGTCTCGATCCTGTTCTACGTCATGGTCTATACCGTCTGGCTGAAGCGCCGGACGCCGCAGAACATTGTCATCGGCGGTGCCGCCGGGGCGTTCCCGCCGATGATCGGCTGGGCGGCGGCGACGGGCGATGTGACGCTGATGCCGGTCCTGCTCTTCACGCTCATCTTCCTGTGGACGCCGCCGCATTTCTGGGCGCTCGCGCTGTTCGTGAAGACCGACTACGGCAATGCCGGCGTGCCGATGCTGCCGGTGGTGGCGGGCGAGCGGGTGACGCGCCAGCAGATCGGGCTCTATACGATCCCGATGGCCGTCGCCGCGGTCGCGCCGTGGCCACTGGCGCTGGCGGGCTGGATCTATGGCACCGTGGCGGTGGCGACGACGCTGATCTTCGCCGTGCTGGCCGCAGTGGTGACGTTCCGCACCAGCGACGCGGGCATGAAGCCCGAGAAGCAGCTGTTCAAATACTCGATCCTCTACCTCTTTATCCTGTTCGGCGCGCTGGTCGTCGACCGCTGGGTGCTGGCATGAGCCCGGAGGAGGAGCGGGGGATCCGCGCGCGCCAGGCCGGGCGCGCGAAAGTGATGGCGCTGCTGCTTGGCGGGTTCGTGTTGCTCGTCTTCGCGATCAGCATCGTCAAGATGACCAAGTAGCATGGACCGCAACGCCCGCACCGCTTTGCTCGCCGCGATCGGCGTCGCCAGCATGACCGGCCTCGGCTTTGCCAGCGTGCCGCTCTACCGCGTCTTCTGTCAGGTGACCGGCCTCAACGGCACCACGCAAAAGGCAGCGGCGGCGCCGGGCGCGGTCAAGGGCAAGATCGTCACCGTCGCCTTCGACAGCAACGTGTCCAAGGACATGCCGTGGCGGTTCGCGCCCGAGCAGCGGACCGAACGTGCGGCGCTCGGCGCGCGCAAGATGGCGTTCTTCACGGCGAAGAACCTCAGCGACAAGCCCATCACCGGCACCGCCACGTTCAATGTGACCCCCGATCAGGCGGGCAAGTATTTCAACAAGATCCAGTGCTTCTGCTTTTCGGAGCAGACGCTGAAGCCGGGCGAGGAAGTGCGCATGCCGGTGGTCTATTTCGTCGACCCCAAGCTCGCCGACGATCCGGACGCCGCCAGCGTGCAGGAGATCACGCTCAGCTACACCTTTTACCCGGTGGATTCGGGCAAAAAGGCAAGCTAGAGCAAGCCAAAGCATTGCCTGAAAAAGGCCGAAGGACAGGGACGAGTAGATGGCCGGCGCCAAGAATCACGATTACCACATCCTACCCCCCAGCGCGTGGCCGATCATCGGCTCGTTCTCGGCGCTGGGCATGGCGTCGGGCGGCATCATGTGGATGCACGAGGCGGCGGGCGGCGGCTGGCTGTTCCTCGCGGGCCTCGCGGGCGTCCTCTTCACCATGTACTGCTGGTGGGCCGACGTGGTGCGAGAGGCGCATGCGGGCGACCACACGCCCGTCGTGCAGCTCCACCTTCGCTACGGCATGATCCTGTTCATCGCCTCGGAAGTCATGTTCTTCCTCGGCTGGTTCTGGGCGTTCTTCGACTACACGCTGTTCCCGGTGCCGGTCGAATATGCCGAGGGCGTGGTGTCGGTCGCGGCCGACGCGGTCGCCTCGTGGCCGCCCAAGGGGATGGAGGTCATCAACGCCTTCGAATTCCCGCTGCTCAACACCTTCATCCTGCTGCTGTCGGGCACCACGATCACCTGGGCGCACCATGCGCTGATCCATGGCGAGCGCGGCGGCGAGAAGACGGGCATCTGGGGCCTGATCGGCGTCGGCAACCGCGACGGCGTGCTCAAGGGCCTGTGGCTCACGATCCTGCTCGGCCTGCTCTTCAGCTCGATCCAGGCCTATGAGTATGCGCACGCGCCGTTCGACTTCGGCAAGTCGAACTACAGCTCGGCCTTCTACATGGCGACGGGCTTCCACGGCTTCCACGTCGCGGTCGGCACGATCTTCCTGATCGTCAACCTCGTCCGCGCCTATCGCGGCCACTTCACCCCGCGCCAGCATTTCGGGTTCGAGGCGGCGGCTTGGTACTGGCACTTCGTCGACGTGGTGTGGCTGTTCCTGTTCGTCGTCGTCTATGTGTGGGGCGGCTGGGGCGCGCCGACGCACGGCGGTTGAGCAGCGAGGATCATCGGGGGGTCGGCGCGCCTGAGGGAGCGCCGGCCCCTTTGTTCGTTCAGGCGACGCGCGGGCTTTGCCCCCGCTGCAACGCGCCGACGCTTTTCGCGGGCGTGCTGCGCTTCGCCGACAAGTGCAGCAACTGCGGCCTCGACTTCTCCGCGTTCAACGTGGGCGACGGCGCGGCGGCGTTCCTGACGCTCGGCATCGGCACGATCGTCACGATCCTGGGGATCGTGGTCGAGCTGGCCTATGCGCCGCCCTGGTGGGTGCATGTCGCGCTGTGGCTGCCGCTGACGTTCGTGTCCGTCACGATCACCACGCGCTGGACCAAGGCGGCGCTGGCCGCGCTCGAATGGAAGAACGGCGCGGGCGAGGGGCGCATCCGGTGAAGGCCCGCGTGCCGGTCGTCGCCACGCTCATCGTCCTCCTCGCCGCCGCGGCGATGGTGGGGCTGGGCGTGTGGCAGCTCCAGCGGCGGGAGGCGAAGCACGCGCTCCTCGCCGACTTCGCCCGCAACGCCGCGCTGCCCGAGCGTACGCTGCCGATGCCGACGCCCGACGCCGCATTGTTCTCGCGCGTGACCGCCACCTGCACCGCGCCATCCGCGCCCAGCCGGTCGGCGGGGCGGAGCGAGGCCGGCATGAGCGGCTATCGCTTCCTCGTCACCTGTCGCGAGGGGTTCGTCGTCGACCTCGGCGTCGCCAGCGACCCGCGGCTGACCCCCGCCTGGCCCGGCGGGTTCGTGCGCGGCGTCCTGACCCGCGCGCCCGACGCGACCTCCTTCATCGAGCGGCTGTTCGGCGCCCGCCCGCACCCGGCCCCGATGGTCGTCCCCGCCACCGCGCTCGCCCCCGGCCTGTCGCCCAGCCGCGCCCCCGATCCGTCAAGCGTGCCCGACAATCATCTGGCTTATGCCGTCCAGTGGTTCGCCTTCGCCGCGATGGCGGTGGTCATTTACGCCTTCGCGCTGCGGCGGCGTCAGTTGCGGACGCCGTAGCGCGCTTCGCCTTCGCGGCGTCGCTGATCGAGTGCGTCCCGATTCTCGGCGCCGAGATAGGCCTGGGCGGGCGGGGCGTTTCGCGCGCACCGGCGAGCGCCCCGCTCGTCGGCTTTCCATCGCGCGTTGTAACTGCCCATGCTGTTCTGCCGCAGCAACCAACGTCCGCGCAGCCCGCGCCTGAAATAGGTGTGCCGCAGGGTCTGGGCCGTTATCCGCTCTATCCCGCCTCTTGGCTTTTCGATCACGAGGTCCACGAACCAAGGCCAATGCATGACGATCGACCCGTCTGCCGGCTCAGGGAGTGAAACCGGCACCTGCGCCGCAATCGTGGCCGTGACGATGCGGTCGTAGCATTCGGCTGCTGCAAAGGCTGGCGTCGCGGCACAGATGGCCGGGATCAGGGTAAACCATCGCATCCGCGCATGCTAACACCCCGCGATACCCAAAGCATCCACCCGCCAACCAACCCTTGCATTGCCGTCTCGCGCCCGTGCGCCTAAGCGCGGCCCATGCGGTATGTGAGCACTAGGGGGAGCGCGCCGGTCCTCGACTTCGAGGGCGCGACGCTGGCGGGGTTGGCGGCGGACGGCGGGCTCTACGTGCCCGCAGCGTGGCCGGCGATGACCCGCGACGGGATCGCCGCGCTCGCGGGCCTCGATTATGTCGAGACCGCGGTGCGGGTGATGGCGCCGTTCGTCGCGGGCAGCCTGACCGAGGACGAGCTTCGCGAGCTCTGCACCGCCGCCTATGGCCGGTTCGCGCACAAGGCGGTGACGCCGCTCGTCCAGCTCGAGTCCGACCAGTGGCTGCTCGAGCTGTTTCATGGGCCCACGCTGGCGTTCAAGGACGTCGCGCTGCAACTCGTAGGGCTGCTGTTCGAACGCTTCCTGACCGGCGCGACCGAGCCGCTGACGGTGATCGGTGCGACCAGCGGCGACACCGGTTCCGCCGCGATCGACGCGCTGGCGGGGCGTGCGGGCGTCGATATCTTCATGCTCCACCCGCATGGCCGGGTGAGCGACGTGCAGCGGCGGCAGATGACGACGGTGCTCGCCCCCAACGTCCACAACATCGCGATCGAGGGCGACTTCGACACCGCGCAGGCGCTGGTGAAGGCGATGTTCCGCGACCCCGCGTTCAGCGCGCGCTTCAAGCTGTCGGCGGTCAACTCGATCAACTGGGCACGGTTGATGGCGCAGGTGGTCTATTATTTCTACGCCGCCGTCCGGCTCGGCGCGCCGGAACGCGCGGTCGCGTTCAGCGTGCCGACGGGCAATTTCGGCGACGTGTTCGCCGGCTATGTCGCGGCGAAGATGGGCCTGCCGATCGAGCGGCTGGTCGTCGCCACCAACGTCAACGACATCCTCCACCGCGCGTTGTCGTCGGGCGATTATTCGAGCGGCACCGTGACGCCCACCGCGACGCCGTCGATGGACATTCAGGTGAGCTCGAACTTCGAGCGACTGCTCCACGACCTTTCCGATCGCGACGGCGCGGCGATCGCCGAGCAGATGGCGGGGTTCGAATCGACGCGGGCGATGCGCCTGACCAATGCGCAGTCTGAGGGGGCGTCGGCGCTGTTCCGCAGCATCGCGGTGGACGAGGACGGCATGGCCGCGGCGATGGCGCGCGCGCATGACGGGGCCGGGCAGGTGCTCGATCCGCATACCGCGATCGGCTACGCCGCCGCGGTGGCGCTGAAGGGCGAGGCGCCGACGGTGACGCTCGCCACCGCCCATCCGGCCAAGTTCGTCGATGCGGTCGAGCGCGCGGTGGGCGTCCGCCCCGCGCTGCCGCCGCGCGTCGGCGACCTGTTCGAGCGCGAGGAGCGCTACGACGTCCTTCCCGCGACGTTCGAGGCGGTGACCGCTTACATCGCCGAGCGGGCGAAGCCGCGCGTGCCATGACCCTCGTCACGCTCACCGGCGAACCCTGGGCCGATTACGGCCTGATCGACAGCGGACATGGCCGCAAGCTGGAGCGGTACGGGCGCTTCCGCTTCATCCGGCCCGAGCCGCAGGCGATGTGGGCACCCGCCAGCGCCGACTGGAAGGCGGACGGCGAGTTCATCCCCGGCGCGGATGAGGATGGCGGCGGGCGCTGGCATCTGTCGGCGGAGGTGCCGGCGGGTGGCTGGCCGCTGGCGTGGCGAGAGGCGAAGTTCACCGCGAGCAACACGCCGTTCCGGCATCTGGGTTTCTTCCCCGACATGGCCCCGGTCTGGGACTGGATGCGCGGGCGGATCGAAGGGGCGGCGGATCCCGAATGCCTCAACCTGTTCGGCTATACCGGCGTCGGCACGCTGGCGCTCGCCGCCGCAGGCGCGCGGATGGTGCATGTCGATGCGTCGAAGAAATCGGTCGAGGCGGCGCGCGGCAATGCCGCGCTGTCGGGCATGGCGGACAAGCCGATCCGCTGGCTGGTCGAGGATGCGGGCAAGTTCGTCGCGCGCGAGGTACGACGCGGCCGGCGATACGACGGCATCATCCTCGACCCGCCCAAATGGGGCCGCGGGCCGAATGGCGAGGTCTGGAAGCTCGACGAGGGGCTACCCGGCCTGATCGCCGATTGCCGCCGACTGCTCGATTCCGACAGCCGGTTCCTGTTCCTGACGGTCTATGCCGTGCGCCTGTCCGCGATCGCGATCGGCGAGCTGGTCCGCCAGCAATTCGCGGATTTGCCGGGCCGGGTCGAGGCGGGCGAGCTGACGGTGCGCGAGGAAGCGCGCGGGCTGGAACTGCCGACGGCGATCTTCGCGCGGTGGTCGCGGGACTAGCCTGCTCCCCTCCCTTTCAGGGAGGAGTCAGACTTACCCTCGCCCCATCCGCATCGCCGCGCCCGCGACGAAGGGCGCGCCGGCGAGCAGCAGCAGCGACACCGCGCCGAGCAGCTTGACCGCGCCCGGCCCCTCGCCCGCGCCGAAGATGAGGAGCGGCAGCGCGAGGGGGAGCATGACGAGGCCGGCCACCGCGCCCGCGCCGCGCAGGCCGGCGGTGAGCGCGCCGGTCGCCACCGCCAGCGCCGCAAGCCCCGGCGTGCCGATGGCGAGGCCGATCAGCACGCGCACCAGCGCCGCCCCGTCCATGCCGAGCAGCCCCGCGGCAATCACGCTCGCCAGCATCAGCGGCGGGCCGAAACCGAGCCAGTGGCCCAGCGTCTTGGCCAGCGCCACACCCGCATCGGACAGGCCGCGCGCCGCAAACTGATCGAGCACGCCGGCTTCCATGTCTGGGCCCACCAATCGCTCGACCGGCATCAGCGCGGCGAGCAGCGCGGCGGACCAGACGACGCCGCCCGCGATCCGGCCGAGCAGCTTGGCATCCGGTCCGACCGCGAACGGGAACAGGATCGAGACGAGCAGGAAGAACGCGATCGGCAGCATCACCCCGCCGCCGACCCAGGCCCGGCGCAGCTCCCGCCACGCAATCGCCGTGAACGCGCTCACAGGCGCAAGTCTTGTGCGTCGGGTAGCGCGACGGGCACATGGCTCGCCACCAGCACCGCGCCGCCGCTTGCGCGATGCGCGTCGATCGCCGCCTCCAGCGCCGCTACCGAGGCGGTGTCGAGGCCGTTTGCCGGCTCGTCCAGCAACCAGAGCGCCGCACCGCTCGCGACGACGCGGGCGAGCGCGGCGCGTTTGCGCTGGCCGGTCGAGAGGAAGCGGACGGGCACCTCGGCGAGATGGCCAATGCCCATGGCGGTCAACGCCGACGCTACCCGCTCGCGCCCGCCGTCGAGCGCCGCCCAGAAGCCGAGCGCGGCGGCCAGCGGCAATTCGGTATCGAGCGCCGCAGCCTCGGCGGCGAGCGCGGCGGGGGCTTCTCGGTCGATCCGGCCGGCAGCGGGGGCGGACAGCCCGGCAGCAAGGCGGACAAGGCTGGACTTGCCGATCCCGTTGGGGCCGGTCAGCAGCGCCGCCTCGCCCGGTCCCAGCGCAAAGCTCAGCCCCGCGAACAGCCGCCGCCCGCCGCGGTCGCAGGCGACGTCTTGGAACGCCAGCAGGCTCACTCGGCCGCAGCCTCCAGTGCGTGCATGTCCTCGTCGGACAGGCCGAAATGATGGCCGACCTCGTGCACCACGACATGGTGAACCAGCGCGTCGAGCGTCACGCCGGTCTCGATCCACTCCCACAGGATGGGCAGGCGATAGAGGTGGATGCGATCGGGCATCGCGGCCGTATCGAAGGCCGACTTCTCGCCGATCGGGCGGCCGTGATAGATGCCGGTCAGCTCGATCGGGTCCTCGATGCCGAGATCGTCCAGCGTCTCGTCGTCGGCATAATCCTCGACGATCAGCACGACATTCTCGAGGTGCGCGGCGAACGGTGCCGGGATGCGGTCGAGCGTCGCCTGTGCGAGCCGCTCGATCGCGGCGGCGTCGGGGGCGGCTTGGCAAGCGGGGGCGGGTTCGGCCATGAGGGCGGCATAGCAAGGCAGAAGCACCAAGGGGAGCGGCATGATCGAGGCACTGAGCGAAGCCGAGCGGGTCGAGGCGCTGGAGGGACTGCCCGACTGGGACCATGACGAGGCCCGCGACGCGATCACGCGCAGCTTTTCGTTCGAGGATTTCTCTCAGGCGTTTGCGTTCATGACGCGGGTGGCGCTGCTGGCGGAGAAGGCGGACCATCATCCCGAATGGTCGAATGTGTATAACCGTGTGGAAATCCTGTTGACGACGCACGATGCCGGCGGCCTGTCGTCGCGCGACGTGGACATGGCACAGGCGATCGACGCGCTGGTGGATTAGCCGAGAGCCCGTGGTTGCCCCTCTGGCTCCACGCCCCTAAAGCGCGGGCCGACATGGACCCGCGGCTCGCGCATATCGACACCTGGATCTTCGATCTCGACAACACGCTGTACCCGGCGGGCGCGGATTTGTTCGCGCAGATCGAGGCGCGGATGACCGATTACGTCGTCGCGCTCGAAGGATGCGACCGGGAGACCGCATTCGCGATCCAGAAGCGGCATTTCGTCGCGCACGGGACCACACTGTCGGGGCTGATGGCCGAGCGGGCGATCGACCCGCACGAGTTCCTCGCCTTCGTCCACGACGTCGACATGGATCGGCTGTCGCCCAACGACCGGCTGGTTGAGGCGATCGCGCGGCTGCCGGGGCGCAAGCTCGTCTTCACCAACGGCGATGCACCCTACGCGACGCGCGTGCTGGGGCGGCTGGGCCTGCACGAGAGCTTCGAGGCGATCCACGACATCCACGCGACCGGCTATCTGCCCAAGCCGCACCCCCAGGCTTATGACGGGCTGTGCGAGGCCTGGGGCATCGACCCGACGCATGCGCTGTTCGTCGAGGATATGGCGCGCAACCTGCCCCCGGCCAAGGCGATCGGCATGACCACGGTCTGGATCGACAACGGGTCTGAACAGGTGGGCGTGGACCGCGCCGCGATCGATTTCGTCACCACCGACCTCACCGCGTGGCTGACCGACCTTTGGGAGGACCTATGAGCGAGCAACTGCAAAGCGTGATCGAGGCGGCGTGGGAGGATCGCGCCGCGCTGTCCACCGCGACCACGGGCGAGGTGCGCGAGGCGGTGAACGCCGCGCTGTCGCTGCTCGACGCGGGCAAGGTCCGCGTGGCCGAGCCGGGCGAGGGCGGCAACTGGACCGTCAACCAGTGGTTGAAGAAGGCTGTGCTTCTTTCCTTCCGTCTCAACGACAACGAGGTGATGGAGGGGCCGGGCGGCGCCAACTGGTTCGACAAGGTGCCGTCGAAGTTCCAGGGCTGGGACGCGGGCGCGTTCCGGTCTGCGGGCTTCCGCGCGGTGCCGGGCAGCGTCGTGCGCCGCGGCAGCTTCATCGGCAAGGGCGCGGTCTTGATGCCGAGCTTCGTCAACATCGGCGCCTATGTGGGCGAGGGGACGATGGTCGACACCTGGGCAACAGTCGGCAGCTGCGCGCAGATCGGCCGCGACGTCCACCTGTCGGGCGGCGCGGGCATCGGCGGCGTGCTCGAGCCGCTTCAGGCCAATCCGGTCATCATCGAGGACGGCGCCTTCATCGGCGCGCGTGCCGAGGTGGCCGAGGGCGTGATCGTCCGCCGCGGCGCGGTGCTGTCGATGGGCGTCTATCTGGGCGCGTCGACCAAGATCGTCGACCGCGCGACCGGCGAAGTGACGACGGGCGAGGTGCCCGAATATGCCGTCGTGGTGCCGGGTTCGCTGGGCGGCGGGGACGGCAAGCCGGCACTCTACTGCGCGGTGATCGTCAAGCGCGTGGACGAGCACACGCGCGCGAAGACCAGCATCAACGAGCTGCTGCGCGCCTGATTTCCATCGTCACCCCGGACCGAGTTCGGGGTGACGTGTTGTATTGGGCTGAGACACCCGATAGCCTCCCGCCAACAACAGATTCGGGGGAGTCGATCATGCCGTACCAGCTCAACAGCCGTGCCCTGCTCGCTGGCGCTGTCGCCATCGCCGCCGTCGCCACCGCGTTGCCCGCGCAGACGCCCGCGCCCGCCGGCGACCTCATCCCGCGCGCGCTGATCTTCGGGAACCCCAGCCGTTCGGGCGCGCAGGTCAGTCCCGACGGCCGGAACGTTGCTTGGCTCGCACCCGTCGATGGCGTGATGAACATCTGGGTCGCGCCGGTCGGCAACCTGACGGCGGCGAAGGCGGTGACGAGCGAGCGCAAGCGCGGGCTTGCCAACTATGCCTGGGCGCCCGACGGCCAGTTTCTGCTGTTCCTCAACGACGAGGGCGGGAACGAGAACGATCATGTCTTCGCCGTCCCCGCCGCGGGCGGGGCGACGCGCGACCTGACGCCGGTGGGGCCAAAGGTGCGCGCGCAGATCCAGGGCGTGAGCCCCTTGAAGCCCGGCGTCGTGCTGATCGGCCTCAACGACCGCGACCCGCAGTTCTTCGATCTCTACGAAGTCGACTACAAGACCGGCGCTAGGACCAAGGTGTTCGAGAATCCCGGTTACGGCGAGCTCGTCACCGACAACCAGTTGCGTGTCCGGTTTGGCGCGAAGACGACGCCGGGCGGCGGGCAGGCCTACTATCGGCGCGAGAGCGACGGCAGTTGGAAGGAGGCGGTCGCCTTCGGCAACGAGGATGCGTTCACGACCGGCCCGCGCGGCTTCGATCGCGACGGGAAGACGATGTACTGGACCGACAGCCGCGGGCGGGACAAGGCGGCGCTGGTCGCGATGGACACCGCGACGCTCAAGACGACGGTACTCGCCGCCAGCGACAAGGCGGATGTCCAGAACATCCTCACCGACCCGATGACCTTCAAGCCGCTCGCCTATTCGGTCAACTATCTGCGCAGCGAGTGGACGCCGCTCGACCCGGCGGCAAAGGCGGACCTTGATTTCCTGAAGTCGAAACTGAAGGGCGAGCTTTCGATCACTTCGATCAGCGACGACGGGCGCTACGCCACCGTCACCGCCAATTCGGCGGAGCAGCCCGCGGTCGCCTACCTTTACGACCGCAAGGCCAAGACGCTCGCCAGGCTGTTCGACAGCCGCCCGGACCTTGCCCGCTATCGCCTGCGCGCGATGCAGCCGGTCGAGGTGAAGGCCAAGGACGGGCTGACGCTGGTCAGCTATCTGACGCTGCCGGCAGATGCCGATCCCGATGGCGACGGGCGGCCCAACCGGCCGGTGCCGATGGTCATGTACGTCCATGGCGGGCCGTGGGCGCGCGACAGCTATGGCTATAATTCGATCCACCAGTTTCTGGCGAACCGCGGCTATGCGGTGATGAGCGTCAATTATCGCAGCTCGACGGGCTTCGGTAAGGGCTTCGTCAATGCCGGCGTCGGCGAATGGTCGGGCAAGATGCATCAGGACCTGCTCGACGCGGTCGATTATGCGGTGAAGGCCGGGGTGACGACGCCCGACAAGGTCGCGATCATGGGCGGCAGCTATGGCGGCTATGCGACGCTGGTCGGCGTCACCTTTACCCCCGACCGCTTCGCCTGCGGCGTCGATATCGTGGGACCCTCGAACCTCAAGACGCTGATGGAGAGCTTCCCGGCCTATTGGCGCCCCAGCCTGGAGGGCAATTTCTACAAGCATATCGGCGATCCGGCCAAGGCGGCGGACGTGCCGCGGATGATGGCGCAGTCGCCGATAAGCCGGGTGGACGCGATCCGGGTGCCCCTGCTTATCGGTCAGGGCCAGAACGACCCGCGCGTGGTCAAGGCCGAGAGCGACCAGATCGTCGAGGCGATGCGCGCCAAGAAGCTGCCGGTGACGTACGTCAACTTCACCGACGAGGGCCACGGCTTCCAGCGGCCCGAGAACCGGCTCGCCTTCTTCTCGATCACCGAGGGGTTCCTCAAGCAATGCCTCAAGGGCCGGGCCGAGCCCATCGGCGACGCGTTCAAGGACTCGTCGATCCAGGTGCTGGAGGGGGCAGAGTTCGTGCCGGGGGTGAGCGCCGCGTTGCCCAAGGCGGCGGGTGCGACGGGGCAGTAAGGGGGCAGCTCGTCATCCCAGCGAAAGCTGGGATCGCCCGGTTGCAGCGCGCGCGGCGAGCGACCCCAGCTTTCGCTGGGGTGACGGTTACCCCAGCGCCTCGACCTGTTCGGCGAGCTCCAGCCAGCGCATCTCGGCGGCGTCCTTTTCGCCGGTCAGGCGGGCGACGTCCTTCATCAGCGCATCGAACCGCGCGGGGTTCTTCGTGAACAGGTCGGGGTCGGCCATCGCCGCCTCCGCCTTGGCGATCTCGGCATCGATCGCCTCGATCCGGGCGGGCAACAGGTCGTAGTCGCGCTGATCCTTGTAGCTCAGCTTCGCAGACTTGGGCTTCGCGACCTCGACGGGCTTGGGCGCCGCCTTCTTCGCCGCGACCTGTCGCACGCGGCGCTTGGCGTCCCAGTCGGCATAGCCGCCCGCCACCATGTCGGCGACGCCCGACCCGTCGAGGCCGAGCGTGACGGTGACCGTGCGGTCGAGGAAGTCGCGATCGTGGCTGACGATCAGCACCGTCCCCTCGTAATCGCCGATCACTTCCTGGAGGAGGTCGAGCGTTTCGAGGTCGAGGTCGTTGGTCGGCTCGTCCAGCACCATCAGGTTCGAGGGCCGGGCGAACTCGCGCGCCATGAGGAGCCGCGAGCGTTCGCCGCCCGACAGCGTGCCGACCTTGGCGTCGATCAGCTCGGGCGCGAACAGGAACTCCTTGAGATAGCCGTGGACATGCTTGCGCACCCCCAGCACGTCGATCCACTCGCCGCCGTCGGCCAGCACTTCGCGCACGGTCTTCTCGGGCGCCATGCGGCTGCGCTGTTGGTCGATGATGACGGATTCGAGCGTCTTGGCGAGCTTCACCTCGCCGCTGTCGGGCGCGATCTGGCCGGTCAGAAGCTTGATGAGCGTCGACTTGCCCGCGCCGTTGGGCCCCACGATGCCGATCCGGTCGCGGCGGGTGACGCGCAAGCTCAGGTCCTTCAGGATCGCGCGGTCGCCGAAATGCTTCGAGACGTGCTTGGCGTCGATCACGACCTTGGTCTTGGCATCGTCGGTGCCGACCGAAAGCGCGGCCGCGCCCTGCGGCCCCTGCATCGCCGCGCGTTCGGCGCGCATCTCGATCAGCTTGGAAAGGCGGCCCTGGTTGCGCTTGCGACGCCCGGTGACGCCGCGCTGGAGCCAGTGTTCCTCGAGCTTGAGTTTCGCGTCGAGCTTCTCGGCGGCGCGCTGTTCCTCGGCGGTGACCTGTTCGGTCCATGCCTCGAACCCGCCGAAGCCGACTTCGGCCCGGCGGATGCCGCCGCGGTCGAGCCACAGCGTCTGCTTCGTCAGGCGGGTGAGGAACGTCCGGTCGTGGCTGATGACGACGAATGCGCCGTTGTAGCGGCTCAGCCAGTCCTCCAGCCATTCAATCGCGGTGATGTCGAGATGGTTGGTCGGCTCGTCGAGCAGCAGCACGTCGGGGCTTTGCGCCAGCGCGCGCGCGATCGCGGCGCGGCGGCGCTCGCCCCCGCTCGCGGTCGCCGCCTCTCGGTTCAGGTCGATGCCGAGCTGGTCGGCGATCGCCTCGGCTTCGTGCCGCGCGGGCGCATCGTCGCCCTTGAGCACGAAATCGAGCAATGTCGCGCAGCCCGCAACCTGCGGGTCCTGCTCCAGCATCACGACGTTTGTGCCGGGCACGATCGTCCGCCGCCCCTCATCCGGGTCGAGCCGGCCGCCAATCAGCTTCAAGAGCGTGGTCTTGCCCGCGCCGTTGCGCCCGATCAGCGCCAGCCGGTCGCGCGCGCCAATATGGATGTCGAGATTGCGAAACAGCCAGCCCGATCCCTGGATCAGGCCGAGGTCTTCATAGGAAAGCACGGGAGCGGCCATGGCGCGCCACCTACGGGCTTTGGCGGGACGCGGCAAGAACGCCGGCCCGTGGCGCGAAAGCCACGCAAGCGTTGCCACAAGGTTACGGGCTTATTCAGAGGCTGTTCAACGCTGGACCCCTATGCGATGCGACATGAGGATGACGGGGCTCAGCGCTCTTGTGGCGGTAGCGTGCGCGTGGACGGCGGCGGGGGATATGCCCGCCGCCGCCGCCGGGCAGCGCCAGGGCGACCACCGCGCCGCTCGCGAGGCGCGCGTCGAGGGTCGCATCCTTCCGCTGCGCGAGCTCGAGCGCCGGGTGATCCCGCGAATGCCGGGCGCGCGCTATGTCGGCTTCGACTTCGATTCGGGAACCGCGGTCTACACCTTCAAGTTCCTGCGCGATGGAAACTTGATCTGGATTGATGTCGACGGGCGGTCGGGGCAGATCCTCGGCCGGTCCGGCAACTAGAACAGCTTTAGGGGAACGCGATGCGCGTCTTGATCGTCGAGGACGAACCGAACCTTCGCCAGCAATTGTCGAACACGCTGACCGGCGCGGGCTATGCCGTCGATACCGCCAGTGATGGCGAGGAGGGGCATTTCCTCGGTTCGACCGAGCAATATGACGCGATCATCCTCGATCTCGGCCTTCCCGAGATCGACGGGCTGACCGTCCTCGACCGCTGGCGGCGCGAGGGGCGGACCGCGCCGGTCCTTGTGCTCACCGCGCGCGACAGCTGGTCAGACAAGGTCGCGGGCCTCGATGCCGGTGCCGACGACTATGTCGCCAAGCCCTTTCAGACCGAGGAACTGATCGCCCGCCTGCGCGCGCTGATCCGCCGCGCGTCGGGCAACGCCTCGGCCGAGCTCAACGCGGGCGACATCCGCCTCGACACGCGCTCGGGCAAGGTCACCAAGGCGGGCGACCCGGTCAAGCTGACCGCGCAGGAATACAAGCTCTTGAGCTACCTTCTCCACCACAAGGGCAAGGTGGTGAGCCGCACCGAGCTGATCGAGCACATTTACGATCAGGATTTCGACCGCGATTCGAACACGATCGAAGTGTTCGTGACGCGTATCCGCAAGAAGCTGGGCGCCGACGTCATCACCACGATTCGCGGCCTCGGCTACAGCCTCGACGATCCGTCGGGTGCGCCGGCCAGCGCCGACTAACGGGGCGGGCGCCGATCCGATGAGCGAGCCTGCGCCCGATCGCGCGCGTCCCTATGTGCGCGTCACCGGCTCGCTCAGCCGGCGGATGATCTTCATCGCCAGCGCGTGGATCCTGCTGCTGCTGGCGGGCGGCGGCTTCGCGCTCGACCGGGTGCTGACCGGCGCGATCACGCGCAATTTCGACGACCAGCTCGACTACCTCCTCACCTCAATGATCGTCTCGGCAGAGATCGACAATACGGGCGAGGTGGTCTTCAACCGCGAACTTGCCGACCAGCGTTTCTTCGAGCCCTATTCGGGGCTTTACTGGCAGGTTTCCGGCAAGGGGTTCCGGCCATACCCCTCGCGATCACTGTGGGACCGGGTGCTGCGCGTCCATGCCCATGCGCCCAACGGTTCGGTCCACACCTATGATTCGAACGAGTTTGCCGACGAGAAGCTGCGCGTCGCCGAACGCGACGTGAAGCTGCCAAAGTCGAACACCTGGTGGCGGTTCCAGATCGCGCAGAGCCGGGCGATGCTCGACGCGCAGATCGCGGCGCTGCGCCAGACGCTGGTGCGCAGCTTCCTGCTGCTCGGCCTTGGCCTCATCGTCATGGCGGCGCTTCAGACGTGGTACGGGCTGTTGCCGCTCAAGAAGCTGCGCCGCGACCTGGCGGCGATGCGCGGCGGGACATCGCCGCGGATCGAGGGGCCGCTTCCCGCCGAAGTGGCGCCGATGGTCGAGGAACTGAACGGCCTCATCCAGCATAACGAGCGGCAGGCAGAGGAAGCGCGGCGTCACGCCGGCAACCTGGCCCATGCGCTCAAGACGCCGCTGACCGTCATCATGAATGCGGCGGCCGCGGGCACCGACGACCTGCCCGAGACGGTGGTGCGCGAGGCGCGGACGATGCGCCGGCAGATCGACCACCACCTCGCGCGCGCACGGGCGGTCGGTCGGCGAGGGTCGGCGCATAGCCGGGCGGAGGTCTGGCCATCGATCGAGGCGGTGGAGCGGGCGGTCGCCCGCCTCTATCGTCACGTCCGCATCGACGTGGACGGTCGCAAGGACCTGTCGGCGCATATCGAGCGGCAGGACCTGGACGACCTGCTCGGCAACCTGGTCGAGAATGCCGCGAAATATGGCGGTGGCAGCGTGTTCATCACCGTCGGCGCGACCGCCGGCTTCGTCGAGATCATGGTCGAGGACGACGGCACCGGCATCCCCGAGGCCGACCGCGTGCGAATCTTCGACCGCGGCGTGCGCCTTGACAGCGGCAAGCCGGGCACGGGCCTCGGCCTCGCGATCGTGCGCGACGTGGCGGAAATCTACGAGGGGACCGTCAGCCTCGAGGAGAGCGAGGATTTGGGCGGGCTGCTGGTGCGGCTGCGCCTGCCGATGGCCAATTGACCCGGTGGCCCCGGACACGATCCGGGGTCGCGTAGCCTGATGTCAGTTCATGGCGCGGTTTCGGGTGCCTTCGCTTCGGCCAGGATCAGCGAGAACCAGCCCTTCGGGTCGGTCCACTCGGCGACCGGCGTCCAGCCGCCGGTGCGCAGCAGCACGCGGGCGCCGCGCTCGCCATATTTGTGGCTGTTCTCGGTATGGATCGTCTCGCCCGCGGTGATCTCGAACGGGCGACCCTCGACGGTGAAGACAACGTCGCGCACCGCTTCCAGATGCATCTCGATGCGCGAGGCATCGTCGTTCCACACCGCCTTGTGCCGGAACGCGTCGACGGGGATCGTCGCACCCAGCTCGCGGTTGATGCGGTCGAGGAGGTTGAGATTGAACGCGCCCGTCACCCCGGCGGCGTCGTCATAGGCGGGGACGAGGACGCCCGCATCCTTCACCCGGTCGATGCCGATCAGGAGCATCGCGCCTTCGCCCAGGCTCTCTCGCATCGCGCGCAAGAGGTCGGCGGCGACGTGCGGGGTCATGTTGCCGATCGTCGAGCCCGGAAAGAAGCCGAGCTTCGGCATGTCAGCGACTTCCGCCGGCAGCGGCACGGGATGCATGAAATTGGCCTCGACCGGCAGGACGGCGAGGTCGGGGAAGCCCTTGGCCAGTTCGGCCGACGAGGCGCGCAGGAAGTCGCCCGAAATGTCGATCGGCACGTATGCAGCCG
Organism: uncultured Sphingomonas sp.; assembly: GCA_913775315.1. Classification (GTDB taxonomy): domain Bacteria; phylum Pseudomonadota; class Alphaproteobacteria; order Sphingomonadales; family Sphingomonadaceae; genus Sphingomonas. The sequence goes on along the minus strand of CAJYIX010000033.1, from coordinate 13,506 downwards.
GCTCGACGCAGTGGAGCAGCCGCGGCGTCTTGGTGGACGAACCCGAGCCAAACTCGATCACCGCCCGGCCCTTGCCGACGCGGGTCGCGACTTCGGGGCAGGCGCTTTGCAGCAGCGCCACTTCGGTCCGGGTGGGGTAATATTCGGGCAGTTCGGTGATTGCCTCGAACAGCTCGGACCCGCGGCGGTCGTAGAACCAACGCGCGGGGATCGCGCGCGGGCGGCGGGCAAGGCCGCTCAGCACGTCGCCGCGGAATTCCGGATCGGCGAGACTCGCCTGTCCGTCCTCGATCTCGGGCTTCAGCATGTCGGCAGGTCCTTTGCGAGGCGAACGCCGGTGAACTGCCAGCGCTGATGGGGATAGAAGAAGTTGCGATAGCTGGTGCGAAGGTGCCCACGCGGGGTCGCGCACGACCCGCCGCGCAGCACGAACTGCCCGCTCATGAACTTGCCGTTATATTCGCCGACCGCGCCCTCTGCGGCGCGAAAACCCGGATAGGGGCGATAGGCGCTGCCCGTCCATTCCCACACGTCGCCGATGAAGGCGGGGCCGCCGGACGAGGGCCGCGGCTCCACCGCGGTGGCCGTATCCATCTGATTGCCGCCCGCGGGGTCCGCATCGGCGGCGGCGACTTCCCACTCGGCCTCGGTCGGCAGGCGCGCGCCGGCCCAGGACGCATAAGCGTCGGCCTCGTAGAAGCTGAGATGTGTGACCGGCGCGGCGGGATCGACCGGGCGCCGCCCGTCGAGGCCGAAGCGCGTCCAGCCGTCGCCCGCGCGCTCCCAATAGAGCGGCGCACCGATCCCCTCGGCCTTCACCCATGCCCAGCCGTCAGCGAGCCAGTGGCGCGCATCGGCATAGCCGCCATCGGCGATAAACGCGGCCCATTCACCGTTGGTGACGGTGCGGTCGGCGATCGCATGGGGGGCGAGCAGAACGCGATGGCGCGGTCCCTCGCAATCGAAGGCAAAGCCTGTGCCGTCGTGACCGATCTCGGCGATGCCGCCGTCATGCTCGATCCAGCCGATCGGGCCGGGCATCGCCACCGGCTGCTTTCGCTCCGGCGCGTGGATCGCGGGTTCGCAGGGGTTTTCGGAAAACAGATGCAGGATGTCGGTGACGAACAGCTCCTGATGCTGCTGCTCGTGATGACAGCCGAGTTCGACCAGTTCGAGCGCCGCGGGCGGCAACGTGTCGATCGCGCCCGCCACCGCCTCGTTCACCGCGCGGCGATAGTCGAGTACCTCGGCCAGCGTCGGCCGCGTCACCATGCCGCGGCGATGCCGGGCGTGGCGCGCGCCCTCCGCCTCGTAATAGCTGTTGAACAGAAACGGATAGCGCTCGTCGAACAGCCGATAGCCCGGCACATGGTCGCGCAGCACGAACGTCTCGAAGAACCAAGTGGTGTGCGCCAGATGCCATTTGGCGGGCGAGGCGTCGGGCATCGACTGGACGGTGGCGTCGGCGTCGGACAGCGGCGCGGCCAGTGCCTCGGTCAGCGCACGCACGGCATCGAAGCGGCTCGCCGTCCCCGGCGCCCGCTGGCTGAATTGTCGATCTGGCTGCACGTCGCTCTCCTCGTCACCGAAACGCGGCGCACTGCATCGTCAGACGTTCAGCGTGAGGCCCCCGGAACCCACATAACGTCCCCGCCGGCACTTTGGTTCAACACACGGCACAAACAAAAAGCAAAGTCCGACAAGCGGTTGATGTAGATCAACACCTCTGGATTGAGCGCATGTTCGGCGGCCGCGGCGACCACTGCGCGCTCGGCCCGGCGGATCGTCGCGCGGGCAACGTGCATCGCCGCCGACGCCGGCGTACCGCCCGGCAGGATAAAGCTGGTGAGCGGGTCGAGCACCGATGTCATCGCGTCGATCGCCGCCTCAACCCGCGCGGTCTGTACGGGCGTCACGCGCAGGTCGTGCTCGCCGCCCGGCCACGGGGTCGCAAGGTCGGCGCCGAGGTCGAACAGCTCGTTCTGGACGATCGCGGCGGCATCACGCCATTCGCCCGGCTGCATCTGCGCCAGCGCGACGCCGAGCGCGGAATTAGCCTCGTCCACTTCGCCCACCGCGGCGATTAGCGAGCCGGCCTTCGACACGCGCGACCCGTCGACCAGGCCCGTGGTGCCCGCGTCGCCGGTGCGCGTGTAGATGCGGTTGAGCTTGACCAACTCAGGTCCGCCCGGCGGCGAACATGATGAGGACGACGATCAGCACCGCGATCGCCTGAAAGAAGATGCGGAACTGCATCATCTTGTTCGACTTGATCGACGCGGCGGACGGCGGGCCGTCGCCCTTCAGCTCGGCCTCCGTCACCTTAAGGAAGGCGACGATGCCGCGAATGAGCGCGACGACCGTCGCGAGCATTGCGGCGATCAGCAGGATGACGAGGAAGGTGTTCATGCGCTCAACCTAGGCGTTCAGCACCCCGAAACCAAGCGGAAGCCGCCCTGCCTTTAGGTCCATGGCGAGCAGCCCTCCCCCCATGCCCCCTGCGCGCAGATCGGCGAGCGACGGCGCGCCGTGGCGCTTTGCCAGCCGCTCGCCGTCCGGCCCGGCGAGCAGCGCGTGGTGGCGATAGACCGGCGTCGGCAGGTCGAGCAGCGCCTGGAGCAGGCGGTGGACGTGTGTCGCCTCGAACAGGTCACGGCCGCGGATGATGTGGGTCACACCCAGCGCGGCATCGTCGACCGTTACGGCCAAGTGGTAGGAGGACGGCGCATCCTTGCGCGCCAGCACCACATCGCCATGCATCGCCGGGTCGGCAACGACGGTCCCGGCGATCTCGTCGGTCCAGTCGAGCGGCCCTGCGCGCTCGATCGCTTTGCCCATGTCGAGCCGCCAGCAATGCGGCCGCGCCGGATCGACGCCGCGCCAGCGGCACGTGCCGGGATAGACGACCCAGCCCACCCCGTGCGGCGCGCTCGCCGCCGCGGCGATATCGGCGCGCGTGCAGGTGCAGCGATAGACGAGGCCCATCGCCTCCAGCCGCGCCAGCGCGTCGGTGTACCGATCCAGCCGCTGCGACTGGAACACGACCTCGCCATCCCAGTCGAGGCCGAGCCAGCGCATGTCGGCGAGGATGCCCGCCACATGCTCGGGCCGGCTGCGCGTGCCGTCGATATCCTCGATGCGGAGCAGGAAGCGCCCGCCGGCTTCCCGCGCCCGCGCATGCGCCTGCACCGCCGACCAGGCGTGGCCGAGATGCAGCGCGCCCGTGGGGCTCGGCGCGAAACGGGTGACGATGCTCATCGACGGTCTTGACCATCCATCGCCGGGCATGCTGTCATGCCCCTGTCATGCCCCTGTCATGCTGTTCGGCGACAGCGTGACCCGCGTGTTGGTGACTGGGAGTTTCCATGTACCACCCCGATCTGATCCGCCATCCGGACGGTTGCCCGGCCTTGGTGCTCAATGCCGATTTCACGCCGCTGAGCTACTATCCGCTGTCGGTCTGGCCGTGGCAGACCGCGATCAAGGCGGTGTTCCTCGACCGCGTCAACATCGTCTCGCATTACGAGCGCGAGATCAGGAGCCCGAGCGCGCGGATCAAGCTGCCTTCGGTCATCGCATTGAAGCAATATGTGAAGCCGTCGCAATTTCCGGCGTTCACGCGGTTCAACCTGTTCCTGCGCGACAAGTTCGGGTGCCAATATTGCGGGTCGGGCAGCGACCTCACCTTCGACCATGTCGTCCCGCGCGCCTATGGCGGGCGCACGACCTGGGAGAATGTCGTCACCGCCTGTGCGCCGTGCAACCTCAAGAAGGGGGGGCGCACCCCGCGAGAGGCGCACATGCCGCTCTACGAACAGCCGATCCGCCCGACGAGCTGGCATCTGCAGGAAAACGGCCGCCGATTCCCGCCCGGCTATTTGCACGAGACGTGGCACGACTGGCTCTATTGGGATGTCGAGCTCGAGGCCTGAGGCCGTCGGCGGCATTGCCGCGCGACGATCAGGATCACCGCGGTCCAGAGCGCGGCGATGATGGCGAGCGAAATGAGCGGATCGAGCATAGGGGCTATCCTTCCGCACCCTCATTTGCCGTCGTCCACATAGCAATTCGAGCGTGGTTCGGCGCGAACGCATAGCGCGCGCATAGCCTCTTTTCGGCGGCACCGCCCCGCGATAGCCTGATCGATGGGGGGAGTTCACGATGGATCACCGGATGCGGATCGACCGGCGCGGCGCGCTGGGGCTGGCGGCGATGGGGGGCATCGGGCTGGCGTTGTCCGGCGGCGCGCGCGGACAGACCGCGCTGGCGACGTTTGATCCGGCGCATGTCGATCGCGTCGTCGCCGAGTTCATCCGCCGTTTCGACATTCCCGGCGTCGGCATCGCGATGGTCCGGCCGGGGGCGGAACCGTATCTCAAGGGATACGGCGTCCGTACGCTCGGCGAGCCGGGCGCGGTCGACGCGCACACGCGGTTCGGCATCGCCTCGAACAGCAAGAGCTTTACCGCCGCGGCGATCGCGATGCTGGTCGAGGCGGGCAAGCTCGGCTGGGACGATCCCGTCCGCAAGCACATCCCCGAGTTCCGGATGAAGGACCCCGTCGCCACCGAATATCTGACGGTGCGCGAGCTCCTGGTCCACAATAGCGGGCTGGCGCTGGGTGCCGGCGACCTGATGCAGTTTCCCGCCAGCGACCGGCCGGCGAGCGACATCCTGAAGGGACTGCCCTATTTCCCCTTCGCCCGGCCGTTCCGCACCGGCTATGCCTATGACAACGCGCTCTACGTCGTCGCGGGCCTGCTGATCGAGCGGGTGAGCGGCCAGCCATGGCACGCCTTCATCGACACGCGCATCCTGAAGCCGCTGGGCATGACCGACGCCGCGCCGGCGCTGCGGTTCCTCAAGGGCGGGAACGTCGCGGGCCGTCATGCCCGGCTCGGGCCGCCCGTCCGCGGGCTTGGCAAGGTGCAGCGCGTTGCGCCCGACGAGGGGCCGATGACCGACGCGGCGGGCGGCATCAATGCGAGCGTCGCCGACATCGCCAAATGGCTCCGGGTCCAGCTCGCCAAGGGCGCGCTGCCGGACGGCAAGCGCCTGTGGTCGGACGCGTCGGCGGCGCAGATGTGGAAGCCAGTGACGCTGGTCGGCACGACCGAGGGACCGACGCGTGACTGGCCCTCTCGCGGGGTCACCGCCACCTATGCGCTCGGCTGGTTCGTGCAGGACTATCGCGGCGAGCGGCTCGTCAACCATTCGGGCGGCCTGTCGGGACAGGTGACGCAGACCGCGCTCATCTCGCGCCTCGGGCTCGGCGTCGCGGTGTTCACCAATACCGAGGACGGGCCTTCGGTCGCAATCCGCAATGCGATCCTCGACCATTTGCTCGGCGCGCCCGCCTTCGACTGGGCGGGTGCCTATGCGGCGATGCGCGCGAAGAACGACGCCGAAGCGGCCGAGGGGTTGGCCGGGACGACGGAGGCACCGGCCGGCGGGCCGAGCCTGCCGCTCGCCGCCTATGCCGGGCGGTATCGCGATCCGTGGTACGGCGACGTGGTGGTGGCGGCGGGCGGCGGCGGCCTGACGATCGATTTCGTGCCGACCCCGGTGTTCAAGAGTGCGTTGACCGCCTGGGGCAGGGACGCGTTCCGCACGACCTTCAAGCCCGGCGCGGGCGAGGATGCGGTGGTCATGTTCACGGTCGATAAGGGCCGGGTGACGGGCGCGAAGATGAAGGCGCTCTCGCCCTATGCCGATTTCAGCTACGACTTCCACGACCTCGATTTCACGAAGGTGGGGTAGGCTTCCGCTTCGTCAGCGCACCACCCGCGCCCGCCATGTCGTGATATAGTCGGTGCTGCCCCGGCATTCGCCCATTTCGCTCTGCTCGGTCAGACGAAAGCGGCGGCCGTCCCAGGCGAATTCCTGGATCGTGCCGCAATCGCCGATGCCGCGACCCTTGGCATAGCTCGACAGGATGCCGCGTTCGAAGCTGCCGTTGACGACACTCGGCACCTTGGCGTCCGGGTCCATGCCCGCCGGCGCGTCGGTCTGTGCGGGCCGCACCTTGCCGTCGCGGCTGATGACGTAGAGCGAGGAGATGAAGTTGTACGCGCCGCTGTCGCACGGCATCAGGACCAGCGTGTCGCCCCCGCCGAGTGCGTGGCGTTCGGTCGCGGGCGGTCCGTCCCTGTCGTCGGTGATCCCGCATCCGGCGCTCTTGCGCAGTCCGGCGATACGGGCCGGTGAGAGCGCCGCCGGCTTGCCCGCAGGCGCGAGTGCGCGCACTGTGGGCAAGGCCGGCGCTGCGGTTACGTCGGGCGCAGGCCCCTTCGCGATCAGCGCACCCACGGTCCCCACGCGCTTCTGCTCGGCGTCGATATAGCGCAGCGCCGCCGCCAGCCCGGCGAGCGAGTTGACCGCGCTCTTTCCGCCCGCGCGGATCATCGCGCGCGTACCGCCGGCTAGGGCGGCGGCCAGCCGGCTTGCCTCGGCCCCGGTGATCGCCTTGCCGTGCATCGTCGCCGCCGGCTTGCCGTCGATCAGGATCGCCACCGGTGGCTGCGCGTCCTCCTGCCCCGACAGGGCGATCGTCACCGCGCCGCCCGGCCCCGCCTCGCGCTCGATCGAGAGCATGAACCCCGGCCATTCGTCGGGGCTGCCGTCCTCCGGCGCCAGCACCACCGCCTTGCACCGCCCGCCATTGTCGCAGCCGACGGTCCAGTCGCGAAAGGTCTTGAGCGTCCCCGGCTTCACCGTTTGTGCCGAAGCGGGCAGAGCGAGGGCGAGCGCGGCAAGGCCGGCGAAGGCGCGGGTCAGCATAGCCAGTGCTTGTCCCACCCGCTAAGCGACGCGGCAATCGAAAAGACGAACCAGGAGCGAATGCGATGAAGACGATTGGCGTGATCGGCGCGGGCCAGATGGGGGCGGGGATCGCCCAGGTGTCGGCGCAGGCCGGCTACCGCGTGCTCCTGTCCGACGTCGATCAGGCGCGCGCTGAGAAGGGCAAGGCGGGGATCGCCAAGCTGCTCGCCCGCGCGGTCGAGAAGGAAAAGATCACCGCCGACGACCGCGACGCCGCGCTCGGCCGCCTCGAATGCGTCGGCGGGGTCGAGGCAATGGGGGCATGCGACCTCGTCATCGAGGCGGCGACCGAGAAGGAGGCGATCAAGCGCCAGATCTTCGAGAATGTCGGCCGGGTGCTGTCGGACACCGCGATCCTCGCCTCCAACACCTCGTCGATCCCGATCACGCGGCTGGCGCAGGCGTCGCCCGATCCCGCGCGGTTCATGGGCGTCCATTTCTTCAATCCGGTACCTGTCATGGGGCTGATCGAGCTGATCCGCGGCCTTGCCACCGCCGACGCGACGGTCGCCGCGGTCGAGGCGTTCGGGCGGAGCCTGGGCAAGGAGATCGTCCATGCGAACGACGCGCCGGGCTTCATCGTCAACCGGGTGCTGCTGCCGATGCTGAACGAGGCGTGCTTCGCCCTTGGCGAGGGCGTGGCGACGATCCGCGACATCGACACCGCGGTCCGGCTGGGTCTGAACCACCCAATGGGGCCGCTGACGCTCGCCGACTTCATCGGCCTCGACACCTGCCTCGACATCTGCCGCGTGCTGTTCGAGGGGACGGGCGATCCCAAGTTCCGCCCCGCGCCGTTGCTCGTCAAATATGTCGAGGCCGGCTGGGTCGGCAAGAAGTGCGGCCGTGGCTTCTACGACTGGACGGGGCCGGAGCCGGTGCCGACGCGCTAGGCCCTTGTCGGCGTCGCCCCGCCGCGGTATCGGCGGGGCAGCGAGCGGGTATAGCACAATGGTAGTGCAGCAGCCTTCCAAGCTGAATACGCGGGTTCGATTCCCGCTACCCGCTCCAGCCGCCGCCGTAGCGGATTAGCGAAGCTAATCGGCGGCGCGGCCGGCGCCCAACGGGCGTCCGACGACGCGGCTTTGCCGCGGCGCGCCCCTCACGAAACCGGCGGCGGCACCAGCCCCCAGGCCTGCATCACCGCCGCCTGAACCAGCATCACCACAAGCCAGTGCGCGCAATCCGTCCCGATCGCGCCCCACCGCACGCCGCGCACCCGCTGCGTCACGATTAGTGCGGGGACGACGAAGCCGATCCAGATCACGAACGCGCTGCCCAGCGCCATCGTCCATGCGCTGCCCCGCGGCGGCGCGAGAATGAGCGCGCCGGCGAGGATCGAGGCGAGCCAGAACTCCGCCACCATCGCGAAGGGCAACAGCCGGCGGAGTGCCGCATCGCTCGCCGCGCGGCGCCAGACAACCGCGCCGATGGCGAGACCGGCGAGGGTGGCGATCAGGATCGGGACGATATTGAGCGCGATATAGATCATGCCGTTTCTCCCGTTCCCGATCGGCCGTCCGGTCAGATCGCCGCCAGTGCCTGTTCGAAGTCGGCGATCAGGTCGTCGGCATCCTCGACACCGATCGAAATGCGCACGAGGTTGTTGGTGATGCCGAGCGCGGCCTTTCGCGCATCGGGCACCGACAGGTGCGTCATCGCCGCCGGCGCCGAGGCGAGCGTCTCCGTCCCGCCGAGGCTGACCGCGAGCTTGGCGATCTTGAGCGCGTCGAGGAAGGCGAACGCCTCGCGCTCCCCGCCCTTGAGGTACAGCGAGAAGGTCGAGCCCGCGCCGGTGCAGTGGCGGGCGTAGATATCGGCCTGGCGGTCGTCCTTCAGGAAGCCGAGATAGCCGACGCGCTCGACCTTGGGGTGGCCATTCAGCCATTCGCAGACCTTGGCCGCATTCTCGCCCGCGCGGCTCATGCGCAGCTCCAGCGTCTCGAGGCTGCGCAGCAGCATCCAGGCGGTGTTGGGGTCGAGGATGGTGCCGAGCGTGTTCCGGATCGCGCGCACCGTGTCCATGTGCTTGCGCGAGCCGAGCACGCCGCCCGCCACGAGGTCGGAGTGCCCCCCGACATATTTGGTGAGGCTGTAGACGACTAGGTCCGCACCATGCTTTAGCGGCTGTTGCCACAGCGGGCCGAGGAACGTGTTGTCGATCGCGATCGGCGGCTTCTCGTCCGCATCGCCGAACACCGCATCGCGCGCCGCGGCGACGGCTTCGACATCGACCAGCACGTTGGTGGGGTTCGCCGGGCTTTCGAGATAGATGAGCGGCACGCGGCCCTTGGCCTTGGCCTGCTCCAGCACCGCCTCGATCTCTGCCTGTTCAGCGCCGGCGGGGAAGTCGAGCCATTCGACGCCGAACTTGCCGAGCAGGCGCGCGATCATCGTCTCGGTCGCGGCATAGAGCGGGCCGGAATGGACGATCACGTCGCCCGGCTGGACGAAGGCGAGGAACAGCGTGCCGATCGCCGACATGCCCGACGAAAAGGTCAGCGCATCCTCGGCATCCTCCCAGACGCCCAGCCGATCCTCGAGGATCTCCTGGTTGGGGCCGTTGAAGCGCGAATAGACGAGGCCTTCGGCTCCGCCCGGCCGCTTGCCCGTCACGCCCTCGAAATGGCGCTTGCCCGCGGCGGCATTGGGGAAGACGAAGGTCGAGGTGAGGAACACCGGCGGCTTCAGCGACCCCTCCGACAGCGCCGGATCGAAGCCATGGCCCATCATCAGCGTCGAGGGCTTCAAGCGGCGATTGCCGATCGTCTCGACCGCGGGCTTGGGATTATGGCGGCCGGTATCGGCGGGGACGCCGGTCAGGTCGGCTTCGGTGGGTTCGCTCACGGCAGGCTCCTTGGTATCTGTTGAAACCATCCTAGCGCGCCGGGGGCGGTTCGATCAAATCAAACCGATCAGGCTGATCTGGCGGCCATAGTCGGGTTCGCCCAGGTGCGTCGCACGGCGGAAGCTGAAGAACCGATCCTCGTCGGAATAGGTGTCGAGGCCGAGCATCTCCACCCTGCCGATCCCCGCGGCGGCGAGGCGGGCGGCGACATAGCCCTCTAGGTCGAACTGGAAATGACCCTCGCGCCGTCCCTCGGCAAAGAAGCGTTCGTTCTCCGGGTCCTGGGCGCAGAAGCGACCGGCGAAGCCGGCATCGACCTCATAGCTCGCCCGCGCGATGCACGGGCCGATCGCGGCGGCGATGCGGGTGCGGTCGGCGCCGAGCGCTTCCATCGCGGCGATCGTCGCATCGGTGACGCCGCCGATCGCCCCCTTCCAGCCGGCATGCGCAGCCCCCACGACGCCCGCCTCGCGATCGGCGAACAGCACGGGCGCACAGTCGGCGGTGAGGATGCCGAGCAGCAGGCCGGGGGTGCGCGTCACCAGCGCGTCAGCCCGCGGGCGCTCGCCGGGGAAGGGGGCGTCGACCGTCACCGCGTCGGGCGAATGCACCTGATGCACCGTCACCAGCGCCGCGCCGGGCAGCACCGCGGCGGCGGCGAGGTCGCGATTGCGGGCGATGGCGTCGCGCTCGTCGCTCGACCCGGTGCCGACGTTGAGGCCGGCATGGATACCCGTCGATACGCCGCCGCGCCGGCCGAGAAAGCCGTGCGCCACCCCGTCCAGCGCCCCCGTGCGGATGACTTCGACGCTCACAGTGTCAGCCGCATGATGATGTCGTGATCCTCATGATCGCCGACCTTGAAGATGTAATCGCCCACCTTCACGAAGCCAAGCCGGTCGTAAAAGCGCCGCGCGCGGTGGTTGTCGATATAGACGCTGAGATAAAGCTCGTCGCCGAGGGTCTGCGCGGTCGCCAGCACCCAGTCCATCAGCCGCTTTCCCACCCCGTCGCCGTGATGCGCCGACAGGACGTAGAGCTGGTGCAGACACGGCGCGGCGGCGTCGAACCCCTCGAAATAATTGCCGCCGATCTTGGCGAAGCCCACCGGCTGCCCCTCGATCAGTGCGAGGTGGATGCGGTACGCCGGGTCGGCGAGTTGCCGCGCATAGGCCGCGGGCGACATCGCCTGTTCGAGGAACGCGTCGAGGTCGGCGGGGGCATAGAGCGGGCCGAACGTCTCGATGAAGCTCTGCTGCGCCATCGCCGACAGCGCCTCCGCATCGTCGGGGCGGGCGTCGCGATAGGTAATCATGCGGCGAACCCCTCGGGCACCGGCCAGCCCGGCGCGGTGACGGCAACGACCTTGAAGAGCTCGCCCATCTGGTCCGCGCTGGTCAGGCGGGCGCGGTCGGCCTCGATCCCCGCGGCCTTTTCGGGCGCGGCGGCGGCGAGCGCGGCGGCGCGTGGACCGATGCCCAGCGCCTCGAGGAACGCGCCCTGCCCGACGGGCCCATGGACGACCGCGCCCTCGGCGCGCGCCGCCTCTGCCAGGGTACCGAAATCGACATGCGCGGTGAGGTCGCGCTCGCCGGGGTCCTCGAACGGGTTGGCGAACTTGTGGCCGCTCACCGCCTGCAGCGTGTCGCCGACCAGCGGGCCGTCATAGCCATAGTCGATGACGATCGCCGCGCCGCCCTGTGCGACGATGCGCCGCGCGAGCACGCGCATCACCGCGACGCTGGCGGGACTGGTTTCGAGGATCGAGCCGTTCGGCGCATCGCGAAGATGATGCGGCACGATCGGGTCGAACACCGTATTGCCGACGACAGGCAGGAACAGCGTGTCCTGACACGCGACCAGCCGCTCCCGCCAGCCCTCGGCCGTCTTGACGAGTTGGCGGATGGGGAGCGCGTCGAAGAATTCGTTGGCGACGACCAGCAACGCGCCGTCATCGGGTACGCCGAGCAGGTCGAGATGCCATTCGGCGTTCGGCACGGCCGCGGCCTGTTTCTCGCGCAGCGTCCCCGACGCCTCGATCAGGTGGACCGGCGGGGTGAGCCCCACCGTCGCCATCGCCCGCAGCGCATCGGCCGCCAGCGTGCCGCGGCCGGGGCCGTATTCGACGTATCGCGCCGCCGGCTGGCCCGCACGGTGCCACAGATCGGTGAGCGCGAGGCCGACGAGCTCGCCGAACATCTGGCTGATCTCGGGCGCCGTCGTGAAGTCGCCGCGCGCGCCCAGCGGATCGCGCGTGTCGTAATAATGCGTGTTCGCCGCCGCCATGAACTGCGACAGCGGGATCGGCCCGCCGAGCGTGATCGCGCGCGCGATCCGCTCGGGCAGGGGGCCGTCCGGGCTCGCGCCACTCACGTCAGGCGATGCTCTCGCCGACGATCGGCTCGACACGTTGCCGCCGCCCCTTCGACGTGGCGATCAGGAAGAGGCCGCCGAGGATCATCGGCATGCACAGATACTGGCCCATGTTGAGGCCGGTCATGTCGTGCAGCCACATCAGCTGCTCGTCCGCCTCTCGGAAGAACTCGACGAAGAACCGCGCCGAGCCGTAGCCGAGCAGGAAGATGCCGACGAGCCGGCCGGGATAGTAACGCGCGTTCGTCCGCCAAAAGAAGAAGGCGAGGAGCAGCAGAAGCACGATCCCCTCCAGCCCCGCCTCGTAGAGCTGGCTCGGGTGGCGCGGCACGTCGAGGCCGGTGCGCGGAAAGACGATCGCCCAGGGCACGTCGGTCGGCCGGCCCCACAATTCGCCGTTCACGAAATTGGCGAGCCGGCCGAAGAATAGTCCGATCGGTACGACGCAGGCGACATAGTCGTGGATGCGCAGCCAGTTCAGCCCGTGCTTCCTCGCCATCAGGATGATGCCGATGGTGACGCCGATGACGCCGCCATGGAACGACATGCCCCCGTCCCACAGCCGCAGGATGGCGAGCGGCTTGGCGAACAGATCGGGGCGGTAGAAGGTGATGTACCCCAGCCGCCCGCCCGCGATGATGCCGATCGTGGCATAGAAGACGAGGTCGTCGGCATGCCGCCGCGCCATGGGGGCGCCGGGCCGGTCGATCAGCTTGAGCAGATAGAACCAGCCGAGCAGGATCCCCGCGATGTACGCGAGCGAATACCATTTGAGCTGGAAGAAGCCGAGGTCGAGCGCCACCGGATCGAGCCCCAGCGAACGATAATCGAGATAGCCGCCGGCAGCGGCAAGCGTGGTTACGAGCAAGCGGCAGGTCCTTCGCGAGCGATGCGTGCGAGGGGTGCTTTAGGGGGAATGGGGGGGCGTGTCATGGGGGGATGGGAGCGTGGCATCTATGGAGGTGACGGAAGCGAGCACCGTGTTGCATTTTGACGAGGACAAAATAACTTACGCAGCGAGCAAAGGATCAATCATGGCTGCCCTATTTGACCCTTCTAACGCCGTTGCAGTTGGAGGTTGGGGGCTTGTTCTTGGAATCGCTGGCCTTCTCCTGACCCTTGTAGGTTTTGTGATTTCAATTATTCAAATTAGGCAGGCAAAAGGAGCAGCTGAATCCGCCAGAGAGGCTGTATCTGCCGTCCAAGTAAGAGTTAGTAGATATGAATCTGCAGTTGATTTAGCTGAAGCTAAAACGTCACTGCAAAATGGTAGACGATATGCAAACCTTGCGGCTTGGGATCACCTTGTGTCTTGCTATGAGATCGCATCCGAAGCGCTAGGGTCAGGACTCGTTGATCACAGCCAGAAGATGATGGTGGCAGCGAGGGCGACGGCGGAGAAGAAGGCGTTTGGGCACCGATCGTAGCGGGTGGCGACACGGCGCCAGTCCTTCAGACGGCCG